>NZ_NISX01000040.1 GCF_002591895.1 Lacimicrobium alkaliphilum
TGGGTATTTATCAGAGAAAAAACATGAAAAACAGACAGTGAATAAATAGAAAACAATAAAACCTGACTCATAGAAGGCGGCTTGTTTTCCCTTCGCTACACCGTTTAGCTAACTTTTACTCATACCTTACCGGTGCATTAGCCAACAAGGATGGTAATTTGAGATTACAAATAAAGCTTACCAATTCGAATGATGACAAAGGGTTTGGTTTTGTTGATGATATATTTGAATAATAAAAAGGAATTTTAATGAAAAACTTATTAATGAATACCACTGTGGCAATCGCGTTCTTTATATTTGGCTATATCTTTTACCCTATGATTAATGAGGTTAACGTTGAGACAGAGTTAATGGGTGGTGAGAATAAAGTAAGAGAAGATTTTACCATTGTAGAAAGTGAAAACCTTGTGGGACCAGTGAAAGCCAATCAGGGTGATTTAAATGATGTTGAAGTTTCAGGGGGCTCTGAGAAAGAAACCGTAGAGTTAGATGGATACAATGGTAGAGAGGCGGTTGACTTCGATGAAGAAGAAACGGTGGAAGATAAAGAGCTTGTTTCTTTTCAGAATGAATTAAAAGAGTGGGCTGCTGTCCACAAAGCTCGGGTTAGTGATTTGATTACTGCATATATGTCGAGTGGAAGTGCTGAACATATGAAGTTGCAGATTATGGATGGCAATGAATTTCTAACGCAACCACCAATCGAACAGGATGTTGTTGAAGATGAGAGTTGGGCTTATAACATGGAGGAGCTGTTAGATATTCTTATTTCCAAACATGAATTAAGTGACAAGTTTCAGTTGTTGAATCTTTCATGCAAACAATTAATGTGCGATATCCTTGGTGTAGAGAAAGAGGCCGGTGTGTGGTTCAAGCTATATGTGAGTCTGCTACAAAATGCACCAGGTATTGAATTTCCAGATGGTAACAATGATCCCAAGTCCGTTGCGTATATGGAAAACGATGTTGCTGTTATCTACTCTCAACTAAAATTCAAGGGCAGATGAATAAGTAATCAAATGTTTGGCACTTTGAGCTGCCATGAGCATTATGGGACCTGGATCAGGTAAGTTGAGAAAATAGAACGTCATTTCCGCCATTGAAGGCAAATATGACCAGCCAGTGATCCCCTGAAAATGTGGTGTTGTCTAAAGCGGTTCACCACATCCTTAAACTCAGGCTGTCGCGGTTTTTATGCCTGCTAATAGCCGCTTTGTTTTCGCCCGTTATAACCGCCGTTACAGACTAATAGCATGGGAACTATGGATATAATAAGAAGTACAGAATTTACCGCCGATAAAGCCTGGTAAGAGTCCGGTGATGACCGTCTAGCTTTTAGCGAAGTTCCATGGCAGGAGGTGGTCGAGGTTGTCACCGGGTTTGAGTTTGGGAAGTTCTTTAAAAAG
>NZ_NISX01000041.1 GCF_002591895.1 Lacimicrobium alkaliphilum
AAAAGTAGGATCTGACCCTGTCTGATCACCAAACGTCATGAATGTTCCCTATCTCAATGAATTTTATGGACTATTTGTGGGGATTCCTCAGGATCTGACCCACTTTATTACTCTTTATTATGACCCTCTTTATTAGACCTGGAGAAATAATGAGTCTTTATCACTATACAGATATCAACGCGGTTAAAAGTATCTTAGAGAACAAAGAACTGTGGCTGACTCATATTGGGTACATGAATGATGATGAAGAGTTTATATCAGGTCTGGAAAGGATAGCGGACAAAGCCATTGGACAAAGTGCAAGTGAATATTTAGGTGGGCAAAGTAAAGAAGAGTTAGTAAATCAATTAATCGAACAGGCTCAGGATGAAAATATCTTTGTATGTTCATTTTGCCAAAAAGCAGATTTACTAAGCCAATGGAGAGGATACACCCCGAATAATGGAGGATATGCGGTTGAATTCGATGAAGCTGTTATCTCTGATCTAATAGATGAGATAAGTCAAAGTCTAAATGCCTTGTCTTTATCCGCAGAGAAAATGGCCAGAGATGATGAAATCGATACCAAGAGTCGTGATGAATTAATTTTCATGGACAAGTATATAGAAATCAGTTTTTTAAAACTGGATAGCTGTGCGTATGAGGAGGCAGATAAAGAAGCTTTAGCCATTGGTGCTGCAAAAGAGTGGATTAGTATGAAAAGAAGAGAAAATTGTAAAACAGATTTTATGAATACATACAAAAGTTACCTGTTTAGCAGCTGTATGATGAAGAACAAAGGCTTCTCAGAAGAGAAAGAGAAACGCTTAATGGTAAGAACATCAGCCGCAGAGCATCATAGGTGTAGAGATGGCATATTTGTACCCTATTTCAAATTTAAGCTACCTGATAGCGCCATTAAAAATATCTGGGTGGGACCTAGCCGTTACCAAGATCTAAAAGTTAAGGGTCTAAGTTCATTCCTTAAAAGCTTGAAGCAGGATAATCCGATAGGTATTAAGAAGTCAGTAATACCGTTAAGAACATAAATGTAAGACATGAAGAGGGTATTCAAAACACTGTGTCAGCCTAAATTTCAATCACAGGTCAATGTGAGCATCCAGCCGCACTTCGAAGTGAATGGCCAACTGTGACAGTGTCAGGTTCCAGTTTTGCACCGGATGCGTCCAGCGCTCTGACGCCTTCAACATACCGGCGTACAACAGCTTAAGCAAACTGTCTTCATTGGCAAAGCCGCCCTTGGTTTTGGTCAGTTTACGAAACTATCGGTGCATCAGAAGGGTCACATCAGAAGGGTCAGAGTTGTTGAAATGCCATCCATGCTGCCAGCAGCAGGGAGAGTGTAAAGGATTTTGTG
>NZ_NISX01000042.1 GCF_002591895.1 Lacimicrobium alkaliphilum
ACTTTAATCGTACCATTGTCGAACATTTAAGAATGTACCCAGACATTGAAGATTCGATACTTCTATACGCAACAATGGCTGCAATGGAAGGTAAGAGTACCGAAGACGTAATCAAGTTTATTTCTGGAGTTACAAAAAATAATTGGAATGCAAACATATGGCCAAGAATGATAGATTTTTGGAGTTTGCACTCTGTTCCTGAAATTGAAACAGACCAAATCATTTCAAACCTTTCACAAATTGGCACAGTGTATTTGCCTTTTCAATATGACTCACCCTTCTCCAGATTACAAATGTCTTCCTCTATTTTTTCGGATTACAGACAAGAATTTTCATTGGAGTCAGAAGAGGTAGATAAGTCAGAGTTTTCGGGTTCACATTCCTCATTAAAGGAGACCCTGGAAAAGGATTATCCCTTGCTCTTTATTAAAACAGAGGAAAGTTGTATTTCGAGTGGGAAAAGTACAAGTGAAGAAGCTGAGCTTAAAATTGTAGATAAAGGAAAGTTGCCTAAGCCCGTGGCGAAAAATGATTATCCTGAGCTTGAGTCTCTTTGCCCTTCAGATAAAAGCGATTACATGGATACTATAATTCTTGCTAAAGATTTCTTACATAAAAATGGGCTGAAAAATGTAAACTTTAATGATATAGAATCCTTGGACGATTTAGATTGGCGGTCGATTAACGCATACACTTCTTCATTGAGAAAGAGTGAGAGAAGCAAATTAATCTCCTATGTTTATTCTGGGATTTATCGTGAAAACCCACAACAAGGAAGTATCTATAAGGCTTTCTTCGATAAAGGCTTTTTTGTCAAGGAAGCGGATGCAGAATTCTTATCTGTAATCATGAGAAGTAAGCCGGCTTTAGAGTTGATTAGCCGCATGAAATTAGGTAGTTACATTGAAGAAGACTCAGGTATGGGACTACCTCTTCTCTCGCTTATATCAAATAATAGTCATCTCGCCTTACAATCA
>NZ_NISX01000043.1 GCF_002591895.1 Lacimicrobium alkaliphilum
CGGATTTAGCGGACGGTAATGGAGATGGTATTCCGGATATTTATGACAATGACAATGATGGTGTTCCGAATCACTTCGATTTAGACAGTGACAATGATGGTATCTATGATATCATTGAGACGGGCAATGCGGGATTAGACAGTGATGACGATGGTATTGCCGATGGCGGTGTTGGTACGGATGGTATTCCGGACCCTGCACAAGGCAATGTAGATGGCGATCCGGTAACGACAGTTGTTACTGATACGGATGGTAATGTAAATGACGGTCCGGACTATTTAGATATTGATGCAGATGACGATGGTATTGCGGACAATGTAGAGGCGCAGCCAACAGCCAGTTATACTGCCCCAAGTGGTACTGATAATGACAATGATGGTATTGATGATGCGTATGATCCGGTATGTAACTTAGCGGATGGTACGGTTCCGGCGGATGGTAATGCCGATGAATGTACGGCTGCAGGCTTTGTAGCAGGTACGAGTTTAGCCCCTGAAGACACGGATAGTGACACGACTCCAGATTACTTAGATACAGACAGTGATAATGATGGGATCAATGATGTGATTGAAGCCGGTCAAGGTACCGCAGTAGGTACTGATGCCGATGGCGATGGTTTGGATGATGGTTTTGATACGGTAGACACTACCGGAGCTACNTGGTTTTGATACGGTAGATACTACCGGAGCTACCCCAGATGTCAATGACAATTTAGATACGGGAGCCATTGGTACGGACAATGTGGATGATGCGGATCTGACGGAGGTTGACTTCCGAAGTATTTTAGATGCCGATAATGATGGTATAGCAGATAATGTAGATGAAGACGATGACAATGATGGTATTCCTGATGTGGTGGAGAGTGATGGTAACGATCCAAGCGGGGATGA
>NZ_NISX01000044.1 GCF_002591895.1 Lacimicrobium alkaliphilum
TGGGCATGCCCGCCAAATATATACGGGAATGACCCTCTGTGAACTCAGCGACTTTACGAGAAGAATTAAGGCTTTTTGTTTAAGGGTAGAGGGATGCCAATAGGCACACACTCTGTTAGACTCTCTTTATGAAGCAGATTAACTGGAATGCGGAAAAGAACCAGCAGTTGATGACTGAGCGAGGAGTGTCTTTTGAAGATGTCTTATTCGCCCTTCAGTCTGGTGCTTTACTTGATGATGGACCTCACCCCAACAGGGGCAAGTATCCGGGTCAACGTCTGCTTGTGGTTAGGATAGATGATTACGCCTGGCTGGTACCGTATATTGAGAATGACAGGGAATTCTTTCTTAAGACGATTATCCCCAGTCGTAAGGCCACTAAAAAATTTTTAAGGGGGTAGTATGACCAAGGCTAAATTAGATTCTGAAGAGCAGGAGCTGCTTGAAGCTTATGAATCCGGCGAGTTTGAATCGGATCTGAATGCTGACCGTCGGGATTACTTCTCCAGGGCGGCTGAAGAGACGTTCAAGAAAGATAAACGGATCAACATTCGTATCTCCAGCCGGGATCTCGAGGCACTTCAGCGCCGGGCACTGGAGGAAGGGCTTCCTTACCAGTCTTTGGTCTCCAGTGTACTGCACAAGTATGTCTCAGGTGGCTTTAAGGACATTTCTGCAGGCAAATCTGGTCAGCGGACACGCTAACTGACCACGAAAAACACTAA
>NZ_NISX01000045.1 GCF_002591895.1 Lacimicrobium alkaliphilum
TCTTTTGTTCGTGCTTTTGGTGTGTGATGGCGGCCTGCACTTCTGGCTCATCCATTCATCCCTTATTAACGGTCTTCCCTGGTGTGCCACAGCCGCAGCACGTAGATCGTTTCCCTAACAATTTCGTACCGCATTTCGTATCGATGGATAAGAATGCGCCGCACCTCGCGCGGCTCGAACTGAAATAGCTGCTCGCCAAGGCGCGGGTTACGCAACAGTGTCGTTGGTGCCTTGGTTAGAGACTGGACGGTGTGCGCAGCCACTGCGGGATCCAGCGGCTCCAGGAACTCATAGAGCCGCACCAAATCGGAGAGCGCCTTACTGGTCCATTTCAGCTCAATCAACGCGGCACCGGCAAGGGTTCGTCGGACCCAAGGCTATCGGCCCACGCCTGTACGGTCTGGTGATCGATGATACGGCCCGCATCCACGTCGCCCAGCGCCTCATGGGTCAGCCGGTCGCGTTCCTCCTCCTGAGCGATCCAGGACGAAAGCGCTTGCTTCATGATCCAGGCACGCGAACGTTCGGATCGGTCGGCCAACTGGTCAACCTTATCAGCGAGTGGAATAGGAATATGTGCAGTTAACACGCGGGTTTCACCTTTTGCCATCGTCAATCTCCTTTATGGTTCATTTCGATTTATTATGAATAATAGTGAATCACAATAAATCGGTAAAGCGGAGTATCAATTTAACGATCAA
>NZ_NISX01000046.1 GCF_002591895.1 Lacimicrobium alkaliphilum
AAAGTAGGATCTGACCCTGGGGTAATGCAAGATACTTCGGTGAAGTGACGAGAAACGATTTGCTGAACGTTGCGCAAGAGTTGGGTATTAAAGCTGCCGTGGCAGGACGTGAAATAGACCGGATCATTACCAATATCACCCGGTTCAGCGAACAGCTGATCCGGGAAGTGGAAGCAACCGACAACTATGACGCAAAGCCTGAAGAGCTCAGGATGCTCAGAAAAATAAAGAATCTGGCTATTTCCGAATTCACGAAACAAATTCAGCAATAGCAAAGTAATGACCAGAGAAGCTAAATAGAGCCCTCTAATCTTAAACTGACTTAATTTTTGGCCTTAAGATTCGGACTCCGGTTAATAGGAGTGACGAAACGATGTTGATAATGAAATTGAGGTTGAAGATAAGAATTCGCGTGCGTTTGAAAACATCAACATGCATGGCTATGTGGTTTGTGGGAATGATCTTTATCGGACATGCTCATATAGAGGTAAGCGTCCGGCGATCACCGT
>NZ_NISX01000047.1 GCF_002591895.1 Lacimicrobium alkaliphilum
AAAAAGTAGGATCTGACCCTGGCTTCCTGTTGAAAGGTCTCTTATCTCTTTGTTAATAGCTTTGCTGATTAACCTTTTCTGGTTTTCACTAAACCCTCCAGTCTTATCAAATAAAACAACCGTAAGTGAGCTTTCAGCGCCTGACTTACATAAGGTGTGTTCGTCGTAGCTATTTGCTGTCATCATTTTCCAAATAACCGCTCCGCCCACAACACCCAGCGCCAAGACCGCGCAAATGAGCGTCCAGTTACCTGATACATTTTTATCTTCGTCTAGCAAGCTCATTATGCAGTCTCTCTCTCCAGGCTTAGGTCATTCACAGCATGTTGGTAGTCAGTTCTTAGCTCTTCCAGCTCTTTGTATTGGAACTCATTGATAGCCTCACGCTTACCTTTGAAAAGGGCAGAATCTTCATCCGAAACAAGTCCCTTGAGTTCTGGAAACTCAAGCTCTGGCATGGGCTTAGACA
>NZ_NISX01000048.1 GCF_002591895.1 Lacimicrobium alkaliphilum
GTGGAGCTGGCGGGAGTTGAACCCGCGTCCGAAATTCCTACATCCTCGGTACTACATGCTTAGTCCAGTCTTTACATTCGCTTGCCAGCTGCGGACGGACACGCCACTAACAAACTAGCCTGATTAGATTTAACGCTTCAACCCCAGGCAGGGCATCCACGCGATCTCTTTTGGGTTTGACCTCTCTTGATCCCCGTCCTAAGAGCGGAGGCTAGGGAGAGAGGGCTCTCAGCAGGTTATTAAGCTGCTAAAGCGTAGTTTTCGTCGTTTGCGACTATTTTTTGCGGCTTTTTACGAGGCCAACCGCCCCTCGGCATGCACCTTGGGTTTCGCAAATCCCGTCGAATCCAGAATCAGCC
>NZ_NISX01000049.1 GCF_002591895.1 Lacimicrobium alkaliphilum
AACATAAACTTCTGCTTCAAACTTGGTGTGTGGCGTGATGGAGCCTGGCTTCGCCAGTACCTGACCACGCTCTACGTCGTCACGCTTGGTTCCACGCAACAACGCACCAATGTTCTCGCCAGCACGACCTTCGTCAAGCAGCTTACGGAACATCTCTACACCCGTAACCGTTGTCTTGGTGGTATCTTTCATACCAACAATCTCAACTTCGTCACCAGTGTTTACAATTCCGCGCTCTACACGACCGGTTACTACTGTACCGCGGCCTGAGATTGAGAATACGTCTTCGATTGGCAGCAGGAACGGCTTGTCGATGTCACGCTCTGGCTCCGGAATATAGGTGTCCAGTGCTTCGCC
>NZ_NISX01000005.1 GCF_002591895.1 Lacimicrobium alkaliphilum
TGTGGGCTTAGATAGGTCTGCTTTCTTATCAAGTATTTGAGTACACTCATGAGAAAAACGCTGTCGACACTCTTCACAGAAAGTTTCGAATTCTGATTTCTGTAACAATAAATAGCTTTGGTAATCTTGTTCTAGCGACTCCATAGCCTCGAAGTCTTCCTCCAATGTCTTAGCCAAAATATTTAGCTCTTCATGAACTGCTTCAAACTGTTGGTTAACTTCTTCCTTTATCTGAGAGACCTTCCTCATTGCTTTTGACTTAAGTGATGTAAATTTTTTTCTAGCTTCAATAGTTTCCCTCGTAATTTTTCCATAAGCTGGATACAGCTCATCTTTCAAAATAAGCTTGACTACAAAGAAAATAAAAATGCCGATCGTAACTGCAGTAAGCAACCAGCTCTCAAAAGTCCCAATCCCAAATGGCTCAATCAACCAACTGTCCACTGCGAGTGTGCTGGCGGATTCAATGTTGTCGTCCAAGGCCGATCGATAATGACCGACTAAGAGAGCGATGCCTAACATTATGAGGCCCGAAACGGCCATCCCTACAGCACCAGCAAGACTTCTTCCAGTCTTAACATGACGAAAATTTTGAAGCCCTATTACGAAGCATAACGCCATAGCCAAATTCACAAAGGATATTGCAAAGGCGAGTGCAAAACCGCCGGCCAATCCGAATTCACTGGCTTTGGAAAGAAAAAACGAATTGATGAGCCCTTCGGCTATCATTGCCAGGATAACGTGACCCCAAACTTTTCCTGGGTTATCGCTATATGATGCTGCGTGGGTCAATTTGTTATCTTCACGGAACTTACTTAAGCTAGCTTCTTTCTCATTCTTTGCTCGAAGACCTTCCTTTACTTCTCTTGAGATAGCGTCGATATATTCTTTTGCCTCAGGCAAGGCTCTTTGTTTTACCTGTTTTATTTTGGCAATACTGGACTCTATCTTCCCGCTCTTTACCAGTTCTTTGTGAGCAGCAGCGCGATTCAAAAGGACTTGTCTACTCTCGCGTTCACTATTCAGAACTTTATCGCGTCCTTTTCTTTCTATTACACCGTCATACATTTCACTATTTTGGTTCTGTAGAGTTGTTGTAATTATTCGATTCGCGTCAGTTTCACTTAAGATAGCTTCTGACTTAAAGACATCAAAAATTTTCATCAATAAATTCCTTGAAGTAAGAACCTCTATAAAGAACAGTTATCTCTTTCAGGAGTTCTGTATTCCACCAGAGGTTCACCTTTGTTTGTTATTGTTATCCCTATATCATCATCCCCAGGCAAGTCCTTGCAGGCCTCATATCGGCTGTCTTCCCAGTCATATGGGCTATCTTCAGCATCTTTAAAGTCAGTTCTGAAAATATGACTGATAGGGACACCATGCTGGGTATATCGCTTCTTGGCAGAGAGGGATGGATGACCATACCTGTGCCCTGATTGGAAAATCACATATTCAGGAGACACGGCTTTTATAAAACAAGAACTGCTGGATGAATCTGAGCCATGATGGGGAGCTAAGAGAATATCAGCGTCCAGAGACAATACAGCGTTGTTTAACACCATTTCCTTTTCCGAATATGAGCAACTATCATTGGCTGCGCCCGGTTTTCTCCCAACCGCATCGCCTGGAAAAAGAACAGCGCGGCCTGCATACTCTAATTTAGCTACTATACTGACCGCATTTCGTGCCTCAGAGCTTGATAAGTGCTCTCCATCCCAACGCTGTTTACCGTAAATAATCGTAATACTGGCCTCACCAAAACTAAACTCAAGCCCGGGTAAACTGCTCTGGGAGGCATCATATACCTTGGTTCCCGTGCGCTCAGCCTTACGAACTGCCTGGTCAAAATCCCTCCAGGTCTTTGAGTTGCGCTTGACTCCTGTTCGAAGTATGGTCTCAACCTTATAATTAGCCAGGATCGAGGCGGCGTCACCGATATGATCAGCATCACTATGCGATAACACTATTAAAGCAATCTTTTTGTTACCGATAAGTGCGTCTAGTGCTTGAATACAACGTTTGCCGCGCCAATAACCAGCATCGAAAATAACTATGCCTTCATCGCCAGGTAACTGAGCTATAGAACAGCTTCCTGACCCGACATCAACCACTGTGATCTTAAGCGTATGGCTAGAAGCTGGTGAACTTGGTACAACAAGCAAAAGCAACAGCAGGGAAAACGCAATGAAACAAAACCGATGCAATCGCCAATCCTTTTACAGCATTTATTATTTTTCTGGGTGTCCCATCATCCACATTTAGGTAGATAATGCGCGATTAAACTACTACAAAGCACAATTTCTACATATGTATCATACGTCTATGCGAAGAAGCATTACAAGAGTTCTTATGACCTGCCCGTTACATAACTCTCTTAAACAAATAGTATTTTAAGGCCAAAAGCGTCCTACGACGATACCGGATGGCGCTTGTGCGTTTGTATAAATGGTGAGGTAAATAAATCAGATGTGGTGCCCGGAGCCGGAAAATATTGCCGGGAGCAATATTTGACAGCTTTAGCTGGCCCGCAAAGCGGGTGAGCCACATGGATGTGGCGAGCACCTGAACCATACGCGAAGCGTCGGTTTAAGGCCGGCTATCCTGGATATAAAAATGATAGAAAGGTCTTGAATTACAGGGAGATACAAATCTATAGAATGGTGCCCGGGGCCGGACTTGAACCGGCACGACCTTACGATCGAGGGATTTTAAATCCCTTGTGTCTACCAATTTCACCACCCGGGCATCGGGGGATACTTGCTTGTATAACGAAGATATAAATATGGAGGCGGAACCCGGAGTCGAACCGAGATCCACGGATTTGCAATCCGCTGCATAGCCATTCTGCCATTCCGCCTGTGTAAGAATTGGAGCGGGAAACGAGATTCGAACTCGCGACCCCAACCTTGGCAAGGTTGTGCTCTACCAGCTGAGCTATTCCCGCATAATTCTGTTTTAACTTTTTAAAATCAGTCCTTTGCACTACTAATACCCGTTACCGGGATTCAGCAGCATAGCTGTGCTGAGCTATTACAAAATACGTCCTGTATTTTGCCACCGCCGATAAATTGCCAGCGGTAAAACGTGACGCTGAATTCTACCTTCAACGCCTTGTCTGTCAACCACAAAAGTGGCTTTTTCATGCCGAGTGCTGGTTTTTTGACTCAAGTGCGCTGTTTTCACACAAGTCTTATCGTCATCAATGACTATTCTGCCACCAGATGCTTCCATGCGGCTTTCAGATAGAGCAGCATTGACCAGACCGAGAGCACAGTGGCAATCGCCAGCAATATCTTGCCCAGCGTCACCCAGTAAATCGGTATGCCCATAAACACTTCCAGTTCAGATAACAGACCAATCAGCGCCAGCATCTGCGCCATGGTTTTGGCCTTGCCGATAAAAGACACCCGTACCTCGGCGCTTTTTCCCGATTCAGCCATCCATTCTCTTAGCGCAGAAACAAAGATCTCCCTCGACATCAGCAAGATCGCCGAAACGGTAATCCAGACCGTGTCGTAATGATGGATAATCATCAGCAGCGCGGCGCACACAATCAGCTTGTCGGCCACCGGGTCGAAAAACGCACCGAACGCAGTGGTCTGCCCTAATCTGCGGGCCAGGTAACCGTCAAACCAGTCGGTGATCGCGGCCAGCCAGAACAGCAATGCCGCAGTCTGATGAGCCCATTGCCAATCGAGAAAATACACGATAACAAATATAGGGATCAGAAAAACCCGCAGGGTAGTAAGAATATTGGGAATGGTCCACATACTGAATATCTGTCTCTGACTCTTAATGCTCTTTTCTGGGGCCAATATTAACCTAATCCGACCAGCTTGACCTGACTAATTTAATGATGAAGATGCTGATAGATATCCTCTGCCAGCTCTGCGCTAATACCCGGCACTTTTGCCAGTTCGGAAGTGCTGGCTTTGAGTACTTCCTGCATACCGCCGAGATATTTGAGCATACTCTGACGTCTCTTCGCCCCTACTCCGGGAATACTCTCAAGTCGCGACTGCGTTTTCACTTTCTGACGACGGTTGCGATGGCCGGCAATGGCAAAGCGGTGTGCTTCATCACGAATATGCTGAATCAGGTGTAATGCAGATGAATCGGCATTGAGCGGAATAGTGGCATGGCTTCCGGCCAGTATCAGCGTCTCCAGTCCGGGTTTACGACTGATCCCTTTGGCCACGCCAATCAGCATCGGCATTTTCTCGTGTGTCCAGTTTTCAAAACAGCTTTCGGCCTGGGCCAGCTGGCCCTTACCACCGTCGATAAACAGTATGTCGGGGATTTTCGCCGGATCTTTGATATTGCGGTAACGCCGAGTCAGTGCCTGCCCCATGGCCGCATAATCATCGCCGGGTGTAATACCCTCAATGTTATAGCGTCGGTAGTCGGTCTTAAACGGTCCTTCACGGTTGAATACCACACAAGAGGCCACGGTTTGCTGGCCCGACGTATGGCTGATATCAAAACATTCCATGCGCTGAATCGGATTATCCAGCTCCAGTACCTGCTCCAGTTCCAGGAAACGGGCAAACACCGACTTCTGATTATTCTGCTGAGTCTCCAGTGAATTCATCGCGTTGGTATTGGCCAGGTCCAGATAGCGGCGTTTCTCGTCACGCACACCCTGAAAAAACTTAACATTGTGGCCAGCTTGTTTACTCAGCACTTCAGCAATGGCTTCAGGTTCCTGCAACACCAGTGGTAATACGATCTGCCGGGGTATAGATTTGTTACCGGAAAGATAAAACTGCAACATAAAAGACTGAAACACTTCCTCTGGCTCCGCATCCCCTGGCACTTTCGGGAAAAAACTCTTGCTGCCGAGCAGTTTATTGTCGCGGATAAAGAAGCCCTGCACGCTGGCAATACCGTTTTTATAGGCAAAGCCAAATACATCCATTTCGGGCTGATCGCCACTTACCCATTGTTGCTCCTGCACCTTACGTAGTGCGCTAATCTGATCCCGGTAACGGGCCGCCGCTTCAAAATGAAGGTCTTCGCTGGCGCGCTCCATTTTTTTAACCAGAGTGTCTATCACCTCGGCATTGCGGCCCTTAAGAAACATCCGCGCCAGTTGCACCTGCTGAGTGTATTCTTCTTCGCTGACTAATCCCTCAACACAGGGGCCTGCACAACGCTTCAACTGGTATTGCAAACATGGCCGGGTGCGGGCCTTATAATAACTGTCTTCACACTGGCGAATGGGAAACAATTTCTGCATGGTGCGCAGGCTTTCGCGTACCGCCGTGGCGCTGGGATACGGACCAAAATACTCACCTTTTTTCTTGCGTGGCCCACGATGTACTGTCAGGCGAGGATGCTCGTGGTCAGTGAGCAGTATAAAGGGATAGGACTTATCATCTCGTAGCAGCACGTTATAACGAGGCTTGTACTTCTTGATGTAATTGTTTTCAAGAATAAAGGCCTCGGTCTCGGTATGGGTTACCGTTACGTCCATATCAGCAATCTGGCGCACCAGTGACTGGGTCTTTACACTGTCGAGATTGGCGCGAAAATAACTGGCCACACGCTTTTTAAGATTCCGCGCTTTACCCACGTAAATCACCTCATCCCTGAGGTTGTACATGCGATACACCCCGGGTTGCGGGGTCAGGTTTTTAATAAAGGCCTGATGATCGAAGCTGACGCTGTCTGTCATAATGAGTCGGGTCTGATTAGATGTCGCAAAGCTGTTTACAGATATGGCTTATGATTGCTCGTGGCTTATCAGCTTATGACGCAAGGCCAGGTGGGTCAATTCCACATCGCCGGTAACACCGAGTTTTTCAAACATACGGTAGCGATAGGTATTCACCGTCTTGGGTGTGATACTAAGCTTGGTGGCAATATCCGGCACTTTAATGCCCTTGGTGAGCATAATCATAATTTGCAGTTCACGATCGGACAGGTGCTTAAAGGGATCATCGTCATTAGAGTCAAGCCTTCCCAGTGCTATCTGCTGAGCAATTTCCGGGGCTATATATTTTTGCCCGGCACAAACCTGAAAAATAGCCCGGTTCATTTCTTCAGATTCTGCGTCCTTGGTGATAAATCCCCAGGCGCCTGATTGCATGACCTTACTGGGAATGGGGTTTTCCTTATACATTGACAGCACAATGACTTTTACATCCGGACTATATCGTAAGATTTTTTTAGTGGCTTCAAGCCCCCCCATGCCTGGCATATTCATGTCCATCAACACCACATCGGGTTCCTGACTACGGCAAAACTTAACAGCTTCCTCACCGCTGTTGGCTTCGCCGATCACTTTGAAGGAGGTTTCTGCTTTGAGGATCAATCTGATGCCGGTTCGCACCAAATCGTGATCATCCACCAGTAATATTTTTATCAAGGGTTAGCTCCGGCTATTGTTCTTTTCGAGCTTTATAGTGTTCCCTGACCACAAATTCTCTTTAGGTTCACTATGTTGCAATAAAACAAACTCCTCTACTTGCAACAAAATGTAATCAACGATAAAAGCTACTACTAAGTCGATTCCAGCCTTTTATGACGTCCTCTTTGCCCTGCCCGGCATTCATTGCCTCACAGACTTCCACAACGCAGGATATTCGCCATCGGTTATTGCACCCTGGCACTTCAACAGGGCCTTCAGCCTTACCACCACAGCGGCAGTCAAAAACAATCAGCTTAACTTTTTTTACCATCCGGCATTCTACCTCATCTAGTAACCGCAAAGAAACACTTGGGTACGGTTGCCTGTCTTCTACGTTCAGCACTAAGGCATTCAGGGGATACATACCACAAATTTATACCGATATGCAGGGCGTTTGGAGATATTACTGCTGATTTGTATTGTTCATCGTTACTACTGCCGATCTGGTATCGACAATCCGCCGTGTCATCAAAGGTTGTTCTCAGCACTGGTTGAGAATGCCCATAGCCAGTAGAATATGGCCAAATTCCTGTTCCGGCGTGTAATTTATGAAGAAGAACATTTACGTAGCCTATACCGGCGGCACCATCGGCATGCGGCCTTCCAGCAAAGGCTATGTTTGTGTACCCGGTTTTTTATCCCAGACCCTGGCAAAAATGCCGGAGTTTCATCGCCAGGAAATGCCCAACTTTACCATTCATGAATATGATGAGCTAATGGACTCGTCGGATATGTCGCCCTCTGACTGGCAGCATATCGCCGATGATATCAAGGCAAATTACCAGGATTATGACGGTTTTATTATTCTTCATGGCACCGATACCATGGCCTATACCGCCTCAGCATTGTCATTTAT
Organism: Lacimicrobium alkaliphilum; assembly: GCF_002591895.1. Taxonomy (GTDB): domain Bacteria; phylum Pseudomonadota; class Gammaproteobacteria; order Enterobacterales; family Alteromonadaceae; genus Lacimicrobium; species Lacimicrobium alkaliphilum. The sequence goes on from NZ_NISX01000005.1 coordinate 7,272, forward strand.
GCTGGAGAACCTCAGTAAGCCGGTAATTGTAACAGGATCTCAGATACCACTGGCAGAACTGCGTAGTGATGGTCAGGTAAACCTGCTCAACTCCTTGTTTCTGGCGGCCAACTACCCTATTCACGAAGTTTGTCTGTTCTTCAACAATCAGCTCTTACGTGGCAATCGCAGTCGTAAAATCCATGCTGATGGTTTTAATGCCTTTGGTTCGCCTAACTTTGGCCCGTTACTGGAGGCCGGCATCAATATTGAGGTGGTTGAGGGTAAAGTTCAGCCTATCGAAGCGCGGGAGCTACAGGTCAGCCCAGTCAAGGCTCAGCCTATCGGTGTGGTAACCCTATATCCCGGAATTAGCGCCCAAGTGATACGAAATACAATACAACAGCCGGTAAATGCGCTGATATTACTGAGTTACGGCGTCGGCAATGCCCCCCAGAATCCGGCCTTACTGGAACAGCTTCGAGCCGCCCGCGAGCAGAATATTATTGTCCTGAATTGCACGCAGTGTCTGCGCGGCAAGGTGAATATGGCCGGTTATGCTACAGGGAATGCCTTAGCCGAAGTGGGTGTGGTGTCAGGTGGTGATATGACCCTTGAAGCGGCGCTGGCCAAACTGCACTACTTACTCAGCCAGAATCTGAGTATCGATCAGGTCAGGGAAAAACTGATTACCAATCTGCGCGGGGAGCTCACTGGTTAACCCCTGCTGTTGTCTGACACAAAGGCGCATAAACTGCGCCTGTCAATTTACACAGCGCTTCAGGGGCCAATTCTATCTCCAGTCCGCGCTTCCCCCCGCTCACATAAATGCTATCAATATGTCGTGCGCTTTCATCTAACAGGGCAGGCAGTGCTTTTTTCTGCGCCAATGGGCTGACTCCACCGAGCAGATAACCAGTACTGCGTACCACCTGTTGCGCCTCTGCCAGCTTTGCTTTTTTCCCGCCCGCCGCTTTGGCAGCCTGTTTCAGATTTAGCTTTTCCAGCACAGGCACCATCGCCACCAGCAGTTCGCCACAATCAAGCTGCAACACCAGTGTTTTAAAGATATATGATGCATCTACCCCTAGCTTCTCGGCAGCCTCACCACCAAAGGATTCGGCGTCAGGTTCATGAGTATACTCATGCAGACAAAACGGTACCTGTTTTCGTTCAAGCAGTGTGATTGCTGGTGTCATCAGCGGTTACCACATCAAATCGTCTGGAATTTCATACTCGGCATACCAGTCATCGGCCTGTTCATCATTGCTGTTGTCCACCTTATCGGCTCTGAACAACAGCAGATCGGCATCTCGCTCAGCAATTTTCTCGGCTACCGGCATGGGTACCACTTCATAGCTGTCGGCAAATTTGACGATGGCCAGCTTGCCCTGACTGATATGTTTATGGGTGGTCTTGTCTACATAGATATGTTTTACCTTGGCGCCGTCAGTGAAATTGCAGGCAATATCCCCATTTCCTTTAGGCTGACGATTCACCTCAATCAGCTGCCTGATCTGCGCTGCTATGGCCTTTTTCTCCGCTTCCAGCCGGGCCTGCTCGTTCAATTCACGATCTTTGATCTTTTTGGCTTCCAGTGCTTTTTCTGCTGCTATCCTGGCTTCATCGGTTTGTTCCAGTTTGTGTTTTTTCTGTTGTTTAGCCTTTTTGCGCTTTTCCGTTTTGATCTTCTGCGCTTTCTGCTTATCCGCCAGGCCGGCCTTAAGTAATTGTTCCTGAAGAGAAGGTGCCATTTTGGGACTTACCTGTATTAGAATCAGGCGGTTATACTACCCCATTTCAACAGTTCGGAAAAACCTGCTCTGTGCAGATAAGTCACACTTAAAAGGAAGTCGCTATGGAAAAAATACGTCATGCACAATGGATCACCCTGCACCGCCAGTACGAGCACTATGAATACCTCGCACTGGTGATCAAGCTCGCAGGCGTGATGACCGCCCTTACCGGTTTATTCAGTGCAATGGATTGCTGGCCCGTATTACTGATACTGGCCGTGTTATGGCTGCTGGAAGGGATCTGGAAAACATTTCAGGCCAGACTGGAGGTCAGTTTGATGGCATTGGAAAACACCCAGGCCGAGACTACCTTGTTCCCCGTGTATAACAACTGGCAACAAAATCGCCCCGGATTAGTGACGCTGGTAGGGCAATATCTGCGCGCATCCCTGCGCCCCACAGTGGCCTTTCCTTATATTGTGCTGATGCTAATCATCCTGCTGCCTCTAATTTATTAGGCCGCAGTAAATTGCGTACACGGCAGAATACTCAGTGACAGCGGCCATCGTCTCCCCGGGGCTTGTCCCTCTCACAACCTGCTGACATATCTTGCTGATGGCTACAAAACCGGTCTAATCCAGGCCCTGTAGCCACTGAGCTACAGCTATCCATTTCCACTCCTGTATACCACAGCACTAAAGTAGTAGGTCGTTTTTTAACCTTCCGTCCTATTGTAGGGAGACTCATCCGAATCAGACTCTCCCTGAATCAGGGCAATAAGTCTCAGTTTGATGAGCGTTTTAAATGAAGTGATCTTCCGTAATCAGGGAATTGTTAGTTTCAGGAGCTGCATTGGGAGATAAGTACTCAAACACAGAGCTAATGACTGATTCAGCGCCTTGTAATTTAACTGTCGCACTAACCACAAAGCCAGTCATTCGCTCTTCGTCGGGGTGCTGGCTTCATCCGACAATAATTAATAATACGGAGAAAACAATGATTAAACGAACCCGGCACTGTATACAGTTGCCTTTTCTCGCTCTGGTAGCCCTTAGCGCAAGCTTTTTTGCCCAGGCGGGAAGCTGGCAGAATAACGTCAGCATCGGAGGATTTAGCAAAGTCCATATTTACACCCCGGATTCCACCTCAGCCATCGGCACAGGAAAAGGCCTGTTAATCGTGTTACATGGCTGTACTCAGAGTATTGATGCCTACCTGTCGGCCAATTTAGCGGTTGCCGCTGAAGAATTTGGTTTAGTAATTGCCGTCCCCGATGCTATGAATAAAGCAGGATTCGGTTGTTGGTCATATTGGCAGGGTACTAAGTCGCGAACCGCGGGTGACTATAAGAATCTGATAACGCTGGCCAACACCTTATCTGGTGACACTAACCGCGGTATCGATTCTAATCAGGTCTATATTGCCGGGCTTTCATCCGGTGCCAGCTTTGCCAATACCACCGCCTGCCTGGCTCCGGATGTATTTGCCGGTATGGGCGTCAGTGCCGGCCCCAGCATCGGAACAAGTTCCAATGGTGCACTTGGTCCCTGTGAAACAGCCGACGTGCAGGCAAGATGCAGCCAGTATGGCGTAAGCTATGGCGGATTTTTTGACTCGCAAATAGCCTCACTGGCCTTTGGTCGCGACGATGCCACAGTCAATCAGTGTTATAACGAACAAAACGCACAAGGAATGGCGGCGCTATATGGCGTCAGTCAACTACCAGGTACAAATCAGATTAGCGAAGGTGCTGGTCGCACCGCAGATGAAACACTGTGGCAGAATAACCGGGTTTCCATGCTCTGGTTTGATAATGTCGATCACGCCTGGTCGGGTGGCCAGGGAGCCAGTGGCAGTTATATCAATGGCAGCGGCATCAACTATGCCCGCTACCTCGGCCAATACTTCCTCGACAATAATCAGAGAGTGAACCGCAACACCGGCCCTGCCCTGTCAGATATTAATGTCAGTGTCAGCGCCGATGTCATCAGCGTCATCGGTAAAGCCATCGATACCGAAACCTCAGTACAACACGTCGAAGCTAGCTTTACCGACACCTCAGGTGTTGAGATCATTGTCAGTACTTCCGTGGATACAAGTAACAATTTTTTGCTGAACAGCCCGGCCCTTGTTGATGATCTCTATCTGCTTAGCGTCATCGCCACCGACAGTGAGGGATTGGCCGGTGAATCCTATCAAACTACAGCCAGAGTCGGCCCCGAGCCGCCACCTGAGGCTCCGGTATTAAGCAACCTGTTTGTCAGCACAGATGCTCAGTGTGCCACCGTCAGTGGTAACGTTGTGGATATAAACCAGGATCTGGCAAGTGTGATCGTCAGTTTCGATAACGGGGATGTTTCCGCCACAATCTCAGGTAGTGAGTTCACAGCCACCGCTTGTGATCTACCCGGTGGAAGCAATACCGCTATTGTCACGGCATCAGACGATACCAACCGGCTGATATCCGATAGTCTGAGCTTCGATATTGATGCCGGCCAGATGGCAACGCTGGACCAGCATATCAACGCCGGGCGCCTGGATTATACAAATTACGCCAATTGCTATCTGGAATACGGCACTGACAGCTTTAAACTTAACGAACTCAGCGTTGCCGCGAACCAGTGCCAATGGCAGGACGATGACAATTCCTGTGCCGGCCCGGTACAAAGTTGCAGAGATGCGTCTGGTGAGAACGGCGATGATAACAATCCACCACAAGCATCCTGTGAAGAATTCACCACCAGTAATTACTACCACAAAGTAGCGGGTCGGGCCTACAGCACGGGCAATTATTACAGTCCAGACTACTTTGCCAATGGCAGCGATGATGTCATGCCCGGTTCCACCTGGGGCAGCAACACACTCTCATCAGAAGATGGCGTAAACTGGTATCTGAGCTCTTGTGCTGACCAGACTTAGAAGCACAAACAAATGAACTGGCACATTGGCGCAGGCGTGTTTTTTAAACCTGTGCCTTACAGTATTTCTGCAATTCTGTGCAGGTACTTGATAAAAAACACCGCAATACCCGGTTTCACAGGCATTGCGGTGTTTCTGTAAAAAAAGCCGTTAACGTCAAAGCTTTCGTAATACTAAATGTCAGAGGTTATTTCTTGATAAAAAGGTACAGGCCCACAATAAAACTCGCGGCGCCGCCAATCAGCATCATCATGGTCTCGTCAGTATATGAACCGGTTACCGCTTCAGTGACCTGACCCGCCGTCGAATCCGCGTCTTTGAATCCCCATACCGCCAGACCAATGCCAACGATCATTAACACCAGACTGATGACTTTAGTGGTTGTATTTGTTGCCATGTTTTTTCTCTTTTTCAGCCTACAGGAAATCTCAGATTAACGGCTTCTTCGCGAAGTGTACAGTAATAGCGAATTCACTATTGACTCAGCCAGTGCATCCCCTGAATAACAGTGGTAGGAAAAGCCGTTGTGTTGTCCGCATCCGGCACCAGCAACAGCTTCAGTTCCAGGCCCGGATAACGCCAGGCCGCCAGGCGGGTGCGCAAACTAATGGCATCGCTGACCAGATCTTGTGCTCCATCCTGATAGATGGGCGTTTCCAGCTGTCCCACACCAATAAAAATCCTCGCCTGAGTCACTGAACTGGCATTTACTGCTTCAATCAACTGATTGAGACTGTTGTGATCGTCATACCAAAAAGCGGGGCTGCCAAGCAGCATATTGGTAAACAATCCCGGTTCATTGGCCATCAGATAGAGTCCCAGTAGTGCACTGCCATTCTGGCCAATAAAAGTTCTTTCTTTATCGGTAGCCCGATAACGGCGCTCTATCAGTGGGATAAGCTGGCGGGTTAAAAAACGCTGATATTCAAATAACTGTTCGCCATAGTGAACACGCTGAATGGCGGTTTCCGGCGCGCTGAAAGGCTGGCGGTTATGCTCCCGGGTCAGGCCCACCAGAATAGCAGGCCTGATACTTCCTTTCTGCATTGCCTTGCGGCTTGCACCCACCACCAGAGCAAAATCATTAATATCACCGAGCAGGTAGATAACCGGATATTGCTTTTTAAAGCCGCCAGGCTGGTAATAATCCGGCGGCAGTTGAATAGCAACCTGAAAACTCACTCCGGTACCGGCATCGGCTACGCTCAGCAGGTCTGTACCGGGTAAACTGACAGAGGCCTGCAATGCCCCGGGCAGAAAAACTAACACATATAACCACTTCAGAGTTTTCACTTTATTACCTTTTCATGGTAGTCAGGACAATATTCCATGGCCACATCGCAGCGCTCATAAGCACTGCCATAGCGTTGCATAATGCGCTGGCTATGTACAAATCCATTTTTCTCATAAAGGTGGATGGCAGCGGCACATTTCTTATTGGTCAGTAAATAAAGGCATGCAAGTGAAAGCTTTTCACTTTGCTCTAGCACATGGCGCAATAACTTCTCACCAACTTTAAGACCTCTGTTATGGCCTCTTACACCCATTTTTGTCAGCTCAAATACGCCTTCTGCCTGTCTGTGCAACGCACAGGTGCCCAGTATCCCCAGCTCCTTATGAGCGGCAAACCAGATATAGCCGCCTGGGGCGATAATATAGCGATACGGATCTTCCAGCATGGCAAAGTCCGAAGGCTCCATGACGAACATGTCTTCGATCCACTGACGATTAATGGATAAAAAATCCCCTGAAAGCGCCGTATTAAAAGGTACAAACTCCAGTTGCTCAACAGACATAATGTGCTTCTTGAAAGGCCGGAACAACGCCGACGGATTACCCGACAGCTTCTGATTTGCGGGCATACAGTGCCTGTTTGTCCTGCTCAGAAATAAACGCCGCAGTGACACCATTACGCTGAACCTGCTCAAGCTGGGCGTCACTCAGGCCGATTATTTCCTTGGCCACCCGATATTCATTTTCAAGATCGATGTTGGACACCGCGGGATCATCAGTGTTGAGCGTCACACACAATCCCCGTTCTATAAACAATGGCATAGGCGAGTCTGCAATAGCGCTCAGGGTAGCAGTCTGATAATTCGATGTCGGGCAGGATTCAACGGCTATCCGGTTTTTCGCCATATACTCCATCAGTTTGTCATCCTGAGTGGCGGCGACACCGTGACCGATACGACTGGCACCGAGCTTTTCAATGGCATTCCAGATGCTCTGTGGACCATCTGCCTCGCCGGCATGTACAGTAATTTTCCAACCGGCATCGCGTGCCAGTTTAAAATGTTCAAGAAACAGTTCGGCCGGATAACCCAGCTCGTCACCGGCCAGATCCAGGGCAGTGATTCTGTCTTTACACGCCAACAGGGAGTCCAGTTCTTTGCGGCAAATATCGGCACCAAAAGTACGGCTTAGAATGCCGATAAGATTGGCCTGAATGCCAAACTTCTCGCTGCCGGCCCGCACGCCGTCAATGACAGCTTCAACAACCTGCACCATATCCAGGTCGAACGTACGCGCCATATAGTAGGGTGAGAAACGTAACTCAACATAATCCAGACCCGATTCGTGAGCGTCTTCCATATTTTCCATGGCAACCCGGTAGCAGGCGTCGATATTCGCCAGCACGGAAACGCCATAATCCAGCTTTTGCAAAAAATCCAGCAAATCACTGGTTTGGCCCTGAACCTGGGTAAGAGGTAATAAGGCCTCATAGCTATCAGCAGGCAGCTTAATACCGTGCTGTTGGGCCAGTTCCCAGATAGTGCGGGGACGAATATTACCATCCAGGTGACGGTGTAAATCTGTCAGAGGCAGATTGGCATTGATCATAATGACTTCCCTCAGAGGTGCCTAAAAGGTCAGTATATCAATCCGCCGTGGCATTAACAGTGTCGGGATTCAGTCACCTGGTGCTGAGGATTGGGGGGGTTCCAGTTGTAATTTCTCAGCCAGTAATACCGCCTGGGTGCGGCTGTAGACATCCAGCTTGCGGAATATGGCCGTTACATGAGCTTTAACGGTAGCTTCGGTGATCCCAAGTTCATAGCCGATTTGCTTGTTCAGCAGACCGTTATGAATAAAACACAGAACTTTATATTGTTGCGGGGTCAGTTCCGCCACTTTGGCGGCCAGTTCACGGTTCTTCTCATCGATATGCTGAATTTCCCCCTGCAATTCCTGTGGCACCCAATTGTCACCCTGCAAAATCGCATTGATAGCATCGGCGATTTGTTCTGAGGAAGAAGATTTCGGGATAAAACCCAGCGCACCAAAGCTCATAACTTTGGCCACCACCTGTGGGTTTTCACTACCTGAAATTACCGCCACCGGTACCATCGGAAAGTCCTGACGCACCCGGATCAGGCCATACAGATCACCAGAACCGGGCATATGCAAATCCAGCAACACCAGATCCAGGTCTTCATGTTCCTGCATACAGGCCAGTGTGCTATCCAGTGAATCAGACTGTACCAGTTCAAGTGGAGAGAAACGCTGTTTTAACGCACCAGCCAGCGCTTCTCTGAACAAAGGGTGATCATCGGCAATCAAAAACTTAGCCATGAATTACTCAGTAAATCGGTTTAAACCGTCTGCCAGTGTCCAACATTTTCATGCCGGACACCAGTGGTGTGATATCACAAAGATTTACTTATTCAGCCGGTTTTCAATCAGCTCATCCACTACTGCCGGGTCCGCCAGCGTCGATGTATCTCCCAGGCTATCAAACTCGTTGGCGGCAATTTTACGCAAGATGCGGCGCATAATTTTACCGGAACGGGTTTTTGGCAAGCCCGGCGTCCATTGAATAAAATCCGGACTGGCGATAGGGCTTAAATCATCTCTTACAAACTGACGCACTTCTTTTGTCAGTTCCTCGGTAATCTCTGTGCCATCAGTGGGCAGCACATACACATAGATCCCCTGCCCCTTAATGTCATGAGGATAACCCACCACTGCCGCTTCAGCGACGGCCGGATGTTCAACCAGCGAGCTTTCAATTTCAGCCGTCCCCAGACGATGGCCTGAAACATTCAATACGTCATCCACACGGCCGGTGATCCAGAAGTAACCGTCTTCATCGCGACGAGCGCCATCACCGGTAAAGTACATATTGTCATAGGCACTGAAATAAGTTTGTTCAAACCTGTCGTGATCACCCCACACCGTCCTGGCCTGACCCGGCCAAGAGTCAGTGATCACCAGGTTGCCTGACACTGCCCCTTCTAAAAACGACCCGTTACTGTCTACCAGCGCCGGTTTTACTCCAAAAAATGGCAGCGTCGCCGAGCCCGGTTTAAGATCTGTGGCACCGGGTAACGGCGTGATCATGATTCCACCGGTCTCAGTCTGCCACCAGGTATCTACGATAGGACACTGACTATTACCGATTTTATCGTGATACCAATCCCAGGCTTCAGGATTAATCGGCTCACCTACGCTACCAAGGAGACGCAGAGACTCCCTGCTTGTACCCTGTGCCGGCAGATCACCTTTAGCCATCAGAGCACGGATAGCCGTAGGCGCGGTGTAAAGAATATCCACCTTGTGTTTGTCCACTACCTGGGCCATACGGCGCACGTCAGGATAGGTAGGCACCCCTTCAAACATCAGTGAAATGGCGCCATTAGCAAATGGGCCATAAACAATATAGCTGTGCCCGGTGATCCAACCTACGTCAGCGGCACACCAATACACATCACCAGGCTGGTAATCAAACACATATTCATGGGTGATTGCCGCATAAGCAAGATAGCCTCCGGTGGTGTGCACTACGCCTTTGGGCTTTCCGGTTGAGCCTGAGGTATAAAGAACAAACAGCGGGTCTTCTGCATTCATGGGTTCGGGATCACATACCGGCTCACAGACACCCGCTACGTCATGCCACCAGTAATCACGATCAGCAACCATCGCGGTATCATCTTCGAGCAGCTTATAGACAATGACGGATTCAATACTGCCCGTGTTATCCCGCTCCAGGGCTTTGTCCACATTGGATTTCAGCGGAACCTCATTGCCACCACGGCGCCCGAAGTTAGCAGTAATCACCATCTTCGCCTGACAATCCTCCACACGATCGGCAATGGCATTAGGCGAGAAGCCGCCGAAAATCACTGAGTGAACGGCACCAATGCGCGCGCAGGCCAGCATCGCAAAAGCCGCTTCAGGGATCATCGGCATATAAATTATGACCCGGTCTCCTTTGGTGACGCCTTTTGCTTTCATCGCATTGGCAAGCCGGCATACTTCATCATGCATTTGCTGATAGCTGATGGTCTTGTCCATTGCCGGGTCATCACCTTCCCAGATAATGGCAGTCGCGTCGGGATTTTTCTTTACATGGCGATCGATACAGTTGTAGCTGGCATTAAGCTGACCGTCGGCAAACCACTTAATATCCACCTTACCCTTTTCGAAACTGGTTTGTTTAACCTTGGTGTAGGGTGTCATCCAGTCCAGTCGTTTCCCCTGTTCAGCCCAAAATCCTTCCGGGTCTTCTACTGACCAATTATACAAACGCTGATATTCACTTTTGTCTGCATGGGTCTTGCGCGCGGGATAAGACGCAACGGGATGTACTTTATGCAACATAATCTGATCTCCAATCTGTTCGAACCTCAGAATGTTCGCATTTGAGGTTACTTGGTATGTAGACATGGTAAGGGGCAAGCGAAGTTAACATATTAGACCTTAGTCTTAAGGATTCCTTTAACAAAATATTAAAGCCACCTTAACCACAGCACAACAACGGGGTTGACCATAAAATCCGGACTCAGCCGACCTTAGTCGAATAGACCATGGTCTGATTGAGCAATTGTTATCCGTGCAGGATTGTTAACAAAAGGTAAAAACGAGGACTACAAATGAAACTCTGCACATTAATCAAAAATACTGCACTGCTGAGCGCCCTGGTAACGACATCGCTCCAGGCCGCCAGTTTGCAAGATACCCAATTTACTTTCGGCGGTTATATCAAGCTCGATGCCATTGCCAGTCAGTATTCTGATGGCAGTTTGCCGTCCGGTAATATTGGCCGGGATTTTTATATTCCCGGCCTGACCCCCGTGGGCGGTGAGGACGAGGGCACAGCCTTTGACATGCACGCCCGGCAAACCCGATTTAACTTTTCCAGCGATACAGCTCTGGCTAACGGAAAGTCACTTAAAGCCACAATTGAACTGGATTTTATGGCTACACCTAATGGTGATGAGCGGGTTTCCAATTCCTACAGTCCACGTCTGCGAATTGCCACTATTGCCTACGATGGCTGGCTGTTTGGTCAGACCTGGAGCACATTTCAGGACGTCGCAGTATTGCCGGAAACACTGGACTTTATTGGTGCCACAGACGGTACCATTTTTGTGCGTCAGGCGATGATCCGCTATTCCAAAGGCGGCTTCTCTGGTGCCCTGGAAAACCCGGAAACGACAATCACTCCCTTTGGCGGTGGCGGGCGTATTGTCTCCGATGACAACAGCATACCAGACTTAGTCTTACGCTATACTCACAAGCAAAACTGGGGGCATATCTCCGCCGCCACATTAATTCGCCAACTGGCCTACGACGATGGGAGCAGCCTGGACACAACCGAGAATGCCGTAGCACTGAGTATTTCAGCAAAACTTAACCTGGGTCGTGATGATGTACGCATGATGTATAACACCGGTAGCGGTATGGGCCGTTATCTGGGCATTAATGCGGCTAATGGCGCGGTACTCAATGCCAGTGGAGAGCTTGAGAGTATCGACTCCAGTGGCGGTTTTATCGCTTATCGGCACCTCTGGAATGAGCAATGGCGCACTACTCTAAGCTATTCATGGTTTAGTGCAGACAATGAGACCTCACTCACAGGTATGGGCGTCACCCAAAGTACCCGCAGCGCGCGCGTCAATGCCATTTACTCACCGAGCAAAGAACTCAGTTTTGGTGTTGAATACTCTCATGCCCGGCGTGATCTGGAGAATGAATCACAAGGCGATATGGACAGGCTTCAGTTTTCAGCCAAATATGCGTTCTGAAAAAATGTTCTTAACTATAGGTCCAGGTGCTGTTGTTATGATTGGAAACACGCGGTAAATCCTTCCTTGGACGCTCCGCCACAGCGTCCCTGCTGTGGAGGGTTTTCAACCATAAAACACCACCGGTCCGCATGGCCCCGTAGTTAGGTACAGCTATTCAGAGCCAAAGTACCAGTAAGCTCAACCTTACCGGTACTTTTTATTCCCCGGCGGCTGGGCTAAAATAGCTGCCTTTCGTGTCCCACTGACCCTGCTTATGATCTCCTCCTCAAAAGACGCCATCTATTCGCAACCGGCTGAGCAAGTATCTGATTTTCGTTTTGATGAAAACGTGGCTGAAGTGTTCCCGGACATGATCCAGCGTTCGGTGCCCGGATACAGCACCATTGTTGATGCAATCGGACAGATGGCGGGTCGCTACGCCGAAGCGAACTCTCATCTGTATGACCTGGGCTGTTCTTTAGGTGCAGTGAGTCTGGCCATCAGCCGTTATGTGCAGACGCCGGATTGTAAAATTATTGCCGTAGACAATTCCCCAGCCATGATAGAGCGTTGCCAGCGTCACCTGCAGGCGTTCAAATCGCCTGTTCCCATAGAAGTCGTCTGCGAAGATTTACAGAAAGTACCTATTCATAATGCCTCCATGGTGGTCATGAATTTTACCCTGCAGTTTATTCAGCCTGACCAACGCGCCGCTATTCTGGAGAAGATCTATCAGGGTCTGAAACCCGGCGGTGTACTGGTATTATCGGAGAAGGTCAGTCACCCCAGTGAGCAGGGAAATGCGTTATTGGTTGATCTTCACCATGAGTTTAAGAGGCGCAATGGCTACAGTGAGCTGGAGATCAGTCAGAAACGTTCAGCTCTGGAAAAAATCATGCTAACTGACAGCTTCTCAGATCACGAAGATCGGCTTAAAAAAGCCGGATTCAGCGACATCGTGATGTGGTTTAAGTGTTTTAATTTCGCCTCAATGGTAGCGGTAAAATAAAGGGTGACGATGCAGGCTTTTCAACAATTTTACCAACAGATAGCCGGTTCCAATCTCAGCCATTGGTTAGAGGTGCTGCCGGCTCAGCTCGCTGACTGGCAGCGTCAACATAAAAAAGATCTGCAAAAATGGCAGAAGTTACTGGATAAGCTACCGGCTATTGAAACGGACGAACTGGATCTGAAAGAGAGTGTCACTATTGGCGCCACAAATAGCATTGACGAGTACACCCGCCGTCAGATTACGGGCCTGTTGATGCAGTTCAAGCCCTGGCGCAAGGGGCCGTTTCATCTGCACGGTATTCATCTGGATACCGAATGGCGCTCCGACTGGAAATGGGACAGAGTGCGCCCCCATCTAAGTCCTCTGGCTGGCAGAAAAGTGCTGGATGTTGGCTGCGGCAGCGGCTACCACCTTTGGCGCATGCTCGGTGAGGACGCTGAACTGGTGGTGGGGATCGATCCCTTCCCGCTATTTTTGATGCAGTTTCTGGCCATACGCCACTTTTATCCGGCTCCGCATATCCATATGCTGCCGCTGGGTGTGGAGCAGTTACCAGAGCTGAAAGCCTTTGACACGGTGTTTTCGATGGGGGTGCTCTATCATCGCAGAAGCCCCATCGATTTTCTTTACGAACTCAAGGCCCAGCTTAAACCCGGCGGCGAACTGTTGCTGGAAACCCTGGTTGTTGAAGGGGATGAACATACCGTACTGGTGTCCGGCGAACGCTATGCGCAAATGCGTAATGTCTGGTTTATTCCAAGCACTGCTGCGCTGACTGCGTGGATGAAACGGGTGGGTTTCAGGCACATTCGTACCGTGGATATCAGCACAACGTCCACCGAGGAACAGCGCAGTACAGAGTGGATGACGAACCATTCCCTGGCTGATTATCTTGATCCGGGAAATTCAGACAAAACCATAGAGGGTTACCCCGCCCCTATGCGGGCGGTAATGATCGCATCGGTCTGACAATCCTGTTTGCGATTCAACACATCTCTGCAGCAAATCCAATGAACTCGCGCACCCGGCAATGCGCGTAATTCGCAGCAAGGTTATTCCTGAGTATTGCATATGTCAGCGTTTTTATAACAGCTGTTCGTTAGCGGATGGGGCCGGTCAAAGGTGTTTATCATCAAGTCGTTTTAGCAAGGCCGTATATTTGCCTTGCAGGTCCTGCTGTACTGACACAGACAGCAGGTGAAGTTTCTGTTTTTCAAACTCCTGCTTAAGATCAATGTAACGGCGTTTAAACTCAGCGTCGGTTGCTTCATGACTGAGAACCTGCATCTTTGACAGAGTCAGCCTCGCTGCCTTTTCTGTTTGCGCAGCCAGTTGCTGAAGCTGGTTGATCTCATTAAGCTTCTTGGTTGCCTGTGATTTCAATTGCGGATTAGGATGCTTCTTGCTGATGCGACTAAGCGCCTTGGGATCCTGTACTGATTCGAGTAGAGTTTCAGCCAGTCTGGCGTTGTCGGATTCGAATATCACTTGCTGATTCAGCCGGTCTTTGTTGAGCTTTTTCAGAATATTCAGGCTCAGCCCCGTATCCGGCAGGTGTTGCCATTGCTTAAGTAGTAACTTTTCCAACAAACTATGATTACGACATTCATCAACAAAGCGTTTGCGCTGGGCAGGAGGGAGTTCCGGGTGATTATCACTCAAAAGTACCGTTTCGCTGCGTCGCTGAGCAACCTTACGCACTCTTTCATTGTTATCGGTTTGTGCCAGCTTCCACCAAATCGCAAAACTGTCCAGACGCTCCAGCGCGGCCAGTCTTACCGACGTACTGGCATCGTTAAACGCCAGTTCGTGGAGCAGGCTCTTATGTTCTGCTTTGGCAGGGTCCAGTCTTTCTAATGATGCCAATCTGACGTTGGCATCAGGATGCTGATAGCCCGGCTGAAAAAGCCGTTTAAAGATCATCCACTTTAAACCTGGCGATATCGCCCTTGAAGGACTGTCGTAAGGCTTGTTTAGATTTCTGCACAATGTCGCCATCGGCGCCTATTGTCATGTGTTCATCGGATTTAAGCACCGTTGCCTGATAGAGCATAACCGCCTGCATACTGGTCTCTCTCTGTGACTCTGAGAGAACCTGACCATCGGGCCATTTCCCTGTTTCTACAGCCTGGGACAAGCGCTCATAGACCTGTGGTGTCATAGCGCTGACTATTTGTTGAATATTCATTAACCTGACTTCTTAATAAAGATCATACGAACACGGTTTACGATATACCAGATAAAGCCGATCACCGAACAGCCTATAGCCAGATTGTACTGCATCTGTCCGTGCCAGAGGCACAAGGCGCCGCCATCTTTAATCAAATTCAGGGAAAACTGACAACCCAACTCTCTTGAGGGGCCGTCTCCCCAATACAAAATGGCAAAACCGGCTACAAACATCAGCATTGCCAGCATTGACTGGGTCTGAATAGATTGCATCTTTTTAAAACGATTAAACCGTTCTTTACGCAGAATATCATCGCGACTGGCATGACCTACCGCAAACCCACAATGCTGACAGTTATCGGCCTTATCGGATATTTTCTTTTTACAGGATGGACAATCAATCAGCGCCATAATCACTCCTGTTACAAATAATTAAAAGACTATAGGAAAACCTGAATGACCTGTATTTCAGGCCTGCCTCCAACCTGAAGCTCTGATTAAACGCATACCGCGCGGCAGAAGCCGCGCGGCAGGGTCTCTCAATTTAAATCAGCTTAGATTACGGTTTCTCTGCTTTTGCTTTGTCGTAATCATCCCAGTATTCCTTCACTGTTTGCTTCATCTCTTTACGCAGTAAAAAGATACCAAACAAGTTTGGCAGGGTCATCACGACAATAGCAACAGCAGCAAGATTCCATACCAGTGTTGTATCTGAGAACGATGCCCAGAAAAACCCTGCTACGTAAAAAACCCGGTATGGCATCACAGAGCGAGGCCCCAGCAAATACGTCATCGCCCGGTCACCATAATATGACCAGGCGATGGCTGTTGAAAAGGCGAACAGCAACAAGCCGATTGAGACAATGTACTGACCGTAATCACCAAAATAGCCACGGGTAAAGGCTTGAGTGGTCAGTTGCGCCGAGTGAATCAGGGACTTACCAGAGACAACGATATTGTCTTTTTCGAGCCGTCCGTCCTGAATATTCAGCGTACCGGTAAATAGGTCTTCCCGCGAGCCCACACTAAATACTACATCTTCCGCCACAGAACGGGCATTGATAACAGTGAAGTCACGGTTTAGTGGCTTGCCAGAAACCACTTCCACCTTGCCGTTATAGCGCTCAACAGTGTGCCCCTGGGCGTCGTTCAGATAAAGATACAGCTGCTCTTTGTCCGTGTCTTTCTGGTCAGAATAGGTACCGGCCAGAATCTGCATATCGGCTCGCTCAAACACATTATCGAACTTTTCTTTCCAGACACCGGAAGAGAGGATCACCAACCCGGTGAGAGTACAAATAATGATGGTATCGATAAAGGGCTCAAGTATTGACACCATACCTTCCGATACGGGTTCATCAGCTTTGGCCGAGGCGTGAGCGATAGGCGCTGAACCCTGCCCCGCTTCGTTAGAAAACAACCCCCGGTTTACCCCACGGTTAAAGGCATAGGCAATAGTGGCACCTAAAAAGCCACCCGCTGCGGCAGAGCCGGTAAAGGCATCGGAGATAACCGAAGCAAAAGCAGGGCCGATGTTTTCAATATTGTAAAAAATCACCGCCAGCGCACCGATGACATAGAGCACAGACATCAGAGGCACAATTTTAGACGTCACTTTGGCAATACGGCGAATACCACCAAGGATGACCAGCGCCAGCAATACTGCCAGTACGGCGCCGGTAAGCATCGGATCTAGGCCAAACGTGGCTTGCATACCCTGGGCTATATTATTGATCTGGGGCAGATTACCAGTGCCAAAAGAGCTGATTACCGTAGCGATGGCAAACGCAATGGCCAGCCATTTCATATTCAGACGCCTATCCATGTAATACATGGGTCCGCCGGCCATAGTGCCATCTTCGGTTTTCACACGATATTTATGGGATAGCGTGACTTCCACAAACTTCGTGGTCATACCCAGAAATGCAGTGGCCCACATCCAGAACAGGGCCGCAGGTCCGCCGAGAAAAATCGCAAAGGCTACACCACCAATATTCCCTGTGCCCACTGTGCCGGACAACGCCGTAGTCAATGCCTGAAAGTGAGTCGTGTCACCGGGCATTCCTTTTCTATCCAGCTTACCCGTGACCACCAGCCAGGCATGTTTAAAGTAACGTACCTGTGGAAAACCCAGATAAAGGGTAAAAAACAATCCCACACCCAGCAATACATAGGGAAACCACACGGCTCCACCAAGCATGCCATCCAGAGAGAGCAATATCTGATTAAAGAATTCCAACACTAACCCCTTGTTATGATTATAATTTCAGTGATTGTGGACTTATTGCCGCAGGGCAATCAGGCCGAGCCTTGATTTATTTAAAGTTGATTCATTACGCCATGAATGGCTACCAATACATCTTCGCCGAGCTTTTTACAACGCACGGGCGACCAGCCGTAGACTGCATCCGGTAAATCGGCGTTATCCTTAAAAGGCATTTCCAGAGTATAAGCCAGACATTCAAAACTATTGCCAATAGCATTTGAGGCAACGGTAAGGTTAGCTTCACCCGGCTTGTCTTTAGGATAGCCATAGGTGTCCTGAAACTCGGGCGTGATGGCCAACAGCGTTTGCTTGAACGTTGCTTCCTGATGGGCCATTTTCTCCCTATATTTGGGAATACCTTCACTACCGGCAAGAAAATTATATGGCAGGGCTTCATCACCGTGCACATCCAGAAACATGTCTACACCAGTTGCCTGCATTTTCTCGCGTACGTAATACACTTCAGGACTGTTCTCCAGCGATGGATGAGCCCATTCACGGTTCAGATTAATGCCCTTGGCATTGGTGCGCAAATGGCCCCTGACTGAACCGTCCGGATTCATATTGGGTACGATATAGAATACAGCCTGCTCCAGCAGTGAGCGGGCCAGCCCGTCATCTTCATCCAGCAGGCGCTCCAGTAACCCTTCCACCAGCCATTCGGCCATGCTCTCACCAGGGTGTTGACGGGCAACAATCCAGATTGCCTTCTTGCCTTCTTCTTGCTGGCCAACAGTCAGCAACGACATATCACGTCCATCCAGAGTTTCCCCTAAATGACTTAATTCACAATCAAAAGATGTTTGTGCCCAGGCCAGCAAGTCAAGATGACGCTCATAGCTGTATGGGGCAAAATAGGCATAGTAGGTCGTTGTATACTCAGGGGTATGGTCAATGGTCAGAGTGTCACCGTCAAAAGTACTGTCTACTCTGAACCATTCTTCGCGGTCGTAAGATGCAACCGCCTGATATCCCTTCCAGCCTTCAGGATAGGCCGATTTGGCCAGCTCACCAATATGGAGTTTATGATTTATCATAGGGGTGGTTTCAAGGCGAAAATGAAACCACTGATAAAAATCTGACTGGTTATCTTTTCTTATTTTCAGGCGGATGTTATCGGGTGCATCAGCACTGATAAGTTGGATATTACCGCTATCAAAATTGCAGCTTATTCTCATTGTTATCTGACATATAGTGAATGACGACGCTAATCTACCACAATCCCTTTTGATTCTCATACTATGTGCTTATCGGTGCTGCACTGACGGTTAAAAATCGTTCAACGCCCGGCTGCGAGCCATTGTCTGACCCTGAGACCGAGCCCGGAACTGTAGCCCATATCCCGAGCCACAACCTTTGCGTCTTTATCGAGGATATAGTAGGTCGGATAGCCATATATACGGAATTGCTGCTTTAGCCCTTCGTGACCAAGCAGCACATCTCCCTGCACCTGATGGTCTTTTACGAACTTCCATACGTTTTCCAGGCTGGCATAATCCATCGCCACTTTCTTAATATTAATATGACGACTATCCAGATCATCCAGATTACCAATACTCAGACTGCAGATCTGACACCAGGGCGCAAAGAAATATATCAGGGTAGGTTTATCCTGCGCCTCTATCAGAGGTGCACTACCGCCCGCCAGTAAAGGTAAAGCGGTGGTATTGACCTGGCTGCCAGTGTCCAGCAGATCTCTTGTTTGCCAAAGATATATGCCAGCCAGAATCACCACCAGCAATAGCCACTGCCACCAGCTTTTCGTTTTTCTTTTTCCCGGTTCCTGCATAAATTTATCTTTTACCTGTTTTCTGTCCGGCATAAGACCCGGCTGTTGTGGCTTATCTTTCAGAATTGATCTAAGACGCAATATCCCGTCAGATTTAAACATTCAGAAAAGCGAAAAAGTGGTTATAATTTGCACAACCCTGTTACTGAACTAAAGTAATGCTGTTACCTAAACGGCCCGGAGAATGGACTAATGGCCTCCCGTAATCTCAACGATCTAGTACCCGCAGCAAAATCCAAAGCCGAACAGGTTATCCAGGCCTGTCAACAGGCGACGGGGTTTGAACTGTTGATTTACTGCACTTTAAGAACACTGGAGGAGCAGGCCCGACTCTATCGCCAATCCCGCTCACGGTCAGAAATTGATATCAAGATAGCAAAGTTCAATCAACGTGGCTTTGCCTTTTTAGGTGAAGTTCTGGAATCAGTGGGCCCCTGTTATGGCCCTCACGTTACCAATGCTGCACCGGGTGAGTCCTGGCACAATTATGGTGAAGCCTGGGATGCGGTCCCGTTGATTGCGGGTAAGCCTGCATGGAACTACCTTCAATCAAAAATCTACTGGGATGCCTATGGCGAAGCCGTTCGGCAGGTGGGTATGTTCTGGGCTGGTGACTGGACCAGTTTTCGTGAATACCCCCATGCGCAATTACAGGCAGGCGGCAACCCGCTCAAGAGTCTGCCCGCCGACACGTTGCACGCCACATTAATGAAAAACAACCTGATCAGGTCAATCTAGGAGAAACCTCATGTTGCAACTTGTTGCTGCCATTCCCGGTATTCTGAACGCCGTGGGCAAAGTGTCTGAGCTTTTCAGCAAAGGCAAAGAAGCGGTAAAGGAGATTACCGGCCAACCGTCATTATCATCAACACCCGAAGAATTGCAGACAGAAATACAGCACATGCCCGTCGACCAGCAAAATCGTTGGGCCGAGATCATGGCTAAAGAAGTGGACAAATATGTGGCTCAGAATGAACGTCTGGCCATAGAGATCGGACTGATCGACAAAAGCCTGACAGAGAACCTCAGTCAGGGTGCCGCTTCACATATTGCAATGATGCGTATGACGACCCGCCCATGGGCCGTGCGCTGGATGGTCTACTATGTACTGTTTCCTTTCTTTCTGGTGATGGTCGATCTGATTCAGCATCTGATTGTCACTTGGCTGCCTTTTCTGAAGCGCTGGATTGAGCCTTTTAATGCTTTTGAGTATGTATTCGGCGTAATGCGCTTTCCTGAAAGTGCCGATCCCGGTGCTCTGGATGCACTGGCCAGAATGTTTACCGAGGGACAGGGGCCGGCAACGTTTGCCGGTAAACTCTATGTGGAGTCCATGCCCTGGGTTGTGGGCATCATTATCAGTTACATGGGGTTAAGAGAGATCGGTAAAGCTCGGGGGGTGGCAGACAAAGCGCCTGAAGGTCAGTTAGCACCACATTCTGTGGTTAAAAGCAGCCTGACTCAGGGAATCAGTCTGGTATCCGACATCCGTAGCTGGTTCAGAAAATAACCGTTTTCCCAAACAATGCCGGAGAGCTGTTCCCGACTCCCCGGTATACGACCGCCAGGGAAGGCGGAAGTGCAGATAACGCAAGGAGCAGTTCTCTGCCGACCGCCAGGGAAGGCGGAAGTGCAGATAACGCAGGGAGCAGTTCTCTGCCGACCGCCAGGGAAGGCGGAAGTGCAGGTTATGCAGGAGCACCATGGCGTATGGAACGCCATGGAACAGCTTTAGCTGGCCTGCGCAGCAGGTAAGCTACAGGGAGGTAGCTTATAATCACCTGCCCGTCCATCCATGGACATCGCCGGGTAATTGTTCCCGACTATCCCGGCATACGACATAATAAAGGCTTCATTAAAGAAGCCTTTATTGGATAATACCCCGTGTATCAGGTTGGGTAAATCAGCCTAATTTTTCCGTTGAGGCAGGTAAGGTCGGCACCCGCTGGCCTGCCATATCCTGAACCACACGCATAACCTGGCAACTGTAGCCAAACTCATTGTCGTACCAGACATACAGCGTCGCCCGATTACCTGATGCAATGGTCGCCTGAGAATCTACCACAGAGGCAAAGCGTGAGCCCACCAGATCCGTAGATACCAATTCGGTTGAAGCGGTGTAATCAATCTGATGCTGCAGGTCGGTAAACAGCGCTGCTTTTCTCAAAAATTCATTCACCTCATCACGGCTTACTTCCTTGCCCAGATTCAGGTTAAGGATGGCAAGTGAGACGTTAGGAGTGGGCACTCGAATGGCGTTACCAGTAAGTTTGCCAGAAAGCTTGGGGTAGGCCTTAGCTACCGCTTTAGCGGCACCCGTCTCAGTAATAACCATATTCAATGGTGCGGCCCGGCCTCGGCGTTCGGCTTTGTGGTAATTATCAATCAGGTTCTGGTCGTTAGTATACGAGTGCACTGTCTCCACATGACCATTGTCGATGCCAAATTGCTCATCCAGCGCCCTTAATACAGGCGTGATCGCATTGGTGGTGCAACTGGCAGCAGACAGAATATGATCTTCAGCGGCAATATCCTGATGATTAACACCATAAACGATGTTCTTGATATCACCTTTGCCGGGGGCGGTAAGTAATACCTTTTTCGCACCTTTGGATGTCAGGTGTTGTCCCAGGCCGTCACGATCCCGCCACATACCGGTGTTGTCTATGACAATGGCATCATCAATCCCATACCGGGTATAATCTACTTCGGCCGGGCTATTGGCATAGATCACCTGAATATAGGCGCCATTAGCTTTAATCGCGCTACGTTCATGGTCAACGGTAATACTGCCATTAAATGGTCCATGCACAGAATCACGACGCAACAGGCTGGCCCGTTTTTCCAGATCGCCTTCTTTTCCACCGCGCACCACGATGGCACGCAGGCGCAATTTATTATTGCGACCATGGCGCTCTATTAGCAGCCTGGCCAGCAAACGTCCTATACGACCAAACCCGTAAAGCACCACGTCCTGAGGCTGGTGATCATCATCCATATCAACAATCTGTGCCAGTTCATCACGTAAATAGCTATGTACATCCCGGCCCGCCGCTTTGTCGGTGAAATGATAGTTATACGCCAGTTTACCCAGGTCAACCTGCGCCGGAGCCAGCTTCATCTCACTCATCGCTTCCAGCAATGGCCAGCTTTCACGCAGTCTCAGCTTATTTCCCGTATGCAAACGCACCATGCGATGGGCTTTGATAATATCGATACTGTTGGCACCGAGCAGCGGGCGACCATACAAATTGATCTCTACGGCTTTATCCCGATATAACTTACCCAGCAGAGGCTGCATTTTCTCAGCGTATTCCTGTCTTTCCTGCCAGCTATTCAGTAGTTCTTGCTCATGTTGGTGATTCATTCAGTCAGCCTTTACTTCGTTACAGTTGATTAAGGGTCTGCGGTGAACTGTCAATGCCAGCTAAAATCAGGTAAATCATCAGCGCTTTGCTTCATATTTACGGGTTGTCTGCTACAGAAGTACTTGGCATTGTCAGAAGCGGCCGCTATTTTAATGAAACACCGGGCCCTAGCCAAATTGTGATAAAGTTTCAATATCGGCATAAAATGTCCATTTAGTCGCCATTTGTAGGTAATTTTTCTTCAATTTCGGAATCCTTATGAGCAAAATCATACTTCTGTCTATACTGACGATGCTGCTGAGTGCGTGCGATGGACTGGGTTCAATAACGGTAAAAGACATCTGTGAAAAACACCCTGAGATGTGCTCTGACCTGAACCCCGACAGTTGGTGCCGCGCAGAAAAAGCCAACATCATCAAAAACCGATACAACCAGTCCAGAGCATCGACTGATCGTGGCACGTATGAGCAACTTCTGAATTTTGAAGCCTATAAAAAGTGTATTGCTAAAGCGTCTCAGATAGAGCACATCAAACTTAAAGAAAGAAAGTCTGAGCGGGTAAAGGGGCTGCTCACAGCAGAGCGCGAACTGAAGCGTCTGGCGCAGATGACCCGCAACAATAACAGCCCTCACTTACTTTACTACCATTGGTCCCGCTTCCAGAATGAAGATGCATTAAAGGGTTTTCTGGCCTACGAAAATACACCACAGATGGAGTATCCTGAAATGCAGGTGGCCCTGGCCACTTATTACATTAAGTTTGATCGTATCAAAGCGATTCAGCTGTTATATCGCGCGCTGGAGTTGTATGGCGAAGGGGACGACATCGACAATGAGATTTTTCTCAGCCTGAGCAGCTTATTTATGAAAGAAGAGCAGTTTGACTGGGCGTATCTGTGGGGTTACGTTGGCCGGGAATTTGGCGTAGAAGATCTCAATCTGACCAGTATTGAAGTGATTTTGCATCAGCAATCGAGGCAATCAGGACCCATAGAGGACAAAGCCGATACAATTATCGAGCAACTGAACGAAGGGCGCTTCAGAGCCCCCTGAACAGCCATGCAGTTCAAATAAAACACCAGAACACTTGAAACACGTGCATCCGGCAGAAAAACTCCTGATTTACACCCGCTAAACATCGAAAAATTCTATTTTTTGCGTGTTTTTCGGGTGCTCTCGCTGGCGTTGTTTATTAAAACGACTTGCGCTCTTATTGTAATAAACTTTCAACAATTATTTTTTGATTTGCACCTGAGGTTGCCCCGGCTGGCTCCATTCCACATGGAATTTTCGCCCTTCCGGCATATCAACACGTTCAAATGTATGCGCACCAAAATAATCACGCTGACCCTGCAACAAATTAGCAGGTAAGATTTCACTGCGATATGAATCATAATAATTGAGTGCCGACGACATGGCTGCGCAGGGAATCCCCATCAATGTTGCGTCCGCCACTGCCTGACGCCACTTACTCTGAAATGCCTGGATCTGGCTGGCAAAAAATGGGTCGAGCAACAGGTTGGCCAGTTCATCATTGTTAGCATAGGCCTGAGTAATGGATTGCAAAAATACCGCGCGAATAATACAACCTGCACGCCAGATTTTAGCGATTTCAGCAAAATCCAGTTTCCAGCCGTGTTCCTTGCTGGCCATATCCATCAGCTGAAACCCCTGTGCATAAGCACAGATTTTTGAGCAATATAAAGCGTCCTGAAGATTATCAACGGCCTGTTGCTTTTCCGCGCTACTCAGTTCCACAGGTTCAGGGCCTTTGAGCATAGAAGCTGCATGCACACGCTCTTTCTTCAGACTGGAAATGCTGCGGGCAAAAACAGCCTGAGCAATGGTCTGTGCCGGGCTACCCACCTGCAAAGCGCTAACCGCAGTCCATAAACCGGTTCCTTTCTGGCCCGCTTTATCCATAATCATATCGACAAGCGGCTTACCCGTTTCCCGGTCCTGCTTTTCAAGCACCTCGGCGCTGATTTCAATCAGATAACTGTTTAACACGCCCTGATTCCACTGCCTGAATGTCGCCGCGATATCTTTCGGTGACATTGCCAGCCCCTGACGCATTACCTGATACGCTTCACAGATCAACTGCATATCCGCGTACTCAATGCCGTTATGCACCATTTTGACATAATGGCCGGCGCCCACCGGACCAATATAGGTAGCACAGGGCTCCCCGTCTGTAACCGGTTGCCCCGGCCCTTTGGCAGGCAGAGGTTTGCCCGTAGCGGGATCCACTTTGGCAGAAATGGCTTCCCAGACCGGTTTGATCCGGGTCCAGGCATAGGGGTCCCCTGATGGCATCAGAGAGGGGCCGAATCGGGCTCCTACTTCCCCCCCGGATACAGCGGTGGAGAAGAAAATAAACTTGCCTTTAAAGTGCTGTTCTCTGGCAACTGAATCTGTCCAAAGGCTATTACCGGTATCGACAACAATATCATCCGCACCAATACCCGCATCAATCAGGTGATTGCAGACGTGATCGACGGGCTCACCGGCAGGCACAGAGACGATGATCAAATGAGGTGCTTTGAGTCGGGACAGTAACTCTGTGTAAGAACGGCAACCAATGATACGGGCCGCTTTGTTGCCTCGCTCGGCTGTGTCCTGCGCCAGGATCCCGTCAACTTTGGTCTGATCAAGATCGAAACAGGCGATACGGTATCCATTGTCGGCCAGGTTCAGCGTCAGATTTTTCCCCATCACCCCCAGGCCAATAAAACCAATGTCACAAAGCTGCTTATCGTCTGTCATCTGTGCGTCCTGTTTATTGTCGTTCGGCCACCAGAGCCAAAAAATTGCGCCGGATTATATACCCAATATACCATAAAGTGCCAGTTTCAGAGTCACTGGGCGCTTTCAATGCAAGGCGCACTGGTGAAGGAATGTCGTCTACCTTTCTAACCAGTGCAACGCAGCAGTGGCAGCGCCCATTGACTCCCGAAGGGCGGGGCCAGAAACGCTTTATACTGCGTTAGGTATTGTCGATTTGGAACCACCAGACCTTCCAACACCTGCCTTGTCTAAAGCGTTTCTATCACCCGCTGAAATCGGCACTTTATGGTATTTTGGGTATCATACCTAAACACACTTTAAGTGCCAGTTCCGGCGTCCTCAAATGCGCTTTGCAGCCTCGTTGACGTGAGCCTGTCTGCAAGCACGCAAAGACTTTTGTAAGCCAGAGTAAACTGGCTGCAATAGCCTGACTCAGTGCAGGCTGAAAGAGCCGTTTCGGCAGTGTTGAGCAATAAGTACCAGTTGGTATCCTTTGACGGCAAATGAAATTCCACATCATGCTCACTGGCATTAAACAGTATCAGCCAATGCTCTGGCTGAACCCCCTCCCCCTTTAACTCCACAGCGAAAGCCTGATTATTTTCATCATGCCAGTCATCCACTACTTTTCTGGCTCCATCGGGACGATACCAGCCCACTTTTTCTACATTAAACTGATTACTGTAATCATCATCCTGCAGATTCAGATGGTTTAACAGATCACTCTGTCTGCGCAGATGGATCGCTTTCTTACAAAAAGCTAAAAAATCACTGGTGCGACGAGTCAGGTCCCAGTTCCACCAATTGATCTCATTGTCCTGACAATAGGCATTGTTATTTCCTCCCTGTGTGCGGCTTAGCTCATCCCCGCCAAGAATATGGGGGATGCCCTGTGAAAACAGCAGGGTGGCAAACAGGTTACGTTTCTGACGCTCTCTTAAGGCAAGGATATTCTCGTCCTCTGTAGGCCCCTCTGCACCATGATTGGCTGACACATTATGGCCATGGCCGTCACGACTCTGCTCCAGATTTTCTTCGTTGTGTCGTTCATTGTAAGAAACCAGATCCTGCAATGTGAAGCCGTCGTGATAGGTGATCATATTCACCGAACTGTGAATGCTGCGGTGGCCCTTATGAAAAATATCACGGGAGCCTAACAAACGGGTGGCAAAAGCACTGGTCATCCCCTTATCGCCACGCCAGAATGAACGTACCTGATCGCGGTATTTGTCATTACACTCATGCCAGTGTGATGGAAACTGACCTAGCCGGTATCCGCCCATGCCTATGTCCCAGGGCTCAGCAATCAGGTGGGTATTGCTGAGTACCGGATCCTGACGGATAGCCCGTAAAAATCCCGACTGAATGGTATAGTCATAAGGGTCGCGGCCCAGTCCTGCAGCCAGATCGAATCGAAAGCCGTCCACGCCCATGTATTCCACCCAGTAGCGCAGTGCATCCAGTACCAGTTTCATGACAACCGGATGTGCTGTGTTAACGGTATTACCACAGCCTGAATTATTCAGATAGCGGTGGAAGTCAGGAATACCAAACTCACTTTGTTCAAACAGGTAATATGACTGGTTATCAAATCCCTTAAAGCTCAGCACGGGCCCTTCGTTTCCGCCTTCTGCGGTGTGATTGAACACCACATCCAGGATCACTTCAATTCCCGCCTGGTGCAGAGCCTGTACCATATTTCTGAATTCAGTCACCGGATCCTCAACTGCATAACGGGGATCGGGACTGAAAAAATTGATCGGATTATAACCCCAGTAGTTGGTCAGACCCTTCTCGGTAATATAAGGCTCCGGCATAAAGGCCGCCACCGGCATCAGCTGCACGGCCGTTATGCCCAATTGCTTTAAGTGGTCGATAATCGCCGAGTCGCACAGCCCAAGATATTTCCCCCGATGGCTCTCATTAACCTGCGGGTGCAGTTGGCTGATTCCTTTGACATGCACTTCGTACAATACCAGGTCGTGTATGCCATGATGAGGCCGGGAACTTAGCGCATAAGGCTCGGGGTGCTCACACACTAAAGCTTTAGCGACCATAAACTGACTGTCATCTTGGTATTGGCGGGCATTCCAGCTCATTGACCGGTTCAGGCAGCGGGCATAGGGGTCAATTAAAAGTTTATTGGGGTCGAAACGGTCCCCCCTGTCGGAATTTGCAGGCCCTTCGAGGCGATATCCATAGAGCATACCTGCAGTGATATCGGCAATATGAACATGCCAGATTTTACCGGTTTTGACCGGCATCTCCACTTCAAACAATGGCTCTTCGGTATCCCGATGAAAGAAACACAATGTCACTCTCTGTGCTCGCGGAGCATGTACTGCAAAGTTGCAGCCGGCATCTGTAAGGGCAGCGCCCAGAGGTTCAGGCACGCCGTTATTTACCCGATACTTATCATTCATCAGCATTGTATAGCAGGTATAATGTCGCTAATGGCGGCAGGTTAAAACGCACGGAATGAGCCCTGCCATGCCAGGGCTGAAGCTCGGCCTCAAGATGCGTTGAAGTTTCATACCCACTGCCCCAGTAGTCGCTGTCATCAGAATTCAGCAGCAACTGGTAGTCTCCGGATTCATCTACGCCTAGTCGAAAGTGTTCTCTGGGCACCGGGGTAAAATTGCTGATTGCATAAACTTTCTGGCGTCCATCGGCAGATTTGCGCATAAATGACAGAATACTCTGCTCAGCATTATGATGATCGATCCACTCAAAGCCATGGGGCTGATGGTCACATTCGTACAGCGCCGGTGTCTGGCGATAAAGGTGATTTAATTTCCGGTAAAGCGTCTGAATACCCAGATGTTTATCAAAGTCGAGTAAATGCCATTGTATAGAGCTGTCATGATTCCACTCCGCCGCCTGACCAATTTCATTTCCCATAAAGTTAAGCTTTTTGCCGGGATGCGCATACATAAAGGCCGCATAACAGCGCAGGTTTGCAGCCTGTTGCCATTCATCACCGGGCATCTTGCGTAGCAGTGACCCTTTACCATGTACCACTTCATCATGGGAAAGCGGCAGGACGAAGTTCTCATCAAAGGCGTAAACCATTGAGAAGGTCATTTCATTATGATGGTAGCGGCGATAAGACGGGTCTTTGGTAATGTAGTGCAGTGAATCATGCATCCAGCCCATATTCCATTTAAAGCCAAAACCTAAGCCCCCTTCAAATACAGGCCGGGACACCCTGGCAAATGAGGTGGATTCCTCAGCTATAGTCATGGCGTGGGGAAAGGCCTTGTAAACTTCCTCATTCATCCATTTAAGCAGACTGATGGCTTCATAATTATGATTACCACCGTCAACATTGGGTACCCATTCTCCCTCTTCCCGGGAATAGTCGAGGTAAAGCATGGAGGCCACGGCATCAACACGCAGACCGTCAATGTGAAACTTATCAAGCCAGTATAACGCACTGGCAACAAGAAACTGACGCACGGTATCTTTACCGAAATCATAAATGCAGGAATTCCAGTCCGGATGCCAGCCTTTGCGTGGATCCTCATATTCGTACACATGTGTACCATCAAATCGTGCCAGACCATGACCATCTTCGGGGAAATGTGCAGGAACCCAGTCAATGATCACACCGATTCCCTGTTGGTGACACTGATCGACAAAATACTTAAAATCATCCGGGCAGCCAAAACGGCTGGTCGGCGCAAACAGGCCAACAGGTTGATAGCCCCAGGAACCATCAAAGGGATATTCAGACACAGGCAATAGTTCCAGGTGGGTGTAGCCCATATGTTTCACATAAGGAATCAATTGCTCTGCCAATTCCCGGTAGCTCAGATATGAAGCTTCGTTCCCCTGTATTTTACGTTTCCATGACCCCAGCTGAACCTCGTAGATGCTCATGGGGTGAGTATATTTGTTCTTCTCAGCTTGTTCGCGCCAGCTTTCATCCTGCCACTGATATTGATCATGATCATATACCAGGGATGCATGAGAGGGATATTGGTCGGCATAAAAGCCCACCGGATCGGCTTTATGTGGCAAGACATTCCCGTATCGGTCTTTGAGCTGGTATTTATACCGGGCACCCTCCTCAATACCGGGAACAAACAACACCCAATAACCTAAATCGGTTTTTTGCATCGGCAACGCGGAGCCGTCCCACCAGTTGAATTCACCAATTAACGATACGGCGGAAGCATTCGGCGCATACACGGCAAACCGGGTGCCACAGACAGTTTCTGACAGCCCGGTATCCAGCTTAAGCAACTGCGCACCCAGCTGGCTATATACATTATGGGGCTGATGATCGACAAAATGCACCGCATGGTAAGCCTGTTCCTGAAACTGATACGGGTCGACCCGCTTGTAGCCCCCCTCTTTTGTCGACACGTCAAAATAGTACGGCTGAATGGGCGTTTTAGTCTTCAGCGTCAGGCAAAAAAAGCTACTGTCTCCCTCAGAACTGGCCTCACCAAGCAGTTTGCCCGACCCGAGCGACCTTACTTTCACCTGCCTGGCACCCGGCAACCAGGCATTAATCACATCCCCATGCTCTGTATGCTGGTGACCCAGGCAAGCAAACGGATCTGAACAGGAAGCCTGGGCCAGTTGCTCAATATTCGCCTGATTCATGCTAATCTCCCTCGCTTACGTGCTTTCTTCGCTCGGTAAGCCCCCGGGCGAGGTCCTGCAATTCGCCACGACTGAAAACAGACTCCAGCGGTTTACTGAGTTTACGTTGCCAGTTGGGATACTCAGAGTAGGTTCCCGGCACATTCACCGGTTTATCCATTTCCAGCCAGTCTTCCAGTTGCAAGCTCAGCAGCGCACTGCTACCCGATGCCATATGCATCTGCAGCCCATGATTCAGTTCCTTACTCATACCAACCTGCTCAACCTCGCGCCCGATCCAGTCTGGAATCGAACCATGGGCATGCAAAGAATCCAGGATCCGCTGTTTATTATTGTGGCGGGAATCATAAAGACTGCGCAAGATCTCCTCAGACGGATATAGATTCAGGGTCTTGCCCAGTTCAAGGTCCAGACAATGCCAATAACCAGTCAGAGTCGGCATATCATGTGTAGTGAGCGTCGCCATTGACTGTTCAGGATAATGAGACGGAGAGAAGAAACCGCCATCTTTAGCCTGTTCGAAAAAGAACACCCGATATGAATACACACCGTTATTGGTCAGCGTTTCACGAATTTCTTCCGGCACCGTTCCCAAATCTTCACCGATAACCAACACCTTATTGCGTTCGCTTTCAAGTGCCAGGATGGCGAGTAAATCGTCCACCGGATAGTAAACATAACTGCCCGTTTTCGCATTATTGCCCTTGGGCACCCACCACAAGCGTAACAACGCCATAACGTGGTCAATACGCAACGCACCGCAAGACTGCATATTGGAGCGGAATAAATCTATAACGGGCTGATACTGCTGCCGATAAAGCTGTTTAGGATCCATAGGTGGCAGCCCCCAGTCCTGACCCAAGGGGCCAAGTATATCCGGTGGGGCACCGACACTGGCATCGGTGGCATAGAGTGATTGATTGCCCCAAATTTCAGCACCGCCTTCACTGACGCCTACAGCCAGATCACGGTAGATGCCGATGCACATCTGTTTTTCCGCTGCCAGTTTATGCGCGTTTTCCAGCTGTATTGAGGCCTGCCACTGTAAAAATAAAAAGAACTTAATTTGTTGGCTATGAGTCTTTTTAAATTTTTCAACTTGCGGTGTGCCGTATTGTTTTACTGCCTCGGGAAATACCGGCCAGCCCCAATAGTCTTTACCCTGTTGTTTCAGATGTGCCTGCAGGGCATCGTAACAGGCCAGAATCTGCAAACTTTCACCGCCGGTATCAACGAAAGCTTTAAAAGCCCTGTTCTGCCGGGTATTACCTTTGAGATATTGGTTGTTATAGTGCTCAAATAACAGATTCAGCGCCTCAAGTTTTAGCGCCATAACTCCCTGGTAGTCTACATAATCCGCATCCCGCAAATGCCCGAGCCGGGCCTGAAACTCACCGCTGCTGATAAGCTTTTGCACTTCAGGGTGCCCGTATCCTTCAATCGCGCTGACATCAAGATAAATGAAATTCAGCCAGCGCCGGGATGAAGGGCCATATGGACTGCAAGCATCCGGATTCGCCGGGTACAGAGCATGAATGGGATTCAGACCAACAAACTGTGCTCCCCGCTCTGCAGCTTCGCCGAGCAGGAAACACAGATCAGAAAAATCGCCCACTCCCCAATTACGTTCGCTACGCAGGCAATAGAGCTGCACGCTAAGGCCCCATACCTTGTCACCCTTTTTAATGGCATCGGGTTTGTAGCAAGCAGGGGGCGCAATGATCAATCGCATACAGGCGATTTCATCTTCATCGTCAGCTAGCAATCTGAGTTGATGATATCCCTGCTCCACCGTCGTACTGATTTCTATCAGGTACTCCTGGAATTCACCGTCCTGGATGTGGGTCGCATCGATCAACACCCCATCAGACGCCACTATTCGTTGGTCAGCCAATGCGCCCTGCTCGTCCACAATACGCAGGATCATCTCGTCATTGACCAGCTCAATTGGCAGTCGCAATGCCAGCACCAGCTGTTCACCCTGGCGTTTAACCAGTACCGGGTCCAGCGGCTCCAGCCAGGCTTGCTCAGACTCCTGCCCGAGCTGTTGTTGAAGTTTCTGTTCATCTTCTATGACATACCCCATGGCCTCGAGTATACGAACTTTACTCTGCGGCTCGACTTCCATGGGTTTGCCCCAGGCATCAATATAATTGGATTCAATGCCACGCATTTCGGCGAGCTGATCGACTAGCGATAATTTCATTAATTCTTGACACCTAAATGGGGTTGATATGCAGGCTGAGTATTTATCAGAAATCTAACATAGCTCATGCCGGTTCCCTTTGCACACATCCGTCGCTGTAATTTAACAACAATAATATGACATTGTTTTGCCTTATCCGGCAGTTTGATCCATAATTTCTGTAATTTATTTTCATATGAACAGCAAATAAGGAGTCCAGATGACAATTAAAGTCGCTATCAATGGTTTTGGTCGCATAGGACGCAATATATTGCGGGGCCTGTACGAAGCAGAAAAAAAATATGATCTGCAAATTGTTGCTATCAATGATCTCGGTGATGCTGCCATAAACGCCCATCTGGTTAAGTATGATACCGCTCACGGACGTTTTGCCGCTAAAGTCGATCATGATGAACAGGCAATTTATATCAATGACGACAAAATTCTTACTTTTAGTGAGCGCAATCCTGCTGATTTACCCTGGAAAGAACTGGGTATCGATGTCGTCTTTGAGTGCACGGGCCTGTTTACTAAAAAAGCTGATGCCGAAATGCATATTCAGGCTGGCGCCAGAAAAGTCATTATTTCTGCACCGGGCAAAGATGTAGACGCTACTGTGGTCTATGGCGTTAACCATGATGTGCTGACGTCAGATATGACGGTTATTTCCAACGCGTCCTGTACCACTAACTGCCTGGCGCCTATCGCCAAGCCCCTGAATGACGCTCTTGGCATCGAAAACGGGTTGATGACGACCATTCATGCTTACACCAATGATCAGCGCTTAAGTGATGTATATCACACCGATGTTCGCCGCGCCCGCGCTGCCGCTATGTCTATGATCCCTGCTAAAACAGGTGCTGCTGCGGCAGTAGGTTTAGTGGTACCCGAACTCAATGGTAAAGTCGATGGTATGGCAGTAAGGGTACCGGTACTCAATGTATCTGTGGTCGATCTGAACTTCGTTGCCAGCCGCGAGACCAGTGTTGAAGAAGTGAATAAAATCATCGCCGATGCTGCAGCAAAGTCGCCCATGAGTGAAGTTCTTGCGGTGAATGAGCTGCCGCTGGTTTCGGTAGATTTTAATCACGTTCCTTATTCATCTATCTTTGATGCCACTCAGACTAAAGTACAGGGCAACCTGGTCAAAGTCATGTCATGGTATGATAACGAATGGGGCTTCAGTAACCGTATGCTCGACAATGCACAGTATTGGTTAAGCCTTTGATTTAAAAATAAAATATAAAACAAGGCGACTGCGGTCGCCTTATTTTATTAATGAGGGGAACTTTGTGAAACTTTCCGCCAATGTGTCTCAGCGCACTTCAGATCAGGGACTGAAACTAATCAATGTGGATAATCAGGCAGCCAGCCTTGAGCTGTCGCTGTTTGGCGGGCACATTCTCAGTTTTGTACCAAAAGCTGACAACCGTCAGCGACTGTGGCTTAGCCCTGATGCGGTTATGGATGGCAGTAAAGCGATTCGTGGTGGTATTCCCGTTTGCTGGCCCTGGTTTGCTGCCCACCAGCAACCTGGTCTTCCCGCCCATGGTTTTTTACGCAATCAGACTTGGCATATTGGCCGAATTGATGATGAACCTAATCGCACTGAGTTGGTGCTGACGCCCGGGCAAGTTGAAGGTGAAGGGTTTGATGGCGACGCCGATGTGTCATTGGTTATTGTTGTCAGCGAACAGTTAAGTATCAGCCTGGTGACCCGGAATACAGGCGACACTCCCTTTGAATTTCGTGCAGCGCTGCATAGCTACTTTAACCTCAGCGACATCAGTCAGGCTCAGATACAGGGTCTGAGCGGTGAGTATATTGATAAAGTACAGCAGAACAGCCTGCAGACCACTCCCGCTCCTTATACTATCTCGGGAGAAACAGATCGGATTCACCTGAGTAGCGCACAAAAAGTACTGTTACAAGAAGATAAAGACCAAACCACCATTGGCTCAGCAGGCCACGACAGTATCGTTGTGTGGAACCCCGGCCCGGAAAAAGTCCGTCAAATGGCAGATATGCCTGACCAGCACTATAAGCACATGCTGTGTGTTGAAACCGCCATTACACAGGGCAAGAGCCTGCAGGCTGGCGAAACACATATACTGACACAGACGATTGGATAATAATAAACACAACCAGGTCGATTGCTCTTTATTTCTATTCAGTTAAAGGTAACGGTGTGAATCTCACCGTACAATTAATAATCTGATTGGATGTACTGCATATTTCTCTATTCTTTTTTCAGAGCAGAACAACTAGATTCAGTATCTTTAACTGCGTAAAAAAGTGACGTAAGGAAAGAGAAGGCCTTGCCAGTCGTGTCATCAGCAAGGCCCGGTGGCGGGATCTCAGGATTCGGTTACCGCACCCGCACCTTTAACAGCCTGAGTAGCCAGTTCGGTGATTCTGCTCCAGTTGCCAGCTTCAACCACATCATCCGGAGCCAGCCAGGAACCGCCCACACAGCGTACATTAGGCAGTGCCAGATAATCCAGATAATTATTTGCGGAAATGCCGCCTGTGGGGCAAAACACCACATCAGGAAATGGCCCGCCAATGGATTTAAGTGCTTTTATACCTCCGGAGGCTTCGGCCGGGAAGAATTTAAAGTGGGTGTAACCCAGATCCCGCCCCTTCATCAGTTCAGAGATAGAAGATACGCCAGGAATCAGGGCAATATTGGCCTCGTTGCCGGCTTCCAGCAGCTCTGTAGTGAGACCCGGACTGATGGCAAACTTGGCGCCGGCTTCTGCCACTTCTTTTAACTGAGCAGCATTGGTTACTGTACCTGCACCTATCATCGCCTCGGGCACTTTATCGGCTATCTCCCGGATCACATCCAGTGCCGCAGGAGTACGTAACGTGACTTCCAGTACCCGAATCCCCCCTTCAATAAGGGCCTTGGCCAGTGGTACCGCATGAGCAACCTCTTTTATCACCAGAACCGGCACTACAGGCCCCTGATTGAAGAGTTGCTCAGAAGAAATCATCCAGTCTTTGTTCATGAAATTAACCTTTGTAATGCTGCGTCAGATAGGCAGATGTGCCAATCAAGCCATGTTCAGGCTCAGTAATCAGATAAGTGGGTATGTCTGCCACATAGGGTGCAAAACGCCCCTTGGCTTCAAAACGAGTACGAAATTCGCTGTGCACCAGAAAATCGACAAAGCGGGAGGCAATACCACCGGCGATATAAACACCACCGAAGGTGCCAAGATTAAGAGCCAGGTTACCGGCAAAGCTGCCCATTATGCGGCAAAACTGGTGCAATGTTGCGACACAAAGATCACATCGATTGCCAAGTGCTCGCTCGGTGATATCCGCAGGCTCAGTAAGGTCTGCAAAACGCTCCTGGTGTTCAGCAATGGCCTGGTATATCTGCACCAGCCCGCGGCCTGACAACACTTCTTCGGCGGAAGCATGGCCGTATTTGGTACGCAGGAATTGCCACACCACCAGGTCCATCTCATCCGTCGGGGCGAAATCCACATGACCGCCCTCACCATCGAGGCTCATCCAGCCTTCAGTGGTCATCACCAGATGCCCTACACCCAGCCCGGTTCCCGGACCAAATACCGCAATCGGCTGGTTCTCGACGGGTGCCCCACCACCTATCTGCAGCTTCTGATCACCGCTGAGCTGAGGCAGAGACATAGAAATAGCCGTATAGTCATTGATGACCCCCAGCCAGTTTAAACCGAGGTCCTGTTGTAACTGGCTTTTGGAAAACTGCCAGTGATGGTTGGTCATCTTGATCACATCTTTATCTACCGGGCAGGCAATAGCGATACAACCGGCAACAAATTCGGTGTCAGCATGACCACTACAGTAGTGCTCAATGGCATCACTGATAGTGTCAAAGTCATTACAGAGATACTTTTCAATATCACTTAGCTGGCCATCAATGACTTTAGCCAGCCGGATATTGGTTCCACCGACATCAGCTACAAAACTTGCCTTCACAGTGCCTGCTCCTGCTTCACAAACAAGGAGCAGGCGCCCTCTTCTGCACCGGTCAGATTAGAGCGCATCCCGGCAAACAATTCACGCCCCATTCCCTGGAGGTGGTGTTCAATATCTGCTGGCTGGTTCTCTCTCTGTGCCAGCTCTTTATCATCAACCAGCAGGCTGATTTCGCCCGTATCGGCGTTGAGCTCAATCATATCGCCATTGTGTACTTTGGCCAGCAGGCCGCCATCGTAGGCTTCGGGTGTCACATGGATGGCAGCGGGAACCTTCCCGGATGCCCCTGACATACGTCCGTCTGTGACTAACGCGACTTTGTAGCCCCGGTCCTGCAATACGCCCAGTGGTGGTGTCAGACTGTGCAACTCGGGCATGCCGATGGCCTTAGGGCCCTGAAAGCGCACCACAACGATACAGTCCTTGTCCAGCTCACCGGCTTTAAAGGCGCGATTAAGATCAAACTGATCTTCAAATACCACCGCAGGTGCCTTGATATGTGTTTTGTTGTCTCGCAACGCCGAGGTTTTGATCACGCCACGGCCAAGATTACCGTTCAGCACACTTAAACCACCGTTGGGTTTGAAGGGCGCATCAACACTGGCCAGTACTTCCGGATCCAGGGATTTTTCCGGTCCGTCACGCCATACCAGTTTGCCATCTTCAAGTATGGGTTCTTGTGTATAACGACGCAGGCCTTTGCCGCAAATAGTGTTTACATCTTCATGCAACAGCCCGGCATCTAACAACTCCCGTATCAATAGTGCAGTACCACCGGCAGCGGTAAAGTGGTTAATGTCCGCAGAGCCATTGGGGTAAATCTTTGTCATCAACGGAACGGCATTGGAAATATCGGAAAAATCGTCCCAGTTAATCAAAAAGCCTGCTGCACGAGCAACCGCTACCAGATGCATAGTGTGATTAGTGGAGCCACCAGTAGCCAGCAGGCCAACAAGCCCGTTAACAATGGCTTTTGCGTCGACAATGTGACCAATAGGCATGTAATTATCACCGAGATCCGTCAGGCGGGTTGCCTGCACGGCAGCCGCTTTGGTCAGCGCATCACGAAGGGGAGTACCCGGATTAACAAACGAGGAGCCGGGCAAATGCAGCCCCATGATCTCAACCACCATCTGATTGCTGTTGGCAGTACCGTAGAACGTGCAGGTGCCTGCCGAGTGGTAGGAATTAGATTCTGCTTCAAGCAGGTCTTCACGACTGGCCTTGCCTTCGGCATAAGCCTGGCGCACCCGCGCTTTCTCTTTATTAGGAATACCTGATGGCATCGGCCCGGCTGGCACAAATACCGTGGGCAGATGCCCAAAGCTCAAAGAGCCGATCAACAGCCCGGGAACAATCTTGTCACAGATCCCCATCATCAGTGCGCCGTCAAACATATTGTGTGAAAGGCCTACGGCGGTAGCCTGGGCAATCACATCGCGGCTCATCAGACTCAGATCCATCCCGGGATTACCCTGGGTTACACCGTCACACATGGCCGGTACCCCACCGGCAAACTGCGCCACACTGCCAACCTCTTGCACCGCCTGTTTGAGTAACTGCGGGTATGTTTCGTAAGGCTGGTGAGCAGAAAGCATGTCGTTATACGCAGAGACAATGGCCAGATTCGCCTTGGTCATACTACGCAAAGAAGACTTATCATCCTGATTACAGGCAGCAAAACCATGGGCCAGGTTCCCACAGGACAGCACCCCACGGTGCGGGCCCTCACGACGGGCTTTATCAATCTTCTGAAGATATTCGTCGCGGGTTTTCTGACTGCGCTTAATAATCCTGTCGGTGACTTTCTGGATAGTTGGATTCATGGATTTCTCCTGTTTTAGGGTGCCCACATCAACTCCACATCCGTATTACTTAATACGGCTCTGATGGGCATCTCGAATTCGTCAGTTCCGGCCAATGCCTGATCCAACACGGCCTTTTTCTTGTCACCCTGTAAATGCAAAAACACCTGTCTGCTGTTAAGCAGCGCAGTGAGTGACAATGACATACGCCAGTTAGGTGCCGTAGTGGGTTGCACGGCCAGATAGGCATCCTGATTATCACGATCCAGGCCATGACTGATCTGCGCTGAACAAGGGAACAAAGAGGCGGTATGGCCGTCTTCACCCATCCCCAGAATCAGCACATCAAAAGGCATGGGTATCTGACTCAGATGTTCAATACAACTTGCTACCCCGTCTTCAGCGTTCTCAGCCTCGGTTTTAAGCCCGACAAACGTCGCTTTCCCTGCCTTGCCCCTGAGCAAATGCTCTCGCACCATTTTCTCATTACTGGCATCATCTGAGGTCTCCACCCAGCGTTCATCCGCCAGGCTTACCACTACTTTCGACCAATCCAGGTCCGTCTCGCTCAGCTCGGCAAACAGCGCCTGAGGCGTTCTGCCCCCGGACACAATTAAACTGGCCCGGCCATTGTTTTCAATGCCCTGCTTCAGCAATGTGACAATACGCTCTGCAAAGCTCTTATTCAGTGCTTGAGCACTGCTGAAAAGATTCTTTTTCATTTCGTTTTCCTGCCTACTTTGCTCTCATACCAGGCTCTTTCGTCACGTGCCAATAAGGCAATAGAGGCCACTGGCCCCCAGGTGCCCGCCTGATAAGCCTCTGGTGGTTCATTGCTGTTATTCCAGGCGTCGATAATGCCATCAACCCAGGTCCAGGCCTGTTCGATTTCATCACGGCGAACAAACAATGCCTGATTGCCCAGCATCACTTCCAGCAACAGCTTTTCGTAGGCATCAGCGATGCGCTCATCACTGAAGGTTTCCGAGAAGCTCAAATCCAGCTTGGTCTTTTGCAGATTCATAGAGCTGGAACCGGTTAACCCCGGAACTTTATTCATCACTGTCACTTCAACCGCTTCATCGGGCTGCAGGCGGATAGTTAGTTTATTTGGAGGTAATTTGCTGAAGCTGTCTTTAAACAGATTGTGGGGCTGTGACTTAAAGTAGATCACAATTTCACTGACCTTAGTAGGCATCCGCTTACCGGTACGCAGATAGAATGGCACTCCGGCCCAACGCCAGTTGTCCAGCTCTACCTTCAGTGCCACAAAGCTCTCTGTTTCACTCTTCTGATTCGCATCAGGTTCTTCCAGATAGCCCGGCACTTCCTGCCCCCTGACAAACCCGGTCGAATATTGCCCTCGTACCGTTTTCTCAGACACATTGGAGCTGTTGATCGGGCGCAGCGCTTTCAGTACTTTGAGCTTTTCATCGCGAATCGCATCAGCATCCAGTGTTGTCGGCGGCTCCATAGCGATCAGGCTTAAAATCTGCAACAGGTGGTTCTGCACCATATCCCGCATCTGACCGGCTTCATCGAAATACCCCCAACGCCCCTCAATGCCCACAGACTCGGCCACACTGATCTGTACATGATCGATACAGTTGTGGTCCCAGTTAGTCGCAAAAATAGAATTGGCAAAACGCAGGGCTATCAGGTTAAGTACGGTTTCTTTGCCGAGATAATGGTCTATACGGTAGATCTGGTTTTCTTTGAAGTAAGTCGCAACCTGTTCGTTGATCACCTTAGAAGAAGCCAAATCGTGACCGATAGGTTTTTCCAGCACCACACGCATAGAAGGATCGATCACCCCGGCCTGATGCAGCCCCTTACAGATATCACCATAAATGGAATGCGGAGTAGCCAGATAGCACACCATGGTCCGGTCAGCATCAACATGCTCTTTGAACACAGCGTATCCGGCATGATCCTTCATATCCACACACAGGTAGTCCAGCTTGGCTGAGAAGGTCTTCCAGACCGCCGCATCCAGCTTCTCGGACATAAATTCCTGCAGGTTTTCTTTTACCAACCCGACATATTCTTTGAGTTCCATCTGATTTCGCGCAACACCAATAATGCGTGTATCCGCGTGTATCAGCCCGGCTCTTTCCAACTGATATAGTGAAGGAAGCAATTTGCGACGGGCGAGATCACCTTTGGTGCCAAAGATAACGAAGTCACATGCTTCAACGGTATTTTCCAACGCCATATGTTTCAACCTGAATAAAAATAATTCGAAAAAAATTACCAAAACGCGGTAAATTTACTAAATAACGCTCGGCTGACTTGGTAAACTTGCTAATAGTTAACATTAAATGTAATAAAATTACAAGATTGAGGCCGGTTTTTTCTCAGCAGAGAAAATAATTTGCCGATTCTGCGGGCAAATCCCCCGCAAATCTGTTAAAAAATTACAGATACTGTTTTACACATTATAAGTAGAAGCTGTCATTACTATGAACATTTTAGAAAAAATTACCCAGAGTCAGGCCGTTTTCAGTAAATCTGAACGCAAAGTAGCCGAAGTCATCCTGGCCGATCCCCAGACAGCCATCCATTCAAGTATTGCCACCCTGGCGAAACAGTCTAATGTCAGCGAGCCCACGGTTAACCGGTTCTGCCGTCGTCTGGATACTAAAGGTTTCCCGGATTTTAAACTGCATCTTGCACAAAGCCTGGCTAACGGCACGCCTTATGTAAACCGGCATGTTGAGGAGTCAGACGGGCCACAGGAATATACCAAGAAGATTTTCGAGTCCACCATGGCCTCATTAGAAGTGGCACGCCAGTCACTGGATATCAATGTGATCAACCGGGTGGTGGATCTGCTCACTCAGGCGCAGAAGATTTCTTTTTTTGGTCTGGGTGCCTCGGCTTCTGTGGCCCATGATGCACTGAACAAATTCTTCCGTTTCAATGTGCCGGTGATCTACTTTGATGACATTCTGATGCAACGCATGAGTTGCATGAACAGCTGCGAAGAAGATGTGGTGGTGCTGATTTCGCATACTGGCCGCACCAAAAGTCTGGTGGAAATCGCCCAGATTGCGCGCGGCAATGATGCCACAGTCATCGGTATTACCTCAAAAGACAGCCCGCTGGCAAAAGAGTGTTCACTGGTGATCTCACTGGATGTGCCGGAAGATACCGACATGTATATGCCAATGGCGTCGCGTATCGCACAACTGACACTTATTGATGTACTGGCCACAGGCTTCACCCTGCGTCGGGGTACCAAGTTCAGGGAGAACCTTAAGCGCGTCAAAGACACGCTGCGCGAGTCCCGTTACGACAGAAAGCAGTAATACCGCACTACTGGCAGCTAAAGCCGGACAGGGTTTGATGCCAGTGAATTAAATCGTCAAAATATTTCACATTTCCAACCTTTTTCGCTAAAATTTTGTAATAAAATTACAAATCGCGCTATCCTTCCTGTAGTCTTATCGGAAGCTGATATTTTCTGAACTGTGACAAGAGAGACATTCCGCATGTTAAGAAGAACTAAAATCGTTGCCACACTGGGTCCCGCGACAGACACTGAGCAGTCCATTGAGGCAGTGATTGCAGCAGGTGCCAATGTGGTCAGAATGAACTTTTCCCACGGCAGTGCTCAGGATCATATAGAACGAGCCAAAAAAGTCAGAGCTGTAGCGCAAAAGCTGGGGAAATATGTGGCCATTCTGGGCGACCTTCAGGGGCCGAAAATACGGGTTGCCCGTTTTAAACAGGGTGCCGTAGAGCTGAGCATAGGCGATAGTTTCAGCCTCGATGCCGATATGGATAATGACAGCGGTGATGCCCATTGTGTCGGTATCGATTATAAGGCACTTCCGGGTGATGTTAGTGCCGATGATATACTGTTACTCGACGATGGCCGTATTCAACTTAAAGTCACAGATGTTCAGGGTAACAAAGTGAATACCAGAGTGACCGTAGGCGGTAAGTTATCCAATAATAAGGGTATCAATCGTCTTGGTGGCGGACTCTCGGCAGAAGCACTGACAGAGAAAGACAAGCAGGACATTAAGACAGCCGCAGCTATGTCAGTAGACTATCTGGCAGTATCTTTCCCACGTAACGGTGATGATCTGCGTTATGCCCGCAAACTTGCTGAAGAAGCAGGCTGCAACGCTAAGATCTGTGCCAAGGTTGAGCGTGCAGAAGCGGTTGCCAGTGACGAAGCCATTGATGATGTGATTATTGCCAGCGATGCGGTAATGGTAGCCCGTGGCGATCTCGGTGTTGAAATTGGTGATGCGGAACTGGTTGGGGTACAGAAAAAACTGATTTCCCGCTCCCGCCAGTTGAATAAGGTGGTGATCACCGCCACGCAGATGATGGAATCCATGATATCAAGCCCGATGCCAACCCGGGCGGAAGTAATGGATGTCGCCAACGCGGTACTCGATGGCACAGATGCGGTGATGCTGTCTGCCGAGACCGCAGCGGGGCAGTTCCCGGTAGAGACTGTTCAGGCCATGGCACGGGTTTGTGAAGGCGCCGAGACTCATCCAAGTGTGCAGATATCCAAACATCGCATGGATGAGCATTTTACCTCCATCAGTGAAACCACTGCCCTTTCTGCGGTCTATGCTGCAAATCACCTGTCTACCATAAAGGCCATCGTGGCATTGACGGAAAGTGGTGGCACTGCCAGGCTGATGTCGAGGATCACCAGCTCATTGCCTATATATGGCTTATCCCGCCATCAGGGCTCGCTCAATGTCATGGCATTATATCGTGGGGTTAAACCTGTCTATTTTGATTCCACGCAATGCTCACCGGGCAAGCTCAAGCAAAGCGTGATTGACTGTTTACGAAAAAGGGATCTGGTGCAATCGGGAGACCAGTTTATTATGACCTACGGAGATGAAATGGAAACCGAAGGCGCGACCAACGGCTGTAAAATTGTCACCGTTCCCTGAACACGGCAGGTAAGAAACACTTTTTATGCAGCTTACTGAGCAAGGAATGCCGGCATTTGGTTTGCCGGCATGGGCCTGGCGTACAGAAAACCCTGGGCCAGATCGCAGCCCAGGCTTTTAACCAGGCTGTCCTGCTCTTGCGTCTCTACCCCCTCAACCACTACGCTTAACCCCAGACGATGCCCAACTGTGATAATCGCCTGCATAATCGCCATATCACTTTCATTTTCCATCGCGTGATGAAGAAAACTACGATCAATTTTGAGACTGCAAACCGGTAACTTCCGTAAATAAACCAGAGACGAGTACCCCGTACCAAAATCATCAATGGAAATATGCACCCCTGCTTGTTTCAATCTCTCTAACTGACCTATTTGCTCGTTATCCCCACCTATCACTTCATTTTCTGTCAGTTCCAGCCCCAACTGACCCGGCTCCAGGCCATATTTTTTCAGCGTTTGCAGTATATGATCTGCCAGATGCAGGTTTGTCAGTTGTCGGCCGGATAAATTAATATCGATTCTGGTCTGCTCCAGTGCCGTCCCCTGCCAGGCTTTGAGTTGCTTACAAGCCGCTTCTAACACCCAATCTCCGATACGATTTATCAGCCCTGACTTTTCAGCCACCGGGATAAAGATTGCTGGTAACACCGGCTTCCCCTCATCAGTGAAACATCGCAATAACGCTTCACAGGATTGTATCCCTCCGGATTTCAAATCAATTTGTGGCTGAAAATACAGTTGCAGATGATCGGCAGCAATAGCGCGTCTGAGTATCGCCGTCATATCCTGATAGTGAACCAGTCGGTCATTAATATCCGAGGTATAGAAGCAAATACTGTTTTTGCCTTTCTCTTTAGCCTGATACATCGCTGCATCAGCATTACCCATCAACTCCGCCATCGTTACGCCGTCATCCGGGAACAAGCTCACACCAAAACTTGCCGTGACCTGGTAACAGTCACCGTCGAGCATAAATCCCTGATCCAGTGCATTGATAAGTCGCTGCAACAACTCATGAATTCCCTCTGCACCATCAAAATCAAGCAACAGCAAAACAAACTCATCACCACCAAACCGGCTCAGAAGATCACAGTCACGAATTTCTGTTTTCAGCGCCTCTGCAACCTCCAGCAATAGCTTGTCACCATAATGATGGCCCAGGGTGTCATTGATCAGTTTAAAATTATCCAGATCGATAAACACCACCGCCACATCCCGTTTCAACCGTTCAGCCTCGGCTAACCGCGCTGATAACTCAACCTCCATTAATCTTCTGTTGGGAAGATGGGTCAAATCATCAAAATTGGCCATGTTACGCAGCTCTTTCCGCGCCTTTTTCTGCTCCTCCAGACTGATATCAATACAGAACATTTCGCAGTCACCGGTATCCTGCTTGATCATCACATGACTTGAATATACAGGCACCAGGTGGCCGTCTTTATGCTTAAGTTCAATTTCTTCTGCGGGAATACTGATATTTTTATCCAGCCAGTTTTGATGGGCTTTAATAACATCCTTGCGCATAAAATCAGGGATAATCAATTCTTCCAGTAACCGACCCTGCGCTTCCTCCCGGGTATAGCCATACAAGCGTCTGCTCGCTTCATTCCAGTAAATTACCTGACGCTTTTTGTTGTACCCCTGTACAGCAACCATAGGTAGACTCTCGATTAACTCATAAAACTTCTCCTCACTCTGTTTAACAGCTGAAAGAGACATGTTACTACTGAGCACCGGAAAATGAGGCACTGTCAGGCCTTGCTTATTTGTCATCATCTGTACCTCCCTATACCTTCTCAGGAGTGAGTTGCGCAACAACAGTATTGCAATTCCCCGGAATGAATCTGGGGCCATCAATACAGTTTAGGTAACTTTCTGAAAGAAATGGAAATAAATCAAAAACAGCGAAGAGATAAGCGGCGGAAAAGGCAATTTTTAAGCTGTATACCCGTCAGGATGCTCTGAACCATGTCTGGTGTGCAAAAAAAAGCCTGTTCATTGCTGAACAGGCTTTATGTATGTGGCGTCCCCTAGGGGATTACTCCGGGCTGTCCCTGCCCTACGCCCTTCGGGCCAGCCTTCGGCTGTTCTAAAACGCTCCCGGCGTTTTAGTCGAACCGCAGGGGTTCTCACCCCTAAGTGACACAATCAATTTTGCGTGCACTTTCAGTTCTCAGATATGGCGTCCCCTAGGGGATTCGAACCCCTGTTACCGCCGTGAAAGGGCGGTGTCCTAGGCCTCTAGACGAAGGGGACAAGGACTTT
This sequence comes from Lacimicrobium alkaliphilum, assembly GCF_002591895.1. Classification (GTDB taxonomy): domain Bacteria; phylum Pseudomonadota; class Gammaproteobacteria; order Enterobacterales; family Alteromonadaceae; genus Lacimicrobium; species Lacimicrobium alkaliphilum. The sequence continues at coordinate 52,081 of NZ_NISX01000005.1, forward strand.
TTAAACTATTACTTACCAATCGGCGTTCTGAATCCCCTGGGGATTACTCCGGACATCCTGTCCTCCGCCCTTCGGGCCAGCCTGCGGCTGTTCTAATTTGCTCCCGGCAAATTAGTCGAACCCCTGTTACCGCCGTGAAAGGGCGGTGTCCTAGGCCTCTAGACGAAGGGGACAAGGACTTTTTAAACTGTTACTTTGGCAAAACATTGAATCTTGGTGGAGCTAGGCGGGATCGAACCGCCGACCTCTTGCATGCCATGCAAGCGCTCTCCCAGCTGAGCTATAGCCCCGACAAAATGTCATATTCAGAACGATAAACGTCAAACTAAGCATCTTAATTCTGCATTTATCATTCTGCATTCAATATGGCGTCCCCTAGGGGATTACTCCGGGCTGTCCCTGCCCTGCGCCCTTCGGGCCAGCCTTCGGCTGTTCTAAAACGCTCCCGGCGTTTTAGTCGAACCGCAGGGGTTCTCACCCCTAAGTGACACAATCAATTTTGCGTGCACTTTCAGTTCTCAGATATGGCGTCCCCTAGGGGATTCGAACCCCTGTTACCGCCGTGAAAGGGCGGTGTCCTAGGCCTCTAGACGAAGGGGACAAGGACTTTCTAAATCGTTATTTACCAGCCGGCATTCTGAATCCCCTGGGGATTACTCCGGACTTCCTGTCCTGCGCCCTGCGGGCCAGCCTTCGGCTGTTCTAAATTGTTCCCTACAATTTAGTCGAACCACAGGGGTTCTCACCCCTTAGTGACACAATCAATTTTGTGTACACTTACAGTTCTTATATATGGCGTCCCCTAGGGGATTCGAACCCCTGTTACCGCCGTGAAAGGGCGGTGTCCTAGGCCTCTAGACGAAGGGGACAAGGACTTTCTAAATCGTTATTTACCAGCCGGCATTCTGAATCCCCTGGGGATTACTCCGGACTTCCTGTCCTGCGCCCTGCGGGCCAGCCTTCGGCTGTTCTAAAACGCTCCCGGCGTTTTAGTCGAACTCTGTTACCGCCGTGAAAGGGCGGTGTCCTAGGCCTCTAGACGAAGGGGACAAGGACTTTTGCATTTTGCTTTAGCAAAACACCTAATCTTGGTGGAGCTAGGCGGGATCGAACCGCCGACCTCTTGCATGCCATGCAAGCGCTCTCCCAGCTGAGCTATAGCCCCGGCATTGCCGTTGTGTGACAGCGGGGCGCATTCTAGATACCCCCCCTTTTTATGTCAACGCTTTTTTTAACAATTCTCTCTGTTTGCTATATATTTGAGCGCTTTGTCTAAACGCTGCTCAACCTGTTTAATAGTCAATAAATTCAACGTGATATCTAAAGAAGGCGAATTTCCTGATCCCGTAACTGCAACCCTGAGCGGCATTCCAACTTTTCCCATACCAACCCCTAACTCTTCAGCCGTATCATTAATGGCCTGATGCAAGCTTTGGGGCTCCCAGTTTTGCACCTTGAGCAACTTGCTTTTTACCGTTTCAAGCGCTTCTCTGGCGACCGGTCGTAAATGCTTTTTGGCAGCTTTTTCATCAAAGTCATCGAAGTCCTGATAAAAATAGGTACTGACCTCTGCCAGCTCTTTTAAGGTTTTCACCCGGTCTGCCTGGATTTCTATAACGTTTTCCAGTGCCGGACCATTGCTTGTATCTATTCCCTGTTGTTTAAAATGCCACTGTGCATGGGCAGCCACCTCTTCAACTGGCAAGGACTTAATATAGTGCTGATTCAGCCAAATCAGTTTTTCTGTATTAAAGGCTGAAGCCGACTGGCCAATATCATCCAGACTGAAGTGTTCGATCATTTCATCAATACTGAAAATTTCCTGATCACCATGAGACCATCCAAGTCTGACCAGGTAATTCAACAGTGCCTGAGGCAAAAATCCATCCTCGCGATACTGCATAACCCCGACTGCACCATGGCGCTTGGAAAGCTTCTTGCCATCATCTCCCAGAATCATGGAGACATGAGCATATTCAGGCACCGGGGCACCTAAAGCCTTGAGAATGTTGATCTGTCTGGGGGTATTATTGATATGGTCTTCCCCTCGCACCACGTGAGATATTCCCATATCCCAGTCATCCACCACAACACAGAAATTATAAGTGGGAGTGCCATCAGTACGCTGAATAATCAGATCATCGAGTTCGTTATTGCTGATTTCAATCCGACCACGAATATGATCTTCAATGACCACACTGCCCTGCTGCGGATTTTTAAAACGAATAACATAATCACCCGGTTGTTCTTCACCGTCCCGGCATTTACCGTCGTACTTGGGCTTCAGTCCCTGCTCCATTTGCATTTCACGTAGCTTTTCAAGCCGCTCTTTTGAGCAATAGCATTTATATGCCTTACCTTCATTCAGCAATTGCTGAATGATTTCTTTATAGCGATCAAAGCGCTTAGTTTGGTAGTGAGGACCCTCATCCCAGTTGAGTCCTAACCATTCCATACCCTCAAGAATGGCGTCTATCGCAGCCTGAGTGGAACGTTCAATATCGGTATCTTCAATTCTCAGTACGAATTTTCCGCCCTGACTTTTTGCATAAAGCCAGGAGTAGAGTGCAGTGCGCGCTCCTCCTACGTGAAGATAACCGGTGGGACTTGGGGCGAAACGGGTAACCACTGTCATTTTTATGTTCCTGCAAACTGTATTGTCTAATGCTGGCGCATTTTACCAGCCTTGTCGTACGCAATACAGAACAACTACAGTATGCTTTTTCGTCTCGCTGGCGGCTTTTTGTTCACTTACCTGATAATTCTAAAATTAGAGTTGACAGTTTTAACTGCCTCCCTATAATACGCCTCCACTTGCCGGGGTTAATTTCTCGCAAGGTACAGTCAACGAGGGATGGTTAGCTCAGCTGGGAGAGCACCGCCCTTACAAGGCGGGGGTCACTGGTTCGAGCCCAGTACCATCCACCACGATTCAGCACTCGTTAACTGCACATGATGTGATAACTCCCTGGATGGTTAGCTCAGCTGGGAGAGCACCGCCCTTACAAGGCGGGGGTCACTGGTTCGAGCCCAGTACCATCCACCACGATTCAGCACTCGTTAACTGCACATGATGTGATAACTCCCTGGATGGTTAGCTCAGCTGGGAGAGCACCGCCCTTACAAGGCGGGGGTCACTGGTTCGAGCCCAGTACCATCCACCACGATTCAGCACTCGTTAACTGCACATGATGTGATAACTCCCTGGATGGTTAGCTCAGCTGGGAGAGCACCGCCCTTACAAGGCGGGGGTCACTGGTTCGAGCCCAGTACCATCCACCACGATTCAGCACTCGTTAACTGCACATGATGTGATAACTCCCTGGATGGTTAGCTCAGCTGGGAGAGCACCGCCCTTACAAGGCGGGGGTCACTGGTTCGAGCCCAGTACCATCCACCACGATTTAACACTCGTAAATTACAAGTTATACAACATCTCCCTGGATGGTTAGCTCAGCTGGGAGAGCACCGCCCTTACAAGGCGGGGGTCACTGGTTCGAGCCCAGTACCATCCACCAATCTCAACAGTATTCTAAAACTTATCCAGGCCGGTGCAGGCACCACCCATTCTCGTTACAACACGGGCATCACTGGTTCGAGCCCAGTACCATCCACCAATCTTCTCAGTATTTTAAAGCTTATCCAGGCCGGTGCAGGCACCACCCGTTCTCGTTACAACACGGGCATCATCGGTTCGAGCCCAGTACCATCCACCAATCTCCACAGTATTCTAAAACTTATCCAGGCCGGTGCAGGCACCACCCGTTCTCGTTACAACACGGGCATCACTGGTTCGAGCCCAGTACCATCCACCAATCTCCTCAGTATTTTAAAGCTTATCCAGGCCGGTGCAGGCACCACCCGTTCTCGTTACAACACGGGCATCATCGGTTCGAGCCCAGTACCATCCACCAATCTCCACAGTATTCTAAAACTTATCCAGGCCGGTGCAGGCACCACCCGTTCTCGTTACAACACGGGCATCACTGGTTCGAGCCCAGTACCATCCACCAATCTCCACAGTATTCTAAAACTTATCCAGGCCGGTGCAGGCACCACCCGTTCTCGTTACAACACGGGCATCACTGGTTCAAGCCCAGTACCATCCACCATTTTTTCCACTGCTAAAATAATTACAAATTCTGAAATACGTCTCTGCCCGCACAATTAGCTCAGAAGAGTAGCCCGTATGGAGCCCAGCGGAATACGGGAATAAACCCGGCAGAACCACAGACTACCCGCAATCCGCTTCGCTCCTTGACGGGCTACAAGCTGAATTCTATGCAGCCCGGTGGGGGCACCACCCGTTCTCTTTACAACACGGGCATCACTGGTTCGAGCCCAGTACCATCCACCACCTCTTTCAGTCATCAGTTTTCAGCTACCAGTCCTCAGACTGACAAACTGATAGCTGATAGCTGATAGCTGATAGTTAACATTTTCGTCTTTTTCCTTATTTCCTCACTGCAATCTACGATAAACTACTTACAGCATTGTGATTTTTAGACGGGTTATGGACGTAAAACTGGCTTCATCATGTAAGGTACTGATCGTTGATGATCAGGTTCTGGCGCAAGGATATATGAAATATGCGCTGGAAGAACTCGGCATGCGTAATGTGATCTATGTTGATAAAGCAGCCAGTGCCCTTAAGTATGTTGAAGAAGAGCACTTTGATCTGATTGTGTGCTCATATAATCTTAAAAAAGATCAGGACGGTTACTATCTCTATGATCAGTTGAAAAGTACCAACGCTCTGCCCCTGAGCACAGCTTTTGTATTTATTAGTGCTGACACCAACTCCGAACTGGTGCATAGCATTATCGAGTTGCAACCCGACGATTTTCTTGCCAAGCCTTTCAGTGTCAGAGATTTGGACAAGCGTCTGTCAAAAGTCCTTAAACGCAAACGGGCCCTTCGCACAGTCTATCAGTTGATGGAAAAAGACGAACTGAACAAGGCACTCGATGAAGTTGAAAACTTTCTCACTGTTCCGGGCAATGCTGAGTTCTTCCCGCTGGCGCTTAAAACCAAAGGCGAGCTATTACTGGCATGTGATATGACTGAACAGGCAAAAGATTTTTATCGCGCCATTATTAATGTGCAACCTTTTGCCTGGGCACAGCTAGGCCTCGTTAATGCGTTGATTAAGCTGGATGAAGATGAAGAAGCCGAGAAACTCATTCTGCAACTGGCATTTAAACCAGATTCTCAGTTGATGGCATATGACCTGCTCTACGGGCTCAATGTCAAACAGGAAGACTTTGAGTCTGCTCTGGAAACCGTATTGATGGCTTCAGAGATATCTCCCCGTAATTTGCGCCGCCATAATGCAGCAATAGCCTTATCCCGCCTGACTCATGATTATGAAAGCCAGTTCGAAGCGGCTAAGCGCATCGTAAAGTATGCCAAACACTCTATTCATGACAAACCACAGAATTATATCAATGTGGCCCGAGCCGGTATCGATTACGCCATGACTGCTGATGATAAGGATACTGCCGATTTGCTAAAGCAGGCTAATGACTATATTCGCCAGTTCCAGATTGCATTTCCCAAGGCAGAGCTTCAGGAACAAATGAAGGTAATAAATGCGAGGCTCCTGTACCTGCAGGATGAAAAAGAAAGAGCCAGGGTATTAGTAGAACAACTGACTGAAGATTCGCTGGACACAGATGACTTCGAAGACTTACTCGATAAAGCCAAGGTATTCCATGCTCTGGGATTACATGAGCGCAGCCTTCAGGTTTTAGACGAGATAGAAGTGCGCTGTAAAAGAGACCCAGAGCAAGGCGATCTCTTTATGCGCTATATCAGGCAAGAGAAGAAAGAGAAAGCCTCGATAAAACAAACGCCGAAGGAGCTCAATAACAGCGCAGTAGATTACTATCAAAAAGGTGAACTGGACAGCGCCATGCGCAGTTTCCGACAGGCCTACACACTGATGCCCAAAAATGCCTCCATTGCCCTGAACCTGCTGCAGGCCATAGTCATGAAAGCGAAAGAACAAGGCATATCAGAACATGCCAATATGCTCGTCAAACGTTGTATTGGCACTGTTGAGAATGGTCAGCTCAATGAAGAGCAGGAACAACGTTATATTCGTGTTAAGTCCTTTTTAGAAGAAGTGGTTTAATGCCACTCTGCGTCAATTTTTCCAATGCGTCGTAATAAATTTCCTGTAGATCCGGACCAGCCTGTCCCGTGGGCTGTAATCTGGCAACTATTGCCTTACCTGCGTGAATTTAAAGGCAGAATTGTTCTCGCCCTGCTGTGTCTGGTTGGTGCTAAGCTGGCCAGCGTCGGCATGCCTTTTATTCTGAAGCACGTTGTCGATGATCTTAACCTTGAAAACACAACACAGGCGCTGCTCGCCATTCCGCTGTTTCTGATACTCGCCTATGGCCTGTTACGACTTTTTAATGTGCTCTTCGGTGAACTTCGGGACACTTTGTTTGGCCGGGTTACCGAGCGGGCCATGCGTCGTCTCGGATTAAAGGTCTTCGAACACCTGCACCGTCTGGATCTCGACTTTCACCTGAACCGCCAGACCGGCGGACTATCAAGGGATATTGAGCGGGGCACCACCGGCATCGGCTTTCTGATGCGCTTTATGGTGTTTAATATCGTACCCACTCTGCTAGAAATTGCCATGGTGGTAGGCCTGCTGTTTTATAATTACGGTGCGGGTTTTGCTGTGATTATCCTGGCTTCAGTAGTCTGCTATGTGGGTTTCTCCGTCAAGGCCACTCACTGGCGCACTCAATATGTGCGCGAAGTAAATCAGGCCGATTCCTCAACCAACTCCAGAGCCATAGACAGCCTGCTGAACTACGAAACGGTAAAGTACTTTAATAATGAGGACTATGAAGCCCACCGTTATGATCAAGATCTTGCCGGATGGGAAACCGCCCGCCGTAAAAACCGGCTGTCACTATTCGTACTCAATGGTGGCCAGGCCTTAGTCATAGCCAGTGCCATGACTGCTATGATGTTAATGGCAGCCAATGGAGTGGTAGTTGGGGAAATGACCATCGGTGATTTTGTCCTGATCAATGCTTTTACCATGCAGATATTTATGCCGCTGAATTTCCTCGGCTTTGTTTATCGTGAAATTCGAGGCGCGCTGGCCAATATCGAAAACCTGTTTAAGCTACTGGATAAACAACCGGCCATTGACGATGCCCCCGGCGCTCAGCAACTTAAGGTAAAAGGTGGTGAAATACGTTTTCAGCACGTCAATTTCAGCTATCAGCCCGACCGCCCTATTCTCAGACAGGTTGATTTTACTGTCAGCCCGGGCCAGAAAGTCGCCATTGTGGGTGAGTCCGGTGCCGGTAAGTCCACTCTGATCAAACTGCTGTTTCGCTTTTACGACACCATCGAGGGTAAGATTTTGATTGATGGTCAGGATATTGCCGCCGTTACCCAACAATCCCTGCGGCAGGCCATCGGCATCGTGCCACAGGACACCGTACTGTTTAATGAGAGTATTTATGAAAATGTCCGCTACGCCCGTCCCGATGCCAGCGAACAGGATGTGCTGGATGCCATACGCATGGCTCACCTCGATACCTTTATTCGTACTCTGCCAAAAGGGCATCATACCCTGGTCGGTGAACGGGGCCTGAAACTCTCAGGCGGAGAGAAACAACGGATCGCCATTGCCCGGGTGATCCTTAAAAAGCCCCCTATTCTGCTGTTTGACGAAGCGACTTCATCGCTCGATAGTCAATCAGAACAAGCCATACTTAAAGCATTCAGGGAAGTTTCCAGCGGCCATACCAGTTTAGTGATCGCCCACAGGCTCTCAACCGTAGTGGATGCAGACAACATTCTGGTAATGAGTGAAGGAAAACTGGTTGAACAGGGAAATCACGCCCAATTATTGCAAAAACAGGGGTACTACGCCCGACTCTGGTATGCTCAGCAGCATCAGCGTGAACATGACGGGTCTGGCCAGTAATGGATAACAAACATCTTGTAGATGCCATCAATCAAACCATGCCCTTTGGTAAGTATGCTGGCAGAAAACTGCTGGAGTTGCCGGAACCTTATCTTGTCTGGTTTGCGCAGCAGGGTTTTCCAGACGGCAAACTGGGCCAACAACTGGCGTTGATTCATGAAGTCAAAGTCAATGGGCTGGAAGGAATGCTTCGCCCACTGATGAAATAGATTCGTCATAGATTCTTGAGCTAAGCCAATGAAAAAAAGTCAGCAACGCTCCTATCACATCCGTAAAAGTGGAATTAAAGACAAGAATATTGATAAACAGATCCTGGTGTTGCATAAAGCCATGCTGGATAAACTTTGCAAACAGCCGGAATTAGTTATCCAGGTGCTGGAGACTCTTGAACAGCGCAGAGAAACCGGACGCCTTCGCCACGGGGCCTATCTGACATGGTACTGTGCTCTGGAGCAATTACATCACCAACCTGAAGTGATGTATCGCACCCTGCTCGAAGACAGCCCACGGATGCGAAAGCTCAGAAGGAATACACCACTCGCCGGAATCCTAAGCGAAGCGGAACGCCAACAGGCGCTGTTGGAAAGCGCCTGTGGAACACTCAACATAGAACAGCTGTTTAGTTAAGCCACTCGCTTAGCGACATCATTACATCCTGACACTTAATCCTCTGGCCAGAGCGCGGCGATATGACAACCAGGCAGGAAACAGCGCCAATACTCCCGCCAGAGACACGATAAGCGCCAGATACCCTAATGTAGATAACGATAAAGGAACAACGCCGATAAACAGCCCATACTCACTGGTGATCCACTCTCCTAATCCGGCAAGTACCCCCGTCAGAAGCAGGTATCCTAATACTGCACCGGCCAGAGCAATCAGAACGGCTTCCAGTTCAATGATCAACAGCACAAAACTGGCATGAGCACCGATTGCACGCAATACCGCAATTTCTCTTTCCCGCTCCCGCATGGATGCCAGTAACATGGTCGTCATACCCAGCATACTGGCAACCAGCACGAGTAAGGCAATCAGCGCCAGTGCCCGTTCAGCCATACCCATCATCTGCCACAGCTGTGATAACGCCACGCCCGGAATAATTCCCAGCAATGCTTCTTGCTGATATTGGTTAACCTTACGCTGAAAGGTCAGCACGCCGATTCTGGATTTCAGTCCCACCAACATAGCGCTGACCGAATCAGGAATTAGATTCTCATCAACCCTGTGCTCGCTTTGGTTATCACTATGCTGATGGCTGCCACTTTCCTCTTTCGGGTGCTGATGATCGGTGTCAGCAGATGAATGATCGTGCTTATGTTCTTGCTCGCTTTGTAAGGATTTTTGTGGACGGGATAACGCCGTTCGCTGAGGTTTCTCATGTATCACTTCAATCGAACTTAACGACACATGCACCGTCTGATCTACAGGCGTACCGGTCGGTGCCAGTATACCCGTGACCCTGAAAGGGTGCGCATCATGATGAGTGAAACTGACATCTCCGGTGCCATGGGAAATCACCACCTCACTGCCAACCTGGTAACCCAGTCGGTCCGCCACCTCAGCACCCACAACGGCCTGTAATGCCCCTTCAAATAGTTGACCTTCTTTCAGCACCAGGGACTGAGACTGGCCATATTTAAAATGCTCAAAATAGGCCGCTGTGGTACCCAACACCCGATAACCTTTATGGGAGTCGCCCAGCGAAATAGGTACTGTCCATGCCACTTCCGGCGACTGACTAAGCTGCTGATAACTCTGCCAGGAGATATTGTTGGTGGGATTGCCAATACGAAATACCGAATACAGTAACAGATTGGTTGGGCCGGTTCTGGCTCCTACTATCAGATCCACTCCCGATACGGTGCGACTGAAGCTGGATTTCATTTCATTTTTGAGATGATCTACGCCCAGAACAATAAAAGTACTTACGGCAATAGAGAGTACTGTCAGGATCACAGTCAGTTTGCGATTCCACAAACTTGCTCTGGCAAGACTAATCAGCATACCTGCTCCTTGGTGACACAATTGAGTTCAGAAAGGCTTTGTTGTTGATCGAAATGTCCCGCAAGTGACTTATCATGACTGACAAACACAACACTTGCCTGGTTTCGGTCACAGCATTGGAGTAGTAAATCCACGAACTGATCGCGCAACTCTGAGTCCAGTGCTGATGTGGGCTCATCGGCGATAATAATCTCAGGATGATTGAACAGTGCCCTCGCTACAGCAACCCGCTGTTGTTGTCCGACACTGAGTTCACCGGCTTTACGCTCCAGCATTGCAGAATTTAGCTGCAACTGATCAGTAATCTGTTGCAAATGATCAGGCTCAACAGACTCCGTTCGGCCAAAGTGCGCTGCCAGCAGAATATTTTGCCGCACACTGAGATAAGGTAATAAATTAAACTGCTGGAATATAACCCCAATATGCCTGGCCCGAAAACGATCCCGCGCACCGGCTCTGATACTGCTCAGCTCTTGTGAAAGCACTCTGATACTGCCCTCTTGTGGCGTAAGAATGCCACACAGCAGATTCAGCAACGTGGATTTTCCACTTCCTGATGGCCCGTACAAAAACACCTTCTGGCCTTTTTCAACCTGCCAGTGTTCAATATTCAGTACAGCCTTGTCTTGCCAGGCAAATTTTACCTTATCAAGCTGAATTACCGGGTCCATAGCACCTCGCCCTGAATTGATTTTGTTATAATATAACCTTTACTCGAATAGGTGTCAGCAAAGCGGGGAAGACTTATTTGGTTATAACCACGGAGGCACAGAGCGCACAGAGATTTGAATGATTAACCGCTTTGACCTTTTTCGTGTTTTTCGTGGCCAGAGGTCAGTTCCTGAAAACTGAAAGCTGATAAATTTTCTGACTCTGCGACCTCAGCGACTCTGCGAGATCTTAAGCTTTTATTCGTTTGATCTCGCTGAGGCGCGAAGGCGCAGAGATGTTAACACCCTTTCCACGCTCTGTGGCTCGATGGTGAAGTTCGCTTTTCGTGTGGTTGGTCATCAAGAACAAGGCGCTGGATTCCCGCTAACTACATGCGGGAAAGACGCCCGGTCATGCCCGAGTGCCGTTAGCGGGCATCCAGTGACCTTTACGAAAGACATGATTAACCACGGAGGCACACTGAGAACAGAGATTTGAATGATTAAGTGCTTTGACTTTTTCGTGTTTTTCGTGCCTTTCGTGGTCAAAAGCTTTTAAACCACAGAGACACGGAGGACACAGAGGTATCATAATTTAAGCCTTTAGTTCTCAGATCAAGCGCAGGGCAGAAACTAATTCGCCTGACAACGCAGCGTAGCCATACAAGTCCAATAAATTGGAATCTACATGGTATTGCTCTTCTCTGTGCTCTCTGTGCCTCTGTGGTTAAAATGGCGTTTGAGGAGTGTTTTCGTAGACCTTTACTGTCAAAACCCGACCTACATTGCGGGAGAATTTTAGAACAGCTTTAGCTGGCCTGCGCAGCAGGTTAACTACATGGATGTAGTTAACAAAAAAGCCGCTGAAATCAGCGGCTTTTAAAGAATTCGTCATTTGGCTTGTAAACAAGCCTGTCAGAATTTACTGGGGAACTACGTTAACGGCCTGAGGACCTTTTTGACCTTGTTCTACTTCAAAAGAAACAGATTGGCCTTCTACCAGTGTTTTGAATCCGTCACCAGAGATTGCGCGGAAGTGAACAAACACGTCCTTACTGCTGTCTGCAGGTGTAATGAAACCAAAACCTTTATCTTCGTTAAACCACTTAACGGTACCAGTTGTTTTTGACATTTAAGTCTCCAAAAAACATATATATATAACTAACGCTCAACACATAATGTGATGAGTAATAATGCCTGCGAATCTGATTAATTATTTGGGCAACACGCAAAGACTTAATGACAAAAACGTTTGAGGTAAATGTAGCAATAGATCTTAAAGCATAACTATGTTGTAAATAACGGGTCTGACGCTGCAGGCCGGGATCTACAATAACAGCTTTTCCCCCTTTGTACAGCTTTAAATAACAATTAAACGAATTACTTAGCGATTTCTCAGCGTATTTGCACCTGCTGCAAGGCCTGTTCCAGTGAGTCAAATTCATTTTCACTGTCGCTGATACACTCCAGGCGACTATCCAGGCCCTCAGTCAACTCACTGGTACTGAGAACACCGTCAACCTGATTAAACACAAACCAACCCTTGTCCGTGTACATAATGGCCTTAACACGCTGCATATCCAGTCCTAAAAGCAACGACATCAATGCAGTAAAATTAAAGCACGCAGAGGGCGCGAATACCCAGCCGCAGCTATAAAACCCATCAGCACGAGCCTGACGGCGAATAAAACCGGTATCAGGTGCACTGAGGGCCTCCAGTGCTTCGGTACTGTCTTCTGTCCGGTCTCGTTGTGCATTTATCAGCGACTGGCCAAATCCGGCCTTACCCTGTAACCAGTTCGGCTCCAGCTGTCCCTGAGTGACAGAAGTAATCTCCCCCTGATACCCCAGCTCCATTGCCAGTGCTTTTAGTGAATCAGGATCATCAGGCTGGTAAAGATCCGACTTATTGGCAACTAATCTGTCTGCCACCTGAATTTGCTGACGAAAAATCGGATGTTCACTGTAGCGCTTATCTTTGGCTTTGCGGGCATCCACCAGTGTCAGGGTCTGACGCAGATCAAGAATGCCGCGATAATGCTCTGCACTTAAGCTTTGCAGGACCTCAAGGGGATGACCCAGGCCTGTGGGTTCGATTAACAGGCGATCGGGCTTGCTCTGGGCCAGCAATAAATTCAGCGCTATTTGCATCGGCAGACCAGAGGTGCAACACATACATCCCCCCGGCACCTCTTTGATATACAACTGCTTGTTATCACCATTTTGTCTGAGCATATTGCCGTCGATGCCAACCTCACCGAATTCATTCACCAGCACCGCCCAGATTTCACCCTCTGGTTTGTGACTGAGTAAATGCTGTATGGCAGTAGATTTTCCAACGCCAAGAAAGCCGGTAATGATATTAGTAGGAACCGCCTGCTTAATTATCTTCACTTAATACCTCCTTGCGCGAAAACCTCATCCGCTCAGACCTGCTAATGCCAGCCCAAACCTGCGGCTACAGCACAAAACAGTACCACCAGGTAAGGCGGAACCTTCCAGAACATCAACATGGCAAAAGCCAGCAATGCCAGAGAAAAGTCCAGAGCAGTAAGGATTCCACTTTGCCAGACCGGTTGATAGAAAGCCGCCATCAGGATCCCCACCACGGCGGCATTGATACCTTTGAGTGCCTGCTGCACTGAAGAAAAACGCCGTAGTGATGACCAGAAAGGTAACGCCCCCATCACCAGTAAAAAGGCCGGCACAAATATCGCTATCAGCGCCACTGCAGCTCCTGAAACACCGCTAATCGGCCCCTGTGCTGACCCGCCAAGAAACGCTGCAAAGGTAAACAGCGGACCGGGCACCGCCTGCACCGCACCATATCCGGCCAGAAAAGTGTCATTACTGACCATTCCCGTTGGCACGACTTCGGCCTGTAACAGGGGCAGCACCACATGACCACCGCCAAACACCAGTGCCCCGGCCCGATAAAAGCGGTCAAAAAGTTCCAGCAGCGGATTGCCGGTACTGTTTGCCAGTAGCGGCAACAATGCCAGAAACAGGGCGAAAATAAGCAGCAGTAAACCACCGGTTCGTTTGCTCAGTGGTACTGTCATTGCATCATGCTGTGGATGATGCTCAGAGGTACCCAGCAGCCACCACCCCGCCAGACCGCCGGCAAGGATTAACGCCTTCTGAGCTCCCACACCCGGCAGCATCAACAACACCACGGCGGATAGCACCCCAATACTGATACGGGGCAGATCAGGGCATAAATTCCGCCCCATGCCCCAAAGGGCCTGCGCGACGACGGCCACCGCCACCACTTTCAGGCCATGCAGCCAGTCATTGCCAAAATATTGCGTTATTTCGCCGGAATACAGCGCAAATAGCAGCATGATAACCGCAGATGGCAAGGTAAAACCCAGCCAGGATGCCAGTGCACCGCGGATGCCGCCCCATTGCAAACCCAGACCGATCCCCACCTGGCTACTTGCGGGTCCTGGCATAAACTGACACACCGCCACCAGCTCAGCATAGGCCTGTTCACTCAACCATTTGCGCTTTTCGACAAATTCGTGCCGAAAATACCCCAGGTGTGCCACCGGGCCACCAAAGCTGGTTAACCCCAAGCGTAAAAATATGCCTAAAAGGGTAAAAAAGCCAAGTCTGGGGATTTTCTCTGAAGCCATCTCAAATATCGCTATATATCCGGATATAGTTAACAAAACAGACTAAACGATTAACCGCGTCCAATCACTAAAATTCCGGGAGAATTTTAGGACAGCTTTAGCTGGCCCTCTTAGAGGGTGAGTCTCAGGGAAGAGGTGAACAAAAAAGGTGACCTGCACCACCTTTTGTTATTCAACGTAAAGCAGGATCAGTGATCGTGCCCCTCTTCTTCTGCACCAATCCCCAACCAGAGGATCTTATCCGGGGTAAAATCCAGTTCCAGCTCGGCGGTGATTTCGGCACTGTCCAGATCCACGGTAACGATATGCCCGGCGATAAGATCTGAGATATAAATCACATCCTGGCTATGGGATATTGCCATTGAAAAGCCGCTGCCTTCAGGCATCGAATCCGCTTCCTCACTGACATGCACTTTGGCGCCAAATTCCCAGGGAGACGCTTCTTCGCCAGCATCATGGTCATGATCGTGATGCTCAAGGATACTAAGATGACCGCTGTCATCCAGCACCACAAAGCCTTCACCATGTTCGACAAAGCCATATCCTACAGGGCGCGCATTATCTTCATTCTGCCAATCGATGCTCAACATTTCTCCATCTTCAGGGTCAATGGAAAACAGCGTTGTACCTGCGATACCGATAAAAATCTCGTTATCATGATGGCCTGCGAGAGTACCAATCCGCATACCTTCCGCAAAGTCATCGGTATTAACAATTTTACTGGCGGTAAAATTATTGCCGCTTTGTTCGATCAACACTACGCCGTCTGTACAGGCAAAGCTGATAAAGTCATGATTCTGAGCACTACCATGTAATCCCGGGCAACTGACATCAAAGACCAGCTCTATATCGAAATGATCATCATGCTGATGATAAAGGGCAATCTTATCCGGTAGCGTACTATCGCTGTCTGCGTCACGAACAGTTGAGAGCAGATACTCACCGCGAACTTGTGCTGCACCATGCATATGGGTGTTGTAACTTAACAGCGGATATTCACCATCATCTTCGACAGTGTGTTCATCGAACACTGCAACCCCGGCGGGAATGCCCGTAACAGCGTTGCCATCAAAAAATACTGCGGTTTGTCCTTCGCCATAGGTAATATGGGTGGGGCGACTGTCATTAAGGGTAAAAGCGGCCAAGGCCGGATCCTGTTCAAACGCGTCAAAGTGGTCACCATGTTCTTCCTGCCAGAGTCCACCGTCCAGAAATTCCACCAGGTCCTGGTTACGTTGCACCAACATGGCATATCTTGAGCCTGAAGTGGCATATAAAGCACTAACCGGATTCACCGTAGTAAAGTCAGCCATCAGATCGTTATCATTTAGATCAAAAACACTAACCTGGTTGGCATCTTTTGCACTGACAATCAGGCGGCCGGCACTGCTATGTTCATCACCGTGATCATCGTCATGGTCGTCTTCAACGATTGGCTCTTTTTCCACTATTGTGGTGGTAGCATCACCACAACCACCCAGTAGTGCGGCAGATACCATCAGGGCCAATAAACTTACTTTGGATTGCATCATTCTTATTCCCTTGTATTTTCGACTGAATATTTTGACGCAGAGAGCATTGCACTCTCTGCCTGAACTAAATCAGAAGTAACCGCGCACGCCGACGGCCAGAGAACGGCCCGGTAACGGTGCGATGTCTTTTAAGAAAGAGGTATGTACCCTGGCCTCTTCATCGGTCAGGTTGCTGCCTTTAAGATAAAAAGCGAGCTCATTGCCGTTCAGCGGCAGGTGATAGGTGACACTGGCATCGAGCAGGGTATAACCGGCAGTTTCCGTTTCCAGCTCTGCTATCCTGTCCTGTTTAAAGTAGCGGGTCAGACCAATATCAGCGCTAATCTGATCCTGCTCGTATTTAAGGTTGGCACCCAGGCGAAGAGGTGGAGTTCTTGGCAGATCACCACCCTGCTTTAATCTGGCACGGATATAATCTCCCTGTACCACCAGCTTAAAGGGTGCATTAATCTGCCAGCTTAGCTGAGCCTCAAAGCCATGCAGGATGACGTCTTCCTGAGCGAAGATAAATACCGGCAATTCATCAGCATGCAACTCCTCTTCAGCGCCATGTTCTTCCTCGTCATGACCATGCTCATCTTCACCGTGATCATGTCCGTCGCCGGCAAAGAGTCCGGTTGCCTGCTGATAATAAAAGTCATCAGCCTGGTTATAAAAGGCATTGAGAATAAAACCAAAATCCCCGCTGATTTTGCGCAAACTGATGTCCAGATTAGTGGAAGACTCCAGATCCACCTGCTTATCGGTTATATCAAGATAGGGTTCGCCATGTTCATCTTCAAACAGTCCAAAAATAGCGCCCACTTCAAAACTGTTAGTGCCGATATGCGGGCCGAAAGAGAGTAACTCCGCCGCCGAAGGTGCCCGCTGAGACCGTGACAGTGATAACCCGAGGTTATATCCGGGATGAAAATCCCACACCAGCCCGGCGGACAAGCTGTAAGGCTCGAATTTATGTTCTGCGCTGAACACCCTGGTCAGTCCTTCAGAATGTTCCTCCTCATGAGCAGATTCATTACCATGGTCTTCTTCATGAACTTCATCACCATGCACCGCAGATTGGGGAAACATTACTCTGTCGGCACGGACTTCAACACGCTCTATACGGGCACCAAGCTGAACCAGTACATCACCAAAATGCCGTTCTTCCATCCAGCCAAGCGCCAGCATCTCGGTGTCGGAGGGCGGGGAAAAGGCTTCGGCGCCCTGCGCTTCAAAATCACTTTGCTTATAATGCAGACTCAGGCCACCACGCCAATCATGATAGTGCTGATGTAAAAGCTCAACCCGGGCTTCTTTGCTGGTATTCTTAAATAAAGTCCCTACCTCACCCGCTTCGATTTCTGCATGCTCATAATCGGTATAGGCAAACCTGGTATTAACGCCGCTGATAAAGGCATGATCGAAGCTTAGTTCGCTCAAAAGCTGAAATCTGTCCTGCTGCATATCGGCGTAAACGGCTTCCTCGCCCTCTGCTTCCTCATCATGGTCATGCTCCTCTTCATCGCCATGTGCATGACCGGGAATGCCATATTCGCGATCCATGCGGCCATAGGAGAATCCAACAAAGCCATTATCCAGCAGGTAACTGCTACCCAGAGTAAAACCCTGGGATTCCGATCCGGTATTCTCTACCCGCCCGTACCCTTCTTCTTCATGTTCATGAGCATGATCATCGTGCTCTGACTCTGTTTCTGCATGGCCGGGAATACGGTAATCATCACTCTCACGCCAAAAACCATCCACATACAGGCCAACGTTTCCACTGCCGGTATTCAACGATGCCGAAGCCAGTTTCTGGTTGTTGACCGAGTCTCGCTCCAGTGTTGTTTCCCCGCGGGTAACAGTGTCTTTGGGAACACGATTGTCCACCACATTCACCACGCCGCCTATGGCGCCACTGCCATAAAACAATGTGGAAGGACCACGCAGCACTTCAATTTGCGTAGCTGTGCTGGTTTCAGACGAAACCAGATGATCGGGCCCCACCCGGGAGGCATCACCGGCATCCAGGCCATTCTGGGTAATCATCACCCGCGGCCCGTCAAGGCCACGAATGATGGGGCTGCTGGCAACAGAAGCGTAAAAACTACTATGCACTCCCACTTCGTTTTTCAGGGTATCGCCTAAGGTTGAGGCCTGGCGCATTCTTAAAGAATCTCCTGCCAGAACGCTGACGGGTATGGAAGACTCCAATGCCGAGGAATGAA
This sequence comes from Lacimicrobium alkaliphilum, assembly GCF_002591895.1. Classification (GTDB taxonomy): domain Bacteria; phylum Pseudomonadota; class Gammaproteobacteria; order Enterobacterales; family Alteromonadaceae; genus Lacimicrobium; species Lacimicrobium alkaliphilum. The sequence continues at coordinate 70,081 of NZ_NISX01000005.1, forward strand.
AAGGTGTGGCGGTAACATCCACCACTTCGATGCTGGTGTTAAGCATGGTCAGGTTCAGGTCTTTTAAGCCTTGTTCAGGAACCTGAACATCCTGATTCAGATGCGCAAAACGCCGGGCTGATAAGTGTAACTCCAGAATTCCGGTGCGAACCTTATCAAACTGGAATCTGCCTTGCTGATCAGACACTTGTGTCTGATTGGTACCCATAATCTGTACCCTGGCCCCTGCCACGGGTTCTCCGGCAGAATCTGTGATACGCCCCTGAAGAGACTGAGCCGCAGCAAGAGGTGAGAGCAAAGCTCCGATAGTGGCCGCCAATATTGTTAGTTGTTTCATTTCACTCCCGAATAATGTTATATCATAACCAAAGTAGTTGTGACGATGTTCTTCCCGTCAGCACAAATATAGAAATGGCTACGCACTTGTTCAATGTCATTATGTTATATTATAACATTTACAATGTTCAAGCCTTTTTATTAAAACGAGACAAACAGCACAATACCTTGGGTAAGTAACAGTTACCCGGTGAGTAATACCCCCTTCCGAATAGAGAAACAAAAACGGCGCCAGAAGGCGCCGTCAGGGAACTATTATCAAAGGAGTTAGTGGCTAAACATACTTCACATCAACAATTTCATATTCCACCACACCTGCCGGTGTATTAATGGGAACAACATCATCCACTTCTTTACCAATTAAACCGCGAGCAATGGGTGAGTTCACCGAAATCATATTCTGCTTCAGGTCAGCTTCGTCATCACCTACTACCCTGTAAGTCGTTTCCTCATCGGTTTCCAGATTGAGCAACGTCACCGTCGTACCGAAAATCACCTTACCATTATTGGGTAGTTTGGTGACATCGATGATCTGCGCATTTGAAAGCTTTGCCTCAATATCCTGGATTCGTCCTTCACAGAACCCTTGCTGCTCCCGGGCAGCATGATACTCAGCATTTTCTTTCAGATCTCCATGCTCACGTGCTTCCGCGATGGCCTGAATAATCTGCGGCCTTTTAACTGATTTAAGTTCATTCAGCTCTTTGCGCAGCATATCTGCACCTTTGGCTGTCATAGGAATTGATTGCATTAACGAGTCACTCTCTCATGTAGTTCTTGTAATGAATTTACGCGGGCCCTGTCGTCGGCCTCCTGCGCATTCATGGTTGCAAAGGCTGCATTCATTGTGGTGGTGTATGCCACCTTATTCAACAGGGCTTCCCGCCTTATATACACGGAATCATTAATAGCCTGTCGGCCTTCGGTTGTATTAATAATGTAGCAGTACTCACCATTTTTGATCGCATCGACAATATTTGGTCGTCCTTCGGCAAGTTTGTTCACCACGGCACAATCCAGGCCCGCTTCATTGAGTACCAGCGCCGTGCCTTTTGTGGCTTCGAGTTTAAAGCCCTTGGCCAACATCGCTTTGGCCAGCTCTATAACACGACGTTTATCGTTTCCACGCACAGATAACAGCGCCTTGCCCTGTCTGGGCAGGGGCGCACCCGCGCCCAGATTAGCTTTGGCGTAAGCTTCCTCAAAGCTCTCCCCTACCCCCATTACTTCGCCGGTACTGCGCATCTCAGGGCCAAGTAATGGATCCACACCCTGGAATTTGGCAAAGGGAATAACCACTTCTTTAACCGAGAAATATGGCGGGATCACTTCGCTGGAAAAACCCTGCTCAGTGAGTTTCTGACCCGCCATGGCCCGGGCGGCGATCTTTGCCAGTGGTACCCCGGTTGCTTTTGAAACAAAAGGAATGGTGCGCGCGGCGCGTGGGTTAACTTCAATCAGATAGACTTCACCATCTTTCACCGCAAACTGGGTATTCATCAGTCCGACAACACCAAGCTCCAGCGCCATGGCTCTGACCTGATCGCGCATCTTATCCTGAATATCCTGTGGCAGCGAGTAAGGTGGTAAGGAACAGGCCGAATCACCTGAATGCACTCCGGCCTGTTCAATATGCTCCATAATGCCACCCATGACCACGGTCTCACCATCACTGACAGCATCCACATCCACTTCGATAGCATCATCGAGGAAGCGATCCAGCAGTACCGGAGATTCGTTGGAAACCTTAACCGCTTCGTTCAGATAGCGTTTCAGGTCTTTAACATCATAGACAATTTCCATGGCCCGGCCACCCAGTACATAGGAGGGGCGCACCACCAGTGGAAAGCCGATACGCTTGGCCTGATCAATGGCCTCATCAATATTGCTGACCGTCGCATTAGCAGGTTGCTTCAGATCCAGCTTATGTACCATCTGCAGGAAGCGCTCTCTGTCTTCTGCCCTGTCGATGGCATCCGGCGTGGTACCGATAATGGGTACCCCATTGGCCTCCAACGCCCGGGCCAGTTTCAGTGGCGTCTGCCCACCGTATTGCACAATCACGCCTTTAGGCTTTTCAACCCGCACAATTTCCAACACATCTTCTAACGTCACCGGCTCGAAATACAGCCGGTCGGAGGTGTCATAATCGGTAGATACCGTCTCGGGGTTGCAGTTAACCATAATGGTTTCGTAACCGTCTTCGCGCATGGCAAGGGCTGCGTGTACGCAGCAATAGTCAAATTCTATGCCCTGCCCTATACGGTTAGGCCCGCCGCCCAGTACCATGATCTTATCGCGGTTACTGGGGTCTGCTTCACACTCTTCATCGTAGGTGGAATACATATAGGCGGTACTGGTAGCGAATTCCGCTGCGCAGGTATCCACCCGCTTGTAAACCGGTTTAATATCCATTTTATGACGCTGACTGCGCACATCGGCTTCCGCCACGCCCAGAATATCCGCCAGTCTGGCATCGGAGAAACCTTTGCGCTTAAGTGTGCGCATCAGCGTTGCATCGATACCGGCTAAGCCTAGTTTTTCGACCTTAGCTTCTAACTGCACCAGTTCTTCGATCTGAACCAGGAACCAGGAATCAATATTGGTTAGCTCAAACACCTCTTTTACACTCATGCCCAATCGAAACGCATCGGCCATATACCACAGACGTTCGGCTCCTGCTTCACGCAGTTCACGGACAATTTTGGTTCTGGCATCAGAGTCAGATAAGTCCACCACAGGATCAAAACCTGAGACATTCTGTTCCAGTCCGCGCATGGCTTTTTGCAAAGATTCCTGCTGATTACGACCGATGGCCATCACCTCACCCACAGACTTCATCTGCGTGGTTAAGCGATCGTTAGAACCGGCAAACTTTTCAAAATTAAAGCGCGGTATTTTGGTCACCACATAATCTATGGCCGGTTCAAAGGAGGCTGGTGTAAGGCCGCCGGTAATTTCATTGGAAAGTTCATCCAGGGTATATCCCACGGCCAGTTTGGCCGCAACTTTCGCAATCGGGAAGCCGGTGGCCTTGGATGCGAGTGCCGAAGAACGGGATACCCTGGGATTCATCTCAATAATCACCAGACGACCGGTTTCAGGATCGACACCAAACTGCACATTGGAGCCGCCGGTTTCCACACCGATTTCACGCAATACCGCCAGTGCCGCATTACGCATAATCTGGAATTCTTTATCGGTCAACGTCTGTGCCGGGGCTACAGTAATGGAGTCACCGGTATGAATACCCATAGGATCGATATTTTCAATGGTACAGACGATAATGCAATTATCGTTTTTATCCCGCACCACTTCCATTTCGTATTCTTTCCAGCCTATCAGAGACTCGTCAATCAACAGCTCTTTGGTGGGTGATAAGTCCAGGCCGCGGCGACAGATCTCCTCAAATTCTTCAACATTGTATGCGATGCCGCCACCGGAGCCGCCCATGGTAAAAGAAGGACGAATAATACAGGGAAAACCAATTCGACTTAGTACATCGTGGGCCTGGTCCATACTCTGGGCAATTTCGGCTCTGGGGCACTCCAGACCAATGGCTTTCATAGCCTGATCGAAACGGTCGCGATCTTCAGCTTTGTCGATAGCATCAGCCGTGGCTCCGATCATCTCTACGCCAAACTCTTCCAGTACACCGTATTTATCGAGTTCCAGCGCACAGTTAAGGGCTGTCTGCCCTCCCATGGTCGGCAATACTGCATCGGGGCGCTCTTTCTCGATAATTTTCTTTACCACTTCCCAGTGAATAGGCTCGATGTAGGTGGCATCGGCCATTTCCGGGTCGGTCATGATAGTGGCGGGATTTGAGTTCACCAGAATCACCCGGTAGCCTTCTTCGCGAAGCGCTTTACAGGCCTGCGCCCCGGAATAATCGAATTCACAGGCCTGGCCAATAACGATGGGGCCAGCGCCGATAATAAGAATACTTTGTATGTCTGTACGTTTTGGCATGCTCTTCCCCGTTACTTGTTTGCTTGGATAAGTTCGATGAAATGATCAAACAATGGTGCGGCGTCATGGGGACCCGGACTGGCTTCAGGGTGCCCCTGAAAACTGAATGCCGGCTTGTCAGTGCGATGAATACCCTGAATTGAATCATCAAATAACGAAATATGGGTCACGTCGAGGTTATCCGGCATGCTGTCTTTAGCCACCGCAAAACCATGGTTCTGACTGGTGATCATCACTCTGTTATTGGCGATATCTTTTACCGGATGGTTAGCACCATGATGACCGAACTTCATCTTTTCGGTTTTTGCGCCGCTGGCCAGGGCCAGAAGCTGATGACCCAGACAAATACCGAAAACCGGCAGATCATTTTCAAGCAGGGTTTTAATCGCTTCAATGGCATAAGTACAGGGCTCAGGATCACCCGGGCCGTTGGATAAGAAGACGCCATCAGGGTTCATCGACAGCACCTCTTCAGCAGAGGTTTGTGCCGGTACCAGCGTTAACTTGCAGCCTCTGTCTACCAACATACGCAATATATTGCGCTTGGCGCCAAAATCGTAAGCCACTACATGATAAGGCAGGTCCTGACGGTTTTCCTGATGACCTTGTTCTAATTGCCAACTGCCATGGTTCCACTCATAGGCCTTATCGGTACACACCACTTTAGCCAGATCCATACCTTTCAGACCGGGAAAAGCTTTCGCTTTTTCCAGCGCCTTAGCTTCATCCAGATTATCACCGGCCACAATACAGCCGTTTTGCGCGCCGGTTGTACGCAGAATTCGGGTCAGTCTGCGGGTATCAATATCGGCGATGCCGAGAATATTGTTCGTTTTAAGATAGTCAGACAAACATTGTTGATTACGAAAGTTACTGGCTATCAGGGGTAAATCGCGGATCACCAGCCCCCTAGCCATGATTTTGTCTGATTCAGTGTCTTCGTCGTTGGTACCGGTATTGCCGATGTGGGGATAAGTGAGGGTTACGATCTGTTCGGTGTATGAGGGGTCGGTTAGTATTTCCTGATAACCTGTCATGGCGGTATTGAACACCACCTCCCCAACTGCAACACCTTCAGCTCCAATGGCGGTACCTTTGAAAACTGAACCGTCTTCAAGGACCAAAAGGGCGGATTTAGTCAAGTCAACCTCCTATTCGCTGCCCCCGCGACTTATAAGCAGGGGTAGACTGGCAACTCAAAAAAAACGGGCGTAATCAGCTAAAAAATGAAAGCTGGCTACATCCCGTCTACTTGTTTTTGCTGACTATACAAGCCGGACACTCCGGTCAAATGCAAAAATTTGGCAAATTCTGGCTAGTCTATATTAAAACCCTTTTTACGTCCATTATGATTTATTAAACAATACAAAATAGAGCTTACTAACACATTTCACCCTCTAAGCGCTAAAACTCATTAACTTCTAATGCGCAGTTTCGTCATTCCTCTGTCACCACAGAGTCACGAATCAATTAGCAGCACACCTACAATCACACCTGAATACTAAATGGCCGTTTTGTCAACCTGGTGTGGCACATTTGAGTGAAACGTCAGTTTAAGCCTCGATGGTTCTGGCAGCCAACAGGATGCTCACAGTGCTGTCACAAGATCGCTGATAACGACCAGGTACAGGACAAAAAACACCTGCAAAACCCGGTGTTTAAAGCTGAGCTCGCCGAAGCGTTAAAGCTGCCAGAAAAGACCAGACAAAGCCATCAACTGGCCTGGCCCATTGCAAAACAATGTGCCACTCGCAGAAATATCACTAACGCTCCGAAACGATGGGGTGAAGAAAAAACAGCGCTCAAAGTTCGGGCCGTCCCTCATCAGCGGGTATGTTACTCCAGCCCCAACACCTGTTGCATTGAATAGAGTCCGGCAGGTTTGTCTTTTAACCATATGGCGGCTCTGACGGCGCCTTTGGCAAAGGTCAGACGGCTACTGGCTTTGTGGGTCAACTCAATGCGCTCACCGATATCGGCAAACATAGCAGTGTGTTCACCGACGATATCTCCGGCCCTGATGGTAGCAAAGCCAATTTGTTGTTGTGGCCGCTCGCCTGTATGCCCCTCTCGCCCATAGACAGCGTCTTTGCCCAGATCCCGCCCCAGTTCATCGGCAATCACCTCACCCATCGCCACGGCAGTGCCGGATGGCGCATCCAGCTTATGTCGGTGGTGAGCCTCCCAGATTTCAATATCACATTGCTGCCCCATGACTCTGGCGGTCTGTTTAAGCAGGTTCAGCAGCAGGTTAACGCCGACACTATAATTGGCCGCAAAGACAATGGGAATTTGTTCTGCTGCCCTTTCCAACTCGGCCTTTTGCTCATCATTCAGGCCTGTGGTTCCAATCACCACAGGCTTATTATGTGCCCGACACCAATCCAGATTCGTTTTCAGGGCTTCAGGCAAGGTGAAATCGATCATCACGTCCAGCTCATCTGCCTGTCGCTCCGGCCTGTCTGTTACTGTCAGCCCCTGCTCGCCAATACCGGCCAGTTGCCCAGCATCCATGCCCAACCAGTTCGAGCCTGAACGCACAATTGCGGCGCTAAGCTCAGCCTGCGGCTCCTGCGTCACAGCATCGATTAATACGCGGCCCATGCGGCCATTCGCACCAAAAATACCTGTTTTCATAGTTTTCCTGTGTGACTCATTTTATGTTGTCAATTCTGCACTAAATGGCCATAAATAATCAGCCCGTAATGGCCTGTATAAAAAGATCTGTTTAGGCTGTTTGGCTATAAACCATATCAACTGCGGGTTTTGCTGTGATACTTCTTCAACAGACCCGTTTTACGCATTTTAATCAGTATTTCATTGAATGCTTTTGCCAGTTCTGCGTCCCAGAACACGCCGGGATAATTGGTGTGTGGAAAAATTTCATGCACCTCTATACTGCCTTCTCCGTAATTCTTGGTGCTGAAATACTCCAGAACGCTGCGGTCACCGACTACCACATCAACTTTCAGATGTTTCAACAAATCCAATTGCCGCTCTCTGTCGGCCATTTCCATATAGGCACCTTTGGCAACAGCTGCAGCGAACTCCTGTCCCAGCACCTCGGTGGCTTTTTGATAGGCAACTACGGCTTTACCCTCCAGGTCTTCTATCTTTTCCAACTTGATCGCTGTTTTAACCGATGTCACCGCCACATCCTGAATTTCCAGATAGTCTTCGGTCAGATGTGCTCCGGGCAATTCAAACGCCATAGGGCTGATATAGTCCAGTTCCTTATCGCGAAACTTCTGCACCAGTCTTTCATAGGCAAACAGCTCGATATCCACTTCAAAACCCAGCTCGTTAAAAATATGGCGGACAATATCGTAATCAATACCCCGCAGCTCCCCCTCATCATTCGCGTATGCCCAGGGTGCAGAATAGTGCAGCCCGACTCTGACTGTTTCCGCCTGCACATTGGCAGCATTTAGTACTATCAGCGCTATGATAATTACAAACAGTCTCATCGGTCGTTATTCATCCAGTCGTTGTGTAAACAGCCATGGCAACAGGGCTGGCTCGGCAAAGGCCTTGTCCCAACTGTTGTGGTTGGTATCTTTGTACAGAGTCAGTCTGGCATTACCACCATGCTGGTTAATTGCCGCGACCATTTCTTCAGACAAGCTGGCATCCACCACCTTATCTTCAGTTCCGTGGAAAGCCCAGATGTGCAGCTCTTTTTGATAGTGAGCAGCATTGTTCACATTGCCACCGCCACATATCGCTATCGCGGCGGCAAATAAGTGAGGACGTCTGGCCAGTATTTCATAGGTTCCCATCGCCCCCATAGACAATCCCCCAACGTAAACCCGTTGTTTGTCGACAAATGGCTCTGCACTCAGCACATCAGTCAGTGCCAACACCAATTGCATGGCATCAGTAGGCTGCGCCGAAATATCAGCAAATTGTAACTGATAGGGCTGGCTTTCCCTCAACACATCAACATTCGCCCAATAGTCATTCTCAGGCGCCTGTGGAAAAACGACAATGGCCGGATATTCACGACGGACATCCTCACGGGCGAATAATTCTGCGCCATGAGTAAGCTGGGCAAGATTATCGTCCCCACGTTCACCAGCGCCATGCAGAAATAACACCAATGGGTACGTTTTTTGAGGCTCAAAATCAGCCGGATAAAGAATACGGTAGTTGAGGCTTTGACCACCATGAGAATACGTCTTCGCCTCAAACCCGAAAGAATCTCCGGCATGAACAGAAGTGCACAGACACAATAGCATTGCCAGAAGTAAAACTGACTTCATGATTTTACTCAGTTGCTTTAGATACAGATATTCCACCATACCATTGGGCAATATACCAATCCGTATAGATGATGCAGGCTAAAGAAGGAGCTGTTTCAGCGGTAAGTCAAAATTTCTGGCTGTTACTTTGTCGGGTTCCAGATTCAACTCAATAATAACTGGCCCCGTTTCACTGATAGCCATATCCAGTCCGGCAAAGCTTATGTGAGGATAGGTAAACCCCTTTTGATGATTAAAAAAGCCTACAAAAGCAGGGGTAGGAATTCCCGCCAGTTGAAGCAGAGCTTTCTCCGCCACTTTATGCTGAGACAGCTTTCGATAGGGAACAGGATTAAGCTGCGCAAGTCGTTGTTGATATTGTTCGGCATTCAGAAAGCCCAGCTTATCTTTAAAGGACAGCGAGGGCCTCCAAAGCTCAGCTTCATAATACATCAGGGGGCCAAGTCGTTTTACAATGAACAACATGAGTAACTCTGAATATTGCCTTACACGACTGACCCCGCTCTCCTGACTGATCTGCAGTGACGCTGAGGCGATCTGCGCAGCTATCCTGTACCGGAAGATTATCAAAATCACCAATTAACCGGGTACAATCATCTGACTCAGGGCAATGCTTTGCGAACTCAGACGTGGTTTCTATAAAAATAAGGTCTGTTGTGGGATCCTGAATATACTGTTTAAGATAGCCTCCTCCGGAAGGCATATCGACTATCGACTGCCCTGTTCCTGGCTGCAGATAATCCAGCGCAATCTCGAACTCCAGTCTGCGGGCATCTGGTGCAGATTGCATGGCCTGATGGTAACTCCACGCACGATTGTTGAATATCTCCTGATAAGTATTAAACATTTGCTTCCGGCCCCCCAATTTCCCGACCCAAAGTCATCTGGTTTTAAATTAACGCTATTGATGATTACGCGGAACTTAAAGAAGTAATGACTTTTAGCAAAGAATATCTGCCTGTTTTATGTAATTTTATACAATGCCAGATAACAAAAAGCCACGAAACTGTAATGTTTCATGGCTTTTTATAGCGGGAATCTAATGGAAAAGACTTAACCGGTCAGATCATCAAAGAACTTTTTCACTCCGTCGAAAAAGCCCTTTTCCTTGGGCCGATATTTGGCGGCTTCATCGCCGGTACCCATAGACTTGTCCAGCTCTTCAAGCATCTCTTTTTGCTTGCTGTTAAGGTTTACCGGCGTTTCCACCACCACCTTACACATCAGGTCACCAACGGCACCGTTACGCACCGACTTAACGCCTTTTCCACGCAGGCGAAACATACGTCCGGTCTGAGTTTCAGGGGATACCTTCAGTTTAACCTTGCCATCCAGGGTTGGAACATGCACATCACCACCAAGCGCTGCGCGGGTAAAGCTGATGGGTACTTCACAATAAAGATTATTACCATCACGGACAAAAATCGGATGTTCTTTAATATGCACCTGCACATAAAGGTCGCCCGCCGGGCCACCCATTTCACCCGCTTCACCTTCACCGGATAAGCGAATTCTGTCACCGGTATCTACGCCTGCAGGCACTTTGACAGACAGGGTTTTGCTCTTCTCTGTACGACCCTGACCATGACACTTGCGGCACGGATCGGAGATTATTTTACCGCGCCCGGAACAGGTGGGGCATGTCTGCTGTACAGCAAAAAAACCCTGACGCATCTGCACCTGCCCCTGGCCGTGACAGGTGGGGCATGTAGTGGGGCTGGACCCTTTCTTGGCGCCGGAACCATCACATTCCTCACACCCGACCAGAGTTGGAATACGAATCTCTACATTCTTACCACGAACGGCCTCTTCCAGGCTTAATTCAAGGTTATAACGTAAATCCGCCCCCTGACGTGCCCGTGACTGCTGACGGCGCCCACCGCCAAAAATATCACCAAACACATCGCCAAAAATATCGCCAAAATCAGCATGACCACCGCCATGACCGCCACCGCGATTAGGATCCACCCCTGCATGGCCATATTGATCATAGGCCGCACGTTTCTGGGGATCGGTTAAGACTTCGTAGGCTTCCTGCGCTTCCTTAAACTTTTCTTCCAATGCCTTATCGCCCTGATTACGATCAGGGTGATATTTCATTGCCAGGCGTTTATAGGCCTTTTTTATATCGCGCTCAGAGGCATCTTTGGCTACCCCTAACGCTTCATAATAGTCTCGCTTCGACATACTGTTTGCTTGCTCCCGAATACAAATTCGGGCGCAAAAGAATTGATCCTCTGCGCCCGACGTGATCGGCAATCACACTGTGACCGCGCTAAAGATGACTTAAGAGGACTTTTTATCGTCGTCTTTGACTTCTTCAAACTCGGCGTCCACCACATCATCATCCGCTTTAGATGAAGAAGATTGTGCATCACCGTCAGCGGCACCTTCAGCACCTTCTGCAGCCGCTTTCGCCTGGGCAACTTCCATCAGCTTGGAGGAAGCCTGAATCAACTCCTGAGTTTTAGCCTCAATCTCTGCCTTGTCGTCACCTTTAATGGCGGTCTCCAGCGCAGACACTGCCGTTTCAATCTGAGTCTTGTCTTCTTCACTCAGCGCATCACCGGCTTCTTCAATCTGCTTACGGGTGGAATGTACCAGTCCGTCAGCCTGGTTGCGGGCCTGCACCATTTCCTCAAACTTCTTATCTTCTTCAGCGTTCGCCTCAGCATCCTGCACCATCTTGTTGACTTCATCTTCGGATAAACCCGATGAGGCCTGGATGGTGATTTTCTGTTCTTTGCCGGTGTCTTTATCTTTGGCAGACACATGCAAAATACCGTCGGCATCCAAATCGAAGGTCACTTCAATCTGAGGTGCACCGCGCATCGCCGGGCGAATACCTTCAAGGTTAAACTGCCCCAGTGACTTGTTACCGGCAGACTGCTTACGTTCCCCCTGCATCACATGCACAGTTACCGCAGACTGATTATCTTCTGCCGTTGAGAACACCTGCGACTTTTTGGTCGGAATAGTGGTATTTTTCTCAATCAGCTTGGTCATCACACCGCCCATGGTTTCGATACCCAGAGACAATGGTGTCACATCCAGCAGCAGTACGTCTTTTACATCACCGGCCAGTACACCACCCTGGATGGCAGCACCAACAGCAACCGCTTCATCAGGGTTAACGTCTTTACGTGGTGCCTTACCAAAGAAGTCGGTTACATATTTTTGCACCAATGGCATACGGGTCTGACCGCCCACCATGATGATGTCCTGAATATCAGACACTGACAGATCGGCATCAGCCAAAGCTTGCTTAACCGGGCCCAGTGAATCCTTCACCATGTCTTCTACCAGAGACTCCAGTTTGGCACGGGTCACTTTAATAGTCAGGTGCTTAGGACCTGAACCGTCAGCGGTAATATAAGGCAGGTTCACTTCGGTCTGCTGAGCGGAAGACAATTCAATCTTCGCCTTCTCTGCCGCTTCTTTGAGTCGTTGCATGGCCAGCGGATCTTTACGCAGATCCATACCCTGATCTTTCTTAAACTCATCAACCAGATAGGTGATCAGGCGATTGTCAAAGTCTTCCCCACCTAAGTGGGTGTCACCATTGGTAGCCAGTACTTCGAAGGTGTGCTCGCCTTCCACTTCATCAATTTCGATAATGGAAATATCAAAGGTACCACCACCGAGGTCATAAACGGCAACCACGTTGTCGCCTTTTTTCTTGTCCATGCCATAAGCAAGGGCTGCAGCTGTGGGTTCGTTGATAATACGTTTTACTTCCAGACCAGCGATACGGCCTGCATCTTTAGTGGCCTGACGCTGAGAGTCATTAAAGTAAGCCGGCACGGTAATAACCGCTGCAGTGACTTCTTCACCGAGGTAATCTTCAGCGGTTTTCTTCATCTTTTTCAGCACTTCGGCCGAAACCTGCGGCGGTGCCATCTTTTTGTCGTTCACTTCAACCCAGGCATCGCCATTATCGGCTTTGATAATTCCAAAGGGCATGATGTCGATATCTCGCTGCACTTCTTTATCTTCCCAGCGACGACCGATCAACCGCTTGATGGCAAACAGGGTGTTTTTCGGGTTAGTAACCGCCTGACGTTTAGCCGGCTGTCCTACCAGTGTTTCACCGTCTTTCGTGAATGCAATAATCGAGGGGGTGGTACGATCCCCTTCTGCATTTTCGATTACACGAGGTTTATCACCATCAAGTACGGCGACACATGAATTTGTTGTACCTAAGTCAATACCAATGATTCTGCCCATTAGTCCACTCCAAAAATTTCGTTAATACCAGTTGCTACTTTTGTGGGGATGCCCGAGCTTGTTTTCAATAACAAGGGCAAAAAAATCCCCAGTAAATTTGTGTCTATTAGGCTTCTGTATCCACTCCGGCTTCCGGAGCACGGGAAACCATCACCATGGCCGGGCGTAACAGACGTCCGTTTAGCTGATAACCTTTTTGCATGACTGCAATAACGGAATTCGGCTCCACTTCATCGCTTTCCTGCATCGACATGGCCTGATGCAGATCGGGGTTAAAGCTCTCTCCCTGCGGATCGATGACCTGCATGCCGAATTTCTCGATGGTGGAGATAAATGACTTATGTGTCAGTTCCACACCTTCGATTAATGGCTTCACGGCTTCATTGCTGGCATCAGCCACCTGCAATGCGCGCTCAAGGTTATCGATCACGTTCAGCAGTTCACCGGCAAAGCGTTCAAGTGCAAACTTTCTGGCCTTATCAATTTCAGCTTCGGCTCGTTTGCGCGCATTCTCCATATCGGCCCGAGCCCTGAGCACAGAGTCTTTCTGATCCCTGACTGTGGTTTCCGCTTTTTCAAGGGCCAATTCCAGTTCAGCGATTCGTTGCTCCTCCGGGCTCAGCTTCTGCTCTTGCTGAGCATCTTGCTCAGCCTGAACATCCTGTTGTTTTTCAGTCTCCGGCTGCTGCTCGTCTTGTTGTGGCTGCTGCTCGTTGCTCATTCGGCTCTCCGTCTAACTAAGTCTGTAAATCAGGTTGCAGCAGTAAATGGGGTTGGTTTACAGCGATTCAAGGGGTTTTTCCAACTTTCCATCACAGCAATGGCTATTGCATTATTTACCGCGACAGTTACTCTCTTTGTGATTAGGATAAACAGATACTCTATTCGCCTCAGATGCCCCGCATCTGACCGCGTTTACGATTACCAAGCCGCAACTGATAATGGGCCTGTAGCCATGCAAGAACGCTTTAAAACCATAGGGTTGATTGGTAAACCCGATCATCAGGGAGCGAATGAGAGCCTCAGGGCAATCTATGAATACCTGATACAGAACGGCTATCGTGTACTGGTTGAAGAACAGGTTGCTACCCGATTCGATAACGACAACCTTGAAGCAATGGATATTGTCGGCATTGGTAAAGTCGCCGATCTGGCTATTGTGGTAGGCGGCGACGGCAATATGCTGGGCGCGGCGCGGGTACTATCGCGCTTTAATGTCGGCGTGGTTGGCGTCAACCGGGGTAACCTGGGCTTTTTAACCGACATCCATCCGGATAATATTGAAGCCCAGTTAGACGATATTTTTGCCGGTAACTATGTGACTGAGCAACGTTTTTTACTTGAAGTAGAAGTTTACCGACATGATCAGCTAAAAAGCAGCAATGCCGCAGTTAATGAAGCCGTAGTGCATCACAGCGAAGTAGCACATATGATGGAATTTGAAGTGCATGTTGATGCTCAGTTTGTGTTCAGCCAGCGCTCTGATGGCCTGATTATCGCCACGCCAACAGGCTCAACCGCCTACTCCCTCTCCGGTGGTGGTCCCATACTGATGCCCAATCTCGATGCGCTGACGCTGGTGCCCATGTTTCCTCATACCCTGAGTAGCCGCCCTATTGTATTGGATGCCAACAGTGAGATCCGGCTGGTGATCTCCCAGGACAACACCGAAACCCTGCAGGTCAGTTGTGATGGCCATGTAGTATTAAGTGTATTGCCCGGCGATGAAATTCGTATTCGCAAAAACCCCTACACCCTGCGTCTTATCCACCCTAAAAGCTATAACTATTTCAGCGTATTACGGGCCAAACTGGGCTGGGGTAGCAAGCTTTATTAGTGAAGTGTGAGGAATTGTAGGGCCGAATTTATGCGGACGATCGCGTCAGCCGGTTAAATTCAACTCTGTATCAGTAAGGGGTGAGGAGATAGGAGAGAAGGATCAGGAAAAATTTTTATCAGATGCTGGACAGAAATATTTAACTGTATATAGTTACAGCGACCTGTATAAATAAACAGAGGTTTACAATGCTGGTACAACTTTCTATCCGACATTTTGCAATTGTTCAGTCCCTCGATATCGACCTGGCGAAGGGGATGACCGCGGTCACCGGGGAAACCGGTGCGGGGAAATCGATCGCCATCGATGCTCTGGGCCTGTGTTTAGGTGACCGGGCCGAAGCCAGCATGGTGCGAAAAGGGGCTAAGAAAGCCGAGATCACTGCCAGTTTCACTCTGGATGATTTACCGGCGGCAACACGCTGGCTCACTGAGCAGGATATGGATACTGAAGAATGTATCATCCGGCGGGTGATCTCCGCAGAAGGCCGCTCTAAAGCTTATATAAACGGTATACCCGCTTCACTTCAGCAGTTAAAGATACTGGGTAACCTGCTTATCAGTATCCATGGCCAGCATGCCCATCAACAATTACTCAAAGCAGACAATCAGCGCCGCATTGTCGATGACTTTGCTAAACACTCGCCGTTACTGGACAAGGTCAGGCAGGCCTTTAATATATTGCAGGAAAGTAAGCAGGACTATCAGGCCCTGTTGCAAAACCAGGAGCAGCGTGAGGCCCGGCGTCAGTTGCTGGAGTATCAGGTACAGGAGCTGAATGACTTTGCCATTGAGGAAGAGGAGTTTGCCAGCCTTGAGAAAGAACATAAACGCCTGAGTCACAGCCAGAGCCTGCTGGAACAGTCACAACTGAGTTTTCATCAGCTTTATGATGACGACGATATCAATGCCCTGTCATTGATCCAGCATGCCGTAGACAGGCTTTCTGAGTTACGTGAGCAGGATGCCAGCCTGGTGCCGATTATTGAGCTGCTGTCTGAAGCCACCATTCAGGTTGATGAAGCTGCCGTGCAGTTACGTGACTATGTAGAAGGGCTGGAGATCGATCCATTGCGAATGCAGCAGGTTGAAGAGCGCTTCTCCAAAGCCATGGAACTGGCACGCAAACATCAGGTAGTACCGGAAAACCTGTATCAGCACCACCAGCAGTTGCTGCATGAATATGCACAGTTGCAACAGGATGATGATCGTCTTGAGCAGCTCGCCGATAAACTGGACAATCTTAAGCAGGATTATGTGCATCATGCACAGGCACTGAGTCAATCCAGACAACAGGCCGGTAACAAACTGGCCCGCGAAATAGAACAGCGTATTCGCAAAATGAATATGGCCCAGGCTAAAGTTGAGGTGCAGGTAGCGTTCGACCCCAGTGCTACTATCAGCCGCTATGGCCTGGATCAGATTCACCTGCTGGTTGCCACTAACCCAGGACAACCACCAGAGGTACTCGAGAAAGTCGCTTCAGGCGGTGAACTGTCTCGAATCGGCCTCGCCGTTCAGGTCATTACCAGCCATCAGGTACCCACCTTGATATTTGATGAAGTCGATTCAGGCATCAGCGGGCCTACCGCTTCTGTTGTCGGCCAGTTATTGCGTAAACTCGGCGAAAAGGCCCAGGTACTTTGTGTAACGCATCTGCCACAGGTAGCCGCCAGTGCCCACAATCAGATGTTGGTGACCAAATTCAGTGACGGCACAACTACCGAAACCCATATGCAGACACTTGAGCAGGAACAACGAGTGGAAGAGCTGGCACGTTTGCTCACCGGTGACAAACTCACCGAAACGGCTATGGCGAATGCCAGGGAACTTCTCGCTCATTAGAGGCTCTTAGCAGCGGCCTGTCAGATGACAACGTTCTGGATGAAGGCCGCCGATTTCCTGACTTATTGTCACCCTGCTTAGATCTGCCATAGACAGTTCTACGGCAAACAGTTAGGATGCAGCCACTCAGTGAAGACCGAATAACTATGACCTATAAAAAACTCTTAATCAGCCTCATTATTCTTACAAGCTTGCAAGCCTGCCAAAGCTGGATTTACCGTATTGATATTCCTCAGGGCAACTACCTGGATCAGGATGATATCGACAAGTTACGGGTACAAATGAGCAGGGAACAGGTAGCTTTTATTCTTGGCAAGCCTGTAATTGAAGATACCTTTAGTGATGACAAATGGTATTACGTTTACACCATGAAACGTGGCATGGGTGGTAAGGATGTGCGTAAAGATCTTGTGCTTGAGTTTAAAGACGACGCACTGGCGACCATGCAGGGCGATTTTGAGCAGCCAGAAAACTTCAATACGCCTTTAAATCAACAGCCAGAATAATATTTATCAGAATCAATGCAGGCGGAATTACACTCCGCCTGTATTTAATCACTGCCTTGTTCTGGTGCTTTGCGTTTTAACGAATTCACCCGCCCCCCGGTGACTTTGTCGGCACGGCCTTCTTGTTTTGCTTTTTCGGCCCGGCGCCGTCTGACTTCTTTCGGGTCTGCAATTAATGGCCTGTAGATAGCGATTCTGTCACCTTCTTTGGGCTGATCATCAAGCTTACAGGTTTTGTACCAAATACCGACCTTACTGTTTGCAAGATCAATGTGCTCAAAGCGGCGCAGAATACCTGAGGCTTTAATGGCCTGTTCTACCGTGGCGCCCTGCTCCACTACCACTTCCATCAGTGCCTGTTGATCCGGCAATGCATAGGTCACTTCAAGACGAATCTGCTTATCGGTCACCGTACACCTCCCTGGCCCGCTGCGTAAAAGCTGACACCATATTGCTGGCAATACTGCTGAATATTTTTCCAAAGGCCGCCTGTGCCAGGCGACTGGCAAATTCAAACTTCAGATCTAATTCAATTTTACAGGCATCGGCAGACAACGGCGTAAACCGCCAGCCACCGCTTAAATGACTGAAAGGCCCTTCAATCAACTCCATCTGAATATACTCTCCCCGCTTCAGCTGGTTCTGGGTAGTAAACCACTGACGTAAACCGCCTTTACTGATCAGAATTGAGGCCTTCATGCGGTCTTCATCGGCGTTATGCACCTGTGTCTCGGCGCAGCCAGGAAGGAACTGGGGATAGGCATCAACATCGTTAACCAAATCAAACATGGATTCAGCACTGTAACTGACCAGTGCACTGCGATTCACATTCGCCATCAAGACTCCTTCATTGTGCCCCACCAGTACAGGGACATTACGGATATGGCGGCATGTTTGCCAGCCGCCATGAAAAATTCGTTGCAGTATACCCCCAAGTCACCTTAAAGTGCAGGCCCGTCACCCTTTTACGGGTGTGCAAAGCGCTGCAATAAGACAACCTGAGCATATATTGACCAGGTAACCTGAAACTCGCATATTAAGGCCATTTGGGTATAATACCGCCGATGAATAAGAAGACGAACAAATCTAAACAAAGCAGCACTATTGCGCTGAATAAGAAGGCCCGCCACGAGTACTTTCTCGAAGACAAATTCGAAGCAGGATTGTCACTACAGGGGTGGGAAGTCAAAAGCATCCGTGCCGGTAAGGTTAATCTCTCAGACAGCTATGTGATCATTCACAACGGCGAAGCTTATCTGCTTGGCTGCAGTATTCAGCCAATGAAAGAGG
The DNA here is from genome assembly GCF_002591895.1 of Lacimicrobium alkaliphilum. Taxonomy (GTDB): domain Bacteria; phylum Pseudomonadota; class Gammaproteobacteria; order Enterobacterales; family Alteromonadaceae; genus Lacimicrobium; species Lacimicrobium alkaliphilum. Next base: position 88,355 of record NZ_NISX01000005.1, read on the forward strand.
CCTCGAGCCACGTGGTGTGCGACCCGGACCGCTCCCGCAAACTATTATTAAAGCAAAGAGAAATAAATCGCCTGATCGGTGCCCGCGAACGCCAGGGCTATTCGATTGTGGCCACCGCCATGTACTGGAAAAAGTGCTGGGTCAAAGTTGAGGTTTACCTGGCTAAAGGTAAACACAATCAGGACAAGCGGGATACAGTGAAAAACCGCGACTGGGAACGTCAGAAAGAACGGATTATGAAGCACAGTGCCTGACAGAACCTGAAAACTGATTTCTGTCACCCACAACACTGGCAACCATCTCAGATTATCAGGAAAGATTAAATTTTTACTGCGCAGCTCTTGAATATGGTACACTTGAGGCGCATATAGAGATTGTGTGAACGATTTCGGGGCTGATTTTGGATTCGACAGGATTCTGGACGCCTGAGGTGCATGCAGAGGAGCGGTTGGCCTCTTTAAAAAGCCGCACTTAAAGTAGTCGCAAACGACGAAAACTACGCTCTCGCCGCTTAATAACCGGCCGTGAGCCCTTCCACTCAGACTTCGTTCATGGGTAGAGGTTCGGAAGGTCATCCACATGAACTAGCGAGGGAAACCCGCCTGGGGTTGAACCGCGAAATATAAGCAGGACCGCTATGAGAAATCCTGTTTGTCGGAGTTCGAAATAGTTAAATAAAAGACAAAATAAGCATGTAGTACCAACGGTAGACGCTTTCTGGACGCGGGTTCGAGTCCCGCCAGCTCCACCAATTCTAAGAGGCCACCCTGCAGGGTGGCCTTTTTTATTTGTGTTCGGGACGAGAACCCGCAGGGTTCGACAAATTTGTCGGGAGCGAATTTGAACATAGGAGGCACGACGATGGCCCTTAGGGCGGAGGACAGAATGTCCGGAATAATCCCGCCAGCTCCACCAATACAAACCCTGTGCCGCAAGGCATGGGGTTTTTTATTGGCCGCTTTATACCACCTGCCTGTTTGTTGCTTAGCTGATTCACATTGACAAGCATCCCATTTTGGGACTATTCTCGTTTTATGAGAATAATAGCCTTGTCCACACTGAAAGCATTCTGGGAAAATAATCCTGAGTATCTGGATGCTAAAGAGCCAGCACTGGCCTGGTATCGTCATACACTGGCTGCTGACTGGAGTACACCGGCCGAGGTGAAACAGGACTTTAGAAATGCCAGTATCCTCAAAGATGGGCGTGTAGTTTTCAATATTGCAGGCAATAAGTACCGACTGGTCGTTTGGATCAACTACGCCTATCGAGTCGTATACATCCGTTTTATTGGCACTCATGTGCAGTACGATAAAATAGATGCGCAAACAATTTAGCCTGGCACCTCGCAGTTAACAGGGGTTGGAGAGCGTTAATTATGAACATTAAACCAATTAGAACTGATGCCGACTATCATGCGGCATTAAAAGAGATTGAGGGCCTGATGATGGCCAAAACGGATACGCCGGAAGGTGAAAAGCTTGATGTCATGGTCACATTGATCGAGGCTTATGAAGCGAGGCATTTTCCTATGGAATTGCCAGATCCTGTTGAGGCCATAAAATTCGAAATGGAACGCAAAGGCCTAACCGTAAAAGATCTTGAGCCAATGATCGGCAAAAGCAATCGCGTTTATGAGATCCTGAATCATAAGCGTTCACTGACCTTAAAAATGATCTGGAGACTTCATCAAGGCTTGGGTATTCCTGCTGAATCACTGATCAAACCACCTCAGACATATCTTTGACCCGTTCTCATAGAAAATAATTTATCTAATCCAAACCGCATAAAAAATAGTCATTGTTGAAGGTAACGATTGCCACTACAATCCGCGCCGATTCGCTCAGGCATGGGCACAACAACCAAAAGAGACAGCAAGGTGGATAAGGCAGAATTCGTACAGATCCGTAAATTTATCGTCAAACTTGGCAAGATGTTGCACAAGTACGGCACACCTGCGTTTCGTCAGGAAGCCCATCTGACCGAAGTGGCCACCTATCTGGGCGTGCATGCTTCTTTTATCTCCACCCCCACTTCCATGACCTTTGTGATCTGGAGTGACAAGCACGAGGACGAATATACCCATGCCGCACGGGTTCAGCCCGGTGATCTGGACTTAGGTTCACTGGCCCGCACCGATGAACTGGTCACTCAGCTATTGGAAGGTAAGCTGACATTAACTGAAGCCGACAGACTATTGAACGAAATAGACGCACTACCCAATCCCTATGGCAAACTGGCCACCGGTGGTGCTTTTTGTCTCTCCACTGGTGCTTTTGCCATGCTGCTGGGTTCTAGCTGGAATGACGTACTCTGGTCCGGCGCCATTGGCCTGGTGGTGTATTTTTGGGTACTTTGGGCCGCTAAATCTAAACGAGTAACCCATATGCTGGAGCCGGTAGTGGCAATGGTGGCGGGCCTGTTGGCATGTGCCATCAGCAGTTATGTGGATAGCAGCATCAATATCCGTCTGGTGGTGTTGTCGTCGATTATCGTGTTTATTCCCGGGTTGGCTCTGGCGCTGGGGCTTGCTGAATTGTCTGCCCGGCATCTGGTGTCCGGTACTGCCAGGGTAATGGACTCGCTGATGTTGCTGTTCAAACTGTATTTTGGTGCTTTCCTGGGTGTATCACTGGGTCTGGGATTATTCGGACAAAGCGAGTTTGTTCCACCCGAGCCCTTAGCCAGGTGGACTGCCTGGTTAGCGATACTGTTGCTGTGTACTGCTCTGGTTGTCATATTGCGTATGCGCCTCAAACATGCCCCCTGGGCTTTACTGTCCGGATTTATTGCCTATGGCACCAGTATTATCAGCGCGCCTTATCTGGAATTAGGCCTGGCCACATTTGTCGGTGCCTTCGCTGTAGGTGTTTATTCAAATCTTTTTGCCAGGCTGGCCAACTCACCGGCCAGTATCGTGGTTATGCAGGGGGTTATCGTACTTGTACCCGGCTCCAAAACCTATATTGGTCTGAATTCTTTTGTCTCCGGGCAGGATTTTGTCCAGACTGAACATATAGGGCAGGAAACCTTTCTGATCTTTATGTCACTGGTAGCGGGCCTGATCTTTGCCAATGCCGTAATGCCTACCAAAAAGGCTCTTTAGCTCAAGACTTTAAGGCTGTGGCTTTAGGTCCACTTGCCTATGAACACCTGCCCAAAACTGGTATTCGTGATCACTGCCCTGCCCCTGGTAGTTTGTGAAAGCACAGAATGTGGCGTAGCATCGCTATACACTCGCTTTAAAGGGGACTAACTATGTCGCGGGAATATCAGTGCTGGCATTGCGGAGAAGCTTTAACCGACCTTATTCTGCCGCTGTCGCGAAGAGAAACCTGTGCCCACTGCCAGGCTGATCAGCATGTGTGCAAAATGTGTGAGCATTTTGGCCCCAGAGGCTGCGAAGAGGAACGAGCAGAGTCACCATCTGATACAGAAAAGGCGAATTTCTGCGACTACTTTAAACCCACCACTGATGCCTATAAAGGTGGCTATGTGGACAAGTCACGCCAGGCCAAAGCCGAACTGGCCGCTTTGTTCGGTGATGAGCCGCCACAAGAAACAGATAAACAACAACCAGCGAACATGACCCCGGCAGAAATAGCAGAAGAAAAGCTGCGAAAAATGCTCGGCGGCGGTGATTAACCAAAACACCGGAACAATAAAATTCACCAGGAAAGGCACACCGCCTCGCTGTTCAACCTTTATTATCCCCCTATAAACCGCTTCTTACTTCGTGGTTTAGTAAGGCTCTCCCTTTCGTTATGGTTTGAAAATTGCATTTTATGGTTTAAAAATTGAAAAACAGATAAAGGAATGACCGGTGGCTAGCTGCAGCAGGTGGTTGATTGAGCGTCTCCATGCCAGCCACGAACCAATTTGACCGGTTTGCCGTTCCCCCCGGCAAAACATTGCCGCCCGTTACCCGTTAAAGCAACAGGTTATCGACGCATTGCAAAAGGAGAGTAGCATGATTGACAGTATTCAGTTCAGCAACAGGTCTATCACCCTGTTGAACAGACGTCAGCTTAGTCAGGATGAAATTCAGCAGTTTGGTACATTGCTGGATCAGGCCAAAGCTCAGTCAGGCAGCGCTAAACAGCGCCTACTGGCACTATCCCCCGAACAACTGGCATTACTGCAAAAAGCCAATTCACTGGCAGATCCGATAAATCCTCGAGGGTTGTCCGAAGAGGGAGCCGCTAACCTTCTGAGTCAGCCGGACCATTCAGATAAGGTCGACCTGAATAATGATGGCATTGTAGAGGTGGGCCTGGCGAGATCGATCATTTTCCCGCCGGTCAATGCCCCCGAGCATGTCAAAGCCGCATGGGATAAGGCCACCGAAGGCATGGGGGAGATGGAAAAGGCATTACAGGGATTTCATATGCACCTTACTATCTATGGGATCCAGGTCGAAGGCATGCCTCAGAAACCGGTACTGCCACCAGAGCAACAGTGGGGCCAACAAGGTGTGGCACAATTTTTCGGTCTGTTACGCGGTAACCTTGAGTTTCGGGTCAGCCGCGAAGGCTGGACTGAGCAAAACCGCGAACTTAAAGGGCTTTATGACCGTTTTGAAGATCAGCTTAGTTCCGCTTCAGGCAACCCGACACAGATTGCTGCAACTCAGGGACAGAGTCCTGGACAGGCGGCTAATCAGGAGCAGGCAAAGCAGAGCACTGCAACCACTGACAAAACGTACGAAGACATTATGCAACTGCTCATTGACGCCAGAATGGGAATTGATCGCGAAAAACTCAACGAAATTGAAGAGCGTATTCAGACGGTCAGTAATGATGATAGTTTAAGCAGTGAGCAGAAGAAGCAACTGATCAGCATGCTTGAAAAGCAAAAAGAAGCCCTGTTAGAAGAGGCGCAACGTAACACCGTAGAAAACGAAAAGCGCAAAGCCCTGTTATCCGCCAACGGGGCGATGTATGAGCAACTAAAAGAAAACGCCCTGTATCAAATCCGATAGAAACAGAATCTTGCTATTGGAGAGCTGACGGTAATCAAAATAGGGGCAGACGATCAATCTGTGCTCACGGTCTATAGCAAACTCAGGGTTAATCCACTCGAGACCATCGCCAAGCATCAGGGATTTAGCATAAGTGCGGCCCATAACAATATGCAGGCCAGCCGGATCGCTGACATCGGGCGCATTAAAGCACAATGCGGTATCACTTCCTGCTTGCAACAGATATGAGTCCCGATATTGTTGCCAGCTTTGAGCATCCTGCCTGAAGCCAGATGCGTGGGGTAATGTAAACACTAATTTGGCATATACGTTAAACACCTTACGCCAGCCATTACCGCACGCCCGCCCAATATAGGCGATCTCCTGCCCCGCCAGCACGCGCATTCCATATTTATTATCCGCAAATCCATAGTCAGGGCGATTGGCGATATAGACTTTTAATCTGGCGTTACGCTCTCCTAACCCGCTAAGCAAATTTTTTGTCATTGTCTTTTCCGGCCTTACAGATGCTTGTTGGTCTATCGGGCAGATCGCAATGCCTCACCCGCCTGAGCATACAGTTCCTGTTGCAGGGCCGGATCCAGTCTCATTTGTCGGGCCAGTTCCTGCAGGTAGGTGCGTTCCATATAGTTTTGCTCATCAACCACCAGCAAACTGGCCAGATACATTTCTGCAGCGATTTCCGGGGTACTGGCAGCACTGGCGATTTCGGCCGGATCAAGGGGTTTAGCCAGCTCCAGTTGCAGCCATTGGCGGGTATCCTGCTGGTTATCGAGTTTGGCCATTTCTTCATTGATTAGCTGCCGCTCACGTTCATCGATATGTCCGTCTGATTTGGCCGCACCAATCAGTGCGCGTAAAATTGCCAGTGAATGTTGTTCGGCCTGCGCATCGGGCAGGCGATCAATAGTTTGTGGTTCAGCAGCCGGGTTATTCTGTTTCTGCTGGTAAGCAGAATAAGCTTTGTAAGCCACAACACCGAGCGCGGCGAGTCCGCCATAGGTAAGTACCTTACCACCCATTTTTCGCCCCTTTTTACTGCCCAGCAACAATCCCAGCGCGCCTCCCGTGACAGCGCCGCCGCCAAATCCGGACATCAGCCCCGATAACCCGCTTCCCTGCCCCTTCGTTGAGGTCTTCTGATCTTTCACCTGGCCAAGTAACTGGTCACCGGATTTCATTAACTGATCGAGCAATCCTTTTGTATTCATGAGTACCTCGCAGAACGTCTTTAATTAATGACAGAATAATTATGCCGCCGAACATTATCGTTTTCATGTCAATACGCCGGTATTTTGTAAAAGTTCTTTTTCGCTCCGACACTTATCATCGTGGCCTTTCTTTAAGGTCGCTGGTAAACTTTTACTCCCATTCAGCAGCAGTTGGCATCGATGACTTTTCATTCCCCTCCCAAACAATATTTATGGATATGGCTACTATGCTTAGGCGCTTTTTTCTGTGTCTGGCTGTATTTAGTTATCGGTCAGAATCTGTGGTCAGAGGCTGTGGCCCACTGGCCAATGGCCCTGGCGATGGCCATTGGCAGCTATGCGGCAGGATCCACGCCTATGGGGGGCGGCACCGTAGGTTTCCCGGTACTGGTATTATTATTCGACCTGCCTGCCAGCCTGGGGCGGGATTTCAGTTTCGCGATTCAGTCCATCGGTATGATCAGCGCCAGTATTTTTATTCTGTGCCGGCGCCAGCCGCTGGCCTGGGCTATTTTACAGGGTGCCATGTTGGGTGCCCTTATCGGTACGCCACTGGGAATATTCTTTATCGCTCCATATATTCCTGAGCTTTGGATCAAACTCACCTTTGCGGTGGTTTGGGCAAGTTTTGGTCTGCTGCATTTATACCGGCTAAGTGAAATAGCCGGGCATAGTGGTATGACGGAATTTGATGAGAACTGGGATTTTCGTCTTGGCCTGTGGGTAGGTCTGCTGGCCGGGGCCACCGTCGTCGCCGTCACCGGAGTAGGTATCGATATGGTGTTGTATACGGCGCTGGTATTGTTATGCCGCGCTGACCTGAAAATAGCCATCCCCTCTTCTGTGGTGATTATGGCCTATACCTCTGTGCTGGGCGTACTGGTGAAAACCACGCTGGGCGAGGGATTGCAGGCCGGCACCTTTGAAAACTGGCTGGCAGCAGCCCCGGTGGTGGCAATAGGTGCGCCGCTGGGTGTCTTTATTGTCGCCCGTATTGGTCGAAAACCCACACTGTTAGTGGTAGCAACGCTCTGCGTTGGCCAGTTTGTGTGGACTTTGTTTAACGAACAAAAAGTTCTTGGCATTCCCGGCATGCTGATATCACTGCTGGCTGTGGCAGTTTGTTTATGGGGCTTTGAGGGCCTGAGGCGCTGGGGCGCGAGGTTAGTTGGTGAGCAAACTGAAGAAAAAAGCCTTAAAAACCAACTCATTCCGGGCAAGCCCGAATCCGCAAATCCCCCCGGTAATAAGAGCTCAGCCCTTTAACCTAAAGGGCTGAGCGTATGCCACATTATTCCCTCACCGCATTATAAGTATTATTTCTTATACCAGGGTACAAAACTGCCCCCTGTTTGCCGCCGCTGCTTTTTCATACGATAGATTCCGTCAAGACAGTTACACTTTAAAAACTTAAGAGGCAATATTATGAAAAAGTCAGCAATCGCAATTATCACTACCCTTTCAGCTTTGGTTTTCGCTCCTGCAAGCTTTGCAGATATCAACGACGACCTGGCTAACATCTGCACTATCGTTAAAAACGATGACAAATCTGAACTGCGTAAAAAACTGCGTCAGGTTCAGAACGACTACAGACTGCGCCTGGGTGACTACTACACCGGCATCAGCTGTGGCGGTAGCAGCTTAATTCGTTACTCAATGGAGAACAGCTCTGTTGAGACTGGCACCTACATGATCAAGCGCATGAGCAAAACAGATCTGACCGGTGCCGAGAAAGACGGTATGGAACTGAAGCAATGGGCCGAGACCAACGGCCACCTGAGCACCGAAATCGGTCAGGAATTGTTATCACGTATCAGCTAAGTATTTGAAGCTTCTCCCTTTTTCCCAATCCCGCCACATGGCGGGATTTTTTTTATTCCGGGGTATCGTTGAGCTGATACTTCTCTGCCAATCTCTCTATGGTTAAATTCTGTTCCACCAAAAACAAGTCAAACTCTGCCAGCATTTCCAGCGCTTCAAGGGTGGATACGTGGTACCAGACACTGGACTGAGGCAAGTGTTCTGCCACCACCAGCATGTTTTCTAAGCCCAGCTCAGTAAGGTGATGCATGGCGACATGATATTCCACTTCAGCGGCATCAACCCTGCCTTTTAACGCCATCATCGCTGCAACACGGGTATTCTGTACTTCCACAAACTGATAATTATGCTGAGACTGGAGTGCCATCCATTTCGTTGGCGTAAAACCGCGGACAATTGACACGGATTTCACCTGCTCAAGACGGATTGTCTGAGCAGCCGGTAACACCAGCGCCACTCCTCTGTTCAATACCACAGGCTGGCTATAGTGACGCCCGTCATCTCCCTCACGTAATGCCTGCCATTTCGGGTTGTCAGGATAAACAAAGTCCACCGAACGATGAATTTCTCTCGATAAACGCTTTACCGGCAGGGGCACAAATTCCAGTTCAATCTGATTTGCCTCAGCGAAGAGTCTGAACAGGTCACCGGCAAAACCGCGCAAGGTACCACTGGTGATGTCGTAGTGAGGGTAATGATTAATCGCCTGAACACCAATGGTCAGTTTCGGCTTTGTGACCGGTGGCGCAGCGAAAGACAGCCAGCTAACAGTAAGCAGTCCTGCCAGACAAATCACCTGGCGCAAATTTTTCTCCTGCAGTGGTCACAACACTAAAAACTATGCGACATTAAACAACACCATACCAATACAGTAAGTTACGCTGAGTATATTGCAACTTTAGGGAGCAGATATGGGCAAAGGTACACACGAATATCAGGATGATCCCAGAAATGAGAATATTCTGATCAATATCAATGGCGAGTTGCTACCGCGTCAGGAAGCCAAAATATCGGTGTTTGACAGTGGCTTTATTCTTGGTGACGGGGTCTGGGAAGGGATCCGGTTACATCAGGGAAATCTGGCTTTTATCAACCAGCATATGAAAAGACTTTATGACGGTGCCAAAGCGCTGGATATGGACATTGGCATCAGCCAGCAAGAGATGGTCGAACGTATTAAACGCACCTGCGATGCCAACGACATGCATGATGGTGTTCATATTCGTTTAATGGTCACCCGGGGTATTAAAGCCACTCCTTATCAGGATCCACGGATGACCGTCGGCGGAGCAACCATCGTCATTATTGCCGAATTTAAAACACCGCTGGTACAGCCTGATTTTGCCGGAATTCGTTTATTTACCAGCCACGTGCGCCGCGGGTATCCCGATGTTCAGGATCCCAAACTCAATACGCACTCCAAACTGAATTGCATCTTTGCCTGCATTCAGGCCGCGAAAGCCGGTGCTGACGAGTCATTGATGCTGGATCCTCACGGTTTTGTAGCCACCTGCAATTCCACACACTTCTTTATCATCCGTGAAGGTGAAGTGTGGACCTCAAGTGGCGACTATTGTCTGGATGGCATTACCCGGCGCAATGTCATCAACCTGTGCAAACAACACCAGATACCGGTGTATGAGAAAAACTTTAGCCTGTCTGAAGTGTATGGCGCGGAAGAAGCCTTTGTCACAGGCACGTTCGCCGGATTGACGCCAGTGCGTGAAGTAGACGGGCGTCAGATTGGTAATCGGCAGTACCCCCTTATAAAACAGTTACAGCAGCATTATCTGAGTATGATCGAACAACAACATGGGAGCAGCCTATGACAATACGGATCGCCATGTGGTCAGGACCACGCAACATCTCTACCGCCATGATGAGAAGCTGGGAGAACCGTCCGGATACAGAAGTGGTGGATGAACCCTTTTATGCCAGCTTTTTAAATCAGACCGGGGCCGTTCACCCTCACCAGGATGAAATACTGGCGGCACAGAGCAGCGATTTCGATGCCGTTGCCCGCGAATTAAGTCAGGGGCCGGTATCTTCGGCGCTGCAATATCAAAAGCAAATGACCCATCATATTCCCGGGCAGGCAGATATGAGCTGGTGTGCTTCGTTACGCCATTGTTTTCTGATTCGTCATCCGGACAAAGTGGTAGACTCGTATTCCCGCAGCATGGGCCAGTGCAACGCAGCCGATATTGGTATCGAACGTCAGTACACTCTGTATCAACAACTATGTGAAATCAGCGCTCAGAAAATTCCGGTAGTGGACTCAGATGCACTCCTTCGCTCACCAGAACCCATGTTAAAAGCGATTTGTACGGCGCTTGGCGTTACCTTCTACCCGCAAATGCTCAAATGGCCAAAAGGAAAACGTGACGCAGACGGTGTTTGGGCACCTCACTGGTATCACTCTGTAGAAGACTCTGAAGGTTTCTCCCCGCCACGTGATAGCCTGCCAGAGCTGACTGAGCAACAAAAAGCCGTCGCTGAAAGTTGCATGCCGTATTACCTGAAAATGAAACAACGGGCACTGGAGCCGGAGTAGGGTTTTAGTACACAGAATCCGGACGCAGGGACGCTAATCCAGATCCTTAAGAGGCCAACTGACGATATAGTCTTCAAAATCGTCCAGCGAGTACTCGTCATCGGGCACCGTTTTTCCGCGCACCGAGATGCCAGCCTTGTGCATGGCTGATTTCTTGTTTTTATGCAACAACGGATGCCATGAGGGCAGCCCACGGCCTTCATAAATGCGCCGATAACTGCAACTTGGTGGCATAAAAAAGATGTCTTTGAGGTTCTCTTTGGTCAACTTGACGCAGTCCGGAACCAGTTGGGTGCGCTTTTCATACTGCGTGCACTGGCAGGTTTTGGTATTCAGTAAATGGCAGACAATATTGGTGTAATGCACTTCCTCACCAGGCTTAATTTCGGCTGTAGGCTCGCCCTCCCCCTCATCGTCTTCGATGAATTTCTGCAGACAGCACTTACCACACCCATCACACAGGGCTTCCCATTCCCTGTCGTTCATTTGCTCCAGCGTCTTATGTTCCCAGAACTTATCTTCAGTCACCATTAACCACCCTGGCTTTTGCCTCAATCACGCCTTCCAGCGTAGCCTCGAGCCGGTCTCCTGCATTTAAAGGGCCGACACCCTTTGGTGTGCCGGTAAGTACCAGGTCGCCGGGCAATAACGTAAAGCTCCGTGAAATCTCACAAATCAGCTCCAGAATCGGATGGATCATCATTTTTGTATTACCCTGCTGACGCACAGACTGATTAACCCGCAGAGTAAAATCGATATTCGTGCTGTCAGTGATGCCAGGGGCGGGCACAAATCCACTGACCGGACAACTGCCATCAAAAGCTTTGGCTCGTTCCCAAGGCTGCCCTTTAGCTTTAAGGTCACTCTGCACCTCGCGCAGAGTCAGATCCAGTGCCACCCCATATCCCCAGATAGCCGCCTGAGCCTGTTCAGCAGAAGCCTGGCTAAGGCGCTCTTTAATGAGCACCGCCACCTCTAATTCATTGTGGCACTCCCCCTGATCAGCAGGAATGACAATCTCTCCGGCAAAAGGCTGAAGCGAAGTTGAAGGTTTAATAAAAAGCAATGGCTTATCAGGTACTTCGTTATTCAGCTCGCGGATATGATCCATATAATTCCGCCCGACACAGACCACTTTACCTGCAGGCAAAGAAACAGGCTGCCCCTGATGATCCCGGTGCACATACTCTGCCATCAGTTCATCTCATTTTTGATGCGATCAGACAGATAGCCCACGGCACTGCCGAAATAAGTCGAACGATTCCAGTTCATCAGACTGTGAAAGTTTTTATATACGAGGAAAATACGGCCCTTTTCATCATCCGGCATGATCAGGCTGGCCTTGACATCACGTCCAGGCAGGTCGCTGCCATCATAGCGACGCACGCCAAGTGCCTGCCATTCAGACAATCTTTTCATCTTGCCTTTGTCCAGACCAGCAAGTGCATAATCGAATTCTTCAGGCAACGTCACCTGACGCCCCCAGGTGAGGCTGTCATCCCACCCCGCTGATTTGAGGTAGTTAGCGATAGAGGCAAAAACATCTGCCGGGTTCTGCCAGATATCTTTTTTACCGTCGCCGTCAAAATCATACGCATAGGCATTAAACGACGTCGGCATAAACTGGCTTTGCCCCATTGCGCCAGCCCAGGAGCCAAGAAACTGCTCTTTGCTGATGTGCCCCTCATCGAGGATTTTCAACGCTGCAAAAAGTTGCTTTTTGAATAGGGTTTCGCGGCGGCCTTCATAGGCCAGCGTTGCCAGTGCCGAGACAACCGGATAGTCACCCTGGATTCGGCCAAAATTACTCTCATTGCCCCACAGCGCTACGATAAACCGCGGTTGTACGCCAAACTTCTCACCGACCTGCTCCAGTACCTGCTGATGTTCCCGGTACTTCTCTGCGGCCTGCTTTACTTTCCAGTCCGGCACCCGGGTCGAAAGATACTTATCCAATGTCAGTTTAAACTCCGGCTGATTTTTATCAGAACTGACTGCCCGCTCATAAAATTTAATATCTGCAAATGCCTGTTCAACAAAGTCTGCTGTGTAGCCTTTCTCGATGGCCTCCTGTTTCAGTGACGCCACGTACTCGTCAAAACTGGGTTTAGCGGCGACACCGGTACTGAGGATGAGGGCCAGTACGCATAAGACTCTAGTCATTGAGGGGCTCCTGTTGCTGTTTATATTGCGCCAACAGGTTTTCCTGTGGCGGCGGAAGTTGTAAATAATAACCCTGGCCCTGCAGCGCTTCCATCACCTTCTGAGGATTGCTGATGGCCAGTTTAGTTTCGGCTTTGAGTTCAATGATCATAGCAAGCTGAGGCTGACCAAAGCTTTGCATTAACGGCTCTGGTACAGAGGAAAAGTCATCTCGTTTACCGACAAACAGATAGGTCTGCTCTTTTCTGTTGCTTTTGTAAATGGCGCACAACATGCTGGGTGGGGATCTCCGGTTTGGTTGGTTAGTGTTTTACCATCAGTTAGCAGGTAAAATACGGTCAATGCCATCCTTCAGTAAAGGCGCTCGCCAACCACTAATCAAATCTGGTTTCAGGCCCATTAGTTTACTCTCATCTAACTCAAACCACAGCCACTTGAGCAATTGATTGATCTGTTTTTTTGACCCTAACATCTCAACCGGCAGGCCATTTTGCTGTGCGACTTTCACACACAGATCACGCAAGGCTTTACTGGTTTTCTTGTAGGCGGGAAAATCGACTAGCCTCTCCACGTGAGCAGGATAGTGCTCTGGCGGTAATGACAAGGCCTGACTGATAACGTTTATCAGGCTATCGCCATGGCGGCGAATATCCTGAGGCATCAGATCAGTGATGCCATGTAGCGCATTTTTTGAGCCCGGCTGACGCCTGGCCAGTTCCAACATGGCTTGCTCTTTGAGCACAAAGTTCAGGGCGATATCCCGCTCTCTTGCGGTCTGTAGCCGCCAACTGGCGAGACGCTTCAGCACCAGCAATGCCCTGCCCTTTAATTGCCAGTTATTTTTGACCGTCAGATAAGCGCATTCCAATGGCAGTACAGCCTGCTTTTTAGCGATAACCTGCAACACCTCGGCAAACACCCAGGCCGTTTTCTGTTGCTGCTCTATTTGCTCCGCCAGTTGCGGATAAAGGTTAAACAGATACAACACATCATTGGCCGCATAGTGCAGCTGCTGCTGGCTCAAAGGTCTGGCTAACCAGTCGGTACGAGACTCCCCTTTGTCCAGTATTACCCCTGACATCTCCTCCACCAGCTTTGCATAGCCCAGCGAAGAGCCCATATTCAGCATGGCTGCCGCCACCTGGGTATCAAAAACCCGGGTTGGAACAATCCCCATTGCAGACCAGAAGGTTTCCAAATCTTCAGAGCAGGCATGCAATACCGTAATGATGCTCTCATTGGTCAGCAAATTCTTGAGTGGCGTAAGATCGCTAATCGCCACAGGGTCCACCAGTGCCAATTGCTCACCATCATACAGCTGAACCAGCCCGAGTCTGGGGTACAGGGTGCGTGTTCGCACAAACTCCGTATCAACAGCAATGAAGGACTTCAGCGAAGCCTGACGGCAGTAATCCGCCAGCTCCTGTTCACTCTCGATAAACTGATACTGCATCTGTTTAAAATGAAAAAACCGGCGGGTGCCGGCTTTTCGACTACTCCCTTAATTCTCTTCTGAGGATTTTGCCTACGTTTGTTTTTGGCAACTCATCACGAAACTCAACCTGTTTAGGTACTTTATACCCGGTGAGATGCTTACGGCAATGGGCAATCAACGTTTCTTCGGTCAGTGATGCGTCTTTTTTTACCACAAAGAGTTTAACTGCTTCACCAGTAGCCTCGTTGGGCACACCCACTGCGGCAACTTCAGTAACGCCATCGTGCATAGCCGCCACTTCTTCAATTTCATTAGGGAAAACATTAAACCCGGACACCAGAATCATGTCTTTTTTACGGTCAACAATAAAGAAACACCCTTTTTCGTCCATGCGGGCAATATCCCCGGTGGCCAGCCAGCCGTCATTCAGTACTTCCTTTGTCGCCTCTTCACGGTTGAGATACCCTTTCATTACCTGAGGCCCTTTGACATACAGTTCGCCCGGCTCACCGGGTGGCACGACATTGCCGTCTTCATCCACCAGCTTAACATCCGTAGAAGGGACCGGCATACCGATAGAGCCAGTGTATTCAGGGGTTATAGTTGGGTAATTGATACTGACCACCGGGCAACATTCAGTAAGACCGTAACCTTCCAGCAGAACATGGCCGGTAACCTTCTGCCATTTTTCTGCAACCGGCCGCTGTACAGCCATACCGCCGCCCAGAGCAAACTTGAAATTACTGAAGTCGAGATCTTTAAACCCGGGGGTATTGAGCAAACCATTAAACAGAGTATTAACGCCGGTTAGCACCGTGAACGGGTATTTCGCCAGCTCTTTAACAAAACCCGGCATATCACGGGGGTTGGTAATCAGCAGATTTTTACACCCATATTTCACAAAGGTCAGGCAATTCGCGGTCAGGGCGAAGATATGATAGAGCGGCAGCGCCGTAACCACCAGCTCTTCTGAATCAGTCATGACCGGTTCCAGAATCACCGAAATCTGCTCAAGATTCGCCACCATATTACGGTGTGTCAGCATGGCCCCTTTGGAAACGCCCGTGGTTCCTCCGGTATACTGCAAAAAGGCGATAGACTCACCACTCACATCAGGGCGGCTGTATTGCATGGATTTACCAGCGTGGATAGCCTCCATAAACCCCATGGTATTTGTCAGAGAAAAAGCGGGCACCATCTTCTTAACGTGCTTGATAACAAAGTTCACCAGCCAACGTTTAGGTGCCGACAGCATATCGCCCACCTGAGTCAGGAAGACTTTGTTAATTTTGGTTTCGCTAATCACTTTAGCCAGCGTATGGGCAAAGTTTTCAACAATCACGATGGCCTTAGCGTCAGAGTCATTTAACTGATGCTTGAGTTCCCTTGCAGTATAAAGAGGGTTTACATTAACCACCGTCAGGCCCGCCCTCAGAACACCGAAGATGGCAACGGGGTTTTGCAACAAATTGGGCATCATGATGGCAACCGAATCACCTTTTTTCAGCCCCATATTCTGCAGATAGGCGGCAAACTGGAGAGTATAACTATCTAGTTCGGCATAGGTGATCTCTTTGCCCATATTGATAAAGGCGACTTTATCGGCATATTTTTTCACTGATTGTTCAAAAATATCAATGATCGACGAATAGTGATCTGCATCGATGTCGGCAGGGATATCAGCAGGATAATGCTCTAGCCAAGTCTTTTCCACAATGCCTCCTGAGGGCTCTTATCGTTATTATGGTGAACCTGTTGTTATTTTAACCACTTTTTAACAAGGGGTCTGACCACTATAGTAGCCAAAGCCTTAGCAAAGATAAATGACTAATCTAATGCACCATGCTCCCGCAGGAATGAAAGAAACTGTTGCGCCACCGGCTGCGGATTATCCATATGCAAATGGTGGCCACCTTCGCATTCAGCCACCTGCAGTTTTTCAACCAGTGATGCACGGCGCTGTTGATTAAGCCTGACTTTTTCAAAGCCTTTGCTGCCGGTAATCGACAGCACCGGGCAGACAATTTCACGGATAAAGGCAGTGGCCTGCTCTTCTGTCATTCTCAGCGATGAGATGGTTCTTAGCCTGCGGTCGGTTCGCCACTTCAGTTGTTGCCCATCCTCTGCCAGATTGCGTTGCACCAGTAATCTTGCCGACTCGCGCGCCAAATCACCGGCCATCATGCGGGCCGTCGTAGCGCGTTCCAGTGATGGCGGGTGTCTGGCTTCTTTATTGTCGATTTCGATGCGACTGATGACCGACTCACGCAGCTGGGTGGCGCTGCTTGTTGCCTCGCGGCTCAAAGGCCCAAAGGCTTCAATCGTCGTCAGCGTTTTAATGTGTTCCGGAAATGTAGCGGCATACAATGAACTGATAATTCCGCCAAGAGAATGCCCCAGCAGATGAAACTCATTCCAGCCCAGAGATTGAGTAAGCTCATAAATATCCTGGATCCAGTCAGGAAGATGATAGTGCGCATCGGCGCTGCGATGGGCTGAATGGCCATGACCGGTTAAATCTACTGCGACTAAATCGATACATTCAAGGTGCTCAGCTAATGGAATGAAGCTCGCACTATTATCAAGCCACCCATGTAACGCCAGGACTTTGGCCCCTTGTGGATCACCAAATCGCTGACCACTGAGACGCAAATGGCGTAATTGAAAGGAAAGCTCAGTCATCAGAACCCCGTTTGAAGATAAAAACTGACCATAAGGATTTCCTCTGACAGATGCAACTGGGTTTAGCCCTCTACCAGCCCCCATAACAGAAACAAAAAAGCGGCAATTAATTGCCGCTTTTTATCACCACTTTGCCTTGCTGGCTTATTTGAACGGCAATTTTTTGCCTCAGTGGCGCTGTATATTACCCATATCTCTGTTGGTATTTTGCCTCGGCTGCGGCCTTGCAGGCCTTTGCGCGCGCGCCGGAGATGGAGAGCGATTCGCTTTGGGTCTGCTGTTATTCACTGAACCCGATGAAGGCACAATGTTCCCTTTTGAGTTTTTAGAGCGAATGATCACTCGCTGGTGATAGGGCCATAAATGCCAACCGTACCAGGAAGAGTAATAGCCGGGCCAGGTTCCCATACCCACTCCGAAACCAGAGACACTGACTCGGTCAATGTTCTTCCACATGTGATATCCGCTGGCATTGACTACGGGAAAAACATATTCATGTTCACCCACCGAACCTGATTCGCTGCCACCTGCTTCACCAATTACGGTCAGTAAACGGCCCGCTTTGTACACCATAGGATCAACAAAGCCATCGATATAAACCCTGAACCGACCAGCACTGTCATCACTGGTTATGGGACGGCCATAGCTTTTGAGGGGGTAAGACAATACCTCCAGACGGGTATTTTGTTTCAGATTATCCACTCTGGCAATTACGCCGCCCCAGCGCACCTTGGCGCCGCGAGTCTGCTCAGGGCTGGCTGACACTTGCTGATAGCTCAGCAAATTACTCTCATCTTCAAGCTGTATGGGCTCGGGAATCGTAGAGCACCCCGCCATTCCCAGCACCATAGCTACAATTAAAAGTCGCTTCATACTTACTCCTTAAAACTTCCATTCCCCGGAATTTAGATTAACACAATCGTTAAGGATCATTATGTGCGTTTAAACTGAATCTATACTGAATTAGATCAGATGAAGTCCATTAACGAATAGCCAGTGAAGTCATATCTTTAAACATATGTGTCGATGCCCATAGACTGCTGAATCTGTTCTCTGGCCTGCAACCTGGAAAGGCTCTGGTAGGCATCAATGGCCTGGCGATTGCGGGGTTCTGGCTGATCATAAAACTGCTTTTGCTGATCACGATATCGGTCTGCCTGAACCTGAGACTCTTCACTACCCTGGCGGATAACGGTTTGTGAACGGGGAAGTTCTGTTGGGGCATTGTCCTGCTGCTGGCGCGGGTTGGCCTCCCGCGGTGTTTCTTTAATCGCAGGATTAACAATCAGACCTTGTTGTGATGCAACTAAGGAAGATTCTATTTCCACTGTATTTCCATCAAGAGGACCAGCCAACTACAACAGCATAGCTTATCAAAAACCCTGCAAAAATCGATCCTGTTATCTGCCGGGCAACTTTTTCCAGGTAACCTTATCACGCAGGTAAACGGGTTGTGCCTTATCAGCTGCTACCGCTTCCCCTCTGCTAAATGCAGCCTGAGCCAGGGGCAGCATATAGCGGGCTTTTGGGTACAATATGTCGTTATCCGGGTGCACATTCTGCAACTCGGCAAGTTCAGGATAAGCCGACCAGCCGGTACCCACACCACACCACCTTTTGCTGTCATCCTTTAGCAGTTCAATCGCCTCAGCGGGGGGCAACACCCGTTCCTGATGGTGCAGCTGTGCTATGCCCTCACTGGCCTGGTAGCATCCCAGATAGATTTCCCCCATACGTGCATCAATAGCCGTAGCGATACACTCCTGATTATTGTCCATCAATGCTTGTTGTGCCATGGCCGCCAACGTGGAAATTCCGACAACCGGCAACCCGGCACCCAAAGCCAGGCCCTGCACCATTCCCGTGGCGATACGCACGCCGGTGAAGCTACCGGGGCCACGGCCAAAGGCCAGAAGATTAAAGTCCTTAAGGCTCATCTGCGCCTGGGACAATAACTGCTCGACCATGGGCAATAATCTCTGGCTGTGCTGCTGCGGGCAAAACTCAAACAGTTCAGCAATTTCTTCCTGTTCGGTTCCACTATTGACACTTAGGGCAACAGAGCAGCCTTCGGTGGCCGTATCAATAACCAGAATATTCATAATTTGTGAGTCTCTTGTTGTGCAGTTTTTTTAACAGACGGAGATTGTGGTGGTTGATTCTGCAGCTGCTGCAAAAACGATACGGCCTTCTCCAGAGTCCGGGTTCGTTGCATAGGCGGTAAACTGGCGAGAAAAATTCGTCCGTAATCACGGGTGACCAGACGATTATCGCAAATTACCAATACACCTTTATCTGACATGTCACGAATCAGTCGGCCGGCCCCCTGTTTCAGAGCAATAACAGCCCTGGGGATCTGAATCTGCGCGAAGGGGTTACCGCCATGTTTCTTACAATCGTTAATTTTTGCCTCCAGCAACGGATCATCCGGGGCGGCAAAGGGTAGCTTGTCGATCAATACACATGTCAGATCGCTCCCTCTTACATCCACCCCCTCCCAAAAGGCACTGGTACCGAGCAGCACACCATTGCCAGAAGAAAGGTATTCTTCAAGCAGGGCACCTTTGCTGGTGCTGCCTTGCACCAGTATTGGATTGTCAATCTGCTGCTCCAGTATCTGAGCCACCTGGCGCAACATAAAATGGCTGGTAAACAGTAAAAAGCAGCGGCCTTGACTGGCTTTGATCAACTCCAGTGACACGTTAACCAGCGCCTCACTGCGATCCTTAGCCGTCGGCTCAGGTAAGTATCGGGGTACACACAACAGCGCCTGCTGCTGATAATCAAAGGGGCTCTCCAGTCCCAGTGTACGCGCCTGCTTTAATCCCATCTGGCCGGTAAAGTGCTCAAAGCCACCATCCACCATCAAAGTGGCCGAGGTAAATATCCAGCTGCGTTTCGGGGTTTCAATATAATCAGCAAAGCGCTGGGCAATAGATAGCGGTGTAAGATGCAAAATAATATGCCTGGGTGTCGTTTCATACCAAAGGCTGACCCCTTGCTGCCCGGTATCAGTCAGTCTCGCCAGACGCCCTCTGGCCTGTACACAACGTTCATAGACACTGTCGAGATCTTTATCCCGGCCGAGATGCACTTTTAACACCTCATACACCAGGTTCAATGCATCGCTTAACCGGCTAATCTGGTTCTGCACCGTATCTGTCATCAGGGCCTGTTGCCAGTTGCCCTTTTGTGGTTGCTGCGGAAACTGCAGGCGTAAATCCATAGCGCTGACCCGCAGTTTTTCTGCTGCTTTGCTAAGCTGTCCGGCATCTTTGAGCTTGGTACGGTAGACCATCTCCATATCAGATCCCATATCGGCCAGTTGACGGCTGGACAGCGCTTCACCGAAATATTCACTGGCAATATCCGGTATCTGATGCGCCTCATCAAACAGCACCACATGCGCCTCCGGAATCAGTTCACCAAAACCGGTATCTTTAAGCGCCATATCAGCGAAAAACAAATGATGATTGACCACCACCATATCTGCATCCAGTGCGTTGCGCCTGGCTTTTACCAGATAACAATCATCGTAGTCAGGACAGTCTTTACCCAGACAGTTATCTACGGTAGACGTTACAAAGGGCAGTACCTTGGCATCTTCTGGCAGGCTCTTGAGTTCACCCATGTCACCGCTTTTTGTACTGTTTGCCCAGTCTCTGACCTGGCTTAGCTGATGCAGGGTTTGCTTTTCAAACACGGTGGAATTTCCGCCATGCTGAGCCAGGCGATGCAAACACAGATAATTAGCGCGGCCTTTCAATAAAACCGATTTTTTGTTGCTGCCCAGAGCCTGTTTAACAATGGGAAGGTCGCGATGAAACAATTGTTCCTGAAGGTTTTTGGTACCGGTAGAAACAATAACCTTTTTATCACTGGCCAGTGCCGGTACCAGATAAGCAAAGGTCTTACCCGTTCCGGTGCCCGCCTCGACCACAAGTTGTGCCTTATCCTTTATCGCCTTTTCGACTGAGCTCGCCATTTCAGTTTGCTCCGCTCTTGGAACAAAGCCGCTGACCCGCTGAGACAGAGCTCCGTCGCTGGCAAAAATCTGTTTAACTGATGGCACGGGCTCTCCTGACTCGCCTTAATAACCGACGCAGTATAACAAAAGCGGATTCAACTGACTGCAATCCGGTAGCGAAAAGTAAGCGCAGAAACAGGTTCGTTGTCTATAAAGCCAACGAACTGGCAAGGTTATTGATTTTTTGCTTGATTAAGACGAATGAATTCCATACCATACGCGGCGCTCAAACGGCTCCATTAGAGACACAACGGAGCAACGAGCACGCCGCAGTGCTCCTGAAGACACTAAATAAATGTGACTTCAGTAAAATACGGCAGACAATAAGATTTAGGAGAGGTGTCCGAGTGGCTGACAAATTTGTCAGGAACAAATTTGGACATCCGCAGGATGGCCCGAAGGGCGCAGGGCAGGATGCCCGGAGCAACGAGCACGCCGTAGTGCTCCTGAAGACACTAAACAATGTGAATTCAGTAAAATACGGCAGACAATAAGATTTAGGAGAGGTGTCCGAGTGGCTGAAGGAGCACGCCTGGAAAGTGTGTATACGGCAACGTATCGAGGGTTCGAATCCCTCTCTCTCCGCCATATCAAATAAAAAAGCCCCAGCGCAGTTTGCTGGGGCTTTTTTGTTTGACCCGGTGACAGGAGGACCTGGTTCGAACCCTTCGGTTCGACCAAAATGTCGGGAACATTTTAGAACAGCCAAAGGCTGGCCCCGAAGGGGTGGAGGGCAGGGTGAGTCTGGATCGATGCGTAGCATCGCAGCCTGACGAACGCGAAGCCAGGATGGCGCAGCTGGACCAGAGAGCGAAGCAGGGATAGCGCAGCTGTATGGCCCGGAGTAATCCCTCCCGCAAGTTCAACCTCCACTGAATACAAACTACGCCGGGTTTTCTGCTTTTTGGCGTCCGGTCGCCAGCGTCCAGGGCTATCGCCAGTTTAATCACCAAAGTAGACTAATCCCCCGAATACTTTGCAAACTTTCGTCCAAATAATATACCAAGCACTATTCCCGCTGCCGCCCCAATCAACATTCCAATCAGTCCGAAATAAGCCACCTGCCCATAGATTACGCCTGTGACTGTGCCAATAGCTATTCCGGCAGCAAGACCGTAGCAACTAACCAGGGCAACTCCCTTACTTCGATGGTTTTTCCTTCCGCTCATTTTTCTCTCCCTGGCAGGTTCTTTATATACCGCTAATTTCGATATTGAACAGCAAACATAAAGTATAGTTGCCTGCATAAAGATCACCGATTTGCTCTGGGTCAGAAGCTCTCAGAACGGACTGAATAATTCTTTATATATTTCGTATATTCATCAAAGTCTATATACAACTCTAACATCATCCGACGGGCTTAGAATGCTATGACACTTTTGCAGGCAAACCACTTGAGTAAAGTCAGCAGTATCACGCTGCCTTGCTGTTCCCAATAAAGTCTTCCAGAAACCAGGCCGCCAGTTCATGACGCCCGTCTAATCCGGATTTGGCATACACAGAAGAGGCCTGCTGGCGCACAGTTTTCTCTTTGGTACTGCGAACAACAGAAATTTCCTGAAAATTCAGCCCTTTTAACATCAGCAATGCCACTTCTTTTTCGCTGTTAGTCAATTGCCACTGATGAAGTTGCTGTTGCACTGACTCACTGTACTGCTGGCGGGCTTTTTTCATGTCATCGGTCAGTTGCCCTATTTTCTGGTTTGACAGGGTCAATTCTTGTTTCAGCCGAAGCAAACGGCGTGAGCGATTATGCATTTCATAAATCAGATACAATGCCATTGCCCCTGAAATCAACACTATCAGCCCCTCAGAGACAATATGCCAGGTGGGCACGCCCAACTGGATATCAGTAAATACATCCATGGTATTCAGACCCATGATAATCAGTAAGACGGTCGCTACCACTTTATCTTTCACGCTTAACTTACCTATAAAATATGATTTACATAAAAAAAGTCATTGTTAGGACATCTGCCCGATGACGCTCCTTCGCCACATCTATAGGGTTAGAGGACAAATCACTTCCCGGTGGCAATAATGAAAAGACCTATTTTAGCGGTTTTGCTAGTAACCGCCTATTGGACTCTGGTCCCATTTTGTGGCGCCGCTAATACGACGCCCTCTCCTACCCTGTATGAGCTGCTTGATATTGTCTTGGAGCGAGCCGATAAGGACAACGTCAACAACGCCGCTACATTGCGCGCTTCTTCCTGGCTCGACGGTGCCCCCAGCGTCAGCATGAATTATCTCCGGAGTCAGGAAGACCAGGGCTCAGACGAGGCTGAACTGCGACTGAACTTACCCATCAAATCTTTCGCAAGGCGCAATGCAGATGCCCAAGTCCGGCAGAATGATGCCCGTTTACACAGTGCGAATCAACGCATTGCTGCGCTTTTTTATTCGGGTCTTATCCGTGAAAGTATCTGGTCTTACAAGGTAGCGATGACCCGACTTGAGGGATTAAACAAAAAGCACCGGTTGCTGCTCGAATTGGAACAGCAATTTACCCAGCAGGTAGATGCCGGCATCACTACCACCTATGGCTTACTTGCCGCCAAACAAACCCGCTTGTCCATTGAAATAGAGCAATTGGAACAGCAACAGGTTGCACAACGATGGCTGGATCAATTTCAGCAGCTGACCGGCACAGCACATCTACCGGACAAAGTTGTTGAACCGCCCCCGGATGATGGCCTGATGGCGATGAATAACCACCCTCATCTGGCGCTACTGGAAAGTGAACGGCGTCAGGCCAGGCTTACCCTGTTAAATAGCCGCCACGGCAACGAGGCCTGGAACCTGTCGGTAACCGCTAAACAAGTTGATAGTCCCGGTTTCACCGATAATCAGATTGGTTTAGGCGTAGAAGTGCCCCTGTCAATGGGCGAACGCGTATCACAGTCAGATTACAGTGCCTGGCAACAAGCCAGCAGGGCCTTTGATGCACAACTTCAACAAGCCCATCAGACATTACTCAATGAATGGAAGGCAGTACAGCAGCATTGGCAGTATTTAAACACCAAAAAGCGTGTGCTGACACAACAACAACTGCTGAGCAGTGAGATCCTCGCGCAAATAAAAACCCTGAAAAACCTCAATGAAATCGAACAGGAGCTGTTCTTAAAACGGGCTATCGATTCGATTGATATGCAGCAAGCAGGGACCCTCAATCAAACCCTTATCGAGCAACAACAGGCCAGAATGAACCAGGCTGCAGGAGTGTCCTTATGATCAACCTACCCCGTTTCCTTATTATCCTTTGCAGTCTTCCTTTAGCCCTGCAGGCAGCCACACTGAAGGTTGCCGATTTGGGCGAATTGGATTTGCGCTACAGCCAGGTTCAGGCAATCGCAAACTACACAGGCCCCTCAATGGCGGCCCATGTAGAGAGTGAAGAAGGACAGGCTTATCAGTTATTCAGTCCATTTATGGTGCAACAACTGGCCTATCAGGTCGAAAACGGTGCCTGGGTCGAACAAGGCCAAACCGTATTGCGCATGACCGGCAGTGAAGTGCATCACTTTATAGAGCGTATTGAGGCTGCGCAGAGTATTTTGTCATTAGCCAAACATCGCTATGATAACAATCAGTCACTGTATCGTCAGCAGGCCATCAGTGAAAGTACCTGGCAGGATATCGTCAGTCAGTATCAGCAGGCCCGCCTGGCCTTTGGCCATCTGGGCCACTTTCAGGAGTTGATTGCAGCGGTATCTGAATCCGGGGACAGTATTGTTCTCAAGGCTCCCTCAGCAGGATTTATTCGCTATAGCACCGAAAACGAACGCAGCGGCAGTGAGCCCTTGTTGGCCCGGTTCATTGACCGCCAGGCGCTGCGTGTTAGCGTCAATATCCCAGTTGTAAATGCGTCCACACTGAGCCACTTGTCGACACCAGAGTGTAACCTGCAGATCGAACATCTCGGACAATCGGCGAACGGACTTTTTGTAAAGGCCTGGAGTGAAGCGGTTCCACAAGGCTGCAAGCTGCTCCCCGGCCAGCAGCTGAGTATCAAACCCGGTTACACAACACAGGCTTATCTGGTGCCCCGGCAATCGGTCTTTCGCTTTGAGCAACGACAACAGGTAATGCTGCACGATGGCCAACAGTTAATCAGTCAGCCCGTGCAAATTGTGGCCTCTCAGGGCAAGCATTATGTGATTACCAGCGACACGTCTTTATCACAATATGAAGTACTGGCCTCATCTGTCGGCGCCGTCAAAGGCTTGCTGCTGGGTATGGGGGGCGAATAAGTGTTACATCAATTACTGCGTTTTTCCCTGACCCAACGGGTTTTTGTGGTAGTGATGCTCGGGGTACTCTTCGCCCTCGGCATCAGAGCCTGGTTTGGGCTGCCTATCGACGCCTTTCCCGATATTTCTCCTACGCAGGTCAAAGTGATCCTTAAAGTACCGGGGATGACGGCAGAAGAGATTGAGTCTCAGGTCACCCGTCCTCTGGAGGCCGAGCTGCTGGGGATCCCCAAACAGGCAATTCTTCGCTCCAGTACAAAATATGCGATTACCTCCATTACCCTGGATTTTCAGGAAGGCACCGATATCTACTGGGCACGGCAACAAGTCAACAAGCGTTTATCCGGTATTCGTGGGGATTTCCCCGCCGGCACTGCGGGGGGTGTTGCCCCTATGAGTACGCCGCTGAGTGAGATGTTTATGTTCAGCCTGGAAAACCCCTCTCTATCGCTGACTGAACGCCGTCATCTGCTGGACTGGGAGATCCGCCCACTGCTGCGAACCGTTCCCGGAGTGGCCGAAGTCAACAGCCTTGGGGGCTATGTTCAGACCCTGCAATTCAGCCCTGACAACAGCTTGATGGCAGTGGCAGGCATTGGCATGGAACAGGTTCAACAAGCCATTCAATCGAGCAATATCAACGGCAGTGTCGGGCGCATGAATGTCGGCACAGAGTCGCTGATCATTCGCACTCAGGGCCGTTTTGCTACTCAGCAAGACCTCGCCGGGCTGATTGTAAAAGCCGATGATAACGGTATTGTGCGGTTATCGGATTTGGGTGATATCAGTACCGGTCATCTGGCCCGCTACGGTGCGGTCACAAAAGACGGGCAGGAAACCGCCCAGGCGCTGATTATTGCCCTTAAAAATTCCAATACCGCCGACGTGGTCAAAGGGGTGAAAGAGAAGCTGGCACAGATCGCACCCACCCTGCCCGAAGGTACCGATCTGAATGTATTTTATGATCGCAAGACCCTTATCGATACTGCGGTAGGCACCATTACCAACGCCCTGGTGGAAGCCGTTATTCTGGTAATCATTATTCTGGCATTGTTTCTGGGCAATCTCAGGGCAGCATTTCTGGTATCCTTGTCGATTCCTTTTGCCGCATTGTTAACCTTTTTGATGATGTCCTATACCAACCTGTCCGCCAACCTTATGAGTTTGGGTGGCGTGGTTATCGCCATCGGCATGATTGTAGATTCATCGGTTGTGGTAGTGGAAAACATTGTTTCTCAGTTAAACCGCAAACTCCCCCTTCCGCGCCTACATTTGATTTACCGGGCCAGCAAGGCCGTTGCCACACCGGTGTTAGCCGGCACCGCCATCGTCATTATTGTATTTGTGCCACTCTTAACGCTGACCGGTCTGGAAGGCAAGCTGTTTTCACCAGTGGCACTGACCATTGTGTTCGCCATGCTAAGCGCCCTGCTGATCTCTCTGACCATTGTACCTGTGATAGCCTCTTTTCTGATTAAAGGTGAAAATCTGGCGCCACCCAAGTTTATCCGTTCTCTGCAGCGCATCTACCAGGCCAGCCTGATAAAACTGTTAGCACGACCCGGCCCCTTCGTGGGCGGCGCCATCGTGGCAGTCATCATCAGTCTTTTTCTGTTTACTCAGTTGGGTAAAACCTTTATGCCGGTACTGGATGAAGGAGACATTATCGTACAACTGGAAAAGTCACCCACCATCTCTTTGGCCGACTCCGTGGAGCTCGACCGACAAGTCAGCGAAGCATTGCTAAAGCAAGTGCCTGAAATAAAACAAATTGTCGCCCGTACCGGTGCCGATGAGCTCGGCCTGGATCCAATGGGACTCAATGAAACCGA
Source organism: Lacimicrobium alkaliphilum (assembly GCF_002591895.1). Classification (GTDB taxonomy): domain Bacteria; phylum Pseudomonadota; class Gammaproteobacteria; order Enterobacterales; family Alteromonadaceae; genus Lacimicrobium; species Lacimicrobium alkaliphilum. The sequence continues at coordinate 115,314 of NZ_NISX01000005.1, forward strand.
CATGTTTATGGAGCTTCAGCCCACCGAACAGTGGCGATTTGACACTAAAGATGAGCTGGCCGGGGCTATCCGAGAAGTATTGCAGACCTTTCCTGGTATTAACTTTGGCTTTACCCAGCCGATTCAGATGCGCGTATCAGAAATGCTCACCGGCAGTACCGGCGATGTCAGTATCAAAGTCTTCGGTGATGATATTGCCGCACTCGCTACACTGACCGACAGCATTGCTGGCATTACCGGCAATACATCAGGAGCAGTAGATGTTAACGCCAGTATTATTGAAGGTGCCGAATTTCTGAATGTGCACCTCAAGCCTGAACTGGCCACCGAGTATGGGCTGAGTGTCGACGCGCTGGCACAGGGACTGCGCGCACAGGTTGAAGGCGTGCAGGTTTCTGAGCTGATACAGGGAAAGGTCAAAACTCCCATCATCATCGGTTATCAAGGCAACACCGCACAGCAACCGGCATCAACCAATGAGCTTGAAAATGCCATGCTCACGCTGCCAGATGGCCGTGTGGCAAGAGTGGGTGATGTGGCGTCATTGTCCTATGCCCAGGGCCCCTCGATCATTTCCAGGGAAAATGGCAACCGTTTTGCGGTCGTGACCACCAACGTCACAGGCCGTGACATAGTGGGTTTCGTCGAAGAACTGCGTGAGAATATTCACCAGCAAATCAGTTTACCCACCGGATACACCATCGAGTATGGTGGGGAATTCGAGAACCAGATACGCGCCTCTAACAGCCTGATGATGGTCATCCCCGCGGTAATATTACTGATCGTGATTATTCTGTTCAGTACCTTTCAGTCTCTCCCCCACTCCATGCTGATTCTGCTGAATGTGCCTTTTGCCCTGATGGGTGGCATTGTCGGCCTGTTTATCAGTGGTCAGTATCTCTCTGTACCAGCCTCGGTGGGCTTTATCGCCCTGCTGGGCATTGCCGTGTTAAATGGTGTGGTGATGCTGTCGCACTTTCAGCAATTACGGGCCAGGAGCCGCGATCTCAAAGAACTGGTATGCGATGGGGCCGCAGACAGACTCAGACCCATACTGATGACCGCCACCACAGCCATGTTTGGCCTGTTCCCTTTGGCGCTGGCCACAGGCCCCGGTGCCGAGATCCAAAAGCCGTTAGCCATTGTGGTGATAGGAGGTTTGTTAACCTCCACTATTACCACCCTGTATCTGTTACCCATGCTCTACTACAAACTGGAGAATAAACATGGAAAGTAAAGAACAAATACTCAACCTGATGTTATCCGAAGATCTTCGCGATGATGTGGTCGACATTCTCATCTGCCTCGAGGGTATCAGCGGCTTTAACCTTTATACCGTAGATGGATTCAGCCTCGAACATAGTCAGTTTGATTTAACCGAACAGACAGAAGGATATCGCAGGCTATATCGTCTGGAGCTGTTGCATGCGCCTGAGCAACTGGACGATATTACTCGCGCCCTGGCCCCCCTGGGCCAGGCAAGTTCACTGCGATATTGGGTTACCCCGGTCCTGCAAAGCGGTCGAGTAGGACAGGATAGTAAAACACCGTGAACTCAATATATCTTTCAGTACTATATATTTTTCTCACAAAACGTCGCTTCGGGCATTATCGACTAGTCTGGCATATCATACGGCTTTGCGCGACAACTCGCTTCACCCTTCTGTAAACAGCCAGAAAATCACAAAAGAGATTTGTTTCGCCTATCATTCCAGAGTAAGTTCTTAGCTTGATTCGAAAAACGGAGCAATACGGCTTTTTATGCATGTAGCCACCCTTGTACTGATTATTCTCTCCGCCGGTATTGCGAGCCAGTGGTTAGCCGCGCAATTGAAAATTCCGGCCATCGTAGTACTGATTGCCTCTGGTGTGACCCTCGGACCGATCACTGGCGTCATAGAACTAGGCTTGTCACAAACAGAAATCAGCGAACTGATCGGTCTGGGTGTAGCAATTATTCTGTTTGAAGGCGGCATGGATTTAAAACTCAGTGAGTTTCGCCGGGTGGGGCGTGGGATCCGTCGTCTGACCATCCTTGGCCCACCGGTAGGTTGGTTGTTCGGTGGCCTCGCAGCACATTATATTGCCGGGCTGAGCTGGCCAGTGGCCTGGGTCCTGGGTGCCATTCTGGTGGTAACAGGGCCTACCGTCATATTACCCTTGCTGCGTCAGGCTAAACTGAACCAGGAGTCCGCGTCTCTGCTTAAATGGGAAGGGATTGTTAACGATCCTATCGGCGTACTGCTGGCCGTGCTGACATTTCAGTATTTCACCCTCGCAGATACCGGTTGGGTCGGAGCCATTAGTGGTATGGGTGCGGCGATTTTTGCCGCCGCCTTATTTGGCGGGCTCGGCGGCTGGATAACAGGCTGGCTCTATCGCCGGGGCTCTGTACCGGTGCATTTGAAAGCACCGATGCTGATGGTGCTGGTGTTAATCGCCTACTGGGCAAGCAATCTTATTCAGCACGAAGCAGGTCTGTTGACGGTTACTGTGATGGGCGTTGTGATCGGCAATATGAATCTGGTGGAGCGCGAATCGCTGCAACATTTTAAAGAAAACCTGACGGTGATCCTGCTGTCGGTATTATTTATCATTATTCCATCGCAACTTAAATTCAGCCAGCTGGATGAAATTAACTGGCAGGTATTACTGTTTGTATTAGTCGTTCTGCTGGTTGTTCGCCCGCTGACTATTTTTCTGACCACACTGGGCGGTTCAATTCGTAAGCAAGACAAATTGCTGCTTGCATGGGTGGCCCCGAGAGGGATCGTAGCAGCAGCGTCCGCCGGCATTTTTGGTCCGGCACTGGTCAGTGCAGGCTACGCCGATGCTGAAAAATTACTGCCGATTGTGTTTCTGATTATTATCGTCACTGTACTGGCTCATGGTCTGACTCTGGGCAAACTGGCTCGTAAACTGGGCCTGGCTGCACAGTCAGAGAACGGCTTGTTGATCATCGGTGCATCCCGCTGGACCCAGGTTCTGGCGCAGGCCCTGAAAAAACTTAATATCGATGTATTGGTGGCCGATGGAGCCTATCATCGCCTTAAAGCGCTGCGTATGGACGGTACAAAAATCTACTACGGCGAGCTGCTCTCCGAACACGCTCGCCATGAGCTGGAAATCGAACATCTCAGTCACCTCCTCGCGGCCACTGACAATGACTATTACAATGCCTTGGTCTGTAAGGCTCAGGGGAATGAGTTCGGCCACCATCGCACGTTCCAGTTTGCTATCCATAAAGAGTCTAATCAGGCACAGAAGCGTTTATCTTTGCAACAGCGAGGCTACGGGGCGTTTAACCCTGACGCCACCTTTGAAGCTCTTCATCAATGGCTGGACGACGGTTGGACCATGCAAACCACTAAGCTCAGTGAGAGCTTTGGCTTTGATAAACTCAAAGAACGTCTCGGCGAACCCGGCAATGAATGGTTGCTGATTGGCGGACTGTCGTCTCAGGGCAAACTATGGCTACAAACCGCAGAGCGCAGTTTAAAACTCACTGCCGGAACGACATTGTTGTACTTTGCACCGAAAAACGTTGAAAAAGAGCTTAAAAATCTGAAAAAAGAAATCGTAGAGACTGAAGATTCAGACGACGCCGAAGACAACGCTGACCAGGCAACTAAAAAAGCCGGTGAATAACACCGGCTGTTCCACCTATACTCTTAACTACTCTCCAAACGAGCCCGCTGCCCCCGGAAATACCACAGGGCTTTCCAGCCCATTTTTTGCCACACTGGCTACACCGAAGAAGTAATTGTCAATAACCACATTCTCAAGAGTAAATTCCTTCACATTGCCCACATAGCGACTGAATTGCCATTGTGGCTGATCCGTATAACGCCAGTATATGCGATAGCCCCTTATCAGTTCTTTCTCGCTATCACGCACAGGTGCCCAGCTCAGAGTGGTGCTGGGTTTTACCGCCCCCTTTATTTCAACATTGGAAGGCGGCCCCGGGGCCCAGGCCATGCTGGCCAGTGACACCGCGTTAAGCGCGGTCAGCTTGGCGGCATAGTCAAAATCGACCCCACTGAGCGTATCTCCATATTCAGTGCCGTTTTCAGTGCGTAAGTCCTGATGCTGACGATCGTAATGCTCATTGGTTTCCATGATCCGAATTGCCGCAAAACCCTCGTCGTTGAAAGGCCGGTGATGACCGCCACGACCAAACCGGTCGAGACGATAGATCATCATTGTATTGAGGTTGGGAATATAACGATCCGCAATCTGATCAATATAGCGGGCCAGATTACGTGAGGGGGAGTCTACTTCACCACCGGTAAAACGGCGGATACGGGCTTCTTCAGCTGTTTCAGTCTTGCGGGTGCCCTCAGAGAAAAGCCGCGCGGTAGTATTATTGGTTACACCATTAATACCGGAGATATTACCAATCATGTCATTGTTCAGTACTGCTTTAACACGCCAGCCATCTTCTTTAGCTTTGCGGGCCATGATTTTACCGCCAAACAGCCCCTGTTCTTCACCGGCCAGTGCGGCATAGACAACAGAGCCATGAAACTGATACTGCGTCAGCACTCTTGCAGCTTCCAGCGCGCCAGCAACACCAGAGGCATTGTCGTTGGCCCCCGGCGCATCAGAAACCGCATCCATTACATCAGACACCCGTGAATCTATGTCGCCTGACATCACCACATAGCGGCCGGGGTCGGTCTGGCCTTTTTGTACCGCAATTACGCTTACCACTTCGGTGGCATCGGGGATCCGTTTCTCACCTTCAACCACATCGGACTGAAAGCGGACCTCAAGGCAGCCACCACATTTGGCTGAAATACGTTCAAACTCTGCCTTTATCCAACGCCGGGCCGCACCGATACCCCGTGTATCTGATTCAGTTTCAGACAGCGTGTGGCGGGTACCGAAACTCACCAGTTTACGAATATCCCGCTCAATGCGTTCAGAAGAAACGCTGGCGGCGATATTATGTAACTGCTGCTCATCTCCCCTGAGATCATCAGAAAACACTGGTGCGCTCAGTGCCAGGGGAAGTAACGCTAATGTAGAAAACCTGTTCAACACTTTTCACCTCAACTCATATTGGTTCAGGTAGCCAAGTTAGCATGAATAAAAAAACGAAGAACAGACGCAGAGATAAGAGGCGGGATTGGCAGGTTCAGCGCCAGCCAAACCTGCGACAGTGCAATTCAGGCAGATGTCATTCAGGCATTGCCTTTAACTTTCATTTTATGCGCGGCTGCAAAATCCAGCATCCTGTCCAGCGGAATCAGTGCTTTGAGGCGAGTGGCCTCATCCACAAACACTTCATGGCCGGTGTTATCGGTCAGAGACTCATGAATAGCCTCTAAACCATTCATGGCCATCCAGGGGCAGTGGGCGCAGCTACGACAGGTGGCGCCATTTCCTCCGGTGGGCGCTTCAACAAAGGTTTTACCCGGTGCGGCCTGCTGCATTTTGTAGAAAATGCCTCTGTCGGTGGCCACAATAAGATACTGATTAGGCAGGCTTTGTGCCGCCTGAATCAATTGTGACGTGGAGCCTACAGCATCTGCCATCTCAACCACATTGGCGGGTGATTCAGGGTGAACCAGTATGGCCGCTTCAGGATGCTGCGCTTTAAGCGCTTTAAGCGCCCTCGCCTTAAACTCATCATGTACCACACAGGCACCTTGCCACATTAGCATTTGTGCGCCCGTTTGCTTCTCAATATAGGCCCCTAAATGGCGGTCAGGCCCCCAGAGAATCTTCTTACCCTGGCTATCCAGATGCTCAACAATTTCCAGTGCGATGCTTGACGTAACCACCCAGTCAGCTCTCGCTTTTACCGCTGCTGAGGTATTGGCATAGACGACCACGATGTGGTCGGGATGCTGATCACAGAACTCGCTGAATTTATCCGCCGGGCAACCCAAATCCAGTGAGCAGGTGGCTTCCAGTGTCGGCATCAGCACCGTTTTCTCAGGGCTCAGAATTTTGGCTGTTTCGCCCATAAAGCGTACCCCGGCCACGATCAGCGTCTGTGCATCCGCATCGCGACCAAACCTGGCCATCTCCAGCGAATCAGCCACACAACCGTCTGTTTCCTCAGCCAACGCCTGAATCTCGGGATCAGTGTAATAGTGCGCCACCAATACCGCATTTTTCTCTTTCAGCAAGGCCTTTATTTGATCGCGATAAGTCGCTTTTTGCGCATCATCAAGCGGCCGCGGCTTTGCCGGAAAAGAATAATCAAGCGTGTCTATGGTCTGCATCTGGCTCATACTGCTGCCCGGTATCGGCTAAAATGGGCGCAGATTATACCGCTCCTGAATGGTAAATGGTATGGGGAGATAAACCGGATAATATGTATTTCTCCTTGTCTTGTATTACTGATGTCTTACCCTGAGACAACAAAGAAACAGAATTTCTCAATTTTTCCGGCCTGATGCAGTGATGACCGGTAATATCCCCTCAAGGAGTCGAATAATGTGGACACAAGGTAAGGTAGTAAAACGGATCGACTGGAACGATGAATTGTTTTCACTCTTTATTGAGGCACATATCGGCGATTTTACGGCCGGGCAATTTGTTAAGCTGGGACTGGACATAGACGGTAAACGGGTGGGCAGAGCCTATTCCCTGGTAAATGCCCCAGACAGCCCGCTATTGGAAGTATTATTGATCAGTGTTGAAGACGGTAAGCTCTCCCCTGCTCTGAACCAACTGCAACCTGGCGATAACCTGAATGTCAGTGCTAAAGCCAGCGGCTTTATGACACTCGACTGGGTGCCGGAGGCCAGTCACTTATGGTTGATGGCAACCGGAACGGCCATAGGCCCCTTTATTTCTATGTTACGCACGCAGGAACCCTGGCAGAGATTTAAGCAAATTGTACTGGTTTACGGTGTCAGGCTTGCAGCGGATCTGGCTTATGAACAAGAATTGCGTTCTCTGGCGACAAAGTACGGTGAACGTTTTACCTATATCGCCAGCATAACCCGGGAATCAGTCGCCGGAGCTTTGACATGCCGTATTCCCGATGCATTACAGCAAGGTCTGCTGGAAAAACGGGCAGAGTTAACCATCAGCCCGGAACATAGCCAGGTAATGCTATGCGGAAATCCAGCCATGATTGCCGATACCCAGTCGCAATTAACAGCCCGGGGGCTTACCAAGAATATGAAGCGCAAACCTGGTCATATCAGTATGGAAAGATACTGGTGATAACCCGCCCTTTTTCCGTATAGATAACTACTGATTTCAGCGCTTTGGTGCTAAATTTGTTCAATCAGGCTAGTTTTACAGCATTCAGACAGAAAAATGTCATTTAAATCCATAATTGGCTTGCACCAGGTCAGGATTTCAGTAATATATGCGCCCGTCGCGACAGACGGCAAAAAGTGTTAGCAAGTGGGTCGTTAGCTCAGGGAGTAGTGGACATTAAAAGTCAACTGCGGAGCCAACGGAGCGCAAAAAATTTTGAAATGTGGGTCGTTAGCTCAGTTGGTAGAGCAGTTGACTTTTAATCAATTGGTCGCTGGTTCGAATCCAGCACGACCCACCACTTCTTCTCCGGGTACTCAGCGGTGAAGATAAAACAAGATTTCTGTCCTTTCCAAGTAAAATTGTGGATCGTTAGCTCAGGGAGTGGTGGACGTTAAAAGTCAACTGCGCAGCCAACGAAGCACAAAAAAGTTGTCAGATTGTGGGTCGTTAGCTCAGTTGGTAGAGCAGTTGACTTTTAATCAATTGGTCGCTGGTTCGAATCCAGCACGACCCACCACATTCCTTCAAACATACGAATATTTCTCAAACAGCTCATTAGTCACATCAAGCACTTTGTCGTGCCGGATGAGAACCAGCGATCTGGTTCGACTAAAACGCCGGGAGCGTTTTTATTCGCTACATCCCTGTATCTCACCTGCTTCGCAGGCCAGCTAAAGCTGTTCTGTATTGTTCCTACAATACATGGTGAACAGCCGCAGGCTGGCCCGAAGGGCGGAGGACAGGATGTCCGGAGTAAAAATACAAACAAAAAGACGTTCTCACCGCTGAGTCGCGGAGTTCGCAGAGAAGAGAAGGGACAACGTCTCTGCGTCCTCTGCGGCTCTGCGGTAAATTTACCATCAGCAAAGGTCACTGGATGACCGATAACGACACTCGGGCATGACCAAACGTCTTTCTAGTTTTTGGAGAAAACCCATAGACATTTAAACTGAGCAGACAGAACAGTTTGCTTTGAGCTCCCGTCTTGCCTGGGGGTCTCTCCCTGGACAGTAAACATCATGAAACAAATTCTGCTGCGGATTAATAAAAAACCGCTGTTGAATCCGATCCGGGTACAATATCCTGTATCTACTGCAAATGGCTCAAGGGATCACCATGTTACGGATAAAAAACAGTCTCACTCTATTAGTATTGATTGGCACAATGCTGTGTTCGTCAACGAGTCTGGCAGATGGATTAACTGATTTACAACAAGCGCTGGAGAGTCTTAAGGGCACGACGCCAATAAGTGCCACGTTAACCAATACCTTCACAGAAAAACGTGGTGAAGGTAAGGATTTAAAAGAGCAGCAAGGCTCAGCAGATATACTGCTCAACGACAACGGACAAGGCCTGCAGATTACCTACAGCAAAGCCATACTGGATGCGATGGACGAAGAAGCCCGGCAGAAGTTAGAAGATGAAGACGTGCCGACGCCAACCCAGGATGCAGTGAACAACCTTGAAGCGAGCGAACTCAAAACAACACTCTCTGCGGCCGGGAACCTGCAACGGTTTATTCAAAAGGCTACTTTTCAGGGGGAAAAAGAGCAGCAATGCGAGAACGGCCAGATCCGTGAACTCAATTTTGACCTGCCCCTTGAGGCGGTAATCAGCAACAAAAAAGTACGCGGCTACGTGAATGATTTTGATGGCCAGTATCAAATCTGGATTGATAAAAAGGGCTTCCCGCTGAAATCCAGACTCAGCTTCTCCGGAAGTGGCCGTGCCTTTATCTTTTTCTCTATGCAGGCCCAGACTCATGCCACAACCTACTATCAGGTAGCTGGCAATCGTTTAGTGATTCTGGACCGGGAGTATCATCGTGCCTACGACTCGAGCTGGGATACCAGTGAGACACAGGGCAGGGAAAGTCTGGTGCTGCACCAACCACAAATCAGCACCGATAGTACCCTGGTTGCACAATGCAATGTTACTGATCAACAACGCTCACAGGGGTGACTCACAGAGTAAAAGAGTAGGCCTCGAAAACAATAAAAAGCGCTTTTAGTCCTGTCTCACCCTGTAAGGAAAACCTCAGGGCTCAGCCGATTACACAACTACTGAGTCAGATCAGTTCAATATCCCCGGGATCAAACTTCGGTTCCGGATACGTCATTTGCAACGAATCCAGTGCATCCACAACCGTCTGCAATACAATAAGATCCCGATACCATCGTCTTTCGGCCGGCACGACATAAAAGGGAGCGTTATCTGTAGAGCAGCTCTCAATTGCCTCACTATAGGCATGCATGTATTCATCCCAGTATTTGCGATCATTTATGTCACCGGGGTCAAACTTCCATACTTTGTCAGGACGATCGAGTCGTCGTTGTAAGCGCTCTTTTTGGTAGTCTTTAGAAATATGAAGGAAAAACTTCAAAATTAGCGTGCCCTCTGTGCTCAGCAACCGCTCGAAGGCGTTAATATGCTCAAATCGTTTCTGCCAGACTTCCTGAGGCTGGCGCTCTCTGACACGAACAGCCACCACATCTTCATAGTGAGAGCGATTGAATATTGAGATATAACCACGTCGGGGCGCGTGTTGGTGGATACGCCACAGAAAGTCATGCAACTGCTCTCTCTGGCTGGGCTGTTTGAAGCTTTTAACCCGCATACTGGATGGATCGAGTAGGCGAAATACCCTTCGGATGGTTGAGTCCTTGCCACCTGCGTCCATAGCCTGGAAGACCACCAGTAAACCCTGTGAGCGCTGTGCATAGAGTAACTCCTGTAACGCCGCTAGACGCTTAGTCAGCTCATGCACCATCTCTTTGCCTGTTTTCTTGCTAAGGCCCCCATCCTCGCGTGTGGCGAAATCGCACAGTTCTACCCTCTTTCCAGGGGCGATACGGTAGGGCCTGGTGTCTATCACTTAATCGATCTCCGGGCAAAACAGAAAATAAGGTCGATTCTTTTATGTTTCGCAGTCACAGGTTGAAGTTTGCAAAGGAAAGCCTAAACGCTGCTCTTACATTATGCAAAAACCGGCAGACCATTACATACCCAAACGGGTATGAGCGCTGACAAAACTGTGGTCAATTAAAACAGACTTAATGCACGTAGCGTCAGCGTCCACCACACAGGTGCAGCGTGATTTCTTCCCGGTCATGGTAAAGATGCTTGGCTCGCAGGCGGTAAGGTGTTGCATGTAACACTTCAGCGATTTCCCGCTCTGCCTGTTGCCATGATTCGTAACGCCGTTTCATCGGCAACTTGAGATTAAAAATGGCCTCCTGGCACCAGCCTTTTGTCAGCCAGCTGGCCATCAGTCTCGCCACTTTTTGTGGTTGTTCCACCATATCGCATACCAGCCAGTGGATATTCTTCTTTTTTGGTTCGAACTTAAAACCATCTTCGGCAAAGTAACGCACCTGACCGGTCTCCATCAGGCTTTGTGCCATTGCACCATTATCCACCGCCTGCACAAACAACCCCCGTCTGACCAGCTGATAGGTCCAGCCACCGGGACAAGCGCCCAGATCCACAGCCTGCATTCCCCCCTGCAAGCGGGATTGCTGTTCATTTTTACTCAGAAACACCTGGATCGCCTCATCCAGTTTCAGGCTGGAACGGCTGGGTGCTTCCGGTGGCGCTTTCAGTCGCAAAATACCCTGTGGCCACGGCGAGATCTGTCCAGGCTCTGCATAGCCCAAAAACACCTCATCACTTTGGGTAAAAAATGCGAAAAAGACATTTTCAGAGGAATTCTCCTTTTTACTCAAGGTGCCGGATTTTCTCAGGGCCTGGCGTAAAGGTACGGTAAACTTGCGACAGAATCGCGACAGTTCACGCCCCTCTGTGGTGTCAGGATATTCCACCCTGAGCTCTGAGCACTGAGGGAAGTTACTGCACGCCTCCAAAATAGGACTGATTCTATCCTGCGCATTCAGGCTCACCAGCCTGGCATCACAGACAAACATCTGCCGGGCGAAAACAAGTTGCTGCACTGAGTATTGCTTTGCCAGTTTCTGTGCATCACCACTTTGGTAGCATTCAAACAATACAAAACCACTTCCATTCTGGGTGCGGGCAAAACCATAGGCTTCTGCGCTCGTGGCTTTGTCCTGAAGCTCCTTGGCCAGGTCCCCTTCAAAACCCGGACGACAATAGGCCAGCAGTGACGCGGTCAAAATGTGCTCCGGATACTGGCAATCACTAGCAACAGCCAGCCGAAAATCATAATCAGCCCACCCAATGGGGTGATGGGGCCAAAAAAGCGCATACCGGTTAAAGCCAGCATATACAGACTGCCGCTAAACAGAACCACGCCCACCAGAATACTGATGGCGGACCATTGCAACATAGGCTGGGGCTGGTGACGGTATAACAACACCAAAAGAATCAATGCCAGGCTATGCCAGAGCTGGTATTGCACACCCGTCTGAAAGGCAGACATCAGGCTCTCGTCAAGACGCCCCTTCAGACCGTGTGCAGCAAAGGCACCCAACATGACACCGGTCATGGCCAAAAAAGCTCCTGACGTTAGGATCCAGTTCATAATTGCTCCTGAATGAAGTTGATACTTTGCTGCACAGCGAAGTCCATATTTTGCTGCAGAGATATTCCTGAAGCTTTACGTGGTTTAAAACTATGCTCACCGTCAGGCACATAGACCCGCTTTACACGAGAGTGCAACGGGTAACGCTCACTCTCAACTCTGGTGCCAAACGGATCCCTTTCACCCTGCAGTATTAACACCGGCTTGCCATCCTCAAGCAGATGCTCAGTGCGCAACTTTTCCGGCTTGCCAGGAGGGTGAAAAGGATAGCCATAACACAAACAGCCTTTGATATGCTCATGTTCACACAACATAGAAGCCACCCGGCCTCCCATAGACTTGCCCCCTATAAACAAGGGTAAATCGTGGCCTGCTTCAGCGATGGCTTCAACAAATTCAATTGTTAATTTTGGCACACGCTCAGGGGGGCGACGCTTACCTTGTGTTTCACTGCGCTGCATGTAGGCGAAATTAAAACGGTGCACTGTTACCCCCTGGCGGCACAATTGCTCTGCAATTTGCTGCATAAATTCACTGTGCATACCCGCACCGGCACCATGAGCCAGCAATACGCTGGCAATGGGACTTTCGGCTTTATTGGTCAATAACATCGTCTTGTTGTTCTTCCTGTACCTGATTGATCACCCACTGACGGAAGGTGGCAATTTTTCCAAGCTCAGCCTGAGACTCATGGCAAACAAGGTAATACGCATTTTTAGTTATCAGCTTCTCATCAAAGGGGCAAATCAGACGGCCAGCCTGAATCTCAGGCCTCGCCAGCACGCTATGGCCAAGCGCAATCCCCTGCCCCAGCGCTGCGGCCTGCAATACCAGCATGGAATGACTGAACACCGGCCCCTGGTTCACGTTGACACCCAGTACATTAAAATGCCGGATCCAGTTTTTCCAGGCTTCTCTTGAGGCATCATGCAATAAAGTGTGATGGCGCAAATCATCCAACTCTTCCAGCGGTTTACCTGACTGAAACAACATAGGAGAGCAGATAGGCGTGAGATATTCGGTATGTAATTTATCGGCATGCAGACCACCCCAACGGCCTTTCCCGTAATACACTGCAACATCGACATCGTCAGTCAGGTGACCCTCATCAAAATCCACTGCCTTGATGCGCACATCTATGTCCGGATGCTCGGCACTGAACTTATTGATTCGCGGCACCAGCCATTGAATTGCAAAGCTGGGGGGCAGAGCCACAGTGATGGCACCTTTTGCACCTCTTGCCAGCAGACGCTGGGTGGCGTCCTGCAATGAACTGAAAATATCCTTTATATCCAGATAATACCCCTGCCCCTCCTCTGTGAGCAGCAATGTTCTGTTTTTACGCAGAAACAGCTTCATCCCCAGGAAAGACTCAAGAGACTTAATCTGATGACTGACCGCAGCCTGAGTTACAAAAAGCTCGTCAGCCGCTTTAGTAAAGCTTAAATGCCGCGCCGCAGCTTCAAAAGCCTTAAGAGAATTCAGTGGTGGCAGTCTGCGTGACATAAGGGTGACACATCCATTAGTTTTTTTAATGAACTTGACTCAATTAATGTCAATTTAAGTCGAGTCAATAACAGGTTATATTTTAACCGTGAGAGAAAAAAAGCCTTAATGCTTAACCAGTTAAGAAAACAATATTTTAACAACTCCATCACAAAAGCGTAATTTTAACATTAATTTAACTAGAGGTTCGCAGATGAAAAACTTTACCAGACTTATTACCCTCAGCCTAGCGTTGATTGCTGCACAACAGGCCAGTGCTGATCAAATTACCAACAAAGAGTGGGTGCTACAACAAGGCAATGACTATATCAGGGAAGCCGTAATCAATCTGGATATTCCTGTTCTGGCAGAGCTGAAACGTCAGATTAAAACCACAGTAGTTGAAAAGAACTCATCTATGCTGGCCAAAAACGAAACACGTACAGCCCCCCCAGTTAAAACATCGGCGTCAGAATAACCTTCATTTCTGCAACCTGATGGAGACGAATAACAGATTCGTATTGGTATGGACACTTGTAGTTGCCCATTGCGTCCGCGTGATTGGTTGACTATCTGATAATTACGCGTTCAGGCGGACTGTTCTGTCCGTCTGAAACCTGTATCGCCAACTAATTTGCACTGGTATCCAGTGGTGCAAAGCCCTTGATCATGTCGTCCAAATCCTTCATTTGCTGCAGATAACCCTCTAATTTGTCGAGAGGTAACGCACAGGGCCCGTCGCATTTAGCCTGATTCGGATCCGGATGCGCTTCAATGAATAATCCAGCCAGACCCAGAGCCATACCACTGCGCGCCAGTTGCGCGGCCTGAGCACGACGGCCATCTGCCGAATCACTGCGCCCACCAGGCTTTTGCAAAGCATGAGTCGCATCGAAGATAACCGGCCCATAGGCCTTCATTTCATCCATCCCCAGCATGTCTACAATCAGATTGTTGTAACCAAAGCAACTGCCCCGCTCGCAAAGGATGATTTTGTCATTACCGGCCTCCATAAACTTACTGATGATATGGCGCATCTCATGTGGGGCCAGGAATTGAGGCTTTTTCACATTGATCACTGCCCCGGAGTTCGCCATCGCCACTACCAAATCAGTCTGACGGGCCAGAAATGCCGGTAGCTGTAGCACATCCACCACTTCAGCAACCGGTGCTGCCTGCCATGGCTCATGCACATCGGTGATCAGCGGTATATCAAACGTTGCCTTAATTTCAGCAAAGATCTTCAGCCCCTCTTCCATTCCCGGTCCGCGATAGGAATGCACCGAAGAACGGTTGGCTTTATCGAACGAGGCCTTAAACACGTAAGGGATGCCTAAACGCTGAGTGACCTCTTTATAATGTTCAGCGATACGCATGGCCAGATCTCTGGACTCCAGCACATTCATGCCACCAAACAGTACAAAGGGTTTATCGTTAGCCACTTCACGGCCAGCGATAGTGATCAGCTGCTGATTATTCATCCTGCCACTCCTTTCATAATAATCCCACACAGATAAGCCATGTAGGTGCCAAGGCCATAGCCAACAACAGCCAGCAGAACTCCTACTGGTGCCAGCGAAGGATGAAATGCTGCAGCCACAATAGGCGCTGAGGCTACACCACCGACATTAGCCTGACTGCCCACAGCCATATAGAAAACAGGCGCGCGGATTATCTTCGCCACCAGTAACATCAGGCCGGCATGGATCAGCATCCACAGAATCCCCAACACAAAGAAAACCGGTGTATCGACGATTTTCGTCACATCCATCTGCAAACCGATAGTTGTTACCAGAATATACACAAACAGGCTGCCAATACGGGATGCACCCACATGCTCTAACTGACGAACACGGGTAAAAGACAGTGCTATACCGATCGTGGTTGCAAATACAACCAGCCAGAAAAAACCACTATGCAGACTGAACTCTTTACCCCAGGGTGCATACTCCTGCATAAAGGGCACGGTCACATCGGATAAAAAGTGTGCCACTCCACAGGCACCAAAGCCCACGGCAAATATCATGATCATATCCCGCAGTTGCGGTATACGCATATTCTCAGTCTCAAACTTCTGTACTTTGGTGATCATCCCTTCAATAGCGGAGGTGTCAGCACCACTTTTTGCATCCAGCCGCTTTGCATTAGATGCCATGACCAGTAATACGGCCAGCCAGATATTGGCGATAATAATATCCACAGTAACCATAGTGGAGAAAATCCCCCCACCCACTTCGAAGATCTCTTTCATAGCGGCCTGATTGGCACCGCCACCGATCCAACTGCCCGCTATAGTAGTAAGACCGCGCCATACTTCATCCGGTCCCTGGCCTCCCATAGCTTCCGGTGCCACCGAAGACATAATTAACAGAGCGATGGGGCCACCGATCACAATGCCGATGGTACCGGTAAAAAATAAAATCAAGGCCTTTGGGCCAAGGTTAAATACCGAGCGCAAATCCATACTGAGAGTAAGCAGGATAAGGCACGCAGGGAGCAGAAAGCGCGACGCAACATAATAAGCGTTAGAGCTTGATGCATCCACGATACCAAAGGTGGTCAGCAAAGATGGCAGGAAGTAACAGAGGATCAACGTAGGCACAAAACGATAGAATTTCTGCCAGAAAGGATGAGAACTGCCGGCGGTGTAGAATACCCCCCCAAGAATTAGCGCAAGCAGGCCTATCACCACTGCGTCGTTAGTGATCAATGCTGTTTCTGTCATTTTAACTCCTTATTTTTTATTTTAAGCAGCACAGGATGGCCGTCGATGTCCTCAGTGCAGAATTTCTGATTTCAGACTGTGACTGCGCAACTGCAATTTCAGTAAATGGGCGGCAGGATCCTGCGGACACTGACGAATATAATATTGATAGTCGGCATACGCGCCGCCATAGCAGTTAAGTTGCTGTAACACCCAGCCCCTGCCCCGGCGTTCATAAGGATCATCCGGGTTCAGGCTCACCAGCAGCTCACTGGCGATCAGCGCTTGTTGAAACTGGTCCTGGTCGATAAACGCCGCTTTTAAATTCTGCACCAGACGCATCAACACATCGCGGCTACTGGCCGGCCTGACAACATCATCGCTGACACTCATTTCCGGCTCTTCAATGCTCATCTGGCGGTAAAGTTGCTCCAACTGGTTCCAGCTCAATTGCTTGCCGGTCAGCGCATCAAAAAACAGGCTTTGCTGCTCATTGACTTTCACCCTGTTCAGAAAATGCCCCGGAAAACTCACTCCTTTAACGTCAAGGCCTATGGCCCTGGCGAGATGGCAATACAGAATACTCAAACATACTGCACAGCCATTACGATAGAGTATTACCTGATCCATCAGTGCATAATCCGATGCCAATAAACTCCTGGGCTGTCCGGCAAAGGCCAGTTCAGTGAAGAAAAACTGGTTCAACGCTCGTACCTGCTCCTTTACCGGCCCCCGCAGATCGATTTTCAGACGCAGGCGTTGCTCCCACTGGCGGATCACAGAGATGTAAAAAGGTAACGAGATATCAGCATCAAACTTTTGCGCCACCAACAACGAAGCCGTCAACAAATCATCGTCGTCAAGAGCGAGCTGTATGGAAGTCATCATCGAAGAATTCTCACTTTGAGGAAATACACGCCGGGCTCAGAGATGCCTGATGAAACGCAGGAATCTCAGCCAGACCAAAGCTGTAATCTCAACCGAAAAGCAGGGGCTGCTTCATGATCGCCACTTTGGCCGCAAACACCAGCCAGGCCAGTGCACCAACAAAACCGACCCAACGAATGAAGACTGTACGCCCCAACTTAAGCGCGACCAGCCCCATCAGAATGTATAGCAGTACGGCAAGCAGTTTTTCGGTCACCCAGGCATGCACGAACGGATATTGGGCAATCAGAACACACAACCATATGGCTGTAATCAACAACAATGTGTCAATGACATGAGGCACTACTTTAACCCACTTTTTCTGCAACATGGCTGAGCCACGCATGGTCCAGAAAAAACGCAGAATAAACAGCGCAAGGCTGATGGATATAACAGTAAGATGAAGATGTTTAACCATAGCGTACATACAATGGACCTTATTATTCTAGTTATCTGAGCAGCAAATTTACTGTGTTCGGGAAGGAAAATCGAGTCAAGAATCAACCTTTACGGTTAATTCCATGCCTGACAGGTTAATTTATACCAATATCCGGATAAATTTAGCGCTGAAACCGACTGGTTGATTACTCCATATCCAGATCATCCGGATAGGCCAACGCTATTGCTTCTAACTTATCCTTGTTTGCAATCAGAATATCCACCAGCTTGGGATCAAACTGCTTACCCCGTTGCGCCTGAATATTATCCAACACTTTCTGCAGGGGCCAGGCCTCTTTATAAACTCGTCTGGCCTGCAACGCATCAAAAACATCCGCCAGTGCCGCAATACGGCTGAAAATAGTGATTTCTTCCCCCTTAAGTCCCTGAGGGTAACCGTTACCATCCCAATATTCATGATGATCTCTGGCCATTTTCGCCGCCGCCTGAATAATCGGTCGACGCGAATCTTTTAACAACTGATAACCAAATTCAGTGTGATGGCGTACCACCTCTTTCTCCTCCTCGCTCAACTGACCCGGTTTAAGCAGGATGGCCTCGGGGATTTTTAGTTTACCCACGTCATGCAGGGGAATCGCCAACTTAAGGATATTGATTTCCTCTTTTGCCAGGCCATACTCCCGGCCAAGCAGTTCACAAATCATGGTCATGCGCTGAATGTGCTTACCACCACCCATTTGGCGTTCAAGAGCCTGACCGAGCCTTTCGACAATCTCCCGCTGCGTATCTTCAATATCTTTGGTTAACAGCACATTATCGAAGGCAATCTGTACATTCTGAGAGAATATCTGCAGCAAATGCTTATCGGTTGCGGTCAGTTTGCGGGGTAAACCGGACAGATACAATAATGAACCATTGACCGTCTTACTATTGCAATAGGCCACCAGGTACTCGTCCTGATAAACAATGTCTTTTTCCTCCAGCGCCTTATTGCAGGACGCCAGTTGCTGACCATCGAGCACTTCATCCAGCGTTTGCCCCTCGCGCTCGGCAAAGTCCCCCTTACCGCTGAAAATGTAGAATTGCGACGACTCGTTGTTATCAATAGGTTTAGGCCCGGCAACGGCAGAGGTAATATAAGCAGCGTCCTGAGTGCCACCAATCAACGACGACAACTGCTGAACGATACCGTCGATAAAGTTTTCCAAAGAGTGGATACTGAAAAGGTCTGCGGAAGCGGAGATGATTTTTTCCAGCCCCTGACGGTTTTCCTCTATAACAATAATGTCCCGGTAAGAACGCAAAGTGGCAATCACCACGGTAAAGAGTTTTTGTGCCGTCAGCTCTGTCTTAGACTTATAATCGTTAATGTCATAGTTAATGATCACATCACGTTCAGGCGCCTGCCCCGGCTGCCCCGTACGCAGAATAATACGGGTGAAATGATTATTGGCTTCATTGCGGATAAATTCAGCCACCTGCAACCCCGCGTCATCGGTTTCCATCACCACATCCAGCAGCACGATGGCGATGTCGTTATGCCTGAGAAAGATATCTTTGGCTTCTGCGCCGGAATAGGCACTGATAAATTCAATGCCTTTATCCTGAAAAACGAAATCACTGAGTGCCAGTTTGGTTACTGCATGCACTTCCGGCTCATCATCTACAATCAGGACTTTCCAGTTGCTACGATCGCCGACTGCTTCATCTTCGGATTCATCCATAAATAACAACTCATCAGACATAGTGGAGGTCTCCTTATAATTCAAACGGCTAGCCACAACAGAAAAGGTGAAACTAATTTATAGTCGGGCCAGCTCCACTATGCCATTAAAATATATGGAATTTCACTTCTTTTTCAGCCACTTGCCAAAAGTAATGCGTTCAAGCCCTGCATAATCCCTTTCACTCCCCACTTCAGTAAAACCATGCAACAGCAGTGCATCCCGTACTTGCTGAGCTTGCTGAAAACCGTGTTCCAGCACCAGCCACCCAGCATCAAGCAGATATTTTCCGGCATGGGCAATGATATGCTCCAAAGCAGCCATCCCCTGCTGCTCAGCCACCAGTGCCGATAAGGGTTCAAAACGAACATCACCTTGCTCTAAAAAAGGACTGTCCGGCTCTACATAGGGCGGGTTGCTGACGATCAGCGAAAAATGATGGCCTTCAAGTTGTGCAAACCAGTCACTTTGCATAATGTGAACATTTGCAATGTTATTGCGCCGGGCATTGACCCGGGCCAGCTCTACGATATCGGCATCAAAGTCTGTTGCGGTCAGCTGCCAGTGGGGCCTTTCACTGGCCAGTGCCAGCGCAATGGCGCCGGTACCTGTGCCTAAATCCAGTACATCAAGGGGTGAGTCATAAAACAGCGATAGCGCCTTCTCCACCAGCACCTCTGTATCAGCCCGTGGGATCAGTGTCTTGGGACTCACCTGCAAAGACAAGCTCCAGAAGCCACGTTCTC
Source organism: Lacimicrobium alkaliphilum (assembly GCF_002591895.1). Classification (GTDB taxonomy): domain Bacteria; phylum Pseudomonadota; class Gammaproteobacteria; order Enterobacterales; family Alteromonadaceae; genus Lacimicrobium; species Lacimicrobium alkaliphilum. The sequence continues at coordinate 135,030 of NZ_NISX01000005.1, forward strand.
CGGTCAGGTGGGCCACGGGAACCCCCTGCTTTCGTTGTTCAATCAGCTGCTGATATGCCTGCCACTGCTGCTTTGATAAGGTTCTTTCCGGCCAGGTATGTAAATACACCGCCGGCTTTTGCAGGCAATGACTTAACAGCGCCTTACTGTCAATCGTTGCATCCGCATCATTCGGTTGAGAGAGTTGTAACACCTTTTTGGCCCAGCTCAGCGCTGAGGCCAGTGTCGGTATTTCAGCTGTCATCAGATAGTGAGGCAAGGAGATCGGCCTGATGCTCCTGGCGAATCGGATCGAGTATCGTATCCAGTTCGCCCTGAACCACATCATCAAGCCGGTAAAGGGTCAGGTTTATACGATGGTCGGTTACTCTGCCCTGTGGGAAATTATAGGTACGGATACGCTCTGAACGGTCGCCACTTCCCACCAACAGGCGACGCGTACTGGCCTCTTCAGCAGTGCGCTTATCCTCATCCAACTGGTTCAGCCTTGCCTGTAACACTGACATGGCCTTGGCACGATTCTTATGCTGCGAGCGCTCATCCTGACATTCCACCACCAGCCCTGTTGGGATATGGGTCAGGCGAATGGCCGAGTCAGTTTTATTCACGTGCTGACCACCTGCGCCACTGGCACGATAGGTATCCACCCGCAGATCTGCCGGGTTGATGTCTATGGCTTCTGATTCAGGCAGTTCAGGCAATACGGCGACAGTGCAGGCAGAGGTATGAATGCGCCCCTGTGACTCGGTTTCAGGAACCCGTTGCACTCGGTGGCCGCCGGACTCAAATTTGAGTATGCCATAGCAACCTTCACCGACAATATTGGCGATAACCTCTTTATAGCCGCCGTGTTCCCCCTCACTGGCACTGACCAGTTCAACCCGCCAACCCTTGCTTTCGGCATACCGGCTGTACATACGAAACAAATCACCCGCAAAAATAGCGGCCTCATCGCCGCCGGCACCAGCCCGGACTTCAACAAAACAATTCAAATCGTCATTCGGATCTCTGGGCAACAACAGGATCTGCAGTTCACTTTCCAGCCGGGTAATGGTTTCCCTGGCCAGCCGGGCCTCATCTTCCGCCATTTCACGAATTTCAGGATCACTTTCCTGCTGCATCTCACGGGCGTTTTCCAATTCCTGCTGTGCCTGGCGGTATTCACGGAAACACTTAACAAGCTCTTCCAGCTGGGCATATTCTTTTGACAAACTGCGGAACTTGTCCTGATCGTTAATCACATCAGGCTCACTCAACAGCGCCTGCACTTCATCAAAACGTTCAATCAATGACTCGAGTTTGTGCAATACCGATTCTTTCATACCTTTCCTATACCTTGTCCAGGCCTAATGCCTGCCTGAGCAGCGCTAGTGTGCGCTTGTCTTTATCCACGGCCGCCTGCTTTATTGCCTTCGTGGGAGTGTGGATCAAACTGTTGGTGAGCTTATTGGCCAACTCGGTGATCACCACCTGAGGATCCTTGCCTTCCTGCAACTGCTTCAGAGCCCGATGTTGCAACTTCTGTTTGTGCGCTTCACTTTGCTCGCGATAAGAACGCACCAAATCTACAGACGCCAGCGAATCATGCCATTGCAGAAACTCTGTGACCCCCTGCTCAATCATTTCCTCGGCTTTTTCAGCAGCGGACTGCCGCGAGGCCCGGTTCTCCTGAACAATTTGCTGTAAATCGTCGACGGTATACAAATAAGCATCATCCAGTTCGCCCACTTCGCTTTCCACATCACGAGGCACGGCAAGGTCTACCAGGAACATAGGCTGATGACGGCGTTTTTTCAGTGCCCGCTCTACTACCCCTTTACCTAAAATGGGTAACTGGCTGGCCGTGGAGCTGATAATAATATCCGCTTCATGCAGATGATCCGGAATCTGAGCCAGCGTGATCACATCACCGCCCAGGGGCTGCGCCATATCACTGGCACGGCTCAGCGTCCTGTTGGCCACCCTGATACTCTGCACATGCTGCTCGTGTAAATGACGGGCCACCAGTTCAATGGTTTCTCCGGCGCCAATCAGCAGCACATTGACTTTATTCAGAGACGAAAATATATGCCTGGCCAATTGCACTGCTGCAAAGGCCACTGACACAGCATTAGCGCCAATCTCTGTGTCGGAGCGTACTTTCTTGGCCACTGAAAAAGTTTGCTGGAACAATCGCTCAAAGCCGCTACCAATCATACCGCTGTCCCGGGCGCTGGTGTATGCCTGTTTTACCTGGCCCAGGATCTGCGGCTCTCCCAGAACCATGGAATCAAGACCACTGGCGACCCGCATCAGATGACGTATTGCCTGTTCATGGGTGAAACAATAGCTGGCATTTTCAATCGCCGCTCCATCCAGTTGATGAAACGACGCCAGCCACTGACTCAGTTGCTCCCCTGACAGGTTAATATCAGCGTATATTTCGGTGCGATTACAGGTAGACAAGATCACAGATTCTTCACTGCCCAGCTGTTCTTTGAGGGCACGTAAGGCTTCAAGCTGGGCGTCTGTGGAGAAGGCAACTTTTTCTCTGACTTCCACTGGAGCCGTGTTGTGATTTATACCGAATGCAATTAGCGCCATTGGAGTCGTGTGTTAATGCCTGAGAGTGAGCGGTTACGGCGTGGCATTGTACGCAAAAGCCAAAACTATTGAAAGCATCGGCGCTTCTGTGTTCCCATACCGCTATTCCTATATTCCTCTGTAATCACATGCAAGCAGTTTACCTTTATCGCCTGTTGTTAGTTGCTGTTGTTCTGCTGCTCAGCGCTTGTGCAACCAGACCACCACCGCAGTACTCTGTTAATGCGCAGAATCATCAGCACCAGTTGCAACAAATCCGGGAATGGCAAATCAGGGGCAAACTGGCTTTTCGCTCAGAAAAAGACAAATTCAGCGCCAATCTTAACTGGCGCCAGCAGAATAAAAATTTTCACCTCAATCTGAGTACCTTTCTCGGCACCAATATTCTGTTGCTTGAAAAACAGCAGGGCAAGGTTGAATTACACTACGATGACAACCTTTATCACCACATAAACGCCACCGAATTACTCTATGAGTTGCTCGGCTGGAGCATTCCGGTGGAATCCATAAGTCGCTGGGTAAAGGGCCAGGCGAGTCATGAAGCCAATGCAGAATTTTCAGACAATGGACTGATCAGTAAACTGCAAACCGCTGATGGCTGGGTGGTCAGCTACAGCGACTATCGACTTACTGAAGCTGTTCTGCTCCCTCATCAGATTAACTTTCAGGCCGGACCAAACACAATCAGAATACGGGTGGATGCATGGCAAATGAACTGATTAGCTGGCCCTCTCCTGCCAAGCTAAATTTGTTTTTACATATTACCGGTCGCCGGCCTGACGGTTATCACCAGCTGCAAAGTTTATTTCAGCTACTCGATTACGGCGACACACTGCGTTTTGAAATTAACACTCGTACAGACATTGAACTGGTTTCCCTCCTTCCCGGCGTAGCAAACGAAGATAACCTGATTGTCCGGGCAGCAAGGTTGCTGCAACACGCAACAGGCACTAATAAAGGTTGTCGTATACACCTTGATAAACGCCTGCCTATGGGGGGCGGTATTGGTGGGGGGTCATCCAATGCCGCCACCACGCTGGTGGCACTGAATTATTTATGGCAATGCGGTTTAAGCACAGACAAATTGGCCGAACTGGGGCTTCGGCTTGGTGCCGATGTACCGGTATTTGTGCACGGTAAGACGGCGTTTGCCTCTGGGGTCGGAGAAACCTTAACGCCGGCTCCCCAAGGCGAGAAAACGTTTCTTGTGGTGAATCCGGGTATTGCAATTTCTACGGCCCAAATATTTAATCATCAGGATTTACCCCGCACCACAAAGCCCATTAGCTGGCGGGACTATGACTTTGACAACACCCAAAATGACTGTGAAAAACTGGTTTGCAACACGCATCCGCAAGTTGCAAATCTGTTACACTGGTTGTTAGAATACGCGCCGTCGCGGATGACGGGAACGGGATCGAGTCTGTTCGCCATTTGTGATAATCAGAACCAGGCAGAAAACCTGCTTTCTCAGCTACCAGAGGGGTGTCATGGCTTTGTCGCAACAGGGGTTAACCAGTCACCTCTGCAGCAAATGCTGGACAGATTGAGAAATGCCGACCAAAAAATTTAGACAGCTCATTGAGGATCCTACCGTGCCGGATATGAAGTTATTTGCTGGTAATGCCGTACCAGAACTCGCCCAGAAAGTCGCCGACAGGCTCTACACCAAACTCGGGCATGCCAGCGTAGGACGCTTCAGCGATGGTGAAATCAGCGTCGAGATTCATGAGAATGTACGGGGGTCTGATGTCTTTATCATTCAGTCAACCTGCGCGCCTACCAATGATAACCTGATGGAACTCATTGTCATGATCGATGCCCTGCGCCGCGCATCAGCCGGTCGCATCACCGCTGTACTGCCCTATTTTGGTTACGCCCGCCAGGACCGCCGCGTCCGTTCAGCCCGGGTGCCTATTACTGCGAAAGTGGTCGCCGATTTCCTGTCAAATGTCGGTGTTGACCGGGTACTGACAGTAGATTTGCACGCCGAACAGATTCAGGGTTTCTTTGATGTACCCGTGGACAATGCCTTCGGCACACCAATTTTGCTCGAAGATATGCGTGAACGGGAGTTCGTTAATCCTGTGGTGGTGTCTCCGGATATTGGCGGTGTGGTCAGAGCAAGAGCCCTGGCAAAAGTGATGAACGATTTGGATCTGGCCATTATTGACAAACGCCGTCCGAAGGCCAATGTCTCTCAGGTGATGCATATCATCGGCGATGTTCAGGACAGAGACTGTATTATTGTGGATGACATGATTGATACCGGTGGTACCTTGTGTAAGGCAGCCCAGGCCCTGAAGGATCATGGCGCTCGCAAGGTATTCGCCTATGCGACTCACGCCATATTCTCCGGTAATGCGGCGAAGAACCTGGAAGAGTCAGTGATGGATGAAATCATCGTCACCGACAGCATTCCTTTGTCACCACAAATAAAAGCATTGGGCAAGGTCAAGCAGCTGAGTCTCTGTGACATGCTGGCTGAGGCCATTCGCCGGGTCAGCAATGAAGAGTCTATTTCAGCAATGTTCGAGTACTAAGCAACATTGTATGATTTAAAGAGAATGCCGGACTCGCTCCGGCATTTTTGTTTAAAGCATTTCACCACGAAAAAACAATCCCCAAAATAATTACCTCTCGCGGAGGCGCTGAGACGCAGGGGCTTTATTGACCAACAACTCTGTATTTCTCTGCGTGCTCTGCGTCTCGGCGAGATAATGACATAGAATCAGCCCTGACCCGCAATCCGCTTCACTCCTTGCGGGCTACACCGTTGTCATGCCCGAATGTTGTTATCGGGCTTGTCCAGCACCTTTGATAGCACAGTGTTATCGAACAGCACATTGCTAATTCAATGGTTGCTGGGCATCCAGCGCCTTTGCGAAAGGTAAATTTCACCACAGAGTCACAGAGAGCACAGAGGTATCAACGGTTTAACCCCCCTTTTACTTCTCCGTGCCCTCCGTGCCTCTGTGGTTTAATTCTCTTTATATAAACCTGATAACTGAAAGCTGATGAATTTAGTAATCAGCCATCAGGATGACGAACTAGCGATAAAGGCCAGTGATACAATGACAGTGCCAGGACTATTGGGATAAGATGGCGCTCACAATGTGTTGCTAAGGATGCGCCATGAAAAACTCACTGATCGCTGTTATTTCTCTGCCGCTGATATTTGCCTGTCAGGCAGAGTCTAATGCATCGTCGCAATCACAACACGCCAGTCAGGCATCAGAAGATATGAATACGCAAGCACCTGGAAAAGACACTATTCGTTTTACCGCCGAAGTCGTGTTCAAGGATCTGGAAGGCGGCTTTTTTGCCCTGATTGGCAAAGATGGCAGCAAATATCAGCCTATGGGACTGGCGCTGGAATTTCGTCGCCATGGTCTGATCGTTGAAGTTGAAGCAGAAAAAGTCACAGACATGGTGACCTATCAGCAGTTTGGTACCCTTATACGCATCATTAATATCAGCATAGTGGACGAATCCGGCGTCCGGAGTAGCGGCAATACCCACTAGACCTTTGGTGGTGCATTCTGTCGGTTTCACTCCTCTCTTGTTTCACGCCGCGCCCGGTGTTAGAATTCGCCGCCCTTTTCTCGGGGCCTGCCTCTTCACAATGGACGAGGCCAGAGACTTTTCGGATTTTGGTCGCGAAGTCCGGATTCACTTAAATTTTGGAGTATTATTATGCCTGAAGCGATTTTCACCCTGGATGCAGAAGTCCGCACAGACATGGGGAAAGGTGCGAGCCGCCGCCTGCGTCATGCTGACAAAGTACCTGCTATCCTTTATGGCGCTGGCAAAGAGCCGGTTGCCCTGACTCTGGATCACAACAAAGTGAACCAGGCACAGGATTTTGAAGCTTTTTACAGCCATGTTCTGACCCTGAACATTGGCGGCAAAAAAGTTGAAGCCCTGGTTAAAGATATCCAGCGTCATCCTTATAAGCCTAAGCTGACTCACCTTGATTTTCTGCGTGTTGATGCCAAGCAAGCGGTTACCACTCATGTTCCTCTGCACTTTATCAATGAAGATAAAGCCAAAGCGATCAAACTCGAAGGTGGCCACGCAGAGCACCATATGGCTGACGTAGAAATTCAGTGTCTGCCACATGATCTGCCTGAGTACATCGAAGTGGATCTGCTTAACGTAGAAATGGATCAGACCCTGCATTTGTCTGACCTGGTCATGCCTAAAGGCTCCAGCCTGACTGAGCTGGCGAAAGGCGAAGACCACGATCTGGCTGTAGTTACTATCAAGGCAGCCAAAGTAGCGGCTCCTGAAGAAGACGAAGATACAGCAGCCGATGATGGCGAGGAAGAAGCCAAGACTGAGGAGTAATCCTCTTGGTAAAGCTGATTGTGGGCCTGGGAAATCCAGGCCCTGAATATGAAAATACCAGGCACAACGCTGGTGCCTGGTATCTAAATGCCCTCGCCAGACACTTTCATACTTCCCTTAAAGCGGAAGCCAAGTTCTTTGGGTATACTGCCCGTCTGACCATTGCCGGTCAGGATATCAGATTGCTCTACCCTACTACCTTTATGAATCGCAGTGGTCAGGCTGTATCAGCCCTGGCAAACTTCTATCGTATCGCTACAGATGAGATTCTGGTGGCCTATGATGAACTGGATTTACCGCCTGGCATTGTCAAACTGAAAACCGGTGGCAGCGCAAGTCAGAATGGTATCCGCGATATCGTCAGTAAACTGGGTAATGACAAAGGATTTCACCGTCTGCGTATTGGAATCGGTCACCCGGGGCACAAAAGCCAGGTTACCGGCCATGTTCTGGGTAAAGCCAGAGCCGAGGAGCAGGAAAAAATTGAAGCAGCCATCGATGAAGCGGTGCGCTGTACAGATATATTAATTAAAGATGGAATGACCAAAGCGATGAATCGCTTACATTCTTTCAAAGCAGATTAACGCAGAGGACACTTTCATGGGTTTTAAATGTGGCATAGTGGGTTTGCCAAATGTGGGAAAATCCACGTTGTTCAACGCCCTGACCAAGGCCGGAATTGAGGCCGCTAACTTTCCGTTTTGTACCATTGAACCGAATACCGGTGTAGTACCTGTGCCCGATACCCGCCTGGATAAACTGGCGGCGATCGTTAACCCTCAGCGTGTGATTCCCACTACCATGGAGTTTGTGGACATTGCCGGTCTGGTGGCTGGCGCGTCCAAAGGTGAAGGACTGGGTAACAAGTTTCTGGCCAATATCCGCGAAACCGATGCTATCGGCCATGTTGTACGCTGCTTTGAGAACGACAATATTGTGCATGTGGCTGGCGGTGTTAACCCGGCGGATGATATTGAAGTGATTAACACAGAACTGGCCCTGTCCGATCTGGATACCTGTGAAAAAGCACTGCTGCGGGTTGGTAAAAGAGCCAAAGGTGGAGACAAAGACGCCAAATTTGAAGTTCAGGTGCTGGAGAAAATCAAACCACACCTGGACGAGGGCAACATGTTGCGTTCAGTGGAACTGGAAAAGGAAGAGCTGGCGGCCATCGCCTACATGAACTTTCTGACGTTAAAACCCACTATGTACATTGCCAACGTTAACGACGATGGCTTTGAGAATAATCCTCACCTGGACAAGGTCAGAGCGATAGCCGAAGGCGAGAATGCAGTAGTCGTGGCTGTTTGCGCTGAAATTGAGTCTGAGATTGCCGAACTGGAAGAAGAAGAAAAAGCCGAGTTTATGGCTGATATGGGCCTCGACGAACCGGGACTCAACAGGGTTATCCGTGCAGGCTACGATCTGCTTAACCTGAATACGTATTTTACCGCCGGCGTCAAAGAAGTGCGTGCCTGGACGTTCCCCATAGGTTCTACCGCACCACAGGCTGCGGGTAAAATTCATACCGACTTCGAAAAAGGCTTTATTCGCGCCGAAGTGGTAGGTTATGACCACTTTATCGACTACAAAGGTGAGCAGGGTGCCAAAGATGCCGGTAAATGGCGTTTGGAAGGTAAGGAGTACATTGTGAAAGACGGCGATGTGATTCACTTCCGTTTTAATGTCTGACGAACTTGCTCATAGTGGATATAGCTTCCAGGCCGGTCACTGACCGGCTTTTTTGTGGCTCAGTTACTACTTTTACCTCTTTGTCTGTGTTTATTACGCCAAAACCCTGAAAGTTAATTTTTATCCAACTTGCTCAGTTCCTGCTCAGTCAGACCAAGGTTGTCAAAAAAGGGGTTGACCATCATCGGGCAGATCAGCATAATACGCGCCACTCAAAGCGAGTATCAAGTGGCTAAGTAGCTCAGTTGGTTAGAGCACAGCACTCATAATGCTGGGGTCGCAGGTTCGAATCCCGCCTTAGCCACCATTAATCTTGCGGAAGTGGTGAAATTGGTAGACACGCTGGATTTAGGTTCCAGTGCTTCACGGCGTGAGAGTTCGAGTCTCTCCTTCCGCACCATGTTGTTGGGGTATAGCCAAGTGGTAAGGCAACGGGTTTTGATCCCGTCATTCGTTGGTTCGAGTCCAGCTACCCCAGCCATCTCCCTTATTCGCGCATTGAGTCCAAAAATTGGGGTATAGCCAAGTGGTAAGGCAACGGGTTTTGATCCCGTCATTCGTTGGTTCGAGTCCAGCTACCCCAGCCATATATTTAAAAAGCCGCTCAAACGAGCGGCTTTTTTGTAATTAAAACAAAAGAAATTTCACCACAGAGAACACAGAGGTTTAAAAGCTTCTAACCGGTGTTGGAGTTTCTTTTTCGTGCTTTTCGTGTGGTTGGTGGTCTGTTTTTCTCTCGCCAAGGCGCAAAGACGCAGAGGTTTTAACTGTTTAAACCTTTTTACTTCTCTGTGTTCTCCGTGCCTCTGTGGTGAATATGCTCTTTCTAGTTCACAGCTTAGCTCTGGACAGCGCGCGTTATTCCCGACAGTATTAGCCCATCCTCAACAACAATAAGAATAACGCTGTGGTCCACGAACTTGTTTCCGCCATCAATGGTGTGCTCTGGGGCTGGTTACTGATTGTAATGCTGGTGGTAGCCGGTTTTTGGTTTAGCTTTCGCCTTGGTGGTGTTCAGATACGCCAGTTTACCCATATGTTCAGCCTGCTAAAAGGCAGTAGTAAAAGCGATAAAGCGGGTATCAGCTCATTTCAGGCTCTATGCACAAGTTTATCCGCACGGGTTGGCACCGGTAATCTGGCAGGTGTCGCCGTGGCCATCTCTCTTGGTGGTGCCGGTGCCATCTTCTGGATGTGGGTGATCGCTATTCTGGGTATGGCCACTGGCTTTGCAGAAAGTCTGCTGGGCCAGTTATACAAAGTACGAGACAGCAAAGGCGAGTACCGTGGTGGGCCCGCTTATTATATTCAGCAAGGCTTAAATAAGCGTTGGCTGGCTATTACCTTCTCTCTTTGTTTGTTTTTAGGCTACGGCTTTATTTTCAGTGCTGTGCAGGCCAACTCCATAACCGACGCGCTTAATCATGCCTATGGCATTGACACCTTTAGTGCCGGTGTGGTGATTATTCTGCTAGCGGGTGTGATTGTTGTTGGCGGTTTACGCGGCATTGCCCGTTTCGCCGAATGGATGATCCCCTTTATGGGTATCAGCTACGTTATTGTTGCCGTGGGTATCACGGTATATAACATCGACATGGTTCCCGCGGTGCTTGCCAATATCTTCAGCTCCGCTTTTGGATTACAGGAAGCCGGTTATGGTGCCCTCGGGGCGGCTATTAAGCATGGGATCCAGCGTGGTCTGTATTCCAACGAAGCCGGTTCAGGTAGTGTGCCCCATGCCGCTGCCAGCGCGACTCCAAATCCAAACCACCCTGCCAGCCAGGGATATGTGCAGATGCTCGGCGTATTTCTCGACACTATGGTGCTCTGTACCTGTACGGCTGTCATTATTCTGCTGGCCGGTGGCGAACAGGGCGAACAGATGGAAGGTATCCGTATGACTCAGGATGCCATGGCTTTTCACCTGGGCAATGGCGGTAATGATTTTGTTGCTGCCGCCATCAGTTTGTTTGCTTTTACCTCAGTCGTTGCTAACTACGCTTATGGTGAGAGCAACCTGCATATGTTTAAACTAGATAACAAAGCAGGGCGCAGTGTGTATACCGTCGGCTACCTGCTGATGATCCTCTGGGGCTCGATGGCCTCGTTGCCTCATGTCTGGGCACTGGCGGATATGGCTCTGGGACTGATGACCGTGATAAACATAATCGCCATTGTCTGGCTGACTCCCACCATTGTCGCTATTAGTCAGGATTATCTGAATCAACGAAAACAAGGCAAAGAACCTGAGTATCAGCATGGCAATTGCGAAATTCAGGGGGCCACCGAGGATAATATCTGGGATGGCGGCAATACCAACAAGTCGGAGCAGAGCTGACTGAAAGACTGGTTTTTTGTTGGGAGGGCAACGTAACCGGTGTTACTTGCTCTTTAAATTTGCCCTGCCGGTAACCTATCTGGTTGTTTCAGCTCCCGTGAACGTTTTGCCGGGTAAACCCTCTGGGAGCCGATAAGGGAAAACGAGATTCAGGTGCCGGAGACTGCCCATGGCCCACTAAATTCTGCAAGATGACTGCTGTCAGTTCTGCAGTCTTGCCTGCCCCAGCGTATTGGCATCGGTGCCAAACCACAGACTGTGGCTGCCAGGATCGTACACCATATGCCGCACTGTACCGCCGCCGCTTGGTATCGGCACGGGGTCGGTGAAGCTTTCGGTGGTGGGATTAAATCCAACCAGGCGATTCGGTTGCACGCCTGTTTCCACCAGCCATAACCAGCCTTTTTTATCGGAACTCATTGCATAAGGACGTGCCTGAGCCTTGGCCGGAGCCTGCCATTCCTTTACCTCACCACTGTCCGGGTTTAACCGGCCAAGATACCCTTCAGCGTAGTCCACATACCAGACATTACCGTCTTCAGTGACCGCAAGACGTCTGGGTAAGGTATTTTTGCGAGGCAACGTAAACACCTTCAGTTTGCCATCTTTTAAAGTTGCTACCTCGTTACTGGCAAAGTAAACAATCCAGGGCTGATCCTGATGCACCACCAACCCATAAGGCCGTGCAGCCTCAGTTTCTACAGAGTACAGAGTAAATTCCCCTGAATCGGTCTCCAGAAAACCGACTTTGTTACCCTGTTGAACCGTAAACCAGATGTCCCCCTGTGAGGTAAAGGCCTGGGTATGGACATCGCGGCGCCCCTTGCCCGGCAATTCGAAACGCCGGATATCGCCGTTTTGTGGGTTAATCAGACCGACATGGCCGTCACGGTTACCGGCATACCAGGCGCCACGTTTATCGACGATAACATTATGAGGCCCTGCCCCCTCAGGCAGATCGTAACGTTTGAATTCAGCGTCGGAAGGAACAAAGGTGGCAGCATAATCTGCTTTTTGACCCACAAACCAGATCAGGTCAGGGCCTGCAACATAGGGATCGCGGGGGCGGCTGTCGGGCCATGGCACTGTCCACTCCTGAATGTCCGCCACAGGATTGGCTAATGCCGTTAATGGCAAACTCAGCAGCGAAATCAGCAAGACTCTTATCGTTGTCATGTTCTCTCCCATTTTGCTTTTAAAAACAATAAAGTATAGAAGAAAACATGCCAGGGATGTGCAGTATAACCCGAGAAAACGGCCAGCCATCGGGGCTGGCCGTACACAGCGACTACTTTGCTGCCATCAGCGTCGCGTAACTGTTTATCAGATTGCGATAGTCAGGAATATGGTTTGAGAACAACTGCCCCAGGCCTTCCACATCATTTCGCCAGTCGCGGTGCAGTTCACAGGCCACACCGAACCAGGTGATCAGTTGTGCACCGGCCGAAGACATACGATCCCAGGCTGAATCCCTTGTCAGTTCGTTAAAGGTACCGGATGCATCGGTTACCACAAACACGTCAAAGCCTTCCGCCAGCGCCGATAGCGTCGGAAAGGCAACACAGACTTCCGTCACTACTCCGGCGATAATCAGTTGCTTTTTACCTGTGGCTTTAACCGCCTGCACAAAGTCACCGTTGTCCCAGGCATTGATCTGGCCCGGGCGGGCAATAAACGGGGAATCGGCGAAGGTCTCTTTTAGCTCTGGCACTAACGGACCATTAGGGCCATCTTCAAAACTGGTAGTCAGGATAGTCGGCAGTTCAAAGTACTTCGCCAAATCCGCCAGTGCCAGTACATTATTTTTAAAACGATCAGGATCGATATCCCGCACCAGCGATAATAAGCCTGTCTGGTGATCAACCAGTAGTACGGCTGCATCATCTTTGTTAAGTCGTTTGTAGGAATTGCTCATATCTAGCTCCTTTTGCTAATTTAAGGGCGATAATCGCCCAGTGGATCGGTGCCGCCGATGCTTCAGCGGCATCAATTTTTTAAGCGAAATCACCACGCTGAAAATCCCGGAAGGCCTGCTCGATTTCAGCATAACTGTTCATCACAAAGGGCCCCTGGCCTACCACAGGTTCATCGACTCCGCGGGCCCGGCGTGATCCAGTAATAAGAAGGGACTCAGCACCTGTGGATGGCTGCGATATGAGAACATTGAGCGCACCGGAAAGCCGTTTCCTACCCAGTGACGCCCTGCTTTACCACGCACTTCAAGAACTTTTTTCATCATTGCTGCTCCGATAAATACCTTCTGACTTAAGCTTATATTTGTATTTAAAAATGCAGTAGACTGATAATTTGCGATGCAGCGTTGCAATATTGCAACGACAAGAAGGAAAACGATGCAGGACTTAAACGACCTCTACTATTTCGTACAGGCGGTAAAATATGGTGGTTTCGCCCCTGCTGGCCGGGCGCTGGGTGTGGCCAAATCGCGGCTGAGTCGGCGCATAGCGGCGCTGGAGGAACGTCTTGGAGTGCGCTTAATTCAGCGCTCAACCCGACACTTTTTGATTACCGAAGTGGGACAGCGTTACTATGAGCATTGTCAGGCGATGCTCATAGAGGCAGAAGCCGCGCAGGAGACCATCGACAGTATCAAAGCTGAGCCTAAAGGGTGCATTAAAGTAACCTGTCCGGTGGGCCTGCTGCATTTTCATGTCGGTCAGATGCTGGCTGATTTTATGACACTCTACCCTCAGGTTTCAGTCTATCTGGAGGCCACCAACAGACGGGTTGATGTCATGGCAGAAGGCGTGGATATCGCATTGCGTGTTCGCCCCTTACCGCTTCAGGACAGTGATCTGGCATTACGGGTATTGTCTGACCGGGGTCAGTGTCTGGTTGCCAGTCCGGCGCTTATCGAACTACAGAACGGATTGCCACAACACCCGGAAGATCTAATCCGCTGGCCCAGTATGAGCCGCGCTATGCCCCAGGAACAGCACCAGTGGGTGCTGCAGCATAGGGATGGACGAAAGCAGCATATTGATTTTATCCCCCGCTACACCACCACCGATATGATGGCCTTAAGAAGCGCAGCCATTGCCGGGGTAGGTATCGTTCAGTTGCCTTTACTGATGCTGGGAGAACAGCTTGAAGCCGGTACATTGATAAAACTATTGCCGGACTGGGAGCCACGCCGGGAAATGATCCATATGGTGTTTCCCTCCCGCCGGGGCATGTTACCGGCAGTAAGGTCTCTGATCGATTTTCTGGTAGAGCGCTATGCGCAGATTATGGAAGACTGAATAAGCAGACCGATTTCACCTTACCTCCTCAGCGTGCTCCGCGCCTCTGCGAGATCATCAGGCTTTTTGGTTTTAGAACTCGCCGAGGCGCAAAGACGCGGAGGTTTGACAACCTTGTTCTGTTGTCCTCTTCGTACCCTTCGCAAAAAGCCAAATTTACCACAGAGGCACGGAGAACACAGAGGCTTGAATGGCTTAATTCCGTTTACTGCTCTGCGCCCTCCGTGCCTCTGTGGTTACATGCTTTATCACACTAAAATCACGCTGTTCACTGCCAACTGATAGCTGAAAACTACTTATAACCCCATGGCATAGCGGGTTACCTGCTTTTTCAGTGGCCCGGCATGCTGGGCCAGCCTTAAACCTAAGCGGCGCAGCTGTGTGACCGGCAGAATTTCGGTACTGAACGTTTTGTAGATCACATCCATGGCCGACATCATCAGCAGATTATCCGGCCTGCGTTTACGCTCATAGTGACTCAGAGCCTGGCCGAGCTGATGATTATCTTTAAGCCAGATTTTATCCTCCAGTTTCGCCAATAAACAGGCCACATCTTTAAACCCCAGATTCAGTCCCTGTCCTGCCAGCGGATTAATGGTATGAGCAGCATCGCCAATCAATACCGCGCTGTTGCTGACATATCCACTGGCATGCTGTCTGGTCAGCGGGAAAGATGCCCTGGAAAGGATATCAAAATCCATCAGCTCTGAGGGAAATGCCTGTTTAATCTCTGTTTTGAGATCGCTGTCCGACAAGGTTTTCAGCCGCTGAATCTGTTCGCTTTGGTGGTACCAGACCAATGACCCATAGCCATCATATAAGGGCAGAAATGCCATCGGCCCGGTGGCAACAAAATTCTGCCAGGTTATATCCTGCTGCGGTGCATCAGTTTTAATACTCACCGCCAATGCCTGTTGTTTATATTGCCAGCCAGATGTGCCGATACCCAGCTGTCTGCGTACTTTTGAATGAGCACCGTCTGCACCAATTAACAGGCCGGCTGAGAGCTCCGTACCGTCACTCAATGTCACCTGATTCTTATCCTGGCCACTTAAAGCCTTTAATTCAGCACTAAACCACTTTGTCTGGCTAAATTGTTGCAACGTTTCGTACAGCGCCCGTTGAATAAGCGTGTTCTCAATAATATGCCCCAGGTACGGTGCAGCTATATCATCGGCAGTAAAATCAGTGCGCGCATCGTCTTCCCAAACCGACAGGCGGCGATAGGGACAGACTCGCATGGCCTCAAGAACCTCCCATGCGCCAAGTTGTTCAAGTAGCAACCGGGAAGCAGCATTGATGGCTGACACCCGTATATCTGGCTGAGAACCGGCCTGATATGGATCAGGAGTAAGAGGATCAACAACCGCAACGGAATAATTCTGGCGGGCAAGCCCTAAGGCCATGGCAGAGCCGGTCATACTGCCACCAACTACAATTACATCAAACTCTTGCATCGTCATTTTCGTCACATTTATTCTGCCTGAAGCGTATCACGATTAGTGACATATCCCGACGACAAACAGCACAGATGTAACCGCTCGCGTCTGAAATGGCATTCTGACACACCTTATTACAACCGAAATACAACCTTTGGGCAGTTTCACGCTACATATAGTTCAGTAGTTCCAATTAACCGACAAAATGGTGAAGCCGATATGAAACAGTCCATCAAAGCCCTGTTACTGAGTCTGACATTAGCCGGTAGCAGTTTTTCCGCTTTTTCCGCCAGTCAGACCAATGAGTATATGCAATATACCTTTCACTACAGTTTTAGTGAAAAAGTGAACCTGGTACTGACCCATTACCTCCAGCTCAGGCAGGATATGGATCATCACCTGAACACAGATATTAATGAGCAAACAACCCGCTTTTTCAAACACTATGAACAACAAACATCATCACAACTGGCTTATCGCCCCATAGAAGCGAAAGACAGTCTGTCAGACAACGGCGGATCGCAGACGACCGTCAGATAACCCTGTTCCCTTGGCCACTTCCAATCCCAACCAACACACTTTCAGGAAGTGGCCTTTTTCACAGATCAATTGGGCGAATACCAATTGCACTAAATAACTGACAACGCTTCTGATAAAATGCCGCTCCTTTTTTTTGAGCATGCGGAATATCATGGGCTCACCCGTTGTTATTGGTGCCATTTGTCTGATCGTTGCCGAAGCACTGTTCGCCGGAATTGGCGCGCTGGTGAAACATCTCAGTACCGATATGAATCAGTATCAATTGGTCTTTTTCCGCAACCTTTTTGCGCTCATTGCGTTGATGCCCTGGATAATGAGAATGGGCCGGGTTGGAATCAAGACACAATATATTGGTCTGCACCTTTTACGCTCTACTTCCGGCCTGATCGCCATGTATTGTTTTTTCTATGTGCTTGCTCATATACCGCTGGCCCAGGCGATGATGGCCTTACTGGTTGCACCGTTTATTGTGCCGATTATCGCCCGTATCTGGCTCAAAGAATTAATCAGCCATAAGAGTCTTATGGCCATTGGGTTAGGGTTTATCGGCGCGGGCTTTATTCTGCGTCCCGAAGGGGAGAACATGAATCTGTACATCCTTCTCGCTCTGGTCTGCGCAACCCTGGTTGCCTTTACCAAGTGCACCATCCGAAGGCTCTCGGATTCTGAACCACCGGCCCGCATCGTATTTTATTTTACCTTTCTGGCCACAATCGTATCTCTGATTCCGTTGCTGGCAAACTGGCAGACTCTGCCGCAAGAGGTTTGGAAATGGCTAGGTCTGATGGGTGTAATGGCAGCGGCCGGTCAGTTATTGATGACCAAAGCCTTTCAGCTGGCATCTCCCGTGCGTATTGGACTGCTCACTTACACCAGCGTATTTTTCGCCGCCCTGCTGGGCTATGTTTTCTGGTCGGAGCCTGTTTCTGCGGGGCTGATTGCTGGAGCGATACTAATTGTCTGGGCCGCAAATATGACACTGCGCCAGCGCTGGCTATGGTAATACCAATCCGCGCAATTCTATGTGCCGGGTTTAGTGGCAGCTGAACTTAAATCATCATGAACAACAGCAGGCTTTGGCAGTACTGGCATAGAATCCCATTTGACGGTAAAATAGACGGTCTGATTTCAGATTTGTATCCTATTGGTGTCAGGAAGGTGAATAACCTTCCTTTTTTAGTTTTTAAGGCAGTATGAGCAAGAAACTTTTTATTAAAACCTGGGGTTGCCAGATGAACGAGTATGACTCGGAAAAAATGGCAGACCTGCTTGATTCAACCCATGGTTATCAGGCCACCGAGACTCCTGAAGATGCAGATATCATTCTGCTTAACACCTGCTCTATTCGTGAGAAAGCGCAGGAAAAGGTGTTCCATCAACTCGGACGCTGGAAAAACCTGAAAAAGACCAATCCCGGACTGATTATCGGTGTAGGTGGCTGTGTGGCGTCACAGGAAGGAGATCACATTCGTGATCGCGCCCCGTTTGTGGATATCGTATTTGGTCCACAAACTCTTCACCGGTTGCCGGAAATGATCAATCAGGTCAAAGGCAATAAAAACCCGGTTGTTGATATCAGCTTCCCTGAAATTGAAAAGTTCGATCGTCTGCCAGAGCCCAGAGCCGAAGGGCCTACCGCTTTTGTGTCGATTATGGAAGGCTGTTCTAAATACTGCAGTTTCTGCGTGGTGCCGTACACCCGTGGTGAAGAAGTCAGCCGCCCTGTGGACGATGTCATTTTTGAAATAGCCCAGCTCGCCCAACAAGGCGTGCGTGAGGTAAACCTGCTGGGGCAGAATGTGAATGCCTACCGCGGTGCTCAGTTTGATGACAGTATCTGCAGCTTTGCCGAATTGCTGCACTTGGTTGCCGCCATCGACGGCATTGATCGCATTCGTTACACCACCTCACATCCGGTAGAATTTACCGATGATATTATCCATGCGTACACTGAGATCCCTGAATTGGTGGATCATCTGCATTTACCGGTACAAAGTGGTTCTGACCGCATTCTTGCGCTGATGAAACGTGGCCACACTGCCATTGAGTACAAATCGAAGATCCGAAAACTGAAAAAAATCCGCCCGAATTTAAGCATGTCATCAGACTTTATTATCGGCTTCCCGGGTGAAACTGACGCCGACTTCGAAGCCACCATGGATTTAATCCAGGCGATGGATTTCGATCTCAGTTTCAGCTTTATTTACAGCGCCCGTCCCGGCACGCCGGCGGCCGATGTACCTGATGATGTCAGCGAGGCCACTAAAAAAGAACGTCTGCACCTGCTGCAACAACGCATTACCCAACAGGCCATGCGTATTGCCCGCAATATGCTGGGTACTGAGCAACGCATACTGGTAGAAGGCCCTTCAAAGAAAAATCCAATGGAGTTGTCCGGTCGTACAGAAAACAACCGCGTGGTCAATTTTGAAGGCACTCCGGATATGATCGGGGAATTTGTCGATGTAAAGGTGGTCGATGTATTTGCCAACTCCCTGCGCGGCGAATTGGCAAGACGCGAGCAGGAGATGGGCCTGCGGGTCAGCGTGGCACCACAAACCATAATCCGTAAGCAATCTGCCAGCCAGCCTGATGTGCTGGGTGTGGTTCAGCATAGTCCAACTTAGGAGTCCTCTTTGTCCAACAACCTGGTCAGTAATGAAATCATACTGGAACCCAATGATCACAAACGCTTATCCAGCCTGTGTGGTCCTTTTGATGACAATATCAAGCAAATAGAGCGCCGTTTAGGGGTAGAAATCAGCTACCGCAATAACCTGTTCAAGGTACTGGGGAAATCTCAACAAGCGGTGGCTACCTCTGAACTGTTAAAGTTACTCTATATCGAAACCCAGCCGATAAAAGGTCAGATCCCCGACCTGGCCCCGGAGAAGGTACATCTGGCTATCCAGGAAGCCAAATGCCTGGAGCAGGCTGAAGCCGGCAAACATGGCAAAGAAGTACATATCAAGACCAAGCGGGGCGTAGTTAAACCACGTAACCCGCACCAGTCTCAGTATGTGCAGAATATTGTCAGCCACGATATTTGCTTCGGTGTAGGGCCTGCGGGTACGGGGAAGACCTATCTGGCCGTAGCCAGTGCAGTCGATGCCCTTGAGCGCCAGGAAATCCGTCGAATTCTCCTCACCCGTCCGGCAGTGGAAGCGGGTGAGAAACTGGGCTTTTTGCCCGGTGATCTGTCGCAAAAAGTAGATCCCTACCTGCGCCCTTTATATGACGCACTATTCGAGATGCTCGGCTTCGAGAAAGTGGAAAAGCTGATTGAACGCAATGTGATCGAAGTGGCCCCGCTGGCCTACATGCGCGGCCGCACTCTGAACGACGCGTTTATTATTCTTGATGAGAGTCAGAACACGACGGTGGAACAGATGAAAATGTTCCTGACCCGCATTGGTTTTAACTCCAAGGCCGTGATCACCGGTGATATCACTCAGGTGGACCTGCCCCGTGGTGCCCGAAGCGGGTTACGTCATGCAATAGAAGTGCTCAAAGACGTCAATGACATCTCCTTTAACTTCTTCAATGCCAATGATGTGGTACGCCACCCTGTGGTCACCCGCATCGTCATGGCTTACGAAGAGCATGAGCGTGAACAGGAAATACTGCGCGAGAAAAAACAGCAGGCCATGCGCGAACAACAGAATAACAACCAGCCCTCTGGCGGAAAATCTTCCGGGTGAGCGCCTTACTGGATCTACAGGTTGCCTGCGAAAATGAGCAGCTACCCACAGCTGATCATTTTCAGCTGTGGCTGGATGCAGCACTGGACGGAGCCGACCATCCGGGGGCTGAGATCACCATACGCCTGGTAAACCGCAAAGAAAGTCAGCAACTTAACCATCAATACAGAAACCGCGACAGCTCCACTAACGTATTATCATTTCCTTTTGAAGCCCCGGCCGGTATACAAATGGATTTGCTCGGCGATCTGGTGATTTGCGCGCAAGTGGTCGAGCAGGAATCTCAGCAACAAAATAAGCCGGTTATGCATCACTGGGCCCATATGACCATCCATGGCACCTTGCATTTGTTAGGCTACGACCATATAGACGATAAAGACGCTGAAAGGATGGAGGCGTTGGAAATCGCCATTCTGGCAAAATTAGCAATTGACGATCCCTATCAGGATCGGGAATGATATCACTCCTGTAGAGAGTGATAACCCTCACTAATTAAAAAGATTGGAGCTCATGAGCGACGACAACCCCCACTCTAGTAACGGTTCTGCCAATAAGGGCTGGCTGGAAAAGATAGTTCAGACCTTTTCGGGAGAACCGCAAAACCGCGAAGAACTGGCCGAAGTAATAACTGAAGCCGAACAACGGGAGGTGATTGATTCTGCCACCCGGGAAATGATTGACGGTGTACTGGAAATCAGTGAGATGCGTGTGCGGGACATCATGATTCCAAGAGCACAAATTGTCACCATTGGTATTGAGCAAAGTGTAAAAGAGTTCTTGCCGGTGATGCTGGAATCCGCTCACTCCAGATTCCCTGTCATCAATGAAGATAAAGATCACATTGAAGGCATTCTGTTAGCTAAAGATCTTCTGACCTACGCCTTTTCACCAGAAAAGGAATTCAAGCTTAAAGATGTTCTCCGTCCCGCCATTATTGTTCCTGAAAGTAAAAGAGTGGACGTACTACTGCGTGAGTTCCGCGAAGAGCGCTACCATATGGCAATTGTTGTCGATGAGTATGGTGGGGTCTCCGGCCTGGTCACAATCGAGGACATTCTTGAACTGATCGTTGGTGAAATTGAAGACGAGCACGATGTCGACGAACAGGAACAGGATAATATCCGGCCACTGAATAAATATACGTATTCGGTCAAAGCGTTGACCTCAGTGGAAGATTTTAATCAGTTCTTCGAAACCAGCTTTAGCGAAGAAGAAGCCGATACCATAGGTGGTATTGTCCTCAAGGCCTTTGGTCATATGCCTATGCGTGACGAAGCTGCAGAAATTGACGGCATAGAGTTTCGTGTCGCCCATGCTGACAAGCGCCGTCTGATTCAACTGAAAGTGAGTTTACCCAGGCAGGATGACGACGATCAAAAAGGCTGACCGGCTAGTACCCTGCTCATTGGCTTTATTGGCCGGTGCGGGTTTAACCTTTACTTATGCGCCCTTTTCTCACTGGTATCTGACACCGGTATTGCTGGCTTGCCTGTTCTGGTTGTTAGCCAGAAAGGCTACCGAATTCCCAACCCTGTTGGGATTCTGTTTCGGTCTGGGCTGGTTTGGTGCAGGCATCAGTTGGGTGCATGTAAGTATTGCTGACTTTGGCGGCCTTCCACTGGCGGGCTCCATCGGCCTGATGCTATTGCTTTGTGCCTATCTGGCTGTGTATCCGGCGCTCGCTTGCAGGATTCTGGTGCGGGTATTCCGACCTCAGTACTGGCCTCTGGCTATTTCTTTTGTCTGGCTGGTCACTGAATGGCTGCGTAGCTGGGTATTAACAGGATTTCCCTGGTTATCCCTTGGTTACAGTCAGATAAACAGTCCACTTGCCGGCTGGATGCCACTTATTGGTGAGACCGGTGTCAGTGTATTGCTGGTGATGTTCGCCTGTACGCTGAGCCAGACGCTCCCCCGGAAAAAACTTCTTATCAGTGCCATTTTACTGCTGACGTTATACGGTGGTGGCTATCTTACCGGTCTGCACCAGTGGACAACGCCCAACAGCAAAAAAGCAGACGTGGTTATGGTTCAGGGCAATATCAAGCAGGAATTGCGTTGGATACCTGAACAGGATATCCCCACTATGAGCAAGTACTGGGCGTTGACTGAACTGCACTGGGATGCAGATTTAATTATCTGGCCGGAAGCGGCCGTGCCCAAACTCGAGCCACTTGCAGTTGATTTCCTGTCTGAGCTGGATCAGCAACTTGCAGCTACCGGGACGGGCCTGATAACCGGCATCGTTAACTATAACTTTGAATCAGAAAATGCCTACAATCAGTTAATTAGTCTGGGCAGCAAGAATGGCGAAAAGCAGGGCCATTATGCCTACCCCCACTCCAATCGTTATGCCAAACATCACTTGTTACCTATTGGCGAATTTATTCCTATGGAGGACTGGCTCAGAGGCCTCGCGCCGATCTTTGATCTGCCTATGTCGTCATTCAGCCGCGGTGACTATCAACAAACGAATCTGACCGCTAGTAGTCTGCGCCTGGCACCGGCCATTTGTTTTGAAA
Source organism: Lacimicrobium alkaliphilum (assembly GCF_002591895.1). GTDB lineage: Bacteria > Pseudomonadota > Gammaproteobacteria > Enterobacterales > Alteromonadaceae > Lacimicrobium > Lacimicrobium alkaliphilum. The sequence continues at coordinate 157,455 of NZ_NISX01000005.1, forward strand.
TTGCTTTCCCAAGACAAATCCGGGCCAATTTACACCCCTATACCGATTTTATCCTGACAGTAAGTAATGACGCCTGGTTTGGTCGTTCTCATGGTCCTCACCAACATATGGAAATAGCCCGCGTCAGAGCAAAAGAATTCGGCATACCCGTACTCAGAGCAACGAACAACGGCATTACCGGCATTATCGACGCCGATGGTCAGATTCTGGCCCAACTCCCTCAGTTCGAAGCGCAAGCTTTGAGAGCACAGGTCCCCCTGTACAAAGGCACCACGCCCTATGCCCGTTTTGGTGAACTTTGGGTCACAATTCTCAGCTTATTGGCTGCAATTCTGACTCTGTGGTTACCTCGCAGCGATAAGTACTTGTCCTGAAGCTTTGCCGGTTCAAAGCAAACCTCTTGTTCATAGTTTATTTCAGCCTTAAGCTGACTGTCTGTCTAAAACCTGGAATAAATTTATGAAAATCAGAGTGTTCTTAAGCCTGTTCATGTTTAGTGCGGTACTGCAGGCGCAAACACTGGTGCTTAAAGCCGACGCCATGCTTGACGTCAATAGTGGCCAGTTGATCGCTAATACGCTGGTGCTGATCAAAGGTAACCGCATCCATCAGATTGGTAGCCAGGGTGAATTCAGTGTTCCAGCGGATGCCAAAGTGATAGAACTCAGCGGCCAAACGCTGTTACCCGGCCTGATGGATATGCACGTTCATTTAAACAGTGACGCCAGATTGCATGGCTATAAGCGTCTCGCCCAATCTCTGCCACGTAAGACCCTGACCGGCGTTACAAACGCCAGAAAAACCATAGAGAACGGCTTTACAACCGTAAGAAATGTCGGTGCACCCGGTTATGCTGATATCGCTTTACGGGACGCTATTGCAGAGGGGGAACTGACCGGACCGAGAATTTTTGCCGCTGGTATGTCGCTGGGGATCACCGGAGGCCACTGTGACAACAACCTTTTGCCCTACGAATATAAAGACAAGGCTGCTGCTGTAGCTGACGGCCCATGGCAAGTGCGTGAAAAAGTGCGCATGAACGTTAAATATGGTGCCGACTGGATAAAATTCTGTGCCACCGGCGGTGTATTGTCTAAGGGCACCAAGGTGGGTGCGCAGCAATTCAGTCAACAAGAAATGGATGCCCTGGTGGACGAGGCCAATCTGCGTGGCATTGGTGTTGCCGCCCATGCCCATGGCCTGAACGGTATCAAAACGGCTATTCGCGCAGGGGTAACCAGTGTCGAACATGCCAGCTTTTTAGATGACGAAGCCATCAATATGGCGCTGGAAAAAGGCACCTATCTGTCCATGGACATCTACACGACCGAGTATATTCTCGGCGAAGGTGAAAAAGCCGGAATACTGGAAGAAAGCCTGGCGAAAGAGCGGCTGGTAGGTGGCAAACAACGGCAGAGCTTCAGAAACGCGGTCAATGCTGGCGTGAAAATGGTATTCGGCTCAGATGCCGGTGTTTACCCCCATGGACACAATGCCAGGCAATTTTCCCGCATGGTCAAATATGGCATGACACCAATACAAGCTATACAGGCTGCTACAATTAACTCTGCAACCATGCTGCGTCAACAGGATAAACTTGGCAGCCTGGAGCAGGGTAAACTAGCGGATATTATCGCCGTACCGGGCAATCCTCTTAAGGATATTGCTTTACTGGAGAAAGTCAGCTGGGTTTTCAAAGAGGGGGTGCTGATAAAAAGCCCCTGAGTCCAGCAAGCACCTCCGAAAAAGCGCCACATAGCGCTTTTTCGGGTAATTTACAGCCTGATTGACCTGATCCTGTTCTTCCGTATAATACGCCGCCATACTTTATGACACTTTTATGTCATATTTATGTATGTTTTTTTACAGGCGGGCCTATGTTTCAACATACCAGTTGCAAAACTATCGCAACCATTTTGTTTTTCTCGATGAGCTTTAGCGCCGTCGCTAATCAACAATGGTGGAATGCGTTTAGTGCCAAAACTAACGTTGAAGAATACAGTCTGGGTCTTGAATCTGAGCAAAAATTTCGTGATGAAGGCAGTGCACTTTATCTGACCAACCTTAAACTGAGCATCAGTCGAACCTTGATTGATAAACTAAAAGGGGGGATGGCAGTGCGTTATGAAAATACTGAAAGTCTTAGTGGCTCTAATACCGAAGAAGTCCGTATAACCCCCTATCTGACCCACAAAATGTCTTTGCATCAGGATTGGGCCTTCGCCAGTCGTCTCAGAGCAGAAAACCGCTGGCGCCACGGCGACCACGCTTTGCGGGTTCGGTTGCGTGGTAAACTCAGCCGTAGCTTTGATACGTTCAGCCTGTTCGGCAGCTATGAATATTTTTATAATCTGACCGACAATAGTCGCTTTGACAAGTCCCGCAGTGCACTGGGCTACAGCACAGCGCTGAGTAAAAACTGGGGGCTGGACCTGTATTATTTATATCAGAACAATTCTAACAACACTTCCGAGAACGTCCTGGGCAGCAAATTCAGCTATAAATTCTGATATCAGGCTGGCTGATAACGGAGCATCCACCACTGACGGATTCGCCTCAGTGGCGTCAATACCAGCGCGTTACCCATCAGTACCAACGAAAAGCCACCAAGGGTATAGGCATTCCAGATAAAACCTTCGAACCAGGTACTCAGTGCCACCGCCACCAACGGAAATAAAACGATCACATAACTGGCCTTTTCAGGCCCGATATTTTTCAGCAAAGCAAAATAAGTGGCAAAGGCAATCACGGTGCCAAATACCGTTAGATAAAGCAGGCTCAGAACGTACGCCGGACGGAAATCAAAACTGAAACCTGCTCCACTTGCCCAGACCACGCAGGTCAGAATGAGAGCCCCGTACAACATGCCCCAGGCATTGCCCTGCAATATCCCCACATGACGCTTCGAATTGCGCACGCTGATCATGTTTCCAAAAGAGGCAATCAGGGTACCAGACAAGGCCATCACTAATCCGATTAACGTCGTATTGGCCAGATCAAGAGCCTGTAAGTCTTTATAAAACAGCATCGCAATACCGGCAATGCCCAGTAATGCACCGACGTATATACGACCGGCGATGGGCTTTCCAAAGAACAATCTGGTGTTAATGATGTTCATCATCAGCATGGTAGAGAAAGCAATAGATGCCAGTGCTGAGGATAGATGCTCCTGCGCCCAATAGAGCACAAGATAATTCAGACCAAAATTGCTCGCCGCCAGTAGCATAAAAAAGCCATGCTGCACCAGGCTATAGCGCATCGGCATTTTCCGATACAGGCAATATCCCCACATCAGCAGTGCAGCCATGGCAAAGCGATACACCAATGAAACTTCAGGCGCTACGATGCCTAACTGGAATTCGATGGCCAGCCAGGTTGAGCCCCAGATCAACACTGTCACAGCATAAAGAAGTATATTTTTCATTGAGTTAGAATTGAGTCTGAATTACAGGTAGCCATAGCTTAACGTTTATCTGTACACTTACCATATACAGTTTTTATAAAAGTAACCTATACAGTTTAATGGGCAGACAGATTGATCGTCAGGAAAGCCGCTACCTTTACCGCCAGGTCGCAGACCTTATCCGGGAAATGCGTGACACGGGTACATTGAGACCGGGAGATCGTATCCCCTCACTGCGTAAACTGGCAGAACGGCTGAAAATAAGTATCCCTACTATCAAGCAAGCTTACGAGGAACTCGAACGCATTGGCTTGCTGGAAGCGCGTCCTAAATCGGGTTACTACCTTACCAGCTCAGCTAACAAATCAAGCTCGCCACGTAAACCCCGTATGGCCGCCAGTGCTGTTCCCGTCAGCCGCCAGGAGTTAATTGAACAAGTACATAATGCAGTACACACTCCGGGAGCGGTGCCTTTGGGTATCAGCAACCCTGTTGGTGCTCTGCCCAATGACCGGGCACTGGCACGGTGGACGCGCAGGGTAATGGCAAGCGCCAGAGAACATGCTATTGGTTATGGACCTTTCGCCGGATTCGAACCTCTCAGACGCCAGCTGGTACTGCGCTATCTGGACATGGGCCTGAATACGACCCCCGAACAGCTTGTTATCACAAACGGCGCTCAGGAAGCCCTGGCTATTTCTCTGCAGCTGCTGGCTAAGCCCGGTGATATTATCGCAGTGGAATCCCCCTGTTACTTCGGCATTCTTGAACTGATCGAGAGTCTGGGGATGCTGGCTTACGAAATTCCCCTATGCGCTGACACAGGGCTAAGTCTGAATGATGTGGCCAACGCGATCGATAAACACCCGATAAAGGCCTGCGTTTTTTCTTCGTCCATAACCAACCCCATGGGTGCCAGACTCGACGAAGATAGCAAACAGGATCTGGTAAGCCTTCTGGAGAACCGAGGCATCGGCCTGATTGAAGATGATGTTTATGGCGATCTGTATTTCGACAGCCAGCGCGGTAAACCAGCTCAGTGTTATTCTCAAAAAGGGTTGGTGATTACCTGTTCCTCGTTTTCCAAAACCGCCGCCCCCGGACATCGGGTTGGCTGGTTGCTCAGTCCCGAATACGCCGGCGCAGCCGCGCGGCTTAAACGCGCATTATCCTGCTCTTCTGCACTTCTGAATCAATGGGTACTTGCCGAGTATCTGGTCAGCGGTGAGTACGACCGCTATCTGCGACAATTGCGTCAGGTTCTGTTTACCAACAAAGAGCGGATGCGAGCCTGTATTGCGGGCAACTTCGGCGACAATGTTCGTTTCACTAATCCTGCGGGGGGCGCTGTGCTATGGCTTGAGCTGCCAAAAAAAACCGATGGTAGCCAACTGTTTCACCAAGCGTTGGACGCAGGTGTCAGCCTGATGCCCGGCACCCTGTTCGCCCCTTCTGATCGCTACCGGCATTGTGTACGGCTTAGCTATGGCCTGCCTTGGACGGATAAGGTTGAAGAGGCATTGTTACGCCTTGGAAAAATAGTAGCATCTGAGCCCTGTTAAACAACCAACGCAGAAAGCATAAAACAATTCACCACAGAGTCACAGAGAACACAGAGGTCTTAAGGGTTTAATCCCTTTTACTTCTCTGTGCCCTCCGTGCCTCTGTGGTGAAATCTGCTTTTAGTGCTTTTCGGTTAGAACCACAATCGGGGAAACATCAGGCGTAGGCGTATTCACCGCCAGCCTTAAGGGCTTTTTGATACGCTTCGCGGCTATGGATCCTCGCCACATAAGCACAGATATTGGGGTGTGTTTGTTCTTCGGCCAGCCCACGTGCCACTGCGGCTTCAAGGGGAAAACTCATCTGTATATCAGCTCCTGTTGGCTGATTGCCCGCCAGCCACTGACGTCCTTCAAGTTGTTGCTCGACAAAAGCAAAATTGTTTTTAAGGTTTGGGCCGATAAAAGATTTCATCGACTTGTCGGCAATTTTTCTTGCAATTGGCCTGGCAAAAAACGGCATCGGACTGGAACGTACCTTATCCATAACCAGTTTAAGCAACATCGGCGGCATAAGTGAGCCTTCGGCAAAATGCAGCCAGTAGTGATAGGCTTCATGCTCATCGCTCGACTCTGCCGGGATCCAGTCCTGCTTGCCGTAGCGGCTGCACAGATAATGAATAATGGCGCCGGATTCGGCCAGCACCTTATCACCGTCGGTCAGAAGCGGCGATTTGCCTAACGGGTGCACAGCCTTAAGACTGTCAGGCGCAAGCATAGTCTTGCTGTCGCGCTGATAATGCTGAATTTGATAATCCAATCCCAGCTCTTCGAGCAGCCAGAGAATACGTTGTGACCGACTGTTATTGAGATGATGCAGAGTAAGCATGAAAATCCTTGTTGTAAGTATGATGGCTGGTAATACGCAAGCACTGACATTGCGATCAGTTTTGATTGCGTAATAACGACATGGTTTGCTTTACCTGCTCCAGCACCACAGCATAAGGATAGGCCTCAAGTCTTGCAAAGCCTGGCATCTTCGCAGCCTTGAGCAATGTAGTATCGGGAGTGCGGATACCACAGAGAAAACGCGCCAGCGCTTCGTTGCAGACCGGTTTTTGTGACTGCTCCGCTGCATTCAGATAAGGCTGGCACCAGTCAATCAGCGATGCCGACGGCAGGGGCGGTAAACTCCCGGGTGCTGGCAGCACTGCGGGCTGGCCCCGGCAAACGGAACAATGTCCGCAATGCTTTGGTGCCTGGTCGTCTGCGAAATAACTGGCCAGCGCCTGGCTCAGGCATTGCTCCCCCTCAAACAGTGCCAGCATCGCATCGATACGTTTTATTTCGCTGTTCTGACGGGTGACAAAGAGCTCATAGAGCCGGGATGACAATACCTCAACCTGCCAGTTGCTTTCGATAATCTCGTACACCTCGGTCATTTTGCTGCTTTGCAGCTCGATCCAGCGCTTATCACTGAAATACTCCAGTGCCGTCAGCGCGCGCTTACGATCCCCCTGGTATTGTTGCCAGAGCAAATCAAAATCCACACTGTGCCAGGTTTTCGCCTTCGCAGAAGCAGCAAACAGCTGGCTGACAAATTGCCGTCGTTCCCCTTCAAAATGGCTAATAATCTCATCTTCCGGCATCCGGGTTTTAAACTTGTATTCGGCGAAATAACTGAATTTGGGTGCGAGCACGCCTTGTAACTGCAGGTAAACCAGCAAAGTTTTCAACGGTAACTGGCGAATATTACTCTGGGCAGACAGGCTATATAACTGAATCGCCCAGTCACCGGATTGCTGCTTAATCTGTTCCAGTACCAGAGCAATACCCTGCTTATCCGGCGTGTCACCATAAACAAAATTCTGTAACAAGGTCAGGTGGCTTCTGTTTGCCAGCACAGTACAAAATGCGGTTTTGCCATCGCGGCCGGCGCGACCGATTTCCTGACTGTAATTCTCTATGGATTTGGGCAGATCGAAATGAATAACCCGGCGAATATCGGCCTTATCAATGCCCATACCAAAGGCAATAGTGGCAACAATACAAGGGGTTGCGCCTGACATAAAATCCCTTTGCACCTGTTCGCGCCGCTCACTGTCCATACCTGCATGATAGGCCTTAGCCCCGATGCCGGACTGCTTTAGCTGCTGTGCAACCTGCTCAGCAGTGTGTTGCAGCGTCACATAGACGATACTGGAAACCTTTGAGTCGGCGCCAAGTAAATCTTTTAACACCGCCAGCTTCTGCGCCTCGCCAACCCCCATCACAGACAAGTCCAGATTCTGCCGATAAAAGCCGGTTACCACCACATTGTCTTTAGCGATGGAAAATTTACTGCACATGTCTTCTATCACTGCAGGGGTTGCAGTAGCAGTGAGCAGCAGCACCTGAGGAATATTCAGGTTTTGCCGGTACTGTGGCAGTTTCAGATAATCGGGACGAAAGTTGTGCCCCCACTCAGAAATACAATGAGCCTCATCCACCACCAACAGTGACAGCGGCACCTGAGCAATAAAATGGCGGAAGCGCTCATTTTTAAGGCGCTCCACCGAAATCATCAGGATTTTCAGTTTACCGCTACGGGCGTCCGCCATCACCTGTTGTTGCTGGTCGTGACTCTGCTGTGAATCGATACTCCCGGCCGCAATGCCCTTTTGTTGCAAAAAGCTCAATTGATCCTGCATCAGTGCCAATAAGGGTGATACGACCAGGGTCAGATGGGGAAAATGCAGAGCCGGTAACTGATAACATAAGGATTTACCGGAACCAGTAGGAAAAATAGCCGCTGCCGACTGACCGTTGAGCACCGCTTCAACCACCTGTTGCTGACCCGGCCTGAGCTGATTAAACCCGAATATTTTTTGCAGGCTTTGCTGGTACATGATCCTTCCTTAGTTGTGACCGCGGTATGACCGCTAAGTATAACGCACTGTAAAATGGCAGAACTGATCTGTTTACACTGCCAATCTATATCCAGTTGAACACAGGCGATTTTTTTGTTCAGGAAAATCGCCTTATCCACAAACTAATTCGATAAATTGCAACACAGAGATGGCAAATAGGGTCTAACCTTTTAAAGACAACCTGTTAAAAAGGTGTCCTTATTTCCTGTTAGCAAGTCCAGTGATTATACCGGAGGTGGTTTATGGGTATTTTCGAACACTACCAACAACGATACGAAGCCCACAAGGAAGAAGAGTACAGCATCAGCGAGTTTCTCGAGCTGTGTAAGCAGGACAAGTCGGCCTATGCCAATGCTGCAGAGCGTCTGTTGCTGGCAATTGGCGAGCCTCAGACTCTGGATACATCAAAGGACCCTGCATTAAGCCGTATCTTCTCAAACCGTATTATCTCCCACTACCCGGCCTTCGATGATTTTTTCGGTATGGAGGAGTCCATAGAGCAGATTGTCTCCTATCTCAAACATGCCGCTCAGGGTCTGGAAGAGAAAAAACAGATCCTGTATTTGTTAGGCCCGGTAGGCGGCGGTAAATCCTCATTGGCAGAAAAACTTAAGGAGCTGATGCAGAAAGTACCGGTTTACTGCATCAAAGGCTCTCCGGTCAACGATCATCCACTGTGTTTGTTTGATATCAACGAAGACGGTGAGATTCTGGAAAAAGAATACGGCATTCCCGGCCGCTATCTGAAAACCATTATGTCACCCTGGGCCAGAAAAAGGCTGCATGAGTACAATGGCGATGTGTCGCAGTTCCGCGTAGTAAAAATGCATCCGTCAGTACTGGATCAGGTAGCTGTCGCCAAAACCGAGCCCGGTGATGACAATAATCAGGACATCTCATCTTTGGTGGGTAAAGTGGATATCCGCAAACTGGAGCAGTTTGCCCAGAATGATCCTGACGCCTACAGCTATTCCGGTGCTCTGTGCAAAGCCAATCAGGGACTGATGGAATTTGTTGAGATGTTCAAAGCACCGATTAAGGTGCTGCACCCTTTGCTGACCGCAACACAGGAGGGTAACTATAACCCCACAGAAGGATTTTCTGCCCTGCCCTTCGACGGCATTATTCTGGCCCACTCAAATGAATCTGAGTGGATGAGTTTTCGCAATAACCGCAACAACGAGGCCTTTCTGGACCGGGTTTATATCGTCAAAGTGCCCTACTGCCTGCGTATGACCGAAGAGCAGAAAATCTACCGCAAACTGATTGAAAACAGTGAGCTCAGTGGTGCGCCCTGCGCCCCCGGTACACTGGAAATCCTGTCTCAGTTCACTGTGCTGTCACGGCTTAAAGAGCCGGAAAACTCCAGCATTTATTCGAAAATGCGGGTGTATGACGGTGAAAGCCTTAAAGATACCGATCCCAAAGCCAAGTCTTATCAGGAATACCGTGACTATGCCGGTGTCGATGAAGGCATGGAGGGATTAAGTACCCGTTTTGCCTTTAAGATCCTCTCAAAGGTATTCAACTTCGACGCTCAGGAAGTGGCCGCCAACCCGGTACACCTGTTTTATGTGCTGGAGCGGCAGATTGAACGGGAACAGTTTCCACCGGAAACTGCCGAGCGTTATAAAGAGTTTCTCAAAGGTTATCTGATCCCCAAATATGTGGAGTTTATCGGCAAAGAGATCCAGACCGCCTACCTAGAGTCTTATTCAGAATACGGCCAGAACCTGTTTGACCGCTATGTCACCTATGCCGACTTCTGGATCCAGGATCAGGAGTATCGCGATCCGGAAACCGGCCAGTTATTTGACCGTGAAGCCCTGAATGCCGAGCTGGAGAAGATCGAAAAGCCCGCAGGGATCAGCAACCCCAAAGATTTTCGCAATGAAATTGTTAACTTTGTACTGCGGGCCAGAGCCAATAACAAAGGCAAAAACCCGGCATGGACCAGCTATGAAAAGCTGCGCACCGTGATCGAGAAGAAAATGTTCTCCAACACCGAAGACTTACTGCCGGTGATTTCCTTTAATGCCAAGAGCAGCGCGGAGGATCAGCAAAAACACGATGACTTTGTCAAACGTATGACCGAAAAAGGCTATACCAGAAAACAGGTCAGGTTGTTATGTGAGTGGTATCTGCGCGTTCGCAAGTCATCTTAAGGTGCACAGGAGAGCAGTATGGCGCACTTTATCGACAGAAGAGAGAACAGCAAAGGCAAGAGTACGGTCAACCGTCAGCGTTTTATCCGCCGCTATAAGCAGCAGATAAAAAAGGCGGTTTCCGATGCCATCAGTAAACGCAGTGTCACTGATGTGGAAACGGGCGAGAGTGTCAATATTCCCACCCGGGATATCAGGGAACCAATATTTCACACCGGTAAGGGTGGCGAGCGGGATATGGTACACCCCGGTAATGATCAGTTCAGTCAGGGAGATCGTATTCAGCGCCCACTGGGCGGCCAGTCCGGTGGCAGCGGAGAGGGTGAAGCCTCAGACAGCGGCGAAGGGGAAGACGACTTCGTATTTCAGATTTCCAAAGACGAATATCTGGATCTGCTGTTTGAAGATCTGGCTCTGCCCAATCTGAAAAAGACGCAACTGGACAAACTGGTCGAGTACAAAACCTATCGAAGCGGCTTTAAAACCGACGGCGTACCCAGCAACCTGGATATTATTCGTTCCCTGCGCGGCTCCATGGCCCGGCGTATCGCCCTAACCGGAGGTAAACGTCGCCAGTTGCGTGCGCTGGAAGAAGAGCTGGAAGCCCTGAAAAAGGATAAACATGATCATCAACTGGACATTACCCGGCTGGAGGCCGAAATCGCTGAGCTGAAAGCCCGTATCGCCAAGGTGCCGTTTCTGGATGCCATCGACCTGCGCTTTCGCAATTTTGAAAAGCGCCCGCTGCCCACCAGTAAGGCAGTGATGTTCTGCCTGATGGATGTATCCGGCTCCATGGATCAGGCCACTAAGGATATGGCCAAGCGTTTTTATATTCTGCTCTATCTGTTTCTGACCCGCACCTACAAAAATGTAGAGGTGGTGTATATCCGCCACCACACCCAGGCAAAAGAGGTGGATGAGCACGAATTTTTCTACTCACAGGAAACCGGCGGTACTATCGTCTCCAGCGCCCTGAAGCTGATGGATGAGATTATTCAGGCTCGCTATCCCGGTAACGAATGGAATATTTATGCTGCACAGGCCTCAGATGGTGATAACTGGGCCGATGACTCACCGCAGTGCACCGAACTACTGGTGAACAAATTACTGCCGGTGGTGCGCTATTACGCCTATATCGAAATTACCCAACGCCAGCACCAGAGTCTGTGGCGCCAATATGAAAACCTGACCGGTGTATTCGAGAACTTTGCCATAAAGCATATCCGCGATGTGGAGGATATTTACCCCGTATTCAGAGAACTGTTCAAAAAACAGGCCGCGTAAAACAACTCGTTTACAAGCATGAAAAAAGCCAGATAGAGTCTCTATCTGGCTTTTTCTGTTTTACGGCGGTCAAGTCAGACCGACATCAAGGCGCCGGTCAGTTGGCTGTCTGCTTTCTGCGTGTCAGTACCAGTCCGACTAACCCTAAGGCGAACAAGGTTAACGGCAGTGGCTCTGGCACTGCGATAACATCTGTCTCACCAAGTTCGATCTGGAACGTGGCACTACCACCCGTAAAGTCAAAACTGTCTGGTTGATAGTCATAACTTATATGCAGACTGTCGGCGGTAAAAGATAAATCCGCAGTCACACCGACATTAGTCAGGTTGTCACTCAGCAAACTGATGCCCATGATACTTTGCCCGGGCTGAGAGAAGACAATATTGCTTATCCAGGCATCAAAGGTTTTAAAATCCCAGGTATCCTGCGAATCTAAGGTCAGAATATTGGTGTCAGTATCGTAATCCATCCATACTTCACCGCCACCCCAGTTATCCGGGTTTTGCACAAAATGGGTACCATTTAGCTCGGCCCCGGCCCCAATCGACTGACCAAGGGTTTCATGTATCAGTGGCAGACCATTGCGGACGTCAGGAAGGTTCGCTTCAGTACGAAAATCAGCAGAAATCAGAGTGGCTTTTGCAGCAAAGCTAAGCAACAGAGTTAATCCCAAAACAGATCCCATACGACATAATTTGGTGACAGACATCTTTGAGTACCTCGTTAAGACTTAAAACAATTTTACAGTCACTAAAACAAAAGCAAATAGCATGCCACCCATAAATATCAATAACTTAAATTGATTAATGCGATTCTCTGTTAAATATTCCGACACTTTAGCCTGTATATCTGAGGCTGTTATTCAAGCCGGGAATAAACGCCCATGTAACCATTTTAGATTACATTTTACAATGTAATCTATTTGGGTTACTTTTATTTGACCATTTATCACTTTGACAAAACAATATGGCCGAATATGCGGTACTCACAGGGGATCTGATAGATTCAGGTAAAATCCCTTCTGAGCAGTATGATAACCTGTTATATCAGCTGAATCAGTTGCTTACCACAGTCAGTACAGCACAGGGCCGCTATAATATTTTCCGGGGGGATGCCTTTCAGCTATTACTACCAGCCCCTGACAGAGCAATATCAGGCATGCTGATTATCCGCCTGGGCCTGATAAGCCATGGGTGGGACGCCCGCATCAGCACAGGCTTCGGCGGTGTCAGTAATCCCAGAGCCGATATTAAAACCGCTACCGGAGAGGCCTTCACCCTGTCCGGTAAGGGGCTGGACAATATGACTACCCAACAACGCCTGAGCATTAACAGTTCAAATCAGCAATACCAGTTTCATATGCCCTTATTATTGCAATTTGCCGACACCCTTATCAGCCAAATCAGTAAGAGGCAGGCCTGCGCATTGTATGAATACTTTACTTTGACAGATAATAGTCACCAGGCCATTGCCCGGCGTCTGGACAGCTCAAGGGTCAATGCCACCCGATTACTGAATCAGGGTCACTATCAGTTGTTGCAGGAATTTGTTCTGCACAGCCAACAACTCTTTAAAAGGTGTTTTCATGGATGAATTACTGTTACTCGTTGCTTTGCTGATTGGTCATCTGCTGGCAGACTTCTATTTCCAGCCACTAAGCTGGATAAAGAATCGACAGCAATGCCATTACCGCTCAATAAAGCTGATCTATCATGGGCTGCTGCACGCATTTTTATCTCTGCTGATACTGGTATGCTGGCAAACCTGGTATGGCTGGGGTTTCACTCTGACTCAGCCGTTAATAATGGCATTCGTGCTGGGACTGAGCCACTACGCCATCGACCTGGTAAAATCCTACTGCCCAAGAAATCTGTATTTTTTTGTGCTCGATCAGATCCTGCATCTGCTGGTGCTGATATGGATATGGCTGCAGACATCTCAGGCCTGGCAGCTTACAGAACACTTCTGGCAACACCTGCTCAACCTCAACACCCTGCTGCTGTTAAGCGCTTATCTGATTGTTCTGCGTCCGTTTTCCTTCATGATTGCCATGGCACTGAAGAAGTGGCATACCGAAAGCGACAGCAGTCTGCCCAGCGCCGGCCACGTTATTGGCCTGATTGAAAGAACATTGATCCTGACTTTTGTTTTGTTAGAACAATATGCAGGCATTGGCTTTTTACTGGCGGCCAAGTCCATATTTCGCTTCGGTGATCTCACCCGCCAGCAGGATCGTCAACTTACCGAGTATGTGATGCTTGGTACCCTGCTCAGCACCACCATGACTATTCTGCTGGGCCTGGGTGTACGAGCCCTGATTAACTGGCAGTGACAGCGTTCACTAAAACTGCAAATCATCTTGATCTCTGTACTTTATAACTTGTCAGGGATTGTATTTTTCACCGCCATATCCATATTAGCAATAACACCGCAGATTTCGTCGGCATGATGAAGCAACATACCCAACACCGCAGTCGGATCCCTCAATGGCTCTTATTAAGCCTTAGTGCCTGGTTATGCCTGTTATATGTCGAGCCGGTCAATAGCAGCGGATTAACCGATGCCAGCAAAGCACTGCAGCAAGACCCGGTGCAAAACCAACTTACATGGGCTGAAGAAGAGCCTGACACTGATGATATCAATGTCAGCTTCAACACTGATCCTCCCTGTTTTGACAGTCTCTGGCAGATATCTGTCGCACAGACTTCCCATCAACAGCATTATATTCCTGGTTATCAGCCCCGGGCTCCACCACCGCAGCGTCACAGATAAACATTAATGAACCCGGGGGCGGTCGCCACTCTCTGCCTGTCAGACTGCCCGGGATACGCTGCTTGAATTGGTTGGAGACAACAAATGCTGTATAAAAAATTGAAAACACTGGGTCTGGATAAGATTGGTCAATACCGGACAGAACATACGAATCCCGTGCTGGACTTACAAAGCCCGGTATCTTCTTTACTCAACACCTTCTGCGGGGCTTCTCCCCTGATTGTGGATAAATACGCAGGAATCGATGACGTTGTTTTCCGCATGCAGAAAAACCAGAGCAAATACGCTTTGGTCAGTCAAAATCATTCAGGGATCATAGGGTTAATCAGCTATGCCGATCTCTGCAGCCGCAAGGTTTTGATCACCTGCGAATGCAAAGGCCTCAGAAGAACTGAGCTCAACGCCGAAGACATGATGATTCCCAGAGAAAAGTTACAGGGTATCCGATACCAGGAATTAGAGTCAGCCACAGTCGGTGAACTACTCCATACTATGCAACAATTGAATCAAGAGTTTGCGATGGTTGTGGATGAGCAGGATCAACTGTGTGGGGTCATCTGTATTCGGGAAATTCTGCGGGCAATGAAAATCCCTCAGAATACGAATATCACAGCCCATAGCTTCAGAGATATTTTCAATATCATCCATAACCACGCCGAGCTGACCTGAATAATAGATCAGAAATCAGCTGATGAACCCAGGCGCATTCGATGCGCCTGGGGTAATATTTTCTCTCAGGTCAGGCATCTACCCACTCCAGAGGGGTAACATCAGGCAGGCTCCAGACAAAGTCCTCACCCATTAACTGTGATGGTGTGATACTGCCTGTGGCGCTTACCTCGCTGTTTATCACCGCACCGACCATCGCCAGAGGCGCAGTAATGGTCAGATCGTAACCATTAGGCGTGGTAAAACGGGCGGTACGCTTATTGCCCTGCTCATCCCATACCTGACCCCAAAGGTAAGTCGGGCTGGCCTGACGCAGGGTTTCGTCGGGACCGGAGATCTTCTTTTCAATTTGCTTTTTAGTCATATTCTGCACAAAAGACAATCCATAGAACCAGCGCCACTTTTGGATCTTGTGCATCTTTGCCACAGTTTTTGGATGCACGGGCACATACACCGCCACATTTTCTATACCGGTACTGTGATAAGCCGTACTGACATCCCCCCAGGGAATGGTCATGGCCAGGCGCTCGCCTTCGCCAAAATCGATCTGCCGGGTTTTAGAATAAATGCCTTTAATGCTGCCATTTTCACGGACCTGGCAGAGCCCTCCCATACTTTCGACAGAGGTTTTCGCGGTGCCCGGACTAAGCTGTTTGGCAGCCTTGTACGCCAGCTCAAGATGCGTCGCACCAGGCAGGGCCTGCTTCAGTTTTGCCGCCAGACAATCTGTTGGCACCACATCAAAACCCACACCGGGGCAAACCATTATGCCGGCCGCTTTGGCGCGCTTACTGACATCAGCACTGTGGGCATGTTCAAACACCGCAATCTCGCCGGTAATATCAAAATAATGGGTGGAGGTGTCAATACAGGCCTCCAGCATAGGTTTATGCGTAGCAGAAAAAGGGCCGGCACAATGCAGTACCAGTATCATGTTTTTGAGACTTTCACGCAATTTTTGCCCTTCTGAGAGATCGACAATCACCGCCTCTAGTCCAAGTTGTGTTGCCAGAGCATTGACCTTCTCTTTATTACGACCTGCCAATACCGGCGTCATACCCCGTTTTTTGGCTTCTCTGGCAATTAACTCCGCGCTGTAGCCATTGGCACCGTATATCATCCACTTGTTCTGCATAGTTGCTCCGTCAGAAATTTTCTTGTTGTTCGCTAAGCCTATTAATTTCATAAACCTTAGCAAGATTCAAACAATTGTATGAATTAAATTTGGCAAGGCGCGTTTAAGCCCAAAACGAAGTGCCAACAAGAATCACTACTATTTATTAATGCGTTGATTTAAAAAGTAAAAATTTATATTTGCTGACATTTGAGCTAAACTTGGGCACTAAGGTTTACCAATATCAACAGGACTCAATATGAAAGGTAATGCCAAAGTCATCGATGCGCTTAATCGTCTGTTAGCAAACGAGCTTACCGCCATGGATCAGTACTTTATCCACTCCCGCATGTATCAGGACTGGGGACTGAATAAGCTGTTTGAACGTATCGATCATGAATTCAATGATGAAAAAGATCACGCCAGTGCTTTAATTGAACGCATTCTGTTTCTTGAGGGTACGCCGGATATGGCGACCAGAGAGAGCATTGCTGTGGGTAAAGACGTGCCCTCAATGCTGCAAAATGATCTGGATCTGGAATATGGCGTTCAGAAACTGCTCAAAGATACCATCAAACTCTGTGAGCAGGAGCAGGATTTTGTCAGCCGCAATATGCTCACTACCCTGCTTAAAGACACCGAGGAAGATCACGCTTACTGGCTGGAGCAACAGCTTCGCCTGATTAAGCTTATGGGCCTCTCCAACTACCTGCAATCACAGATGTGATCTGCTGATTCTATTCCAGGGAGGGAAATTACTCCTCCCTGGTTGCATACTCTTTTTCACTATCACCCTGTCGGTATTATCACTTCCACGACCCCATAGCTCGCTTCATACTGACCCAGTTAGCACCATTTAGCTTCAGATAAGCCATCACGGGTCCAGCTAACGTGCAAAGCCTATTCCCCAGACAGATGTTTGCTGTCAAAACTACTAAAGATATTTCCCATCCGGGACCCCTTAATATCGCGGCGCGTATGCCAATTAATACAACACGTTAATGCCTAGCAGTACCAGGCGTTCGGCCCTGTGGTCAAAGTTTTTAACAAGGAAAAGGATCTGTTATGCACACCTCTCAGCCATTGATACAGAGCGTGCTCTGCTATCAGCAATTAAGAACCGACTCTGTCAGGGTATTTAAATCCCTGAAAATCTGGTTAGCACTATTGTTTTTAACATGGGTCAGCACATACTCTCTGGCCGCCCACGCAGACAGCTTACAAAACGGTGGTGTTGTCAGCGGCGCTATCTCATTTGTGGGGGAGCAGGATAGCTGGACATTTAACACCAGCGCTGGAGACCAGGTGCATATTTCTGTTGTTGATATCAACAATACTTCGCTGTCGGCACTGGCAATGCTGTCAGCTCCTGATGGTAATGTTATCAGCACAGGCCAGGGTAACAGGGTCTCCAAAATCAGCGTAACTGCACCGCAATCCGGTACCTATACCCTCACCATTCGTGACAACAATTCCAGTACGGATAACGACACCGGCACCGGCCAGTACTCTGTATATCTGGCCATTCCTCCGGTTGCCGAGCATGGCAGTCTGATCAACGGCAGCTATGTACAAGAAACCATCGAGCTGGGTGATATTGATACCTGGTCGTTTGAGGCAAATGTCGGCGAATTTGTTCAACTGTCACTCACCGATATCAATGACACGGACCTCTCCGCCTATCTGGCGGTGTATGCCCCGGATGGCAGCTATATCACCTGGGGGCAAGGCAATACCGTGTCCAAGGCCAGCTTTACCGCAGCCCAGACCGGCACCTATACCGTACTGGTGATGGATAATAATTCGAGTACCGTCAATGATACCGGTACCGGTGATTATCGCCTGTATCTGGCCATTCCTCCGGTTGCCGAGCATGGCAGTCTGATCAACGGCGGCTATGTCGAAGAAACCATCGAGCTGGGTGATATTGATACCTGGTCGTTTGAGGCTAATGTCGGCGAATTTGTGCAACTGTCACTCACCGATATCAATGACACTAACCTCTCCGCCTATCTGGCGGTGTATGCCCCGGATGGCAGCTATATCACCTGGGGGCAAGGCAATACCGTGTCCAAGGCCAGCTTTACCGCAGCCCAGACCGGTATCTATACCGTATTGGTGATGGATAACAGGTCGAGTACCGTCAATGATACCGGTACCGGTGATTATCGCCTGTATCTGGCCATTCCTCCCGTTGCCGAGCATGGCAGTCTGATAGACGGCAGCTATGTCGAAGAAACCATTGAGCTCGGCGATATTGATACCTGGTCGTTTGAGGCTAATGTCGGCGATGTTGTGCAGCTGTCACTCACCGATATCAATGACACAGACCTCTCCGCCAATCTGACGGTGTATGCCCCGGATGGCAGCTATGTCACCTGGGGGCAAGGCAATACCGTATCCAAAGCCAGCTTTACCGCAGCCCAGGCCGGCACCTATACCGTACTGGTGATGGATAATAATTCGAGTACTGTCAATGATACCGGTACCGGGGATTATCGCCTGTATCTGGCCATTCCTCCGGTTGCCGAGCATGGCAGTCTGATTAACGGCAGCTATGTACAAGAAACCATTGAGCTGGGCGATATTGATACCTGGTCGTTTGAGGCCAGTGTCGGCGAATTTGTGCAACTGTCACTCACCGATATCAATGACACCGATCTCTCCGCCTATCTGGCGGTGTATGCCCCCGATGGCAGCTATATCACCTGGGGGCAAGGCAATACCGTATCCAAAGCCAGCTTTACCGCAGCCCAGACCGGTATCTATACCGTATTGGTGATGGATAACAGGTCGAGTACCGTCAATGATACCGGTACCGGTGATTATCGCCTGTATCTGGCCATTCCTCCCGTTGCCGAGCATGGCAGTCTGATAGACGGCAGCTATGTCGAAGAAACCATTGAGCTCGGCGATATTGATACCTGGTCGTTTGAGGCTAATGTCGGCGATGTTGTGCAGCTGTCACTCACCGATATCAATGACACAGACCTCTCCGCCAATCTGACGGTGTATGCCCCGGATGGCAGCTATGTCACCTGGGGGCAAGGCAATACCGTATCCAAAGCCAGCTTTACCGCAGCCCAGGCCGGCACCTATACCGTACTGGTGATGGATAATAATTCGAGTACTGTCAATGATACCGGTACCGGGGATTATCGCCTGTATCTGGCCATTCCTCCGGTTGCCGAGCATGGCAGTCTGATTAACGGCAGCTATGTACAAGAAACCATTGAGCTGGGCGATATTGATACCTGGTCGTTTGAGGCCAGTGTCGGCGAATTTGTGCAACTGTCACTCACCGATATCAATGACACCGATCTCTCCGCCTATCTGGCGGTGTATGCCCCCGATGGCAGCTATGTCACCTGGGGGCAAGGCAATACCGTATCCAAAGCCAGCTTTACCGCAGCCCAGACCGGTACCTATACCGTACTGGTGATGGATAACAGGTCGAGTACCGTCAATGATACCGGTACCGGGGATTATCGCCTTTATCTGGCCATTCCTCCGGTTGCCGAGCATGGCAGTCTGATCAACGGCGGCTATGTCGAAGAAAGCATTGAGCTGGGCGATATTGATACCTGGTCGTTTGAGGCCAGTGTCGGCGAATTTGTTCAGCTGTCACTCACCGATATCAATGACACGGACCTCTCCGCCTATCTGGCGGTGTATGCCCCGGATGGCAGTTATGTCACCTGGGGGCAAGGCAATACCGTGTCCAAGGCCAGCTTTACCGTCGCACAAACTGGCACCTATACCGCACTGGTGATGGATAACAGGTCGAGTACCGTCAATGATACCGGTACCGGTGATTACCGCTTGTATCTGGCCAGAATACCCGGAGCCAATGAACACGGCCAGATCGATGGTGCAGGCAGTCTTGAAGAATATATCGATCTCGGCGATCTGGACACCTTTACCTTTAACGGCCTGGCCGGGGACATTATCAATATCAGAGTAACGGATATCGATGAAACGAATCTTGCCCCCTTTATTTACCTGTTTGATCAAAGCGGCACCTATCTCACCCAACGTGGGGGGACTACGGTTGCCGAACTCATCGACTATAGCCTGCCCGGTGATGGAACCTATACCTTGCTGGTGATGGATAACAATTCCAGTACTGTTAATGATACCGGCATCGGACCTTACCGGCTGGATTATAACCTGCCTGATGCACCACCGGATCCAGAACAGCCTGTGGCCGTCGCTATTGCACCGGCTGAGGCGTATCGCGCAGAAGTGATTAATCTCGATGGCAGCGGCTCATTTGACCCTGACGATTCGCCACAACCTCTGAGTTATCTGTGGCAGCTGATTTCAGTGCCGGATAACAGCGCTATTACTGAAACCGATATTCAAAGTGCGAATAATCCGATAGCCAGCATACAAGGGGATGTCAGTGGCGAGTACCGCTTACTGCTGACTGTTGATGACGGGTTATTAAACGATAGCGCAGAAGTATTAGTATCTGTCCTCAATCGCACGCCGGTTGCTGATGCCGGAGAAGATAAAAGCGCCCCGGTTAACACTCTGGTCAGTCTGGATGGCTCTGGCTCTTCAGATGCTGACGGTGACCTGATCACCTATCAGTGGCAATTTCTGACTTTGCCAGCAGGCAGTAATGCAACCTTAGAAGACGCCGAATCTGTAGCGCCCTACTTCACCCCGGATATTGCAGGCAGTTACGCGATAGGTTTAGTTGTCAGCGATGCAGAGGATGACAGTCCTCAGGATGTTGTCACCATTGAGGTAACCGCCGCTAACATTGGCCCTCAGGCAAGCGCAGTTTATACCGGCGATCTCACCGTTGACGCCACCATTTCTCTTGATGGTAGCGGCAGTGTTGATCCCGATAACGGCCCATTACCTCTTAGCTATCAATGGCGTTTTCAGAGCGTTCCTGGGGATAGCACACTTGACGATACTGACATTACCAGTGCAAACAGCCCATTGGCGGCATTTTCTGCCGATGTTGAAGGGAGCTATGTACTGGTACTGGAGGTGACCGATGGTGAGCTGTCCGACGATACTGCCCTGAGCATTAACATCATCAGCCCAGAGATTTGCGAACTCAGCGTATCAGCAGGTCCTGATATCACTCTGGAGCTCGGTAACAGTGCAATGCTGAACAATGCCACAATTACCGCTTCCGATGTTTGCGAGGCAGTGACTTATCAGTGGCAGTTTGTCTCGGTGGCCCCTGACAGTAATCTGGTCAGTGCAGACATCAGCAATGCAGACCAGCCTGACGCAACATTTGTACCAGATAGTGGCGGCAGTTATGTTGTCCAGCTTCAGGTTAGCAACGCCGATATTTCTGCGTCAGATTCACTGACCGTAACGGTGACGGAGAATGCTATTCCGATTGCGAATGCCGGAATCGATCAGCAAATTGAACTTGGCGAAACCGCGCGACTTGATGCTGGTCAGAGTTATGATCCCGACAACGCTCCCCAGCCGTTAACGTACCTGTGGCAAATCCTCAGTGCACCCAGTGGCAGCTCAGCAGTGATTATGCCAGCCGACGCAGCTGCAACAGACTTCACACCGGATATCTCAGGAGATTATTTAGTGCAGCTGCGCGTCTTTGATGGCCAGGCCAGTGACACCGACACCATGCAGCTGACCGTCGATACCCCTGCAGAACCGCAAATGTGTGATATTGACGGAAATCTGGTAATCGACAAGGTCGACATTCGCGCCATCATGGTCCGGCGGAATAGCCCTGCCAGTGGCGATTCAGATCGGGCCGACTGGAACAGCGACGGTATTATCAATGTATTGGATGCCAGAGGCTGTGTGTTGCAATGCACCTTGTCTGGCTGCGCCACGCCAACGAATGACTGATAACAACGCTCTGGCCTGACATCGGGCCAGAGTATTTTAAGGAGAATTAAAATGACCAAGATAACAAAAGTACTTACCGCAGGAATCCTGGCTTGTGGCCTGTCTTGTAATAGTTTCGCTGCACCGATTTTGTCGTTTAACAATCAGGCTGCGCCATTGGAACAGAACTACCAGCTCGGTGATAACATTGCACTGGAGTTATGGATCTCCGGGCTGGATTCAGCGGATCTCGGCGGTTTCGATATTGGCCTGGTGTTTGATCAGGCTGTTAGCCCATTTTCATCTTTGCTGTTTAGTGATGACTGGTTCGATTTTGATGAAAGCCTGAGTGGCACCGGTACGCTGAATCTGGCCAGCCTGTCATCTCAGTTCGATCTCAGCTCGCAGGAAGACTCGCTGCTTCTGGCAACACTGAATTTCAATGCCAGTAGTATTGGAACCAGCATACTGGCATTTTCAGATGTTCTGCTCTCTGATGGCCAGGGTTTTGAACTTAGTGCACAGAATTTCGCCGCCACTCTGAATATCAGCGATATCCCGGATGGGAATCAAATCCCAGAGCCGGGCAGCGTCGCTCTGTTATTATTTGCTGTGCTGGCAATGCGGTTAAACAGACAAAAATAAACCTCTGTAACGGCGGCAACAGGCCGCCTTCATTGGTTTTGTAAGTTCTGATACACCGGGCAAAGATCGATCGCTTTGTGCCAAAGCTTCTCTGATACCTGCTCTTCACCCAGCTCTTCAAAGGTTAACGCCAGCGTAGTGACTACAGCTGGCTGTAATTCCTGTTCGGCGAATTGCAACAAACGTTGCCGCTGCGCTTGTCCTATCCTGACCGGCTTTCCGGTAATACTGCTGAGTTTCAAACGATAATAAACCTCACCAATTTCACCCCAAATCATCTGGCTGTTTCTGAGCTTGTCACGCTGAATTACCCTGAGCGCGTTGCGCAGCGCCTCTTCTGCACCAGAGTTATCATTAACCCCAAGATAAGAGGCGGCCAGCGCGCCCCAAACCTGGTGATAAACAATTTGATCCGGGTCCCCCATTTTTTCCAGTGCAGTCAATCGATGCTGCAGAGACAATGGATAATCTCCTTGCAGATAAGCAATCAAGCCAAGTTGCTCATCCGCCAGATGATTCTGTGGGTGCAACGCCCTGAGTTGCTCAAAGGCCTCCCGGCCCTGCTTCAGATTCCCCAGACACACTGCAACAACACCAGCACCGTTATAGGCTACAGCCTTTTTTCCCAAATCAGCAGCTTGCTGAAAATAGGACAGACTCTCAGTCATATTACCGTGATAAAAATAGTGAGTGGCCAGCCGGTAGTGATTAAACCAATATCCGGGCTCCAGTTTCAGTACATTCTGTAAGGTCTGCTCTGCCAACCCGATGGCGTTTTCGACACCGGAATCAGATTCATTGAAAGACAACATATAACTGGCACCAAGCCCCTGCAGTGCTTCGAGGTTCTGCGGCCACCGCTGCAAAACCTTCTGATACGCCTGAATACCAGCTTTTGTGCCTATGGTTCGCCGGTTTAACAGCGCCTGAGCAGACATCACATAGCTGTTTTGAGGAGCCAGCTGCCGGGCCCGCTGACAATGTTTTTCCGCTTGCTCTAACCGCTCCTTTTCATGCCCCTCGAAGCTATACCAGACATAGGTTTCACACAAGGCGGCCTCTGCTTCAGCAAAATCAGGATAACCCTGAATGGCCAGAGCCAGAAGATTAAGGGTTTTGTCTGATTCAGACCAGCTCTCGAGTTTATGGGCATCCATCAGTTGCCTTGCGAGCCAGTAATTGTCCCAGGCACTGATCTGTGCATCATTGGGCGTTGATGACAATGCCCCCGTTGTAATCAATTCACGAATCTTACTGGCCAGTTGTTCAGCAAACAGCGTCGCCTGCTGTTTAAGTACCGTATGACCCATTACTTTGTACCAGATTAGTCTGTTACTGCCGTTGTAAAAAGCCAGTGCCTGTACCCTCAGGTACCTCCCCCGACGCCGGATGTCGAGCGTAATCACCGCATCAGCCTGATAGTCACGAGCCAGATCAATGGCCAGACGCACTTCCTGATTGTCCTGTGATGTTAAGGTGGCGATGGAAAAATCCTGACTCAACGCCTTGTTTAGCGAAGCCGTTAAAGGTTCAGCCGCGATCTGCTGTGGATTAATCAGAATGCTTGTGGGGATCAGCGAGCCGGACGCTGGCAAAAGGTCCGGGGGGGTATCGTTGTCATCGGCCTGGATTCCACGAAACAGCAGTATAAAGAGTATCAGAGCCAGTCCGACGCCGAGCACGGGCATCAGCCAGGAAACGGTTATAATACGCTGCGGCTGAGCATGATGCTCCTCAGTGTGGGCGGCAGACTGAACGATATAGTCAACAGGTCCGGCCTCCCGCTCCTGATCCTGATCCAGACTGTCAGCCTCTTTAGAGGTCAGATACAACGCCCAGGCATCTGTGTTCAAAACCCTGGCGACCCGTTCTATACTGACGGGATCGACAGATTCACCGCGAAATACCCGGTTGACCATAGTGCGAGGGATCTTTTTGAGCCCCTCTGACACCTGTATTCGTCTGGCTACCTCAGTCTGGGATTTGATTCCTGCCGCCAACAGAGCCGACCGCAACTTAGCCGGCGATGCCTGCACACCCCTGGCTCGCTTGCCACCACTATAGGATACTGAGCCTTGTTTATCGCCCACAATTTCTCCCTGAAATCATTGCCTTATGTCTCGCTTTAAGGTGAATAAACGAATTACTTATCTGAAAGAATAATTCTGACGCGTTGCAAGCTGATGTCAAAAACCGGCGAATAAGACCGGAAATTCAGGCAATCGTCTTTGACAGAACTATCTAACTATCCGCTTGTTCAGGGGTCAAGGCTTTTATCTTTTACTCAGACAAGTTGTGTCAGCAAAGCCCTGGCCGTTTCGGCAGAGGAGCCCGGATTCTGACCAGTAATCAGGCGACCATCCACCTGCACAAAACTGGTCCAGTCATCGCCCTTACTAAAACTTCCCCCCAGTGCCTGGAGCTTATCCTCGAGTAAGAACGGCACAACATCAGTAAGTTGTACAGCTTGTTCTTCACTATTTGAAAAACCCGTCACTGACTTGCCTTTAACCAATGACACACCCTGATTATTTTTAACTTGTGTCAAAACGGCAGGTGCGTGGCATACCGCCGCCACAGGTTTATCTGCCTGCAAGGTTTTGCTGATCAGATCGATGGAGTATTGATCATGGGTCAAATCCCACAACGGCCCATGGCCCCCCGGATAAAACACTCCGTCAAAGTCTTCGGCATGAATATCACTCAACTTCTGTGTATGGGCCAGATGATGCTGTGCCTGCTCGTCTCTTTCGAAACGCCTGGTATCATCCGTCTGAAACTCGTCACCTGTACTATTTGGATCAATGGGAGGCTGCCCTCCTTTTGGTGATGCCAGTACGATCTCTGCTCCTGCATCTTTAAATACATAATACGGGCTGGCAAATTCCTCCAGCCAAAAGCCGGTTTTCTGCCCCGTATCACCCAATTTGTCATGTGATGTCAGTACCATAAGTATTTTCATATTTGTTTAATCTCCCGTTTTTCTGCATAGCAGATCGATATGTGACCAGCGAACTGGTTTTCACTGAAAACATATGGATAAAGTTTATAAGAACAGACCAATTGTATTGTTGATTTGGCAGGATTTAGATCACATCAGCCAGTATCTGTTAACGCCCCTGCAGTGCTGATTGTCAGAGTACTTTACGGCATTATACCTTGCTAGAAATGTCATATAGAAATCGATGTAAGAACTTAAATATCAATAGGTTAGGCAGTGTCTGTTAATGCTCCCTGTAGTGCTGACTGTCAGAGTACTTTACAGCATATTTATACCTTAATAGAAACGTCATACAAAATCGATATAAACGATTATATATCAAACAGTTAGTCATCACGGCCTGAAATTTGCTCAGACCTGATGCTTTAGTCAGTATTTTTCAATGAAAAATGCATTTTACTAGTTAATATTCAGGATAAATTATGTTACCAAAAAATACGCTTGCGATGACCATAGGGTTACTGGCTTTATCGGGTTTTAATTCTTTGGCACAAGCTGAAGTCATAACGCAAAGATCTGCAATTGAAACAATTATATTGGCTGATACTTCAGGCAGTAATTTGTTGGAAACAAATAGTGCAAACTCCGAATATACACAAAACTATGAAGACGCTGCCGCAACCCTGGCATTAAGAGCCGATACTTCAGCAGGTGTAGTCGGTGCCAGCTCCTATTCAAAAGGTGACTCAGGGCAAGCTCTGGTTACTATTTTCGATACTATTGAGTTTTCCGGTTTACTGACACCCACTACGATCAGTTACAACCTCGGTGTTGATGGTAGTTTTTATACTGATTCGATATTTGATTCAGCCTACTTTCAGTCCTATGTAAGGATTTACGACATTACGGGCATGCAAAGCTGGTTAGAAACCGAACCGTTTTTTGATGTTTTTGATGATACAGGACCGGTAGACAGCGCAAATGAAATTAGCTACACCGGATTTTATCAAAGTTCTCAGGATGCTGGTGACGGTCTGTATTCTTTTGATGAGGTATTAAATGGATCCTTTACCGCTGAAGAAGGTAAAACCTATGGTATTGCTATTGTCGCCAATGCCTTTGCATCGGGTGAAAATGCCTATACCGACTTTCTTAATACCAGTACGTTCAGTTTTACCGATCTGGGCGGGGCGACATTTACATCAGGCTCTGGTGCTTTTCTGAACCCGACGTCAGTGCCTGAGCCATCGGGCCTGGCGATCTTAGGTTTAGGGCTGGCCGCGCTCGGTTTTCGCCGGATAAAACAATCCTGAATGATGTCTGAAAAGGGGTTGTTGTTAAACATGCCTGCAGGGGTATTGCCTGAAATAACCTTGCAAAAAAACTAACTTCAACCCACTTTCACCTGTTCACGACTATGCCATATCAGACATTAACCAGCCTGGTGCTTATCAGTAGAAACCAACAAGAAGCGAGAGCCAGCTGTTTAGAGGGGTTTGGGGGATTACCTACGACTCTGCGACTATGGGATCCTGACCCCGGTCATTGTGGCTGTTGATCTCTCCCCAGACCTGATACGTCCCCACCGCATACAGCAGGCCAATTCCCAGACAAATACCTGAACTGACCAGCCAGAACGTCAGACTGTTTTCCGGGAACATGGGCATCAGCCAGAAAAACGCCACCCCCCGAATCAGATAAACGCTGGTAATAGCGCACAATGCAAACCGAAGAAATGGCAGGCGAAAAATCACTCCTGCACCAGATAAAGCGTACAAGCCCCAGGCCACCAACACCATAACCAGTACGGAGGTAACAATGGTTGGATACCACAGCCCTTTCTCAGCCATTTTCGCCATTTGCTCACCCGCGCCAAAAAATCGATACGCATCAGCCCCAAAAACGATGCACCCCAGATGGGAAAGCGCAGCAGCGAAACTGCAAAACGCACCAATGATTAACAGGGGATTTTTATCTGAGAACATGCTATTTCCTTATGTGTCTGCACGTTAAGTTACGCTGTAAGCCAATGACAACAAAGCCATTTTTTAACATGTTCGCAATCACTTCACCATCTTTACAAACTTTTATTGTTGTCTTTTCAGTACAGTTTGATGGTATTGCTGAAGGCAGCGTGCGGATAAAGTGAATGATTGATTAGGTTTTTGGTGTGACTGGCCATCGGGTCCCCCTTCTCTGGAGGGCCTTACTCTGCCTCTAGTTGCCGGATAAGCTCATCTGCACTCATTACTTGTGCATACCGCTCATTCAGGGTCAGCAATGTGGCTTTATGCAGTTCTTTGGTGATGGCGGCGGTGCAGTCTGAAATCAGCGATACCTGAAAACCAAGATCACTGGCACTACGAACTGCACTGCTGATACATTCGTTGGTGTAGACACCCGCAATATAGAGTTCGCTGATGCAAAGATTACGCAGCACACTCTCAATATTAGTAGCGATAAATACACCACTGGCCGTTTTACTGAGCACAATCTCGTCATCGACAGGCGCCACTTCCGGAAGGAACTCAGCAAGTTTGGAGCCCGGAGGGGCATGCAGCCCAAGCCTTTTATGTTCAAGACTGCGATCTCGCCCATCCTCAGTAAGGGACTGAATATGGATATGAATGACTTCATGATCGTTAGCCCGGAAGTATTCCTGAAGCTTGCTGACATTGGGTACGACGGTATCGCGAACACGCCTGAGATAGTACTGAATAGCATCTTCAGAAACCCCGGATTTACGGTGACTTTCGAAAACCCCGTAACCTTCTGCGCAGCCCAGGTATTGCAAGTCAATACACAACAATGCCTTTTGCCAGCTTTCGCAAAGCGGGCTACCCTGCTTTTTCTGATGTGACCCCAGAGGCCCGGGCTGAAAGCGTTTATCAGGTTCCATTCGATTCTCCTTACTCTGTGGAATCTTTGGGATGCGGGCTTATCAAGATGTGCCCTGAATGAGTATTTCCAGAGCTTTGAGTCTGGCAATGTATGAGCCCTGAACGCCTCGTCCGTGATGATTACATCACATGACTATCAGGCCGGGAGCCCTTAACATCATTGATGACCACCCGATTTTCAGGGGGCCAAGACACTCCAGATGAATAAATCCAGATTTATCCTCATGCCCGTTAGCATAGCTTACTTTGAATCCTTAATTAACATTACACGGAACACACAAAGGCCCCAATAAAACCGAGACTAAAGGTTAATTAAAAAGAAGAGTTCACAGCAGATAGTTTGCGCTAATGGCGCACAAACCATTACGAGGTATACCTGACCCTTGCACCCGATCAGGCATTGCGTGACCAGAACAGCAGTACTATCACTAATAAAGAAGTGACAATGGTCGGGTACCACAGTCCCTGCTCTGTCATACTCGCCATGTATTCATCGGCACCCAGCAAACAATGCAGCCAAGATGTACCGGGGCTGTAATAAAGTTGCAAATAGAACAAGTGATTAAGAGCGTATTATTACCCGCTTGCGTGTTTTCCTAAGAGTGAACATTACCAAGCGATTCATTTACCAATATTCCGTTGCCATTCCTCGGCATCGACTCCCCTAAAAATCAACCATAGCGCGCAGGTAAGCTCTGCGATAAAAGAAAGTACCAATATGGGAAATACAACATCAGACAAAGAAGGTGCGATCAGCAACGTAAGGCTGTTGAGCAGATAACTTAATCCAGCGATGGTCATTAACACACCAATAAATTTTGGGAAATAGTCAGCACAATAGATCAGAAAGCCATATCCGACACAGGCAAAGCCAAAGAAGACTAGCCCAAGAGCAAAACCGTAATCATGTATATCCAACAATAACATCACCTGAGAACTGACTTGGTCCGACTCAAAAGCCAACATATACTGCGAATCATTCATCATTATCAACGGCACTAAAAGCACCAGCTTATTGGCAACCAGCACGGCCGTCTGGGCCAGATTAAACGCGACCGAAACCAGAGCCAGTAGTTTATTAACCGGCTTTAGCAGGAAATACAGTATTACCATCACAGGAATATCCAGCGCGTGCATCATCACATCGCCGGCAATTCCGAGCCGCCATATATCGCTGGCTTCCAGGATATTGCTGGCAGTTAAGGCTGCATTATCAAAGTCTACCAGACCGTCCCTGATAAAAAGCTGGCCGGTAATACCAAAGCCAATAATCAATAGATACGCAATGCCGGCAATTCTGGTATAAGAATTGGGTGAGTCGATAATGGATTTCATCGATGGCTTCCTTTAATTATCTAATTATCCAGGGCTCGCTCTTAGCTTTTATATACCGTTCAAACACATATCCCCAGGGTAAAACAATGGGCACCAGCACCAGGCCGATAACACAGGCAAACAAGGTTTCAGCGGCATAGGAGTCAAGGCCGGTATCCAGCCACATCCGGTATGCGAAGGCCACGACCCAAATCAGCTTCCAGAGAAACTCGAAAATCAGCAGAGGTAACATTTTTAGCGGGTACCTGAGCCCAAGCAAGCACATCATGCCCAGTGCGCCCAGCAAAGCAGAGACCACAGTATGCACATCAGCCTGGCTACCCGATGGAAACAATATTTCCGGCCAAATAGTCAAACCAAGCCCAACGGCAATCAGTAAATACATTCCCCTGAGCAGATTTAGCCTCAGCGCCGACACTTCCATAATGCTTCCTCCGGGAAATATGCTTCAGACAGCCAGATCATCATTTGAACTTTCATATACCCCTTTAAACAATCCCTGAACGTTGATAACCAGCCTACTCAGAACAAACCAGTTCTGTGGGTGATGACGATGATTCACTCAAATAGCTGACACGATACTGATTTGGCGTTTGCCCGAATTCGGCCTTAAAAGCCCTTGTAAAAGGCCCTACTGAGGCAAAGCCGCTTTCCATGCCAACCACCGCCACCGGCCAGTGTCGGTTAGCCGGGTCTTCCAGCAACGCTCTGGCGTGATAAACCCGCAGTGTATTAACGTGATGATTGAAATTCTGCGCCCTGAGTTGTTCGCGCATAACCCGGCTGACGCGGTATTCCGGCACATCCAGTGCCCGGGCGATATCACTGACCCGTAAATTGGGTTGCAAATACTGCTGTTGTTGTTGCAGTCGGCGGGTAATTTCCTCAGCCAGCAGCATATCATTTTCATGGCCGGGCGCTGATACCATTGAGTCAGCCAGCCCTTGGGCTTCTGTCCCGCTTTTGGCTGTGTGAGACTTCCACAGGATCAATATCTGAGTAACCAGCATAATCTGAATAGCACTGATAGTCGCCAGCAGATGGTGCCAGTAGCCTTCATTTTGCGGCGTACTTATCAGTTTTAACACCACGGTACAGGCTAATAACCCACCACAAAAACTGGCCAGAAACAGCAGCTGTTGCTGCAATTGCTGGCCCCTGGCGCGGCGCAACCCCCGGCACCCTTCCCATACGCTCAGCACCAGCAGGGTTGAGGAAACCAGGTTAAGCATTTCTGACAGCGCCGAACGTGTTCCCAGGAATGTATCCGGCGCCAGTTGCTGAGACCAGGAAAAGCCGTGAGACAGAATAATCATCAACGCAACACTGGCCGCCAACAGATAATGCCGCAGCGCCAGCCCGTCGCTACCCCGGTGCAATGCACGGGCAACCAGCCAATAGCCGTTACAGGTAGCAAAGCCACCCATGGCAATCAGAAATTGGTAATCCCCCAGACTACTCCCCGCGCTCAACCGGGTGGCGGCACACATGGCCATAGAACCGCAAAACAGAGCGAATAAAAGATGTAGCGGCTGCTTATCACGCACCCATAGCTGAGCAATCAACAAACCCAGGCTGATGATCAGTTGCAGCGTATATAGCTGAGTCATATCGTATCCACGGAGATTTTCAGAGCCAGTTAACCTGCACTTATCCTATGCGGGGTGCCTGTTGGATGCAAAAAGTGAATGTTACGGGGTATGTCAGAATTTTATGCGCCGAATTTCGAATTCGGCGCGATAACAGGCCATTTTGCTGACAGTATTGCGACGTACAGATGATTCAACGGTCAATGCTGAGGAAACAATATGACTGATATCACAATTGAGGCCAACACGCCTGCCTGCCAGAAGCGCAAACCCGACTGGCTCTCCCTTTCTGCAAAGACCTGGTTTATCGTCACGGCTATCGGCCAGTGGCTGTTCGTAGCATACATAGTGGGCTATTACGGCCTGCGTTTTGCTGAAGGTGGTGTGGGTGGCTTTGCAGGAACCCATCTGGCAAATGGCTTTATCGCCGGAGACAGTATGGGCAACATGGCTCTGGCCATCCATATTCTGGTGGCGGGTCTGATTATTGCCGCCGGCCAAATCCAGCTGGTGCCAGCCATCCGTAATAAGCTGCCCCTTTTGCACCGTTGTAGCGGCTGGTTCTTTATGATCGCTTCGGTGATTGTCAGTATCGCTGGATTTTACCTCACCTGGTCGCGGGAACGGGTCATCGGTTCACTGATCCAGGATATTGGCGTCTCCGGCAGCGGGGTGTTGGTAATGCTTTTTGTACCCATCGCCCTTTATTATGCCATCAAACGCAACTTTGCCGCACACCGTCGCTGGGCATTAAGGCTGTTTATGGTGGTCAGCGCGGTGTGGTTTCTGCGCTTAATGATATATGGCTGGTTTATGACCACCGGCGGCATCGGCATCGACGGCAAGACATTTTCCGGCCCCTTCCTCGAAGTGGTGTCCTTTGCCCAATATTTGCTGCCGCTGGCGCTGCTGGAACTGTATTTCTGGGCACAGAAGCCAAAGAATAAACCCCACCAGGGTGCCGTGGCCGCTGTCATATTCCTTGTATCAGCCGCGATGGCAATTGGTGTATTTGCCATCAGCAGCGCTTCCTGGATCCCCAAAATCGGGGCATAGATAGAGAGAAGCGCTGGCTGGATAAATTCATCCCTACAGTTGAGTGGGTGCCCGGATCATGTGGGTACCCCCTTCCCTTCACACTTTACTTCTCACTGTCCGCCTCTTCTATCAGAATAAATCCAATCCAGGTATAGCCGCCTGTTGCGGATACAGACAATGATGCAAGTAAATAGCTAAACCCGCATCACCCGTCCACAAGGTGTATCGCCCCTGACCATAGGCTAAACGGTCATTCTGATACTGTTTAATAGCATGCATGGCGAATTTTCTCGCCCTATCAAGCCAGACTTTGTTGCCCCATCGGTGATAAAGATACAAAAATGCATAGCCGTTACCGGCTGTGCCGTGACAAATGTTTGAGCCTTTTTCTGCATCCAGCGGATGTGTTGGCCAGCAAGCATCCGGCAACAGTGATGTCTCGATGTCATCGATAATAGACAGAGTTGCCTGCTGAACAGCATACTCGTTCCATACACTGCTGCAAAGCGCTTCATGGCGGGATGATTCAAATAGCATCGGTCTGGAAAATCCAGTAGAGAGAAACACAAAACGCAGCCTGGCAGTTCAGCTTAGCCATATCAGATTCGCTTTTTCACAGAAGAATAAACCTGGCCTTTGTTTCGCTTACCAACAGCCAGCACATAAACAAGTAGTTCATCATCTGTGACCTCATAGGCCAGTCGGTATCCCGCGGAGCGAAGCTTGATCTTGTATACTGAGTCATAACCGCTCAGTTTATCCGCAGGCACCCGTGGATTTTCCAGTCTCTGTGCAAGTTTCTTTTTAAACTGACTTTTTATGGGAGCAGCAAGTTTCTCCCACTCCTTCAAGGCTGCAGGGAGAAATCGCAGCTTATAGGTCATCCAGCGACACCGCTATGGCTTGATCTTTGTCACCACGGCGCTGTTCTACCAGTTTAGCCAGTTCATAATCGTCAATCATGTCCATCAGAGCTTCATAGGTCTCTGCCGGGATCAAATATGCCGCGGGCTTGTTATGGTTTAGCACCGCAATCGGCGAACCGCTGGCCTGGGAAAGCAAGGAAGATGGATTTTTCTTTAATTCTGAGATACTTACAGAAAAATCAGCTAACACCTGACGCATAATGACCTTTATTAAGACATATATTTTGGTCTTATATTAGCCCATATATTGTGCGAGTGCTAAAATTTCGTGACCATCTACAACATTATTGTTCTACCTGATCTCGCAAAGGCGAAAGGCGCAGAGAGAATATCAGTTGCCCATTCAAATCCTTTGCGTCTCTGCGCTCTCAGAGCGAGATAAATCTTCTACAAGGCTGGCTTGCGTAACCCAGGACAGCGCGAAGTAAAAACGCGAATATTAATCCCAGCCTGGCCTGTTGTTCCGTTCGTGTTTTTAGTGTGTTTCGTGGTAAAAAAGACTCTGGACTCCCGCCTTCGCGGGAGTGACGCTCTTTTCAGCGGGAGTAGGGGCTCAGGAGAAAAGCGTGATATTGGTATGTGGCAGGCCCTCACTCCTCTCCCTTCTCCCCTCACACAAACCTACACGCCCAACAACAGAAATTCGCGCTCCCAGGAGCTGATCACTTCGTTAAAGGCTTCGTATTCCGCACGTTTTACTGCGCTGTAGGCCTGAGAAAAGCTCTCACCCATCACTTCGCGAAGAGGCTCACAACTGTCCAGCAGGCGCAGAGACTCTTCCAGGGTGCGGGAAATCTCAATTTTACCGGTATAGGCGTTGCCTTCATTGGCGGCTTCGGGCTGAAGCTTTTCCTGCATGCCTAAATAACCACAGGCCAGCGTCGCAGCAAAAGCCAGATAGGGGTTAGCGTCTGAGCCCGGCAGGCGGTTTTCTACTCTGAATCCTTCCGGTTCACTGTGCGGTACTCTTAAACCTGTGGTGCGGTTGTCATAGCCCCAGTCGAAATTAATCGGCGCCGAGATATCCGGTGCAAAACGACGATAAGAGTTCACATTAGGGGCAAAGAAGCACAGTGCACTGGGGCCGTATTTCTGCAAGCCGGCAATGTAATTGAAAAACAGCGGCGAGTACTTGCCTTCCTTATTGGCAAAGGCATTCTTGCCGGTTTTGGTATCCACCAGGCTCTGATGTATATGCATAGAGCTGCCCGGCTCACTGCGCATGGGTTTGGCCATAAAGGTGGCGTATACCCCGTTACTGAAAGCGATTTCCCGCAACACCCGTTTAAACAGAAATACCTCATCGGCCAGCTTCAGCGGGTCACCATGAAGAAAGTTTACTTCAAACTGTGCAGCACCCGATTCATGGATCAGGGTATCGATACCCAACTCCATTTTTTCGCAATAGTCATACATCTGATCGACTATACGTTCAAATTCATTGACCGCATCAATGCTGTAACTCTGGCGAGCCGATTCACGGCGACCGGAACGCCCCACCGGCGGGGTCAGCTCGTAGTCGGGGTCGGTATTTTGTGCCACCAGATAAAACTCCACCTCCGGCGCCAGCACCGATTTAAGGTTCTTGGTTTCATACATAGAAAGTATTTTTTTCAGCACATTGCGGGTAGATAACGGGTGAGGCTGACCGCTTGCAAGGTAGCAATCGTGGATCAACAGCGCTGTGCGCTCATCGGCCCAGGGCACCTCGCGGGCGGTAGAGAGATCCGGTTCCAGATACATATCACTGTCGGTTTCGCTGACAATATCGTAATGCTCATTGGTATATTCACCGGTTACGGTCTGGATCAGAATACTCTCCGGCAGGCGGCTCTCCTGCTTGATAAATTTCTTCGCCGGAATAAATTTACCCCGGGCGTTGCCCGTCATATCAGGCACCAGGCATTCCACTTCTGCAATGCGTCTGTTATTCAGCCACTTCTTTACGTCTTCCATATTTCACCTGTTGTTGTATCGGCATGGCAACACTTCATACCCAAGTGACCTCAAACCCTATGTTTCAGAGGTCACTTGGGTATATAACCTCAACCTGAGTAACCCCGGTTAAGGTTTCAAAGAGTTGCCGGATACCTCTATTAAAATCTTATTTCGAATTATTATTCGATATGCTAGAGTAAATTTAACCATTTAACAATATCTTATTAACC
The DNA here is from genome assembly GCF_002591895.1 of Lacimicrobium alkaliphilum. Lineage (GTDB taxonomy): Bacteria > Pseudomonadota > Gammaproteobacteria > Enterobacterales > Alteromonadaceae > Lacimicrobium > Lacimicrobium alkaliphilum. The sequence continues at coordinate 192,650 of NZ_NISX01000005.1, forward strand.
TGAATTTTGCTCAATATGTGGGCTCAGGGGTGCGGGATTGAATCAGGCGACTACGCCGGGGTACCGATATGCAAAACCAAACGGACTCACAACAATATTATCAACAGACCTGCAATCAGCAGCTGCATTGCCCGGGCTTCAGTGGCGAGAAAAGCGTTGATCTTTGTATTATTGGCGGTGGCCTGACCGGCGTATCCAGCGCTTATCATGGAGCAAAAGCCGGTCTCGATTGCCTGTTGCTGGAAGCTCAGCAGATTGGTTTCGGCGCATCAGGCCGTAACGGTGGGCAGGTCAGCCCCGGCCAGCGACTTGACCAGGCTTCTCTGAAAGCCAAAGTAGGTAAAACCCAGGCCCTCAAACTCTGGCAACTGGCACTGGACTCAGTGGATCTGGTGCGTGAGCTTATCGATAAATACCAGATCCCCTGCGACTTTACACCGGGCATTCTGCACACCGCTTTTAAGCCCGGTCATGCCAGAGAAATGCAGGAAAATGTGCAATTGCTACACGAGGAATACGGCTACCAGGATTGCCGCTATATTGAACAGGATGAGCTAAAACAAATGCTGGCCAGCCCACGCTACTATGGCGGCGAACTGGATATGCGTGCCGGCCACCTGCACCCGCTGAATTTTACCTTAGGCTTAGCCCGCGCCGCACAACAGGCCGGTGCCAGATTATGTGAAAACAGCAAAGTGCTGGATATCCAGTCCGCTGGGGAAAAAGTAAAAATCATTACCGCCGATGGCATAGTCACCGCCAACAAACTGGTACTTGGTTGTAACGGTTATCTGGGCAAGCTGTTTCCAAGAGTCGCCGGTAAAATCATGCCGATTAATAATTTTATCGTCACCACCAAGCCGCTGGGCGAAGCGCGAGCCCGTGAGTTAATCCGGGATAATGTGGCCGTGGCCGATTCTAAATTCGTAATTAACTATTTTCGTATGACGCCAGATCACCGCTTGTTGTTTGGCGGCGGTGAAAACTATTCGTCGCGCTTTCCGGATGATATTAAAAGCTTTGTGCGCCCTTATATGCTGGAGATTTTTCCCCAGCTTGAAAATACAGAGCTGGAACATGGCTGGGGTGGCACCCTGGCCATTACCATGAATCGCATGCCCCATTTTCAGTGTATTGATGAGCGCATTTATGTAGCACAGGGCTACTCCGGCCATGGCGTGGCAATGGCTACCCTGGCAGGAAAGCTGATCAATCAGGCTATCACCGGTCAGCCGGACGGCTTTAATACCATGGCCAGTTACCCGACTCCCACCTTCCCTGGTGGCACCTTGTTGCGCTATCCGGCACTGGTGGCGGGAATGCTGTATTATTCGCTGAGAGATAAATTCGGAAGTTAGGGCACAATGACAGACCAAAAAACCGGCCGCAAACCTCTGGGGCCGCGCAGCACACCGATCCAGAAACGCTCAAAAGCGCGCCGCGAGCAGATCCTCGATGTGGCGGCGGGCTTACTGGAAAAACTCGGCAGCAACAGCCTCACCACCATTCGCATTGCCGAAGAGGTGGGTATTTCCGTCGGCACCCTGTATCACTATTTTCCCAACAAGGAAGCGATTCTCTACGCCATGGGTCAGCACTGGCTTGAAGAAATGGCAACAACGCTGGAATCGCCGGATAATCAGCCTGTTAATGTTGAGACGTTTGTAGAGCACTTTGTGCAGCAGATACTTAAGCTCTATCGCCAGCAAAACGGCCTGCTGCATCTGGTTCAGGGTATGTTTGCTATTCCTCAGCTGATGCCACTGGATCAGCAGCACGATGATTTGGTGATTGACTATGTGGCCAACAGCCTGCCCGCTCTGGGTATCGATAAAGCCAAAGCCGAGCGCCAGCGAATTGGCCGCTCGTTCCATGAAGTCAGCCACGCTTTATTGCTGGTGGTAGTTAATCAAAGCCCCAGGCGGGGCAACAGCACCTTAGCCGAACTTAAGCTGTTGCTAAGGTCTTTGCTGAACAGCCATCAGGGTTGAGTAATTGCGGGTTTTGCTGACACGCCAGCAAGCAGAGCATATCTGTCATCATGGTGGCGGCCAGTAAGCTGGTGATCTGGCTCTGATCATAAGGCGGGCTGACTTCAACCAGGTCCATGCCCACCCAGTTCAGGCCATGCAGTTTACGCAACAATTCCAGTACAAAGGGGCCGCTTAAACCCCCCGAAACGGGCGTACCCGTGCCTGGTGCATACACAGGATCCAGGCAATCGATATCAAAGGTCAGGTACACCGGTGCATCGCCTACGGTATTTTTGATCCTTTTCACCACTTCTTCTGCCTTGCTGTGCCAAAGCTCATCGGCACTCAGCACCTTAAACGGCGAGCTGCCCTGCTCAGTACGAATACCGATCTGAATCACCTTGTCATCCTGCAACAATCCCTGTTTGCGGGCATGATAAAACACACTTCCATGGTCAAACTCACTGCCGCCGGAATAATCGTCGCTGTGAGCATCGAAATGCACCACGGCAACGGGGCCATGCTTAGCATGCACCGCCTGCAAAGCTGGCAGGGTAATCAGGTGATCCCCCCCGAGCATAAAAGGAATGGCACCGCCTTTTACTACCTGGCTGACATGGTCGTGCACCGCTTCCATTGCGCCTTTTGCATCACCATGAGAAAAGGCTAAGTCGCCGATATCGGCGATACTCAGCGCATCGCGCAGGGCAAAAGGCCAGGGATGACGTTTTTTCTCCCAGCCCAGGTTTACCGAAGCCTGGCGAATGGCCGCCGGGCCAAAGCGTGCACCCGGTCGGCCTGAGGTGGCCAGATCAAAGGGAATACCGGCTATGACCACCTGGGTTTGCGCATCCATCTGCTGCTGGCGGGCAAACACATATTTGTGCGTGCCCTGATAGAGTGAATAGTTGGCGTCTGTCATAGCAAAACCTTTTCTTTAGTTAGTGTCCGTCCAGGATTGGCCTATTGCCCCGTGCTCTGTGTTGGAAGTGCTCATGTATGTCTTATACACTGCGCTCTGCCGCCTTGATCACGGGGCAATATTCTCATTTCTGAACTGGACACATCGTTTCAGGATGAAAACTCATTGGCTGTAAATTTCAAATAACCTGTTATAACGTGGTCAGATAGAATTCGTATTCCTTGGGTGTCACGGTCTGCTCAAACTTTTGCAGTTCGTGTTCCTTACAGGCGGCATAAACTTTGACAAAATCCTCACCAAAATACTGATTAAATACTTTCGAGCCCCTTAACATTGTCAGCGCATCGGTCAGGCGCATTGGCAAACAGGGGTTATCTACCTCAAAGGTATTCCCTTCCTGGGGTTTAGGCGGCATCAGCTTTCTATCGATGCCTTCCATCATGGCATACAGCACCGTCGTCATCGCAATATAAGGGTTGGCATCAGCACCGGCCACTCTGTGCTCAATGCGCCTGCTGGCGGGGCCTCCGGCAGGAATTCGCACCGCCACGGTACGGTTATCGATGCCCCAGTTTACAAACATGGGCACATACAGATTCGGCTGCAGGCGGCGATAAGAATTGATATTGGGGCATAATAAGGCGGTGCTTTCCTGCATGGTGCCAAGCAGCCCCGCCACCGAATGTAACAGCAATTTGTTGTCTTCAGCTTCGCCTTCGGCAAACAGGTTATTACCCTGTTCGTCCACCAGGCTGGCATGGATATGCAAACCAGATCCGGCTCTATCATCGTAAGGCTTGGCCATAAAGGTGGCCTGCATACCGTGTTCTTCAGCTACCTGATGAATAATGCGCTTGAGCATCATCGCATGATCACAGGCCAATAACGGATCACTGCCATGGCGCAGATTGATTTCAAACTGGCCCGGTGCGTATTCCGACACAGCCGTATCGGCGGGTACTCCCTGTTGCTGGCAATATGTGTCCACATCCAGTAAAAACCCGGAAAAATCATCCAGATTAGTCATAGAATGACACTGTGTGCTGTCTTCTCTTTTGCCGGTTTTTGGCGAAATAGGAGGCTGAATCCCCCCGCTCTCGTCCCGCATTTTATCCACCAGGTAAAATTCCAGCTCTACCGCCACCACCGGCGTCATACCCCGCTCAGTAAACAGTGCCACAGCCTGACGCACCTGATTACGTGGCTCAATCATCACCGGATGCTTCTGGTCATCATACATGCTGAACAGCACCTGAGCGGTAGGCTGGTTCTGCCAGGGACAAACCACCAGCGTTTTCAGATCCGGATAACAGATACGGTCCGGCTCACCGATTTCCAGTCCCAGCTCAGAGGCTTCTACCGTTTCGCCGGAGGCATCCAGAGCCAATACAGAAAAAGGGATATGCATACCCTTTTTGACAATATTCCTCAGGGCGTCACGTTTAACCCGCTTGCCCCGGGCCATACCGTTAAGATCGGACAGCACAAGGTCGAAGACTTCTACTTCGGGATGATTAGTAAGAAAGTCAGCAAGAAAGGAAGTTGACTCCATGATGTTCTCCAGCGTCTAGTATTTTGAACACTCAGTAAATTGAAACACATCTAACCACAAAGGAAGTTTAGCTTCCAGCCGTTAAAACGCGGCTTAGTTGCGGATTTATTAAACTAAACGTTGCTATTCAGGGCACAAAAGTCTCATATTCCTGCTTGAAATTTACAGTTAACTCCAATAGCTTGAACCTATCGTTTCAATATATTGCTCACAATGATGAAAGAATCGAACAGCGACAATATCCTGATCATTGGCATCTGCGCCGATGTACACCGCCAGGGTGTACACAATTATCATCAGGCCGGTGACAAATATGTGCGGGCGCTGACCTCACTGAGTGACAAGGTGATACCGGTGATTATTCCGGCATTGTTTAATGAGCTGAGTGAACAGGCTCAGGACACGCTGCTAAGTGGTCTGGATGGCATTATGCTCACCGGTTCCTACTCTAATCTGCACCCCAGCTACTATCAGTCGGATCTACCGGATGACGATGACGCTCAGCGTGACCCCCACCGCGATGCCAGCAACTGGAAACTGATCGAAAAGGTACTGGCAGCGGACATACCGTTACTTGGTATTTGTCGGGGCTTTCAGGAACTGAATGTCTATTTTGGCGGCAGTCTGCATCATCGCATCCATGAAGTAGCGGGTCTGATGGATCACAGAGAAGACAAATCACTGCCGCTGGAGCAGCAATATGCCTATGCTCATCCGGTTGCGTTACAGGAAAACGGCATACTGGCCAGCTGGTTCGCCCCCAGAACTGAAATCCGGGTGAATTCCATTCATATGCAGGGCATCAATACGTTAGGAAACAAGCTGAACGTTGAGGCTACTGCACCTGATGGACTGGTAGAGGCATTTTCCTGCCCGAATTACCGCTTTATGGTTGCCGTACAGTGGCATCCGGAGTGGCAACCTGACAACTACGCTGACAATGCCAGCGTTATTCAGGGCTTTATTCAGGCCTGTGCAGAGTATAAGAACAGGAGCAGTCAATGACACAACTGAAACAATGGCAACATGCAGACGCCGCCCACCATCTGCACCCTTTTACTAACCAGGCTGAGATAAACAAAACAGGCACCAGGGTAATTAGTCATGCCGAGGGCGCATATATCTACGAAGCCGATGGTCATAAGCTGCTCGACGGCATGTCCGGGCTTTGGTGTTGCAACCTCGGCTATACGCAGCCGAAGATCAATCAGGCTATTGCCGAGCAATTGCAGGAACTGCCTTACTACAATACCTTCTTTCAATGTACCCATCCGCGCGCCACTGAACTGGCCGAGGCGATAAGTCAAAGGGCCCCGGCCCATATGAACCGGGTGTTTTACACTAACTCGGGTTCAGAGGCCAATGACAGTGCCATTCGTATGATTCATCGCTACTGGGATGCCCTCGGTCAGCCTCAGCGTAAAGCCATTATCGCCCGGGATAATGCCTATCATGGAAGTACCATCGGCGGTGCCAGCCTTGGTGGCATGGCGTTTATGCATAAACAATTTACGCCACTTGAGAATATTCATCATATAGCCCAGCCATACTGGTATGGCGCCAATGCGGATATCAGTCCCGATGAATTTGGCTTGCAGGCAGCCCAGGAGCTGGAGAAAAAAATTCAGGAACTGGGCGAGAACAATGTGGCGGCGTTTTTTGCCGAGCCAATTCAGGGTGCCGGCGGGGTCATTATTCCGCCACAGAGTTACTGGCCCGAAATTCAGCGCATTTGTGATCAATACAGTATTTTGCTGGTGGTGGACGAAGTCATCTTCGGTTTCGGGCGCACCGGTCATTGGTTTGCCAGTGAATGTTACGGCCTCACCCCGGATTTTATTGTCTTTGCTAAGGCAGTCACCAATGGCTTTCAGCCACTGGGTGGGTTGCTGATTTCAGATCGGGTGAGCAAGGCCCTGTTGTCACATACCGATGATCTGGCCCACGGCTTTACCTACTCCGGTCATCCGGTGGCCTGTGCTGCAGCGCTGGCCACTTTGGATATTCTGTCTGACGGTTATATCGACAAGGTGCGCATCGAACTGTCACAAGCGATGGAGGATTACTGGCTGGCGCTGGGCGAACATCCGTTAGTGGGCGAAGCGCGCTGCAAAGGCTTTGTTGGCGCGCTGGAGCTGGTGAAAGATAAATCCAGTCGCAAGCGGTTTGACAAAAATGGCAAAGCCGGGGCCCTGTGTCGCGATGCATCTTTACAATCAGGGCTGGTGATGCGTGCCACCGGCGATACGATGATTATTGCACCACCTTTTATCCTTGACCGCAGTGATGTCAAAGACTTAACTGAAAAAGCCTGGCAGGCACTGGATATAACGCTGAAAAAACTCAGTTAACCGGGTCAGAGCAAGCTTTTTCAACACCAAAAACAACAATAAGCAACGATACGCAACAAGAGGAAACGGGAATGAATACTATCAGGAAACTAGGGCTGTTAGCTGCCTCAATGTCGGCGGTGATAGCTGCCAACGCTCAGGCTGATACCATCAATGTGTACAACTGGAGCGATTATATCGCCGAAGATACCATCGCCAACTTTGAACAAAAGTCCGGCCATAAAGTCGTCTACGACGTATTTGACTCCAACGAAGTACTGGAAGCCAAACTGCTGACCGGCCAGACCGGCTTTGATGTCGTCGTACCTTCGGCTTCATTTCTGGGCCGCCAGATCCGCGCCGGCGTGTTTACCAAACTGGAGCGCGACAAACTGCCCAACTGGAAACACCTGGATCCGCTGCTGATGAGCAAGCTGGAAGTCGTCGATCCCGGGAATCAGTATGCCGTACCCTACCTGTGGGGCACCACAGGAATCGGCTTCAACGAAGATAAGGTGAAACAGGCTCTGGGTGAAGACTATGAAGTCAACAGCTGGGACATGGTGTTCGATCCTGACGTGGTCAGCAAACTGGCAGACTGCGGCGTGGTCACCCTGGATGCCGCCTCTGAGATGGTGCCTGCAGCATTACATTATCTGGGCCTGGATCCCAACTCAAAAGATGCAGATGAGATTCAACAGGCTGGTGAGTTACTAAAATCTATTCGCCCGCATATTCGCTACTTTCACTCGTCCCAATACATTAACGATCTGGCCAATGGCGATATCTGTGTGGCCGTAGGCTGGAGTGGTGATGTATTCCAGGCCGCCGACAGGGCCGATGAAGCCGATAACGGCGTGTCTGTGGGTTATGTTATTCCCAAAGAAGGTGCCGCAATGTGGTTTGATATGCTGGCTATTCCCGCTGACGCGAAAAGCATGGATGCAGCTTATCAGTTCGTGAATCACCTGCTAGAACCAGAAGTAATTGCCGGTGTCAGTGATTATGTCTGGTATCCCAATGCAAATAAAAGCGCCACGTCGCTGGTGGACCCTGAGATTACGTCTAACCCTGCTATCTATCCGCCTCAGGATGTCATGGAAAAGCTTTACACTTTTGAGGTCATGCCTGCAAGGGTATCCCGTGTAGTAAACCGCGTCTGGACAGATGTGAAATCTGGCAGATAAATCTGAACCTGGCGACGGCAAGGCAAGCCGCCATGCAGCCGCCGTTTTCCGGTTGAAGACAACACAACAGGAGCACCTCTGGTGCTCCGCTGTTCAAAGGGTTCAGCAAATGACGTTAAAACATGAGTCCAACACTACCAGTAAGGTATTGATGGAGCTGAAAAATCTGAGTAAAAGCTTTGATGGCCATCAGGCGGTAAGGCATGTGGACCTGAAGATTTATGAGGGTGAGATCTTCGCCCTGCTCGGTGGTTCAGGATGCGGTAAATCGACTTTGTTGCGTATGCTATCGGGTTTCGAACTTCCCACTGAGGGCAGTATCTTATTCGCCGGTGAGGATATCGCCAAGGTTCCGCCCTATAAACGCCCTTTTAATATGATGTTTCAGTCCTATGCTCTGTTTCCGCATATGACCGTAGAGGCTAATGTTGCCTATGGGCTGAAACAGGACAAGATGAAAAAAGCCGATATCGACGCCAGAGTCAGTGAAATGCTGAAACTGGTGCATATGGAAGAATACCGCAAGCGCAAGCCTGATCAGCTCTCCGGTGGTCAGCGGCAGCGCGTAGCCCTGGCCCGTAGTCTGGCGAAAAAACCCCGGTTATTGCTGCTCGATGAGCCAATGGGCGCGCTGGATAAAAAATTGCGCGGCGAGATGCAACTGGAGCTGGTGGATATTATCAAGCAGGTGGGCGTAACCTGCGTAATGGTGACCCACGATCAGGAAGAGGCCATGACAATGGCCGACCGTATTGCCGTGATGCAAGCCGGAGAGATCCTGCAAATCGGTTCGCCCCATGATATTTATGAATATCCCAACTGCCGTTTTGTGGCGGACTTTATCGGCACAGTAAACCTGTTCGACGGCACTATTGCCGATGAAGAGCCGGCTTTTGTGGTGATTGATGTGCCGAATCTGGCTGCACCTATTTATATTGATCACGGCATCAGCGGCCCGGGGGGAAATCGTCGGGTCAATATCGCCATCAGGCCTGAAAAAGTGCGCATGAGTGCCACCCCTCCCGAAGAGAAATATAACTGGGGTAAAGGCATCATCGATGACCTCGCCTATCTGGGGCAACACAGCATTTATCATATTCTGTTACCCGACAACCAGTTTGTGCAGGTTACCCAGACCAATGACAACCGGCGTGAGCGCCCTTTTGAACTGGAGCAGGAAATCTACCTGCACTGGACGCCGGATGCCTGTGTTGTGCTGGAGGAATGAATATGAAAGCACTGACTATGCGATGGTATAAGCTCAGACAGTCGGCCTGGTTAAAGCCCAGAAACAGCGTCATCGCCATTCCTTACCTGTGGCTGCTGCTGTTCTTTTTGGTGCCATTCGTGATCGTGCTGAAAATAAGTTTTGCCGAAGCTCAGATCGCTATTCCGCCCTATACGGATCTGATAACACTGGCTAATGACCAGCTCAGTATCAACATTAACCTGGGCAACTTTGTCTGGCTGTTTAACGACGATCTGTATTTCAGTGCCTATCTCAGTTCTATACGTATCGCACTGGTCTCAACACTATTCTGTCTTCTGATTGGCTACCCCATGGCGCTGGCTATCAGCAGAGCACCGGCGTCAAGCCGCAATGTCCTGTTGTTACTGGTTATCCTGCCTTCATGGACATCATTTCTGATCCGTATCTACGCCTGGATAGGCATCCTCAAACCTAATGGCTATATCAACAATGCATTGATGGCTATGGGAGTCATTGATACGCCAATTGTCATGTTGCACACAGATTTTGCTGTGTATGTGGGCATCGTTTATGCCTATCTGCCATTTATGATTTTGCCCCTGTACGCCAATATGATGAAGCTCGATCATTCTTTGGTAGAGGCCTCGTCAGACCTGGGTGCCTCCCCGGTTACCACCTTGTTTAAGGTAATCATCCCGCTGACCAAGGCCGGCATTATTGCCGGTTGTATGCTGGTGTTTATTCCGGCGGTGGGTGAATTTGTCATCCCCGAGCTGTTAGGCGGTCCGGAAACGCTGATGATTGGCAAAATATTATGGGAAGAGTTCTTCAACAACAGAGACTGGCCAGTGGCCTCTGCCGTAGCCATCATTATGCTGGCGCTGCTGATACTGCCCATCATGTGGTTTGATCGTTATCAGAATAAACAGATGGAGGAGCAGTCATGAACAGGTTTTCCTTCAGCAGAATGATGCTCTGGCTGGGCCTGGTATTTTTGTATGCCCCCATGCTGATACTGATTATCTATTCGTTCAATGAGTCCAGGCTGGTAACCGTCTGGGCGGGCTTTTCTACAAAATGGTACGGCGAGTTACTGCGCAATGACAAGTTGCTGGATGCGGTGGGGAACAGTTTGCAAATTGCATTTTTCTCCGCCTCCGGCGCCGTCGTTCTTGGTACGCTGGCCGCCTACGTGTTAACACGCTTTCGTGGCTTCAAGGGCAGTACCCTGTTGCGGGGTATGATCACCGCACCGCTGGTTATGCCGGAAGTGATTACCGGCTTGTCTCTGTTACTCCTGTTTGTGGCAATGGCGCAGCTTTTAGGCTGGCCGGAAGGACGCGGCATGACCACTATCTGGATCGCCCATACCACCTTTTGTACTGCCTATGTGGCCGTGGTGGTAGGCTCCCGCTTAAGCGAGATGGATATGTCCATTGAGGAAGCAGCCAGAGATCTTGGCGCCTCCCCCATCAAGGTGTTTTTCCAGATCACACTGCCGATTATTGCGCCTGCACTGATATCAGGGTGGCTGCTGGCCTTTACCCTGAGTCTGGACGATCTGGTTATCGCCAGCTTTGTCTCCGGACCGGGCTCAACCACCCTGCCGATGGTGGTGTTTTCTTCAGTCCGCTTAGGAGTCAGCCCGGAAATTAATGCTTTGGCGACCATTATCATCACATTGGTAACGTCTTTGGTGTTTGCCTCATGGTGGTACGCACGCCGGGTGGAGAAAGCCCGCAAACGTGAAATGCAAAGGATGCTCGCATCATGAAAGTCGGACAACGTATAAAAAAACTCAGACAGGTCAGAGGCATGTCACAACGGGAGCTGGCCAAAGCGGTGAATCTGCCTAACAGCACCTTGTCGATGATCGAGCGTGACGCAGTCAGCCCGTCTATCAGCAACCTGCACAAGATTCTGACCGGGTTGGAAATGCCACTGAGCCATTTTTTCACTCATGATTTTAATCAGGGCGAAAAGGTGGTCTATCACGCCGATGAATTACAGGATATCGGCAGTGGTGGCCTGCAGTATCTGCTGGTGGGTGCGGACAAACAGGACAGACAGCTCACTTTTTTAATCGAAACCTATCCGCCTCACAGCGGCACAGGTGATGAATGGATGACCCATGAAGGACATGAGGCCGGTACTGTGCTGGAAGGGGAAATCACGATTCTACAGAACGACCAGGAATATCACCTTAAAGCCGGTGACAGCTATTACCTGAATACCCAGCTTCCCCATCAGTTCATTAATCGTGGGGCGAATGCATGTCGACTGGTGAGTGCCGTAGCACCGGCCAGTTTTTAGTGGCAACCAATAACGTTAACACAGGAGGGGCAATGGCACCTGATAACCTGAACCAATGGCAAGAGTATGTAAAAAGCTTAAAAATAGAGGGGCGTGCCTTTATTAACGGCCATTATACGCCAGCTCAAAGCGGAAAAACCTTTGCCTGTATCAATCCGGCTAACAGCGATGAAATTGCGCAGATTGCGGAATGTGAACAGATCGATGCCGAAAATGCCGTACAGGCCGCCAGTAACAGTTTTAAAGCAGGAGAATGGCGGAATATGGCGCCCAGGCACCGCAAAAAAGTCCTGCTGAAGCTCGCAGAGCTGATTCTGGAACACCGCTGTGAACTGGCAGCCCTGGAAACACTGGATATGGGCAAACCTATCAGCGAAAGCCTGAATGTGGATATTCCCGGCTCCGCCGAAACCATACGCTGGCATGGCGAAGCCATTGACAAGATCTATGACGAAGTTGCCCCCACAGAGGCCAATGTGCTGGCGACTATTACCCGTGAGCCTATTGGTGTGGTGGCGGCGATTACCCCCTGGAACTTCCCGCTGTCGATCGCTTGCTGGAAAATTGGGCCGGCTCTGGCTGCAGGAAACTCTGTGGTGCTTAAGCCATCGGAAAAATCCTCTCTGACCGCCATAAAACTGGCGCAGCTTGCCAGCGAAGCGGGTATTCCCGATGGGGTGTTCAATGTCGTGCCGGGTTATGGCCATACAGTGGGCAAGGCGCTGGCACTGCATATGCAGGTGGATTGTCTGGCCTTTACAGGCTCTACCCGTATTGCCCGCCAGTTGATGATCTACGCCGGTGAGTCAAATATGAAACGGGTGTGGCTGGAAGCCGGAGGTAAAAACCCCAATATCGTGTTTGCCGATTGTGCCGATCTGGACAAAGCCGCCCGCAGCGCCGCCAGCGGCTGTTTTTATAACCAGGGCGAAGTCTGTGTTGCCGCCACCCGTTTGCTGGTTGAGCGCAGTATTCACGATGAGTTTGTGGAAAAAGTGCGCCAGGCCAGTCAGAACTTCAGGCCCGGCGACCCCCTCGACCCCGACACCAATATGGGTGCGCTGGTAGATAAACAGCACCAGGGCAGCGTGTTGCAGTATATCGACAAGGGTAAGCAAGGCGGTGCCACTCTGGCCCTTGGCGGTAAAGCGGCACTGGATGCCGACAAAGGTGCCTTTGTGGAGCCCACTATTTTCACCTCTGTGGATAACAAGATGCCCATCGCCAGAGAAGAGATCTTCGGCCCGGTAATGTCGGTGATTCCCTTCGATGACGAACAGGATGCCATCGCTATTGCCAATGACAGCGATTATGGCCTTGGCGCGGCTCTGTGGACTTCCAGCCTCTCGCGTGCTCACAAGTTGTCGAAACAGCTGCGTGCCGGTTCGGTGTGGATCAATAATTACAATGACGGCGACATGACGGTGCCCTTTGGCGGCTTCAAACAATCAGGGAATGGCAGGGATAAATCCCTGCATGCACTGGAGAAATATACCGAGCTTAAAACCACCTGGATCGAGCTCGACTAACCCGGCAAATTGAAACATCACTGATTCAGGCGACTGACCTTTCGGCCGGTTGCCCGATACCGGCTTGCCCGGTAACAGCCAGGCCCGGCTGTCAGTAGACCGGGCTGAGCGTTAACAGACCGGCCTTCAGGCCACAAAATGACAATAATAGTGGAAGGACAACAAGATGAAACTCAAACACAAACTGCTTACTGTGTCTTTGCTAAGCGCCATGCCCCTTGGCGCGCAGGCAGATGTCAGTGGTTACGTTACACTCACCTCAGACTATATGTTCCGTGGTGTTACGTTAAATGATAAAAGCCCTGCCCTGCAGGGTGGTATCGACTGGGAAAGTGACACTGGCTGGTATGCCGGTGGCTGGGCTTCACAAACGGATGACGGTGAAACCAGTGATGTAGAAGTGGATCTGTTTGCCGGTTACTACGGTGAGATGGGTAACGGTTTCGAATACGATCTGATGGTGATTTACTATGCGCTGTTGGACGACGCCGATTACAACTATTTCGAACTGCATGGTGCGCTGATCCGCCCCGTAAGTGACAGCCTGACGCTCAGCCTGAATATGGATTACACCAATGACAGCATTGCCGCCAAAGGCTTTGGTGATGATCTCAGCGCCCTGCATGTTTCCGCCATTGCAGAATACGATCTGGGCAATGATATGGGGCTGGCGCTAGAATACGGTCGCCAGGGCTGGGACGAAGACGGAGATAGTTATGGCTACAACTGGGGGCGTGTCAGCCTGACTAAGGATTACAATGATTTTTCCTTTGATTTGAGCGCCTGGCACAACAGCCTGGATGATGATGACTCGTCCAGCGTCACGGCTTCTGTCAGCTACAGTTTCTGATCTAACGATTTGCCCAAGCAGCCCGGCCTTATGCCGGGTTGCTACCTAAACATAAATTACATCACCGCTACAGATTTACTTTATGTTTAGGTACTAAAACATTCCGGAGTTTCCATGAGCGATTATATCAACAGTTACTATGCCTATAATGCAGATACAGCTACCCCCTACCCGACGCTGAATGAAGATCTTCAGGCTGATGTCTGTATCATGGGCGGCGGTTTTACCGGGCTTTCTTCGGCGCTGCATCTGGCTAAGGCAGGCTACAAAGTCGTGCTGCTGGAAGCCAACCGTATTGGTTTTGGCGCCACCGGCCGTAATGGTGGCCAAATAGTCAACAGTTACAGCCGTGATGTAGACACCATTGCCAGAAAATATGGCCCGGACATGGGCAAAGCCATGGGCGCCATGATGTTCGAAGGCGGCGATATTATCCGTAGTCTGATCCGGGAGCATCAGATTGATTGCGACCATGTTGATGGTGGTGCCTTTGTCGCGCTGAATCACAAACAGCTCAAAGGCCTGGAAGAACATCAGAAACTCTGGCAGCAATACGGCAATAACAGCATGGAACTGCTGAACAAAAGCTCCCTGAGTAAAATTGTGAAATCGGATCGCTATACCGGTGGCCTCACTGACGGCAAAAGCGGGCATATCCAGCCCCTTAAGCTGGCATTGGGAGAAGCCAGAGCCATCAAAGCCCTTGGCGGAGCGCTGTTTGAACAAAGCCCGATTACCAAAGTAGAAAAAGGCGACAGAGTCAGAGTGCATACCGCCAAAGGCACGGTCAGCGCCGATTTTCTGGTAGTGGGCGCCAATGCCTATCTGAGCCATGTATTACCAGAGCTAATGAAACGCTCCATGCCCTGCGGCACCCAGATTATCACCACCGAAATACTCGGCGAAGACACCTGCCGCGAGCTGCTGCCCGCCAATTACTGTGTCGAAGACTGCAACTACCTGCTTGATTATTATCGCACCACTGCCGACCATCGCCTTCTGTATGGTGGTGGTGTTGTTTATGATGGCCGCGATCCCGATGACATTGAGCGTCTGATCCGGCCAAAGATGGAAAAAACCTTTCCTCAGCTTAAAGGGGTTAAGGTGGACTTTGCCTGGACCGGAAACTTTTTGCTGACCATGTCAAGATTGCCCGAGTTTGGTCGTCTGGATAGTAATATCTACTATATGCAGGGATACAGCGGCCACGGTGTCACCAGTACCCACCTGGCAGGGAAAGTCGTATCCGAAGCGATAAAAGGTCAGGCTGAACGTTTCGATGTATTCAGTAAACTGCCCCATTTGCCCATGCTCGGCGGCCGGGCACTGCAAATCCCTTTTACGGCACTGGGCGCCAGCTACTACAACTTGCGGGATATGCTGGGAATTTGACACAATCTGAACAACGGAAATCCGCGACTACCACATTAGGACTTAAACAAAATATCAACTATCTTTTAAGCTCTTAAAAGCCTATATCCCGGAGATACAGGGGAGCCTGATGTCGGATAGCACGAATACATCCCGGGCGCGCAAATCGGTGCCGGTATTCCGTCTGTTGATGGGGCTGGCGCTGATTCTGATAATTATATTGATAATCGGTAGCCAAATAAACAGTTGGTTGAGTGCACCGTTGCAGACAGAAGATACTCGGCAACTAAAACCAGCCTCACACAAACGGGTAATGTCCACCAGTCATTCCGCTGAGACTCGCCACGGGCCTGGTTCCCCAGATAAAAAGCAAGTTCCCGCATCTGATTCAGCACAAGCCAGCTTTCCTTTTGATACCGGGCACTTGCTGCTGGTTGGTGTCGTATTAAGCAGTGACAAGCTTGGCAGCATTGCCATTATCGAGTACCGGGGTCATCAGAATGGCTATTCCATTGGTGACCGCGTGTATCATCATCAGATTCTGTTAACGCAAATAACGAAGGAAAGTGCTGTCATACAATACCAACAAAACTCACATACGCTTTATCTGCAAAAAAGTACTTCCCGGCCCGGGCTGTCAATCGCCAGCAAAGAAAATGCACCTCCGAGTGAAAAGGGAGATTCAGGTGCCCCTGATTTTGGCCAGTATATTGCTGTTACTCCGGTTTACGAACAGGGAATACCGAACGGACTGCTGGCGACGCCCAAAGGCGACTCAAATGTTTTCCTGAAACTGGGTCTGATGTCGGAAGATGTCATCACAGAAATAAACGGAGTCAGCATGACCAGTTCTGAAGGGCTTGAACGGGCAGACGCTCTGCTGCAGACTCCCGGGCCTCTGCAACTCTCAATAAGACGACAAGGACAGGTAATGACGGTGCTTGTCGATCCACCCCAAGGCTTTTTATAGCGAATAGCGATACTTCATTCCTAGAATCTCAACTACAAACAGCTGATAGTTAAGAAAATGTCGGTTAAATTTACAATTTGATACATGTTGCTCGCAAAGCCACAAAGGAACTGTTTAACATTCAATAGCTTATAAAGCTGGCTCTTATTATGCTTACTTTCTGTATGATTTCGGGATGTAATGGCATTAAGCAGTCCCACCTTACCGACCATACCCATAAGCCGGTTGCCATCCCCCTATCACTGCGAATTAATCAGACATTTAAGGCAAAAGAGCTGTACTGCCTCACTTAAATAAGTGAAGGAGCAAGTGGTGAAACTTGTAATCTGTGTACTTAAAGTTGGCCTGTTGGCCACAGGGCTGCATCTGTTGGGATGTTCATCTGATATTGCCCGTGGCTCAGACAATAATCCTTCTGTTAATCAGACAAAGAATACTGAAAATTCTCAACAACGCCTGCTGTTTGTTTCTAATCAGGATGGTGACAGAGAAATTTACACTGTCAGACTCGATGGTAGTGAACTGCATCAATTAACGCACACCAGTCGTGATGACTATGATGCCAGTTGGTCTCCCGATGGCGGCGCAGTGTTGTTTACTTCCAGCAGAAACGAAGGTAACGCGGAAATTTATGTTATGCAGCCTGATGGCAGCGATCAAAAGCGCTTAACCAATCATCCAGGTTATGACGGTGAAGCCAACTGGTCACCTGACGGCAAACAGATAATATTTTCCTCTGACCGAAATGGCAGCACCATCCATCTTTATACCATGCATCCTGATGGTTCTGAGATCCGTCAGATCACCACCGACAATACTGCAAGTTATGGCTCTCCTGAATGGGCACCGGATGGTCAGTGGATTGCCTATCTTAAATTCAATACTCAGGCCAAGGCTGATACCTGGATAGTGAATGTTAACACCGGTCAACACCAGCAAATTACCAACCACCCCAAACACGAAGACGGTAAAGCCAGTTGGGCACCTGAGTCCACCCGACTTGTCTACCATTCACGCCGCAATAAAGAATTTAATATCTACCAATACGACTTGAAGTTAAATAAAGAGCGCAAACTGACTGATTTGCCCTCTTCCGATTCACAACCCCAATGGTCAAATACCACAGGAGAAATCCTGTTTTTATCCACCCGTGGGCCCCATGGGCGCACACAACTTCATATTATGAAGGAAGATGGTTCCCAGCAACGCAGTTTTACTGATGCTCAGTACCAGATAGATGATGCCATCTGGCTGGCTGATGACTCAGCAATATTGATGGTAAGTTGGCAGGGAGGGCGTTACTCCAATGTGTATGCACTGAATTTATCCGGTAACACACTTTGGGCTATCGCTCCCGCTAAAGGCTATCAAAGCCAGCCCCTGCCAGAACCAGCCGCACTTCCGACAACCGTACCGCAACTTGCAGGCAGCGCCTCGCAAGCTTTGCACTAGGAGGAAGCTTAAATGAAACGGCTAATGACAAAGATGCTTACCGGCACAGTCTCCACCCTGTTTATGGCAGGGATGGTGAGTGCCGCCACAACGACTTATACCAATGATGCTGATTTTGATCTTGGTACTCTTAATTCACTTAACCATGACGCACCCAACAACAATCAGTTACAGCTGAATATGATTGGAGACACCTTTCCGGTACTTTGGGTTGCCAATGCCGGTGAAGATACCATGTCCAGAGTTAACACCGACGGAGATGGTTGCGAGGAGGCCAGATATCTGACGGCATTTGGTGATCCTAACAGCCTGGCAAATCACGGCGCCTTCTCAGGGCCTGCCCCATCAAGAACCGCGGTGGACACCGAAGGCAATGTGTATGTGGCTAACCGGAATTTTTCAGGCAATCGCGCCCCGGAGCTGATTAAAATTGCGGTAGAAGGCGGGGTAGACAGAAATAGCAACGGTGTGATCGACACCTCACAGGATTTAAACAATGACTGCATGATCACACCTGATGAGATGTTACCGGTCATTGATGACAATAATGATGGAATTATCCAGATAGAAGAGTTCAGAGATGAACGGGTAGTCTGGATATCCCCCTTTGCCGGTCCTGCTCATCTGGGGCGCTCTCTGTGCCTCGATACTAATGGGAACCTTTGGGCTGGTACCTATTCCGGTGATCGTGCCTATTACAAATTTGATCAGAATGGTAATTTGCTGGCAGGTCCCATTGCCACCAATGTCAGCAATTATGGGTGCGCGGTAGACTCAGATGGCACACTTTGGGGTGCCACATTGGGTTCTACCCTGGTAGAACTTGATACCAATACCAATACCTGGGTGCAGAACCGTACCGGTCAGAGTAATTACGGCATTGGATTGGGAAACGACAGAGTTTATCTGGGCAGCTCGTTACATGCCTTTAATCCCGCCACCAACAGTTTTCAGCTCAGTATTGCCGGCGGCGGAACCGGCGTTGCAGTAGACGGGGATGGTGCGGTCTGGTTCGGTACACCGACCTTACGCAAGTTTGTCACCGATGGAGCAGGAGATCTCAATACAACTCCTGCCTGCAGTGTTAATACCTTGGGCGGTAGAGGCCCTATTGTAGGACAAGGCGGAAGAATCTGGACCATCAACCTTAACTCAAACAGTGTGTCGCAGTACGACAGCAACTGCAATTTTATCTCCACCGTCCCGGTCGGACGCTCTCCTTACACCTATAGTGACGCCACAGGTTTTGGCGCCCGCAACCAGACCGATCCAACAGGTATCTGGACAGTGATTAGCGATGGTGGCAGTGCCGGTACGCCATGGGATCTGATTAGCTGGAATAATGAACCTGAAGCTTTCATCCCCGCGGGGGGCAGTATCACTGTAGAGGCCCGTAGTGCCGACAATCAGGGTGATCTTGGATTAATGGCCTATATACCGGTTAGCAATAATACCGCGGGTATTGGACTAACCGGAAGGTTTATTCAAATCAGAACCACCCTTCGCCCTGATGCTGCGGGAATCTCACCGATCTTGTCAGATTTGCAGGTCAGCACCGAGGGAGATGTGGTCGAGCCGAGCTGTGATAACAACAGTGATGGAGAAGTGAACCTGACCGACATCGGCAATATTAATTCAAACCGTAATGTAGCGGTACCTCCGGGTGACCCCATCTTTGACCTGAACAGTGACGGTATTATCAATGTACTGGATGCAAGAATCTGCATCCTCCAATGTGATAACGCTCGTTGTGCGATCAGTGGTTAGTGATGGACGATATGAAAAGCATTAACTTTGTAACAGAGAAAGGAAATAAGACATGAAGAAGTTATTCAGAAACCTTTGCGTTGCCATCGCCCTCGGAATTCCGGGTATGGCGATCGCAACCCCTATCATCTCAGTAAATCCTGACTATACGAATGGAACTGTTGGGGATGTGATCTCAGTGGACATTCTATGGGACGGTTCAGCCGATCCAGAGTATTTAGGTGCCTGGGATATCGATTTATCATTCGACAACTCGATTCTCAGCTTTACCAGTGCGACGTTTGGGTTTGGTGTAGACTCCTTGGGCTGCATCGCTTTTTTCACTTGTGATGCCTTTGAGTCTTCACCGGGTATAATCGATCTGTTTGAAGAATCACTGGATAGCGTGGCGGATCTTATGGCTAACCAGGATGGATTAGCTAATCAGTTTGTACTGGCTTCTCTAACCTTCGATGCGATTGGTAATGGTGGAACCGCATTGGCCTTCACCGGCTCCACCCTGACCTTTGGCGATGCCAGCGGTGCGGCGATATCTCCTAATCTCATCAATGGTTTTGTCTGTATTGGTGAGGATGGCTGTGTCACAGTGCCGGAACCAACAGCCATTTTGCTATTGCTCAGTGGGCTGGTTTTGTTAAGACGGTTCCGGAAGCGTTGAAACAATCACAGTCTCGTCAACAAAAATGCTGCCCGGGGGCAGCATTTTTTACTTCTGAGACACGACTGCTATCTGCATCACCTTTGTGTTCTGAAACTGTTATTCAAAAGCTTCCCTGTAGCCCCAGAATAAAGTTACGGCCTGCCTCATTCTGACCTGAACCATGGATGCGGTAATCCTTGTCAAACAAATTCTCCACTTCCAGTCGCACTCTCAGTTTATGACTGAGCTGATAGAAACCGGAAAGATTTAACACGCCGTAGCCTGGCGTACCTCCTTGCGGAATGCGTTGGCTATCGCCCATATCTCTGGTTGACAGTCTGTCGGCACGCTCAACCAGATACCACTGCATTTGTCCCCCCCAATCCTGATGCACAGGCTCATAGTCAAGTGCAAAACGCACAGAAGTCGGCATCAGTCTGCTGGGATATTCGCTGGTAAGCTGTTGCTTCGAACCCGGAAAGGTATCGACTTTGCCACTGACATAAGCCGCCAGCACCGAACCTTTAAATTCTTTGCTGATGGCATAGCCGAGTCTTAATTCCAATCCTTTTACATGTCCGTCACCAATATTGGCCTTACTTATCTCAAACTCACCATCAGCATTGATATTACCTGTTACAAAGCGTTCAATCTGATCTTCTATATCAGTAAAAAATACCGAGACATCCACCATCGCCTCAGCCTGATAAAATTTGTAGCCCAGGCTGTAGTTAGTGAAATGTTCTGCTTTGAGATCCGTGCTGGGAATTTCAAACTCATTGCTGCGAGCACTGTCGAAACGAGTTAGATCTGACAGGTTCGGTGCCCTGAAACCCTGCGAAATACCAGCGTAAAAACTCTGCGATGTTGACTGACGGTAATTCAACATCAGATTAAATACCGTGTTACTCCAACGGTTTTCAATAGCAATAGGATCACCGGTTACCGGATCGCTGACCTTGTTCGCATCGACGCGCATATGATTAAACCGGGCACCCGCCAGCAAATCCAGTCCGGATGTCAGTGCTGTTCTTCCCTGCAGGTATAAGCCATGCCATTGATACTGGGCGTCATCGGCTACTGGTCCCTGAACTGGATTGCCAGTGGAAAAGCTATCCACACTATCAATATAACTCTCCAGTCCGTAAACCCAACTGGTGTCGGCATATTCAGAGGTGAACTGAGCCTGAAAGCCCAGGGTATCGGTGGTAATACCTTGCGCATCATAACGATTATTCGTTCTTTCTCTGTCACGACGCTCTTGCTGACTTTGCCAGGACAGCGTCACCTGTAAGTCACTCACAACACCAAATGGCTTGTCGGCACTAAGACGGGCATAGCCCATAAATCGTTTATGACTGAGATCCCGTCTCAGCTCATTACCCAAACTGGTACCGCCAAAAGACGTGGAGTAAATCGTCCGATGGGTACGTGGAACGTCATCCTGCTCAGTGTAAAACGTCGCGGCAGTCAGTTGCCATTGTTCATTCAGTGTTCTTACCCATTTCGCATCCAGATTGTACTCATCGTAGCCTGTATTGAGTTGCTCAATTCCGCGGCCTCTGGTCAAATCACCAAAATCCTTAAGTGTTACACCGGCCATAAAGGCTTGCCCTGCAGCTTCCGAACGTAGACTGCTGCGCAGAATATTGGAATGCTCAGCACTGGCTCCACGATAAAAGTAGTCGATCCGCTGTTCAGAACGGTAAACATCGGTATCCAGCCTGGTGCTGAATACCTGCACTGTACCGCCAATAGCATCAGCACCATACAGGGCCGAAGAGGGTCCTCTCAATAGTTCCATACGACCTACCGAAAAGGCATCGACTGTGTTCCAGTATTGATTGGGTCCTTCTCTGAAGATGGCATTGTTCAAACGTACGCCGTCTACCAGAAATAAGGTTCTGAAGCCGGTGAAACCGCGAATATAGGGGGAGCCTTGTCCATAAGCCGTTTTTTGTACCATCACGCCAGCGGCATCTTTAAAAATATCCGGCAAGCTTCGGTAAAGCCCCGCATCAATATCTTCAGCGGTAAATTGCTCTACAGAATAAGGTGTATGTAATGTTGATCTGGCCACTCTTTCACTGGTGACATAGATGACTTCCATGTTATCAGGCTGTTGGGAAAAAACTGCGAAACTGAGCATTAAAGCGGCAGATACAAAAGGAAAAGTGCATTTCATCACTTCCTCCGTGAAATCCTTGTGAGCCCTGAACTACTGCCGATACCAACTTGATGAAGCTCGTACAAATCAGGGAGTTATTTTTGTGATCAAAGTATAGAAGACAAAAGCAACATTGCTGCAACGGAAAATAACTTAGTTGTAGCATCAGGATCCCAGTGATCGGACAATTCCGGATACTGGCCGCAAAGGTTTCGCTGTGGTGGGCAAGCTGGCGCTAAACTGAAAATCTCAGACCGGATAAGTGATATTTTCGATTTAATTTATATGGGAATTGTTTCTTTGTCCTCTATCCAATAAGGCTGTTTCCAGAGTGAAAAGCAGTAGAAAAGATCTATTTCCCTTACACTAAAATTTCCTGGCCATTTTGTTATGGTACGCTGCAATTCGGCTGGTTTCAGGGCCAATCAGCACAGACAGGTCGATAAAATCGAGCAACTTAAACAGTTACCGGATCACCTTCGCTTTCAGATGAAAGTGGTTACCAGCGTCTTTCCCTATCGTGTTAACAACATTGTTATTGATGAGCTGATTAACTGGGGCAACGTGCCGAACGACGCACTGTTCCAACTGAACTTCCCGCAGCGGAATATATCCGGGGTTTGACGGGCCTTTGTGCTAAGCCACAAATAACGATGATAATCATTGACTTATAATGTCTAATCGTGAATGGTAGTCAACATATCAGGCATTGATCAAGCAATGGCGAGTCGATTGTGAGCACTTCAGGTCAGGACAGTAATACTTCCCGTAAGCGCGGTATCAGAGCATCACGCAGTAAACTCGACAGGGCAATGCTGGCGGCCGGGTTTAAAACTCAGACAGCCCTGGCCCGGAAAATTGCCGAGCAAGAGCAATTAGACGCACCACCTAAGGACATGGTGAACCGGGCCTTTCGTCAGTTGCCTGTAGAGCCTATGTCACTTGAGCGTATCGCCGAAGCCCTTTGTGTACCCGCCTACCAGCTATACCTTACCAGTGAAGACAACCAACACCAGGACAGCCTGCCCGAGCCCGCACCTGCCGCAGGAGAACAGGCGGTCATACCGGGCAATCAGACCACTAAGCCTGGCCTGAGCTGGAAGCGCAGTGCGTGGCTGATTATTCCGTTACTGATTATTGTCGGCGTATACTTCGGGCAGTCGGCGCCGGTTGAATCCACGGCCCCTTCCCGTATCCAAAACCGGGATATCAGCACGTTAAAACTGGCAATAGTGGCATCCCCTGGTTCCTTCGACTCTGCGCTGAAAACTGAATTAACGACACAGTTCAGATCACAGGTCCGGCTTGTGGAAAACTGGCCGCAACAGCAGTTGTTGCAGCAGGATAAACTCGACTGGAGCAAAACCTTAGAATCGGATTACGTTCTCACCTGGGAAACCAGTGAACTTGAGCGTTACACGCAATTGCAGGTTTACCTTATCAATCAACAACAGCGGGTTTTACTCTACAGTGACGCGTTGTTAACGGCCTCACTGGATGATATCCAGGCCCTGCTCGGCCAGAGGATTACCCATGCCTTTGTCAACTACCTGCAATCAGGTGAAATAAAAGCAGAAACCGGGCTGACATTAAATACCGAAGCCTTGCAGCAATTTATGCTGGCGATGCAGTATTTCAATCAGGAAAACACCCTGGCTAATTTATCCCGCACCGAAAGCCGGTTACAAAGGTCATTACGACTGGACAGTGATTTCGCCCGGGCACAGGGAGCGCTGTGCACCACCTTGCTGCGCAAAGCCAGTTTAAGCAGTGATATCGAGATGATTGCTGATACCAAAGAGGTCTGTCAGAAAGGTGTGCAGATAGCTGCGGTTGAAGAGTCGTTGCAAGGCATGGCGAATTACGTCAGGGGTCACGACCAGTTAGATGAATCGATGCACTACTATGAGCAAATTTTGCAGTTTAATCCAGGCTTTACCGATGCCTTGTATGGTAAATCTAAAGTGTTGGAAAAACAGGCTGTATTGCAGAAGCAACCCGATTTATTTGCTGAGGCCATCGATGTTCTCGATGCTGCCATTGATTTGGAGCCAGATGGCTGGCGAGGTTACTTTATCAAATCCCACTTATTGTACCGCCTGGGTAAGCCATCAGAGGCTATCGCTGCACTTGAGATTGGGGTAAGTAAGGAAGCAAACTTTAATACGTTGAACAATATCGGCACCATGTATTTTTGCCAGGGTGAAATGCCCAAAGCCAAAGAGGCGTTTTTGCAGGTAACCGAACTGGAACGCGACCCAAGCTGGATCATTGAGCACCAACTGGCCTCACTGTTTCAGTTTTCAGGTGAAACCGATAAAGCCGTGGAATATGCTGAGCGCGGCATGGCGTTGCTGGATACCGAACAGGTGGATGGCCATTTTGATCCCTGGATCACCAAGGCCCTGGCTTATCAGGCACATGGCAATCAACAGGTTGCCCATGAGAGCTTTGCTAAGGCCCTGAAAATTGCCGAACGTTTGCGCCTGTCGGGTAAAGATCCGGGCAATACCGATATTCAGCTGGTCTATATAAAAGTCGCTGATGCCTATATCGACAACAAGGTTATCAGCGATCCGGTACGCCAGACACTGCTGGATGAACTGAACGAAATAGCAGATAAAGCCACTACCCCCAATGCCATGGTCAGGCTGATGCTATCCTATGTGATGCTGAACCATTATGAGCCTGCCCGCCCAATCTACCAAAGAATAGGGGCTATGTGCCCGGGCTTTGTAAAAGACCCGATTCTGGCTCCACTGGCAACCTGATATCAATCCTCAGAAATAATTATTCATGCTTTTACACCGGGAGAGTTACCTCTCTCCCCGGTTTTATCATCATCCTTATATCCTCCGCCATCTCCCTGACAGCAGCTAACGCAAGTTAACCGTAGTTAACGGCAGTTAACTTTATTGCTTTGTTTTTATTGATTATTTTTGTGCAAGAATCATTTTACCAACACCAGCCTAAAGGTGTTGCACCAGAACGCTAAGAGGCCCCTTGGACTCTGACGGAACCGAACGTTAACAAACTTAAGGAATACAAAATGAAAAAGCTAGTAATGGCTATGATGCTATTCGGGTTTAGCTGTATAACCCAGGCAGGCCTGATTACCGACATTGCCGGCAATCTGCTTGGCGCCACCAATGTCGAAGTCGATGGGAACTTATTTGATGTCGCCTTTGAAGATGGCACCTGTATCGACGTGTTTTCAGGTTGTGATGATAATGCAGATTTCACCTTTAACACACAAAGCGCAGCCATTGCGGCAAGCTGGGCGCTGGTTAATCAGGTTTTTATCGGTATTTTTGACACGGACACCACCAGAACCAATGGCTGTGAAGATATCCACAATTTCTGTTGGGCTTACACGCCTTACGACGTCAATAGCGTGGGTCAAATTGAGTTTCATGCCGCCACCAATGGGCCTGAAGAATATCATGATGGCGTCGCTTGCTGTTCAACCAACGACTATATCGATTTGTCACTTCCTTACTGGGATACCGCGACCTGGGCCGTTTGGTCGGTAGCAGGCACAGACAACAACCCGGACAATGAGCAGGGAACCACGATCCCTGAACCCGCCACTTTGATTTTATTCTCAATGGGATTAATGGTGTTAGTTCGCCGTCACTCGAAGTCGTCCTTTGATTGTGAATCATCGATATAAGTCTGAATAAATGCCCTTGCAAGGCTGAACAATACCACTACCTGCTTTTTGGAGAGCGACAATGAAATATTACCTGGTCATCTGTTTTACGGCAGCCACCCTAATGTTCGGTCTGCCAGCGCTGGCGATGACAACACCGAAAACAGCGCAGGATATTATTACCATCCTGAATGACGCCGCAAAGATATGCTCCAAAGACTGTCAAAAAACCTGTTCAGCCGAGGCAAAGGCTCTGGCTAAGTTGCCTGGGGTGAGTGGTCATATTCAGCAATTTAAACAAAGTGCGACTAACTGCAGGAGTACATTGTTAAATGACAAACAAGGAAAAAGTTCACCGGCGCATATGAATGCCTATATGTCGCTGATGATGGTAGACAGCAACATTGACCAAATTATTAAAGCTGAACAAACACAAGCCAGTACAACTAACAAAGCCAACTCGGCGCCGTCTAAAGTGGATACCAATATTCACGATGCTGATGGTGTTCTGGATATCAACAAAGTGCATCAATTGTACAGCCATTTGCCGCAATTCTGTGACACGCATTTGAACAATCCTGGTGATGTCACCCTGCGTACTTGCCGGGATCAATGCCAACAGGGAGCCGATAAGGTAAAAGAGTACAGTGAAAATTACCTGCACAGTGCAGAGAAAAGCAAATCAGCCACTGGCCTGGATATAATGAAATACAAAGGTCTGATGGCATCCAATTTACAACAGCTGGAACGAACCCTTTCTAAACAAGGCATGTGTTTTTACATCTTAGAAGGCCACTTCAAAAAAGGCCCTACCCCGGATATTTACAAAGCCATCTATGCCGCAGCTCAGGAAGTAAAAGACGGCAAGTGGCCGCCTAAAGCGGCACCCAGTCTGGATTTGGATGAGCTGCTGGTTGAGGAAGACGAAACGCTGGCAGATAAACTAAAGCGCTTGTTTGCCATCGATGCTCCGCAAAAGCTGACGTTCACCGGGGCACAACAGCTGTTTGTTAATACGCCTGAATTTAAAGCGATCGCCGCAGAGGCCAGGAAAAACGGCTTTCACGTTGCCCAAGTGAAACAGTCCATGACCAAACTAAACACTCTTAAAGATAAGCTCGATTCTAATCAATGGCGACGCAAAGCGGAGCAATTCAGTGACTATGGGAGTAAAGCGGAGTTAGTCGAGGCCTTAACCCGACGTTGCGACACCAGCTATCTGAAAGATTTTAATCAGGATCGCCTTTGGATAATGCCTGTTGGCAGACACGGGTTCGAGTTAAATTATCATATCCCTTCTGCTTATTTGCATCGCCTGTGCTTTAACGAGCTCACCCCTGCACTGCAAGCCGACATTGACACAATGACCAGCCGGGAAAGCTATCAAACATGGGTAGAACAACATGTATCACAAGCGCCACTAAGCGGTCGCGCAACGTGCAGGGACTGTCCGCCTGACCGCGTAATGACACCGGCACAATGGCTGCCTGCATGGGCAACCTATGCGCAGACCCGGGCAGATGAATTTGAAAATCAGGGGAAAAACGCAGAATACGTTGCCAATTACAAAGCCGTCATGCAGCAAGAACCGTTCACCCAATGGCTAAAACAACATCAGCAGGAAGTCAATGATGCACAGGATGCACTCAAATCTGCTGCTATGAGTGCCAGGCATCAAATCACTCTGGCCAGTCCGTATAAAATGGAAATGACAAAAACTGGCTTGCACGGTATTGATTATGTTTATGCTTATATGCCCAAACTTGTACAGACAAATAAACCCCGCGCGAATGATGTGCCAAAAGTCCGGTTAACGTCGTTTAAATTGCACGACATGTTAGCCTGTGAGCAGGCATCTTCTTTGTGGCAAGCGTTCATTAAAGATCCTGTGAACGTGGGCTATGACCATTTCCACAAAACCCGTATCGCCATCAGCACCTGCAATGACAAATTTAACTATGTGGCCAATTCCCGTTCCGGCTTTGATGATTTAATTACGGCCAGCTCCATTGGTGGTGATGTAGTACAACAGGTTATTACCAAAGGGCAGTTACAGGTTAACACCAGAGGGACTGTATATAACGAATATATTAAGTTCCAGGGTGTTGACTACCTCGATTTCTACGGCCTGTATTCTGTTAATGAAAAACTCAAACAATTAGCTGCCCGGCTCAGCTCTGATCAGGAATCGGCGAAAAATCACTTTGCTACACTCACCGCCGATGAATACCAGCAGATAACGGGTATCGATATCAATGACAAACAAAAAATCGTACAAGCGATGGAGGACTATAAAAAACAACAAAAACAACAAAAACAACAAGCCTTGATAGAGCGCATGGGGGGCCAGGCAGACAAACAGCAGACCATTGAAAAAGCGAAAGTATCAGGCTCAGCGCTGAAAATGGAACGATACGGACGCTGTTTAAGAGATGGAACGGCGAATACCTATAACTGCGAATGTTTAGCCGATGCCTACGTCAAACAAAAAGCCGCAAATCCAGCTTTAGATGATTACCAGATTCACAAAAACACCTCGGCGCAATGTTTTGATTTAACCGCAATAGCAAAAGTCAAAAATAAGGAATGCACAGGTCGGCAAAAATACGGAACTTCTCTTAAAACTGACTGCGAATGCTACGGTAATACCTATGCAAAACTGGTGACCCAATCAGGCAGACTCACCCGCGCTGACCAAAAAAGAGCCGGTTCCGAAGCCCTTACAGCCTGTTCAAAAGGGTTCCCACAATGACATCAGGCTACTCAACTCTCAAGTGGGCGCACCTGATGACAGTACTGGCCATCAGTGCCAGCTCTTATGCCAGCTTTGATGCCAGCTCTGCCTCAGAGCTGCAGGTACTCACAGCAGACAATCGTCTGGATGTGGGCAATGCGAAGATACTCGCTGGCAAGCTGGAGCAGATTTGCACCAGTCGCTTTCATAATCAGGCGCAGGCCTTTCAGTGTAAATCCGCCTGTGGCGGATTAGATGAAGCCGTCAGCGGTGTGTCGACCCATATCAACCGGCAGGCAAATCCGACGATTATAAAAAACAGTCTTAAAACACTGGTACAACGCACCTTACAATGCAATCAAAGATGGCAGCGTGATTTCCCTCAGGAATTTAAACCTTTTGCTCTGCTGCTAAAAAGCCTGCATGAAGGCCGAATGCCACAACCGGGCAAGCCTGCACCACAATTACAAAATAATCCTGCACATTACGCCGAGAACCTGAAACAACTGGCACCACAGTTGTCGTCGCTGGGTAATGTCTGTCACGAATCCTTGTTCAGAGACAGTTGCCTGAAAAGCTGTGATATCAGCACGGATTCAGTGAACCTGGCCGAGACCCTGCAACAGGGCACATGGCAAAGTTTAAGCAGCATGAATGAAGAAACACCCTGGGTAAAAGCACTCAGAACAACCTCCACTGCATTGCATCAAAAAACCCGGCAATGTGCTAAGCATTATGGCCGCACACCGGCAGGTGTTTTGTCATCGGTGCAACTGATCAGTAAAACGGTGCAGGACAAAGCCAATGAAGTGTATAGCCGCCATTTAGAAACGGAAAAACTCCGCCGCGAGGAATTAGCCCGGCAACGGGACGCAGAGCTCCAGCAACGGAACGCAGAGCGCCAGCAACGCAAAACCGAAGAACAGCATCGTTATCAGCAGGAAGTCGCCAGATTGCATCAATGCCGCAACGACAGCCCCTTTGATGGCTATAGCGGCTGTAGTTATCTCACCGCCATTTATGACGGTAACTTTCAACAGGCGATAAGCCTGGAGTTACAGACTTCGAATCAGTTTAAAGACGGCTGGTTAAGCAAAACCAACCGGGAGCTGGCAAAAGGAACCCCGCTGGAATTTTTGACAGCGCTGCAGGATACCGGATATCGGGCTTTCACTTTTATTGATAAGTTGATAACGGTTTATTCAGCATACTACAGCGCCGCATATCCGGGTTGTCTGGGCGATAACCCGATAGAAATTACGTTAACGACCGAAGTCAGCACTGAGTATAAAAATGGATTTGGGAGCGTTGTCCATTTTACTAAACACCTGGAGACCGATTACCTGTTAATACCCAGGAGACTTTACGATAAATTTGGCCTGGCAGGTATCGGCACCCGCGGTTTGGGTATTTCGACAATAGCAGAACAAGCATTAAAGGCAGGCAGTGAGCAACAAGGGTTATCGACCCTGGATGTGACGATGGGCCTCAGCAGCGCGATGGATAATTACGGATGTGACAGCGCTACGATGCGCAAACTGGAGCAGCAAATGCTTAGCTACCAGGCCCACCGCCAGCAATATAACCGGCAATTCGGTGGCGGATAACATGGGCAGAATAAATTCATACCCTGCAGAACAAGAAATCAGGCAAGCCTCCCGTCGGATGATGCTCAGGTTTGAGTCATCTGCTGTGAATCCGTTATGAATCGCCTAACAGAATGGCTCAGATGCGTATTGCCGCAAGCAGGGAAATCGCACCAAAAAGCGCCCTGCTTATCAGCAGAAACGTCGTCAGCGACCAATATAACACAGCTCTACAATGAACTGCGCCATATACAGCAGCAACTCCTGGAAGAGATTACCGCCAGGGTGAGCATTAAACACGGCGGTTTTACATCTTCGGAAACTGGTAATAAAGGTATCCGTGAAGGACTCAGGCTGGCTAAAGAATGCATCAGAAGTGTTGACCCTTGTTGGGTTCAGGTTTCCTCATGGGAGGGGCTGGCCGAAGATCAAAAGCAGTACCTTGATAACCTGCTTCACCAGTTACAACAGCATCCGCCAAAAGCAGCCGACGCTTTACTTAATCAGCAACAACGCCAGGCAATTTTATCAAACCTGACCACGCTGAAACAGGACATCTCATCTAATGCGAGTCATACCTTGGATAACCAGGCTGATACGCTAAAACTGACCGACATTCAGACCCACAAACGCCAGTTTATCAATACTATCAGCGAGAAAATAAAGCAGACTTTAATCCATTTCAGCGATAAGGATGTGGAAATTAACACTCAACTGGTCTCTTTGCAGAGTTTACCCGCACAGCAATACCTGAATAGCACCCAACTCCCCCTTGAACCTGCCAGCAGAGAGGTTCTGCAACAGGCACTGGACAACATCAACGCTCAGCAACAGCTATTTAATGCGCAGCCTGGTTATAAAGGGGTTTATGAACTGGTCGGGCTCAACGATGCGGCAGAGGTAATCAGACAAAAACTGCGAACCATCACTAACAATCAATCACAAACAAAGGCATGACTGAATTTATGGCCTTGCAAACAAAATTGCCGCCCTTAATGGCCGTACCAAAACACCTGCCGTATGCGCAAATACAAAAGCTCTACAGTGACCAGCTGGATAACAAATTTGAAGCGTTCTTTAGTAACGCCGAATAAACCTCTCGTTGGCCAGATGAGTCTGAAAGGTTAGTGCTCAAACATATTGATCTTAATGGGAACGCGGAGATACAACCTGCACTGTAAAGGATTCATAACAGGGCTAATTTTACAGCACTGAAATCCCAATGTAATTTTGTTAGAGTACGCTGCATTTTGCACCCCTAATTAAAGGAAACCTATGCAGCAAGTCGTTCAGATACAGTCCGCACAGAGCTACAGATCGCCTGGCTTCAAGGCCTATCAGCACAGACAAATCGATAAGATCGAGCAGCTAAAGCAGTTGCCGGAACACCTGCGCTTTCAGATGAAAGTGGTGGCCAGCGTGTTCCCCTTTCGTGTTAATAACTTTGTTATCGATGAGCTGATTGACTGGGACAACGTACCGAACGACCCGCTGTTCCAGCTGACCTTCCCACAGCGCGGTATGCTGGATGATGACTCCTATGCCCGCATGGCGTCATTATTACGCACCGATCCGACTTCAGAGCAGGTGATGGCGCTGGCCGAAGATATTCGTGCCAGACTCAACCCCCACCCGGCCGGGCAAACGGATCATAATGTGCCACAGCTTGATGGCGAACGGGTCGAAGGCATGCAGCATAAGTACCGTGAAACCGTGCTGTTTTTCCCGGCGCAGGGTCAGTATTGTCATTCTTATTGTACGTTCTGTTTTCGCTGGGCCCAGTTTGTCGGTAAAGCCACCCGCTTTAATAATAATGATGCCGAACAATTGCATCAGTATCTGCGCGAACATAAAGAAGTCACAGATCTGCTGGTCACCGGCGGAGACCCCATGGTAATGCGTACGGTTAAACTACAGGCCTACCTTGAGGCCCTGACTCAGCCGGAGTTTGACCATATCCGCACCATCAGAATCGGTACCAAATCGCTGACCTTCTGGCCCTTTCGTTATGTGACTGACCCAGATGCCGACGCATTGCTGGAACTCATCAGCAAGCTGGTACAGGCGGGCAAACATGTGTCCTTTATGGCCCATATTAACCATGTGCAGGAATTACGCACCGATATCACCCGTGAAGCCATCCGCCGTATTCGTGCAACCGGCGCACAAATCCGCTCTCAGGCACCGCTGTTGAATAACATCAATAACGACGCCGATATGTGGGCAAACATGTGGAAGGAACAGACCCAGCTCGGCATCGTGCCCTACTATATGTTTATCGAGCGTGATACCGGTGCCAAACGTTACTTTGAGATCCCGCTGTATAAGACCTGGGAGATTTTCCGCCAGGCCTATAAGCAGGTATCCGGTGTCAGTCGCACCGTACGCGGGCCATCAATGAGTGCAGGCCCCGGCAAGGTTGAGATCTCGGGCGTGGCTGAAATTAAAGGTGAGAAAGTCTTTGTACTGCGTTTTATCCAGGCCCGTAACCCTGACTGGGTACAACTGCCGTTTTTCGCAGAGTATGACGAAACCGCTACCTGGCTGAATGACCTTAAACCCGCCTTCGGCGAACAAAAGTTCTTCTGGCAGGATGAATACGAGGCTATGTTAAAAGCCGACTAAACGCCCGGATATTAATCACCACAGAGGCACAGAGCGAACAGAGTCAGAAGAGTTTTCAGTTGCCAGCTCTCAGTCTTCAGTTTTGGGAACTGACAACTGAGGCTGATATCTGACCACTTAAACTACCATACCTCCGTGTTCTCTGTGGTGAATCATTCTCTTCCAGTGGTTAATGGGAAAAAACCTTCGACCACGAAAAACACTAAACCCACGAACAACGCATGATCCTGTAGCCCGCGATGCAGCGAAGCGGAATCCGGGGATACCCTCGCCTTGCACCAGCCCCTATTCCACTGCGTCTTTGCGCCTCTGCGAGATCAATATAAACCACCGAGATATTGATGGTTTAATACCCTTCACTTCTCTGTGCCCTCTGTGTCTCCGTGGTTAAATTGCTCTTCCGTGCTTTTTCTGACCACTGATAACTGAGGGCTGACAGCTCTACAACTGCCCGAATGCAGTAGAGTGGCCGGTCTGCTTTAACCAGCGCTGGGTAACCGTTTTACGTTTGGTGTAAAAACGCACCCCATCGGGGCCATAAGCATGTAAATCACCAAACAAAGATTGTTTCCAGCCACCGAAGCTGTGAAAGGCCATGGGCACCGGCAGCGGGACATTCACCCCCACCATACCGGCTTCAACCCTACTGCTGAAGCGATTAGCCGCCGCACCGCTTTCGGTAAAGATACAGGCACCGTTGCCATACATATGGGCATTGGCAAGACTGATGGCATCATCCAGCTCGTTGACTCTGACCAGACTCAGCACCGGGCCGAAGATTTCCTGCTGATAACAGCTCATGGAATCGGTCACCTTATCCACCAGGCTCGGCCCCACATAACAGCCCTTAGCCGGTAACATGGCATAGTCGCGACCGTCACGCACCAGATGTGCGCCCTGCTCTTTGGCTTCGCCCAGAATCGTATTCACCCGGTTTACCGCAATCTGATCTATTAGCGGCCCCATATCCGCCTGTTGATTATTATCCGCCGAGAGTTTCAGCTCATCCATTTTCGGCAACAGATGCTGAATCAGCCGGTCAGCGGTATCCTCACCCACACAGACCGCCACACTAATGGCCATGCAGCGCTGTCCGGTGCCGCCAAAGGCAGCACCAATCAAAGTGGCGGCGGCGTTTTCCAGATCGGCATCGGGCATAATAACCGCATGGTTCTTAGCGCCACCCAGCGCCTGCACCCGTTTACCTGCACCAGCCGCGCGCTGGTAAATGGCTCTGGCGGCTACGGTAGAGCCGACAAAACTCACGGCCTTGATATCAACATGATCGATCAACGCCTCGGCGGTATCACGGCCACCATGCACAATATTAAATACTCCGGCTGGTAAACCCGCTTCTGCCAGTAACTCACCTAATCTGGCTGCGGCCAGCGGCACTTTCTCCGAGGGTTTAAGAATAAAGGCATTGCCGCATATCAGCGCCATGGGGATCATCCACAGTGGCACCATGGCCGGAAAATTAAAGGGCGTAATCCCCAGCACCACACCCAGGGCATGAAATTCCGACCAGCTGTCGATATCGCTGGCTACCAGACGGCTATGCTCGCCTTTTAACAGTTCGGGCGCGCCGCAGGCGTATTCCACCACTTCCAGGCCCCGTTGCAGTTCGCCTCTGGCATCGGCCAGGGTTTTGCCATTGTCCAGGCTAATCAGCTCCACCAGTTGATCCTGATGCTGTCTGATCAATCCGCGCAGATTGAACATCACCTGAGCGCGTTTATGTACCGGGGTGGCAGCCCAGTGTTGCTGGGCTTTTACTGCGCTGGCAACGGCTTTGTCTACCGTTTCCTGTGAGGCCAGTGGCACAGTGGCGAGGATCTCACCATTAGCCGGATTGATATCCTCCAGCACAGGTTCAGCGGTAGTAAAGGCCTGGTTATCTATCCAATGGGAAAGTGTTTGCATTAATAATCCTTAATAAGTTTTTAAGCTTTGGCGTACTCGGTAATGGCTTCGGCCACCCGGGCAAAAATCTCATGAATGTCCTGCGGCTGGCTGATAAAAGGCGGCGCGAAACTTAAGTTATTGCCACCGAAGCGCACATACACGCCCTTTTCCCAACAGCGGGCACTGATGTCGCTGGCCCGTTTAAGAGGATGAGCCGGGTCCATTTCAATCTGAACCGCACCGGCAAGACCGATATTGCGAATGTCCTCCACCAGCGGCAGGCCCTTAAGATCGTGAATGGCATTTTCAAATACTTCGCTTAAGGCCCTCACCTGCTCCATCATCGCAGGGCTGGCGATCTGTTCGATGCTGGCCAGCGCAGCGGCACAGGCCAGAGGGTGAGCGGAATAGGTATAGCCATGCATAAATTCGATACTGTATTCATCGCCGGGCTGGTCCATCATGGTCTGATAGATTTCCTGACTGGTGATCACCGCCCCCATGGGCACCACACCGTTGGTCAGCGCCTTGGCGCAGGTGAGCATATCCGGCTGCACATTAAAATAATCGGCCCCAAATACTTCGCCCATGCGCCCGAAACCTGTGATCACCTCATCAAAAATCAACAGAATATCGTGCTTGTCACACAGCTCGCGCAACCTTTTCAGATAACCGGCCGAGGGAATGATAACGCCGCCAGAACCGGCCATAGGTTCGACAATCACCGCGGCAATATTGCTGGCGTCCTGCACTTCGAGAATCTGATTCAGGGCATCGGCCAGGTGATCGCCCTCGGTGGGCAGGCCACGGCTGAAAGTATTTTCTGCCAGCAAGGTATGAGGCAAATGGTAGGCATCCAGTGTCTGACCATAGCTCTTGCGGTTAGGGCCGATGCCGCCGACGGAAATGCCACCGAAATTGACACCATGGTAGCCTTTGGCCCGGCCGATGAATTTACTTTTCTCCGGTTTACCCTTGGCCCGCCAATAGGCGCGAGCCAGTTTCAGCGCGGTATCGGCCGCTTCTGAGCCGGAGCTGCAATACAGCACATGGTCAAGATCACCGGGCGCCAGCGCTGCCAGTTTCTCTGATAATTCAAAAGCCTTGGGATGACTGACATTAAAGGCTGGTGCATAATCCAGCTCATCTAACTGCCTGGTGATGGCCTCTTTGATGGCCTGATTGCCATGGCCTAAAGGCGAACACCACAAACCCGACAGGCTATCATAGAGCTTATGGCCATCCGGTGTATGGTAAAACAGTCCCTCTGCCTTACTGACCAGCCTCGGCGACTGATGAAAACGCCGGTTACTGGTAAAGGCCAGCCAGTGATGGCGCATGGATTCAGGGGTAGGCTTAGTTTGACTCGACATAATGCTGTCCTGTTGTGTTTCTGCCGGAATAAGGATTGTTGTTTTACTATGATCCTCTTTTATCGTTGTGATTAATTTATGACAAAAACTTGTGCGGATAAATTCACAACTGATACAGTTCAGTTTTGATTTACTTAAACTAAGAATCCCAGCCGTCATGCTCAATCAACGAAAACTGCGCCAGGTCAGTAATCTGGACCTGAAACTGCTGAAAACCTTTCTTGCCGTAGTCCAGGCGGGCAGCTTTACCGGCGCTGAGAGTATACTGGGGTTAAGTCGCTCAGCCATTTCTATCTATATTTCCGATCTTGAAAAACGCTTAGGCATGAAGCTCTGCTCCCGGGGCCGGGCCGGATTCAGCCTGACACTGGAAGGCCAGACCGTGTATGAAGCTGCATTGAGGCTGATGAGCGCTGCCGAGCAGTTCCAGGAAGAGGTGAACAATACCTACTCTGTACTCAAGGGTGAGCTGAATATCGGCATTATCGATAATCTGGTCAGCATCCCCCATCGCACTATCAGTCAGGCGCTGGCCAGACTCAAGCAAACCAGCAGTGAAGTTAAAGTGAATATCCGCATGAGCAACCCGGCTGATATCACCCTGGCGTTACTCGAAGGTGAACTCGATATAGGGGTGATGCCGAGCCTCACGTCAATAGATGGCCTGAAACTGCGCCCCTTGTACAGCGAAACCAGTTCGCTGTACTGCTCAGAGCAGCATCCTTTGTTTAACCAAAGCGATAAGCTTGAAAATATTCAACAGTGCAGTGCCGTATTGCCCGTCTATGCCGAACAGATGAACCTGCCGCAGCTGTTCGATAATCTGGATGTTGCGGCAACCTCCAACAACCGTGATGGCGTGGCTTTTCTGGTGCTGACCCACGAATATATCGGCTTCTTACCCGACCACTACGCCAGCCGCTGGGTAGATAAGGGCGAGATGCGTGCTATCCTGCCCCGGAAATTCAGTCTGACCACAGATTTTTATATCGCCACCCGCCAGGCCCAGCGTAACCGGCGGGTACTGGATGTGTTTCTGGATGCACTGGGCATGACAGATGCCTGAGGTCTGCCGAGTCAAACTGTGACCGTCAGCACAGGCAATCTCATGTTATGAGGCATCGGGTACCTGAGGCGCCATAGCTGCTGTTCATCGGAGTATGTTATCGTTTGCCCGGAATATACAGCCCTGCCAGTGGCCCAACACGCAGACATCGAAAGCAACACAATTGGATATTCTATTTTGCTAACAATTAGCCGGATAACAGCACAATAATGCCTGACTTATCAGAACAAAACGACATTACATTCAATCAGGGGGCAAAAGTAACAATACTGACACCAGGACTGGAGCGGACTCCCGTGATTGTTCTGGATGATGTTATCCACGATCTGCACCCCTTGCGTAGTAACGCATACAAGATGCCGTTTAGTGCACCCGAAAAAGCCGCTTACCCCGGTATACGTGCGCCATTACCCTCTGTATATACACAGAAATTGCTGCAAGCCATTTATACCCTGATAACCGACATATATCAGATACCCGGGCATTTAAAAATGTATCCCCTGAATATGTATTATTCGCTGGTAACAACGCCGCCCGATAAACTTACCCGATTGCAACGGGTTCCACACTTCGACAATCTGTCACCCTACTATTTTGCTATCATGCACTATCTGGCGCCAGAGCCCCACGGGGGAACCGCATTTTTCCGACATCGACCTACCGGGTTTGAGAATATCACCGCCCCGCGCTTTGACCAGTTCAGAAAAAATGCTGAAGCGCATATGGCTTCTCATGGCGAACCTGAGGCGCGCTATCAGTTAGAAACTGACAGTCATTTTGAACGTATAGACAGCGTGGAATACTGTCAGAACAGACTGATGATCTATCCCGGCACCTTGCTTCACTCAGGGCTGATCGATTCGAACACAGATATTAATCCCGACCCGGAAACAGGCAGACTTACCGCTAACCTGTTTATTGAATTTAAGTAACAGAAACAGGTATTCAGGCTTAACTAACCTGATCCCGGGACAGACCGGAAACAGTCTTCGACACATTTTCAGCACCGTCGCTAATCTCCGCGATGACCCGCGCCACTTGCTGAGTCAATTCATGTCCCTGCCTGGCTCTTTGTGATATTGAAGAAATCTGGTCTGTAACGTTTTCCGTCAGAACCTGATTTCGCTTAACCACCTGGGTAATCTCCTGCGTAGATTTACTGGTGCGGGAAGCCAATTGCCTGACTTCATCCGCCACCACTGCGAAACCTCTGCCCATCTCCCCGGCGCGGGCCGCTTCAATCGCGGCATTAAGGGCCAGTAAATTCGTTTGTTCTGCGATTGAATTAATCGTGGAAACGATGGTACCAATTTGCTCTGACTGCTGATTAAGCTCTTCAACAGCCTCCACCGATTCCGAAACCTGACTCTCAATGTCTCTCGAGGTGCTAATGGCATTGTCAAGAATATCCGCCCCCTGCACAGCTATCTGAGCCGTTTCAACAGCCGTAGAATAAGCTACTTCAGCGGCTTTACTCACTGCCAATGACTGCTCAACGCGCGCAGAGATATCCGCCGCAAATTTAATAACCTTCACGACCCTGCCGTTTTCATCCGTTACGGGGTTGTAGGTGGCCTCCAACCAAACCCGATTATTCCTGAGACTGATTCGCTCGAACTGACCGGTTTTGATGTTCCCATCCTGAAGTTCGCGCCAGAAATCGGGGTACTCATGATAAAACTTATCGGTGCAAAATATCCTGTGATGCTTGCCCACAATGTCCGCGTCGGTGCACTCCATCGTCCGTTTAAAATTAGCATTGGCTTTAACGATATTACCGTCTGTGGTGAACTCAATAATCGCCATACTTTTGTTCAGTGCCTCTGAAACCGCCAGCTGTGATCGCAAAGACACATATTCACTGGTAGCGTCAGTTGCAATCTTAATCACTTTTACCACCTTATTATTTAGGGTAACGGGGAAATAGGTTGCTTCCAGCCATACCGGCGCGCCACTGCTGTTTTTTCGCTGAAATGTACCGGCCTTGCTTTTGCCATCTTGCAAATCCTGCCAAAACTGAAGATATTCCCTGCTTTGGGTATAATCCTGTTCACAAAATATGCGGTGATGATTGCCAATAACCTCGCTTTGCTGATATCCCATCACACTAAGAAACCGGGAATTAGCCATCAATACTTCTCCGGCCGGGGTGAACTCAATGTAGGCCACATTACTTTGAATCGAGTGCACGAGGGCACGATGCTCACTTACTTCACGCTCTAGTTGGTCAATCTGTTTCACAAGGCCACGATTAAACATTAACTTCACCTCTACTGCACAATAGGTAAATGCTTTCCTTGTCTATTTATATTCCATAAAATTATATTAAGCCGATTTATACAGTAGAGGCCTGGAAATGGATCAGTATTTTTACTGACAGCTTCACCTAATTCTTGGAAGGTATTGAGTTGGTAGGATGCAAATACTCTATCTGGCGCTTCACCAGATATCGAAGAAATGGACAATGCCAATTAGGGATTGGAAAGCGGCTATGAGCCAGTTTATGATTATGCACAGTGACCGCGTATCACTATGATAAACAGCCACTTACACAAAAGATCTTACAGTCTCGACGTCAGGCGTGTAATTGCCCCTAAAACGCTACTAACGCTATCTATTTGATTCTTTGCCAGACTTCATACTCAACCCGCTTATCGCCTTCCCAGCGACTGTTATACCAATACTCTCCTTCCACCTTTGATTTAAAGGAAAACGTGCCACCGGGTTTAACGCCAAACGAGTTATAACCCAATGTTTCTGTATAATTGCCCTGCTCAAATGCATAGGTGCCAGTGCCGGATGCCCAGAACTCATCACCTTTCATTGACGTAAAACTAAAGTGAGAGCCGGAGATAACCTTAAGGGATTTCATTTCTATAGCCTGGTAATCAATCAGCTCCCCCTTTGGGTCAACATACTCACCGGAAACCAGTTCCCATGCTCCTTCAAGTTCACTCGCACCAGCCACGGTAGCTGTTAATGCCAAAAAGATGACCAATATTCTAATCTGATTCATAACCATTCCTTTCTTTTCGTTAGAAATACTCAGCAACAAGGAGTTCTCTGTCCTCCTCACCTTATGCCAGGGATACATCTGTATTATCCGGGGAGGCAGCCTAGCGCTAGCCTTTTGGATCCACAAACAGAGATATAAGTGGTTAATATTGCCTGATTTTTTTGATTGATGAAGGGCTTTAGTTGTGAATACCACGCTGACTACGACCAAAGTTCTAGATCGTGCACAGTGGCAGATTGTGAGGTTAATGCTTTTCTGATTCGTTTTTCATCAATAAAAAAGTCAGATATATCTTAGTGGGCAGGGAGAGAATCATTCCAAAAGCGACAAAAAAGGCACTGAGCAGAATACCACTAACACCCATAGCCTGGACTGCCGGGCTAAAATGCAGAAAGACCCCGATAATAATCAGGGTAATTCCGAGGATCATGATCATTTTAAGGACTTTTATGAACATCAGATTGGTCATAAGGCACCCGAAACTATCTGCGTAGCAACTCAGCCTAACCCGCCATGATTAACCTGTATTGATCCAGGTCAGTTTTTGAGCAATTTCACTGGCCAGCAGAGCTGCCGGCCAGGTATCCGAATGATGATTTTTAGTTCACAAAACCTTCATTAGCCTTAATCGTCAGCGGATGATAGCCGGGTTTCGCCTGTTCAAAGGCTTTTTTGGCAAAAGCTTTACCTTCAGGTGTTTGTGACAAAGCCTGGTACAAAGGCTTGACCAGTTTATTCCGACCAATGCTGGTAAGGTAATCATAAAGACGCTGATAGGCCGGCTGGTACTGATTATTCACCGCCATCAGCAGCCAGCTGTGCGCAATCTCATTATTGCCCGCCTGAGTAAGATTAAAGGCTGCGTCAAGTTCTGACATCTGCGCTTCATTTAAAGCATCGGGCATATTGTTCAGAAAGTAGAGCCACTGATGAGTGTTCCAGTTACCGGTGCTAATATCCGAAGCCTGAATTTCTCCCTGCAGCCACTGTTCTCTGGCTTTGTCTACCTTCACAAAAGCATCGGACTCAGCATCCGGCGCATTTTTTGGAATACCCGGTGCAAAGATCCACTGATGAATACGCTCACGGGACAACTTATCGGCATGATCTTTCAACAGTGTTTGATCCAGATAGCTGACAAACTGATCTGTAGTGATACTCTCGAAAGCAAAGTCTGTGAAATACTGCATAAGGAACTTATCAAAGGCTTCGCGCCCGACTTTTTGTTCCAGTTCACGAACAAAAAGTGCACCTTTTTCATAGGGAATATCAGAAAATACTTCATCGGGATCACGACCGCGCAAATCAATAGCAAGAATTTCGTCCTCTTCAGGCAAGGCTTCGATATCCGCCTGTAAAGATTCCATCCCTAATACAAACTCCATCTGCTCCCGTTCTTCACCATAGATCATCTCCATGATCCGGTAAGTCAGGTAGGTGGTGAAACCTTCGTTCAGCCAAAGATCCCGCCATGTGGCATTGGTTACAGTATTACCTGACCACGAATGGGCCAGCTCATGGGCAATCAGAGACACCAGGCTCTTATCTCCTGCGATCACCGTGGGCGTAATAAAAGACAAACGGGGATTCTCCATACCACCAAAAGGAAAAGATGGCGGCAGGATCAGCAGGTCATATCTGTCCCAGCTGTAGGCGCCAAACTTCTCTTCGGTGGCAATCAGCATGGCTTCAGTATCTTCAAATTCATTCGCGGCGGCGTCGAGAATCTCTTTTTCAGCATACACGCCAGTGCGTTCGCCCATGGCTTTAAATTCCAGATCCCCCACAGCCAGTGCAATCAGATAAGACGGAATAGGTTGTGGCATGGTGAACTCATACACGCCTGATTTCTCGGCCTGTGGATCATTGGCAGCGCTCATAACAGCCCGTAATTCTTCAGGAGTATGAATTCTGGCATTGTACGTTACCCGCACCTGAGGCGAATCCTGTAAGGGTATAAAGCTGCGTGCATGAATAGCCTGGGCCTGGGTAAATAAAAACGGGTGCTGCTTACCCGCAGTTTGTTCAGGCGTTAGCCACTGTACGCCAGATGCCTGGGGTGACGTACTGTATTGTACGCTTACCTGTTGTGCATTAGCAGGGAGCTTTATCTGTAGCGGCGTACCAAGATGTGGATCAGTTTCACCCAGGCTGTATTCCACTGGCTGGCCCATAGACGTTACACCATGAATATCCAGCTCGCGGGTGTCCAGCATCAATATCGAAGCATTTAGCTTGCTGCGTTCAAATTGCAACATCACTTCACCAGAGAGCACCTTATTGGCGAAATCCACGTCCAGATCCAGATCCAGATGGGTAACACGTATTTCATCCGGGTTGGCAAAAGAATGATAATCTTTTTGCGCCTCAATCGTTTCGGGGCTGTCTGTTGTGGCAACGGGTGCGTCGTCAGATGCAGTTGACTGCCCGGTTGTCTGGGTACCTGAATCGCAGGCTCCGAGGAAAAGTGTCGCACTGAGCAACAATACGCTATGGATGGCTTTCATCTTTTATCCTTATGGTTATGATGACAGAAAACATTTTGCCATAAATTGAGGTCATATGACGGTATTCTATATTATTGGTTTTTTATTTCTGGCGCTGGTCATTATTATCCCCCTTTTGGAGCGCTCCAAAGTGCGCATGTCAGACGAACAAATGGGAAAAATCAGCCGCTGGGTCTGGCCGCTAGTGATGATATTACTGATTACACAGATGCTTTATCTGGTGTTCAGTAACTGACTGAATTATCGAATTGCATCGCCCTGCCCTAACCTGACCAACTGCAATGGTTCCCTTATAATTTCTTAACAGCCTGCTCTTTGCAGGAGCATGAGATGGTAAAGAACACGTTCGCAGACTGGTTAGACGTGCCGGGGCTTAAAGGAAAATCAGATGTTGTTCTGCAACAGATAAACACCTGTTACCTCGGGGCCAGGCAGGCTCAAAAAGATATTGCAGGCATGTAGCAGGTTATCCCTTCCGACTTTCAATGTAAGGAGTAGCCCGCCAGGCAGATACATGAATGCTCAGGAGAAAAATCTGTGAGTAACACTGAGCAGCTAGTTAGGGTGATTGGCGACTGTGAGCCTATTTCTGACGGTCTCGGGGAACCTGGTAGCTTAGTTAGAAGTCAGTATGACTGGAAGTGGTTAAATCAGATCTGACTATTTTCATTCCAAATCCCTGAACGGTTACAAGCTTCGTCTGCGGGATTATGACTATGACGCGCAAGTGGTCGAAGCTATGGCTCGGGTTGCCATTTTGAACAGATGGCCTCATTAGGGATGCCAGTCAGTGGGACGATCCGCTAAGCCCAAAGGGTTAAGGGTAAATCCAACTTGTAGACGAATTGATCAACAGGGCCCGTATAGATTGCAGTAAATTTGATTATGATCACTAAAATGTAATCAGCTACTGACTATGCTTAACCTGTTGAGATTGAGCCGGGTTTGTTCTGGTCAGGCGGCAAGTGTCATTGCAAAAACACACTTTACATTGGGGAGGAAGATAATATGCGAACACGTAATATTTTATGGCCTACTGATTTTTCTGATACTGCGTCACATGCTTTGCGATATGCCATTGAAATGGCGAATTTGTATCAAGTGGGCATTCGTATTTTACACGTTGTAGGTCAGCCTT
The DNA here is from genome assembly GCF_002591895.1 of Lacimicrobium alkaliphilum. Classification (GTDB taxonomy): domain Bacteria; phylum Pseudomonadota; class Gammaproteobacteria; order Enterobacterales; family Alteromonadaceae; genus Lacimicrobium; species Lacimicrobium alkaliphilum. Next base: position 236,485 of record NZ_NISX01000005.1, read on the forward strand.
TGGGTGATCAGAATTATATGATTCTTTCAATAACTCCCGAAGAGTTAGCTAAAAATATGGAAGATGCTGCTGCGGCTAAAATGCACGAGTTATTAGCTCAGTTAAATACTGATTTAGAGATTGAAACAGTTATTCGACGCGGTGACGCCATTGAAGAGATTTTGGCCGAGGCCAACAGCGGTGAAATTGGTATGGTAGTGATTGCCAGCCATGGAAGAACAGGACTGTCCCATTTCTTGCACGAAAGTGTTGCAGAAGCGATTGCCAATAAAGCTGATTGCCCTGTGTTAGTGGTAAAATAAAATTGACGATGATCTCTTGTCCGATTGTGATATTCGACGGGGTAAAAATCTGCAGCGATTTGAAAAATGTTAGCTCAGACAAGGGCTCATAGTTAATGAGGCTGTCTATCCTCGAGATTGGCAACAGATCAAATCCTCAGTGATGGCACATGGCACGTAACCGCCCCTGGCAAAGCATTGTAAGGCTGCATAGAGCGAGAAGCGGAAATTGGCTGGGAAGTTTGGTAGGTTGGGCAAGGAACAGCTTGAGTGGGTGGAAATTTTTGGGATCAACGTCTCTGACCCTCTTGTTTTCTCTTGTTTTTGGTCAACATGGCGTGGGCATTCATGGCGTTTCCTGACGGGTCTTGTTTTGGCGAACGATCTGATCACCCAGGGCGGGATTCCACTTTG
>NZ_NISX01000050.1 GCF_002591895.1 Lacimicrobium alkaliphilum
AAAGTATCTCCCGGAATACTCGTATCCGTAATATCAACAGTACCGGTAACTCCTCCCAATACCGTATCTGTATCTGTAACAGCAACCGGATCATTCCCTGAAGCATCTAAAACATCATCATAAGTAACGGTTACCGTATCTCCTGCCTGTGTATTGAAAGTACCATCATCATCTGTACCTGCAACAGTACCAAAAGTAGTACCAACAGTGCCAACAAAAATACCCGTATCAACTCCTGTCTCTGTCAATGTAATTGTCTCATTCTCTCCCGTAACATCATTCACAACATCTACAGTGATGGTCTCTGCAACTCCTGAATCCGTATTTAAATCATTGTCGGTAACTGTAACTGT
>NZ_NISX01000051.1 GCF_002591895.1 Lacimicrobium alkaliphilum
GAAAAGATAACGCGAAGGAAGCGAAGATGTTTTATGTGTATCTCTTGCAATGTGAAACGGATGAAAATCAATTTTACATTGGCAGCACGAAAGATTTGAGGAAACGTTTACTCTCGCATAATGCTGGAGAAAACAACGCCACGAAAGGACATCAATGGAAGTTGGTGTACTACGAAGCGTACCTCAATGAGCAGGCCGCCAGAGCGCGAGAGAAAAGACTAAAGCACCACGGTAAAACCAAGCAGGCATTAATGATACGCATCCGGGAGATGCTGGGGTTTACCCAGCCT
>NZ_NISX01000006.1 GCF_002591895.1 Lacimicrobium alkaliphilum
AAAAGGATGCTGACACCCAGTTGGAAGTTGCCTTGTCCGGGGGAGTGAATTTTGTCGATACGGCGGAAATGTATGCTGTTCCACCCAGCGCGGAAACTTACGGTGCAACTGAGCAGATCATTGGTAATTGGCTTGCAGCGAATCCTACCAGACGAAAAGATATCGTACTGGCGTCTAAAATTTCCGGGCCGGGCTTGCCATATATTCGCGATGGAAACGAAATCACTCCACAAGGTGTTAAACAAGCTGTGGAGGATTCACTTAAGCGACTGCAAACTGATTATATTGATCTTTACCAACTGCACTGGCCCAACCGGACAAGCCCTCATTTTGGCAGGCACTGGCCTGGCAGTGTTGAGTTTCTGGAAACTGATACTACGGCTCAGTCTCAGACTATGTTGGAAATACTGGGCGCACTGAATGATTGTATAGAAGCGGGAAAGATTCGCTATTGTGGTCTGTCAAACGAAACGCCATGGGGGCTGAGTGAATACCTTCGCCTTAGTGAAAAGCATAATCTGCCCAGAGTTGTTTCAGTACAGAATGAGTTTAGCCTGCTGCATAGTAAAGATTCGCCATATTTACTCGAGCACTGCATTCGTGAAGATGTCAGCTATTTGCCCTGGTCGCCATTAGCCGGCGGAATGTTGTCGGGCAAATACCTTAATGGCGAGCGCCCTGCAGGGAGTCGATGGACATTGTTACAACGCAACGGTCTGTTCAGAGATACCGTTCAATCTCAAAAAGCCGTGGCGCAGTATGTTGAGTTAGCCACAGATATAGGAATAACGCCCTCTCAACTGGCATTAAGCTGGTGCAAACAGGTTGAAGGAGTCACATCAGTGATTATTGGAGCGACATCAGTGGCGCAATTAGAGGAAAACCTGAAAGCGTTTAGCGTTGAGCTTAGTCAAAAGACGCTGAAGCAGATAGAGCAGCTAATGCGCCATCATCCTTTACCATTTTAACCAGGTAATTCAGATGGCGTGTAACGCTATGTTACTCGCCAACCTCTATGGGCTTCTGGGTAGGCTGCAACGCAGTTGGCGCTTTAATAATGTCTTCAAGGCTGTTTACGCGCAGCCCCACATCCTGAATACTTTGCTGAACTTCTCGCAGTTTCGATCGTAACTCATCAGCCTGGCTACTCAGTTTAGGTTGCGCTGTAAGCATCTTTTCCATACTCACCTGCAGATTGTCCTGAGTATTCTGCAGCTTACTGAATTGCTCTTTGATGGCGGTGAATCGCGTGTCATTCATGGTGATATCGGAGGCCAGCAGGTTAGCTTTGTCCTGCAGCGATTGCTGTGTCTTATTCAGGTTGTCTAAAGTGTTATTTTGTGCGACCAGTTTGGCATTCAGATCCTGAATTTCTGACTGATTACGACGCCATGCTGATGCCCATAGTTTGTCCATCTGCTCCCAGAGTTCTTCGGATTTCTCTCCAAGCTCTCTGACTTTGACCTGCAGTGCCACAGTGGACTCACCAATCTCTTCTCCGGTATCCGACAGGCGTCTTTCCAATTCGTCTATGCGTTGTTGTGAAGAGAGCAACAGTTGTTGCTGCTGCTGGTTCTGATAATACAACCAGCCATTAGCGGATAATGCGCCTATTACAAGCACCAGACTGAGAACACCAATACCTTTTCCTCCGCTGCGACTGTTGTTTTCAGAGGATTTATCAGTCTCTGGCTTAACCGCCGCAGTTCTGGGCGTCTTGCTTCGTTGTTTCAGGTAAGCCTGACGGTCTTCCTGATCAAGCTGGATGGAGGGCATGTCATCTGGATTGTCTTTATTCATAAGGGCTCTTCTAGGATTTGCAGCTTCCCATAGAGTACCTAAAAAAGCAGCCTATCAAAAGCATATAGATGCATATTGCGGCGCATTCATACACTGACCATCAGGATGAACCGGAAATGCTGTCCGTTTGCGGGTTCTTCGTTACAGATGAGGGGGGATTGCGATGAAAATCAGAGGATTTTTGCGTGGATATAGAAAAGCCCCGGACTGGCGGGGCTTTTTTTGTGCTTTAACAAATATGCCTATTTTTTGGCGTTTCTTTCTTTCACTTCTTCAATAACCTTCTCAGCAACATTCTGAGGACAAGGCATGTAGTGAGAGAATTCCATCGAGAACTGACCACGACCTGAAGTCATAGTACGAAGTTGGCCGATATAACCAAACATCTCTGACAGAGGAACATCAGCTTTGATACGCACACCAGTAGCGCCGGCTTCCTGATCTTTGATCATGCCACGACGACGGTTAAGGTCACCGATAACATCACCCACATTGTCTTCAGGAGAGAACACATCGACTTTCATAATGGGTTCAATTAACTGAGGACCTGCTTTTGGAATTGACTGACGGAAAGCGCCTTTGGCGGCAATCTCGAAGGCCACTGCGGAGGAGTCAACAGCGTGGAAGCCACCATCATACAGTTCAATCTCTACGTCCAGTACAGGGAAGCCTGCCAACACGCCGGTTTCCATCATACCTTTGAAACCCTTCTCGATGGCCGGGAAGAATTCTTTAGGTACGTTACCGCCCACAACACTTGAGGTGAAATTGAAGCCTGAGCCGGGTTCACCGGGCTTGATACGATAGTCAATTTTACCGAACTGACCAGAACCACCAGATTGTTTCTTATGAGTGTAAGAATCTTCAATCTGCTGTGTAATCGTCTCACGGTAGGCTACCTGTGGCTGACCTACTTCGAGTTCTACACCATAGGTACGCTTGAGGATATCCACCTTAATGTCCAGGTGTAGCTCACCCATACCTTTAAGAATCGTCTCACCGGAGTCTTCATCAGTTTCAACCTGGAAAGAAGGATCTTCTGCGACCATCTTACCAATGGCAATTCCCATCTTCTCTGTAGACCCTTTGTCTTTTGGAGATACGGCTATAGAGATTACCGGCTCAGGGAAGATCATCGGTTCAAGAGTGCAGGGGTGTTTTGGGTTACACAGTGTATGGCCCGTTTGCACATTTTTCATGCCGACGATAGCCAGGATGTCACCAGCATGGGCAGAGTTGAGCTCTGTTCTGTCATTGGCGTGCATTTCCACCATCCGGCCAATACGTTCTGTCTTGCCAGTAGCAGAGTTGAGGATGGTATCACCCTTATTCAACGTACCCGAGTAGATGCGTATAAATGTCAGAGCGCCAAAGCGGTCATCCATGATTTTAAACGCCAGTGCACGCAGTGGCTCATCAACGGTTACTGTCGCGACTTCACCGGTCGGTTCGCCGGTTTCAGCGTCAGTCAGCTCCTGAGGATCAACCTCAGTGGGGCTGGGCAGGTAGTCAATTACTGCGTCCAGGATCAGCTGAATACCTTTGTTCTTAAAGGCAGAACCACAGAAAGTAGGGAAGAACGTCAGGTCGCGGGTACCTTTACGGATACAACGCTTCAGGTCTTCGATAGAAGGCTCTTCACCATCCATGTAGGCCATCATCAGGTCGTCATCCTGCTCAACTGCAGTCTCTACCAGAGCTTCGTGATACTCATTCACTTTGTCGACCATATCGGCCGGTACATCTTTGATTTCGTAATTTTCTGGCAGACCCGTGTCATCCCACACGTACGCTTTTTTGGTCAGGACATCGACTACACCAACGAAGTCCTCTTCGATGCCAATAGGCAGAGTCATTACCAGCGGATTAGCGGCCAGAACATTCTTAACCTGACTGACAACGCGGTAAAAGTCTGCACCCATACGGTCCAGTTTGTTAACGAAGATAATACGGGCGACTTCAGAGTCGTTAGCATAGCGCCAGTTGGTTTCTGACTGTGGCTCAACACCACCAGAACCACAGAACACACCGACACCACCGTCCAGTACTTTCAGAGAACGGTATACTTCCACAGTGAAATCAACGTGTCCGGGAGTGTCGATAACATTCAGGCGGTGATCTTTCCAGAAACACGTCGTGGCGGCTGACTGAATGGTAATACCACGCTCAGCTTCCTGTTCCATAAAATCTGTTGTTGATTCACCGTCATGTACTTCACCGGTTTTATGGATTTTACCGGTAAGTTTGAGGATACGTTCAGTCGTGGTAGTTTTACCCGCATCAACGTGGGCGAAAATACCGATATTTCTGTATTGGGATAAATCTGCCATGGTTTCCTTCACAAGTTAGGGAGAAAAAATCGCGCGCAAGTATACAGGAAATCACATTGGAAAACCTGCCTTCTTGATAAATATTGCGCAATTTTTGTCTGATTCTTCGGTTTCAGGCTGTTCTGATGCCAACATTGGGCCGCGTAAGGGGCTTGCTCAGAAACAGGTGGGGCGGAATTTAGCATATCTGCCGTTGGCTGGCTAAAGATTATGCAATTTAGTTTTATTCAGACTCAGTTCTGCATCGGCATAACCCGGTTGCGGCCAAGTCGCTTGGCTTCATAGAGGAGTTTATCCGCCTGCTCGAGTAAATCACTTTTGCGCATATCTTTTTTGTACTCTGCGACGCCGAACGAGGCGGTGATACCGTTGAGTGTTTTCCCTGTACGCCTGTCGATCACGCTGACTTTCTCCATAGTACGGCGCATACTTTCCGCCTGATGAATGGCTTGTGAGAGTTTACTGGCCGTCATTAACACTGAAAACTCTTCGCCGCCAAAACGGTAAGGCACTGCATTGTCACGGCATGTATCCTTTATTCGTTTGGCGATAGCTTTAAGTACCCGATCACCCATCTGGTGCCCGTACTGGTCATTAATAGATTTAAAATGATCGATATCAATCATAATCAGGCAGACCCCCTGTTCAGCCTCCATGGCGGCTATATCTTCATCCAGCACGCGGCGGTTGTATAGGCCAGTTAGTCCGTCATATAAGGCATCTTTCTGGCTCTCGGCCAACTGCCTCCGAAGTTGATCAATCTCTTTCTCGGCACTGGCCAGCGACGCGGTAAAATCAAGTGTTGAGCGCTTAATTTGCTGTGTTTCACGGACCATCTCCCGTACCAGCGTCATCACTTCTTCAACTGACCAACCTTCCCGTTCTACCTTTTCCAGATCGGTCAGGCAGATGTCCATAGTATTTTTAAAGCTGTGCGTGTCCGAACGCGTATCGGTCAGTGATTGGGTTAGCTCAACCAGCATGGCTTCGAGTGACTGACGAAGCTGCCAGGTGCTGACTTCTTGTTGATCGGAAAGATAATTTCGGTGCAGTTCCTGTGCTCTGGCAGAGGAAAGAGGTCTGTCGTTTTCAATCATCTTATCGAGTTCAGCATTGAGCTCGTTACACTGTCCCGTGGCGTAGGTATACCACAGTGCGTAGTTAGTGGGGATAGCAGAGATCTTGTGTTTGAGCAGCAGAGGAATGGTCTGCTTCAGGGTCTGAAACGATTTATCAATACTCTCGTCGCTGTCTGCCATACTTTAACCTTATCTGAGGAGGCGGTTACAAGTTAAACTAATCATAACTGTTTTATTCCATGCCGCTGATAATTTGTACCTGGGCAATATCGGTATCACCTTTTAGTATCTTGTAGATACCATCCTGGGTGAGGGTTCGCATGCCATCTGTCATGGCTTGTTCTTTCATCAATGCCACCGAAGATTCCTTATATACCAGCGCGCGTAAATCCGGGGTCATCGCCAAGAGTTCATGTACCCCGGTGCGGCCTTTATAACCCGTTCCACCACAGGCATCGCATCCTTTACCCCTATGTAACATCAAAGGTTCACTGAGGTCGATTTCATCCAGATATTCTTCTCCGTACTGGCGCTTTATAAACCCGATATCGGCATCAGTGGCCTGATAGCTTTCCTTGCAATTAGGGCATAAGGTTCGAATCAGACGTTGTGCCAGAATGCCCACACAGGCATCAGAGAAATTAACCGGGTCCAGCCCCAAATCCAGCAGACGGGTAATGGTCTCAGGTGCGGAGTTGGTGTGTAGAGTTGATAGCACCAGGTGACCTGTCAGAGATGCTTCAATACCTGCGTGGGCAGTCTCTTTGTCACGCATTTCGCCGATCAGGATAATATCCGGATCCGCCCGCAAAAAAGCACGCAGGGCATTGGCAAAAGTAAAACCGATTTTGGGGCTGACCTGCACCTGCTGTAAACCAGCCTGAGTGATCTCTACAGGATCCTCTGCGGTCCAGATTTTCTTTTCCGGGGTGTTCAAATCCCCAAATACCGCGTGCAGGGTTGTCGTTTTACCTGAACCGGTGGGTCCCACCACCAGAATGATGCCGTGAGGCTTTTTAATCATTTCTTTGATGGCTTTGCTGTTGCGTGGAGAAAGGTTGAGCTTCTCCATGGGCATGGCGCCGCCGGTGGCCAGAATCCGCATTACTACGCCTTCTCCGGCCACAGTGGGAATAGTCGCGACCCGCACTTCGACAATCTGGCCGGACATTTTTACTGCAAGTTTGCCATCCTGAGGTACGCGCTTCTCAGCGATATTAAGATTCGCCATTATTTTTATGCGCGCTACCACGGCATTGTGGTGTGAAGCCGGCACCTGGGTGGTATCCCGACACACGCCGTCTATTCTCATGCGCACCCGTGTTGGGCCGCTCTTTTCTGCATCGACGTGAATATCTGAAGCGTTTAGTTTTTTGGCATCATGCAAAATCCGGCTAACCAGACGCACCACTGCTGGCGCATCGTCAGACATTTCCTCCGTCTGTTCTTCAAGATCGTCACTGCTGGTGCCGATTTCATCAAGAATTTCATCCATATCTCCCGGACCGGCACCGCCACCGGCGCTTTCACCCAGGTATTGCAGTACGGTATTGGGCAATGCCACACAGATGTCATAGCTGTCGATACCGATTGCGCTCTCTATTTCCATTAACAGGGCCGCATTATTGGGCTCTGCCATCAGGATAATGGGGTTGTCTTCCACATCCGATATAACGGCTACAAAATTGCGTTTAAGGTATGAGAGGTTGAGTCTGCTGTCACTTTGATACAGCTGATACTTGTCCGGCAGGTACCCCATATAGGGCACCTGATAATGCACTGATAAAGCATGGCCCAGTTCTTCATCAGCAATCCGGTATTCTGTGGTCAGGCGTTGTGCAAGCTGGCGTGGATCACGGCTGCTCTTCAGTAACTGTTCCAGATCTGCAGAGGAAATTAGCTGCTTGTGAACCAGATATTGAAATGGCTTATTAGTGCCACCGAGTTCATAGCGGAATTTATTTCCAAGCATGGTGGAGAGTTGATTGGCCAGATCGAGGTCTTCACTGATAAAATCGCCCCGCTTTTTATTGATCACCTGCATGACGCCAAGTAATACTCCGGCATTCATTATAGGAACACAGATAATGTTGCGGGTTTTAAAGGAGCTGGACTTATCAAACTTGTCGGCGAATTTAAGGCGGGGATGAATGGCGGCAAGCTCTTCCTTATTATAAGGATCTGATATCAGCAGTGGTAGCTGGCTCAATGCCACATAGCCTGCGATCGACTGCGGTGTAATCGGCACCTTAATTTCCCGTACTTCTTTGCCGGTTTTGAAGCGGGCCACCAGATCCTGGTGTTGACGACGTCTCTGGAAAATACTCATGCGCTCAGCAGCGAACATTTCCAGAATGATGGGTTCGAGCTTTTCATAGGCATCCATCAGTTCCTGATGGTTTTCCAGCAGTTGTTCAATTTGTTCCAGTTGCTGGTCGGCTTTAGTAGTCATCATAGTATCAGTGTTCTGCTCTACGTCAGTGCGCAAGTCATTCCTGCGGTTACATAAAAAGCTATGTTAGGTGGTTTCGGCACTCAAGGCCAATAGCATTAATACATGTTGCCATAAACAAAGCGATTTTTACTAATTGTGGGTTGCATAAAAAACCGACATAGGTATAATTCGCGGCCACTTGTCCTGAAGGACATGCGTTTTTACTCTGGTAACAGGTAAGAATGAACTACAAGGCCCCGATTGGGGGTCAGCAGTTTACACCCATCCTTCCCCAATAAATATTGGTGGTGAGGGTGAATTTTTTTGTTCTTTTGATTGGAGCTTGGTCGATGCCAAATCAAAGAATTCGTATTCGTTTGAAAGCGTTTGATCACAAGTTGATCGATCAGTCTACGGCTGAAATTGTCGAGACTGCCAAACGCACTGGTGCTCAGGTTAGCGGTCCTATTCCACTGCCTACTCGCAAAGAACGCTATACGGTATTGGTTTCTCCTCACGTAAATAAAGATGCACGTGATCAATATGAAATCCGTACGCACAAGCGTCTGGTGGATATCATTGAGCCTACTGATAAAACAGTAGATGCTTTGATGAGATTGGACTTGGCTGCCGGCGTTGATGTTCAAATCAGCTTGGGCTAACAAGAGAGGGTTTAAACAATGGCGATTGGTATAGTCGGTCGTAAAGTCGGTATGACCCGTATCTTCACTGAAGATGGCGTGTCTATTCCTGTGACTGTTATCGAAGCAACGCCCAACCGTGTGACTCAGCTCCGTACTGAGGAAAATGACGGTTATAAAGCGTTGCAGGTCACTGCAGGTACCAAGAAAGCTAACCGCGTCAACAAGGCCGAAGCTGGTCAGTTCGCTAAAGCCGGTGTCGAAGCCGGGCGTGGTAAGTGGGAATTCCGCCTCAATGGTACTGAAGGTGAAGGCATTGAAGTGGGCAGTGAAATCACTGTCGAAATCTTCGCTGAGAATGCCATGGTAGATGTAACGGGTACCTCTAAAGGTAAAGGTTTTGCCGGTGCGATCAAACGTTGGAACTTCAGTTCACAGCGAATGACTCACGGTAACTCACTGTCTCACCGTGCTCCGGGCTCGATTGGTCAGAACCAATCTCCTGGTAAAGTTTTCAAAGGCAAAAAAATGGCCGGTCACATGGGCGCTGAGCGCGTGACGGTTCAGTCTTTGGAAGTGGTACGTGTGGATGCTGAGAACAACCTGCTGCTGGTCAGAGGTGCTGTTCCTGGTGCAACAGGTGGCGATGTAATCGTTAAGCCTGCGGTTAAAGCGTAACGTCTGGGAGATTAGTGATGGAATTAGTATTGAAAGACGCGAACAGCGCTCTTGAAGTATCCGAAGCTACCTTTGGACGTGAGTTTAACGAAGCTCTGGTACACCAGGTAGTTGTCGCATATGGTGCAGGTGCCCGTCAGGGAACTAAAGCACAAAAGACCCGTTCCGAAGTTCGCGGTGGTGGTAAGAAGCCATGGCGTCAGAAAGGTACAGGCCGTGCCCGTGCCGGTACAATCCGCAGCCCAATCTGGGTTGGTGGTGGCCGTGCATTTGCAGCCAAACCTCAGGATCATGGTCAGAAAGTTAATAAGAAAATGTATCGCGGTGCAATTAAAAGCATCCTGTCTGAACTTATTCGTCAGGAGCGTTTGATTGTTGTCGAGAAATTCGGTGTTGAAGCCCCTAAGACCAAAGAATTGGTTGCCAAGCTCAATGAACTGAACCTCAATGACGTATTGATCGTGACCAAGGAGCTGGATGAGAACCTGTTCTTGTCAGCCCGCAACCTGTACAAGGTTGATGTCCGTGATGTGCAGGGTGTAGACCCGGTAAGCCTGATTGCATTTGAAAAAGTGTTAATTACTGCCGACGCAGTGAAGCAATTAGAGGAGGCGTTGGCATGATTAGTGAAGAACGTCTACTGAAAGTGGTGCTTGCGCCACATGTTTCGGAAAAGTCTACATTGGCTGCCGAGAACAGCAACACTGTTGTGTTCAAGGTACTTAAAGATGCCACGAAAGCTGAAATCAAACAGGCGGTTGAAAAACTGTTCGAAGTTGAAGTTAACGGCGTCCGCACCGTGAACGTAAAGGGTAAAACCAAGCGTCATGGTATGACTTTCGGCAAGCGCAAAGACTGGAAAAAAGCTTATGTTGAGCTTAAAGAAGGTCAGGACATCGACTTTGTCGGTGGCGCTGAGTAACAGGGGGATTAAGATATGCCATTAATGAAAGCTAATCCAACTTCTCCGGGTCGTCGCCACGTCGTTAAAGTGGTTAACCCAGATTTGCACAAAGGCGCGCCTTACGCTCCTTTGTTGGAGAAGAAAAGCAAGTCTGGTGGTCGTAACAACGGCGGTAGTATTACTGTTCGTCACATCGGTGGCGGTCATAAACAACATTACCGCATGGTTGACTTCAAACGTAACAAAGATGGCGTTGCTGCCAAAATTGAACGTCTGGAATATGATCCAAATCGCAGTGCAAATATTGCTCTGGTGCTCTATGCAGACGGCGAACGTCGCTACATATTGGCACCTAAAGGCCTTAAGGCAGGTGACCCGATCCAATCTGGTTCTAATGCACCGATCAAGGCTGGTAATAGCATGCCGATGCGTAATATCCCGGTGGGTACTACAATTCACGCCGTGGAAATGAAGCCTGGAAAGGGTGCCCAGATGGCACGTTCTGCAGGATCCTACGTTCAGATTCTTGCCCGTGATGGTGCGTATGTGACACTGCGTTTGCGCAGTGGTGAAGTTCGCAAGGTATTGGCTGATTGCCGTGCCACTATCGGGGAAGTCGGTAATGCCGAACATATGCTGCGCCAGTTAGGTAAAGCAGGTGCCACACGTTGGCGCGGTGTTCGTCCTACCGTTCGTGGTGTAGCCATGAACCCGGTAGATCACCCGCACGGTGGTGGTGAAGGTCGTACCTCTGGTGGCCGTCATCCTGTTTCACCCTGGGGTAAACCTACTAAGGGCAAGAAAACCCGTAGTAACAAGCGTACCGATAAGCTTATCGTACGTCGTCGTAATAAGTAATAGCGAGGATTCACCATGCCACGTTCTCTCAAGAAAGGTCCATTCATCGACCTGCACTTGTTGAAGAAGGTAGAGACTGCGGTGGAAAAGAACGACAGAAAACCGATCAAGACCTGGTCGCGTCGTTCTATGATCATTCCCAATATGATTGGGTTGACCATTGCAGTCCATAACGGTCGTCAGCACGTACCTGTTTTAGTCAGTGACGAAATGGTCGGCCATAAGTTGGGCGAATTTGCTCCAACGCGTACTTATCGCGGCCATGTCGCAGATAAGAAAGCCAGAAGATAAGGGGGAAATAATGGAAGCATTAGCTAAACACCGTTTTGCCCGCTCTTCGGCTCAGAAAACGCGCCTGGTTGCAGATCAAATTCGCGGTATGCACGTTGAGAAAGCACTGGAATTGCTCAGTTATAGCCCTAAGAAAGCGGCTGACCTGGTCAAGAAAGTACTGGAATCTGCCATCGCCAATGCTGAGCATAACGAGGGTGCAGATATCGACGAGCTGAAAGTTGCGAAAATTTTCGTCGACGAAGGCCCGACCATGAAGCGGATTAAGCCAAGAGCTAAAGGCCGTGCGGATCGGATATTTAAGCGTAGCAGTCACATCACTGTGGTTGTGGCTGATAACTAGGAGTAGATTATGGGACAGAAGGTACATCCTACGGGTATTCGCCTGGGTATCAGCAAACCATGGACTTCTACCTGGTACGCTAATACTAAAGAATATGCAGATAACCTGTTCAATGATCATCAGGTACGTCAGTTCCTGACCAAAGAACTGAAGAATGCTTCAGTTTCCAGGATCATCATTGAGCGCCCTGCGAAAAGCATCCGTGTCACCATTCATACAGCCCGTCCGGGCGTGGTGATTGGTAAGAAAGGTGAGGACGTAGAAAAGCTGCGTAAGCACGTTTCTAATCTGGCCGGCGTACCCGCGCAAATTAACATTGCTGAAGTACGTAAGCCTGAGCTGGATGCACAATTGGTTGGCGACAGTATTGCCAGTCAGCTTGAACGTCGTGTGATGTTCCGTCGCGCTATGAAGCGTGCGGTACAAAACGCCATGCGTCTGGGTGCAAAGGGTATCAAAGTAGAAGTAAGTGGTCGTCTTGGCGGCGCTGAAATTGCTCGTTCAGAATGGTATCGTGAAGGCCGAGTGCCGCTGCACACTTTTCGTGCAGACATCGATTACGCAACATCTGAAGCCAACACTACTTACGGTATCATTGGCGTAAAAGTGTGGATCTTCAAAGGTGAAGTATTGGGCGGCTTACCCGCTGCTACAGAGCAACCCGCTCCGACACCTAAGAAGAAAGGCCGCAGCGCTAAGCAAGGGGGCTAAAGATGTTACAACCAAAACGTACGAAATTCCGTAAGCAGCATAAAGGTCGCAATCGCGGCATGGCTATTGCCGGTGGCAAGGTAAGCTTCGGTACTTTCGGTCTTAAAGCCGTTGGTCGTGGGCGTATGACAGCTCGCCAGATTGAAGCAGGCCGTCGTGCGCTAACCCGTCACGTTAAGCGTCAGGGTAAAATCTGGATTCGGGTATTTCCTGATAAGCCTATCACTGAGAAGCCTCTTGAGGTTCGTCAGGGTAAAGGTAAAGGTAATGTTGAGTATTGGGTTTGCCAAATCCAACCAGGCCGCGTGCTGTATGAAATGGAAGGTGTTCCAGAAGAACTGGCTCGCGAAGCGCTTGCTTTGGCCGCTTCCAAGTTGCCTTTCAAGACAACCTTTGTAACTCGGACGGTGATGTAATGAAAGCGACTGAACTGAAAGAAAAAAGCGTGGAAGAACTGAACGCAGAGCTGCTTAATTTGCTCCGCGAACAGTTCAACCTGCGCATGCAACACAGCACAGGTCAGCTGGAAAAAAGTCATCAGCTGAAGACCGTGCGTCGCAGCATTGCGCGTGTTAAAACCATTCTGACTGAGAAGGCAGGTGCGTAATGACTGAACAAACTATACGTACATTGCAGGGCCGTGTGATTAGTAACAAGATGGAAAAATCCATCACTGTTGCTATTGAGCGCAGAGTGAAACACCCAATCTATGGGAAATTCATTAAGCGTACCACTAAACTGCATGCTCATGACGAAGCCAACCAGTGTAACGTCGGTGACGTGGTAACGATACGCGAATGTCGTCCAATGTCTAAGACTAAAAACTGGATGTTGGTGGATGTTGTTGAGAAATCTACACAGATTTAATTAGTCTGTTGGATTAAAGCCGGGGAATGCTCCATGCAACCCCGGCATACCGTCCATCCATGGACATAAAAGCGCCGAAAGGCGCTTTTTTATTGCCTGTTGGGGCAGTTAGGAGTTAGGAGAATGATGAATGATGAATGATGAATGATGAATGATGAATGATGAATGATGAATGATGAATGATGAATGATGAATGATGAATGATGAAAAAATGTCGATATATTAGTGTGTTATGTCAAGCTTTTTCAGCACTCAGCACTCAGCACTCAGCACTCAGCACTCAGCACTCAGCACTCAGCACTCAGCACTCAGCACTCAGCACTCAGCACTAATCACTCAGCACTCAGCACTCAGCACTCAGCACTCAGCACTCAGCACTCAGCACTAATCAGACGCCTCACGCCTCACCCGAGCAATAATACTAAGGTATCAAACCCCTTACCTATTCTGAGTAAAAAATGCGCTATTCTGAATTTCTGGTCCTCACGCGCAGGTTGGTATTGTATGTTCAGGTTTGCAGTCAGTTTTTTCTTTCTGAGTCCTCTGATAGTGATGGCAAATCAGCCTGCTGCTAACGCACCATCCTCCTGGAACGGCGAGTGGAAGAGGGCACCTGTGCAGGTAAAGAAATACTCGTTTGGAGTGTCTGATTATCAGCATGAAATTAAACGTTTCAGTTTTGCCAGCCCGTTAACACAACATTTGTCATTTTCCGCTGAGGTCGTCACCAGCAGAACAGGGTTGCAGGATTGTGCTAACAGTTTTGACCAGACTACGCTGGGCTACGAGGTTCTTCCCCGTCTGCAGGTTGCGGAACAGGTGCAGCTGGGTATTGGATTTGCGCAACTCGATGGTGGTCATATAGCTTTCATAACAGGTGACAGACTGGATATGGCCGACAGCCAGAGTTTTATTGTGTCTACACAATGGCTGCAGGCAATCCCAACGGCCAGTCTTGAACTCAGATTAACGCGCACCAGTTATGATGCTCATGCCGTTTACGAACAGCAGAAGGCATTTACCGACAATAGTTTATTACTCTCCTACCAACTGCATTTCTAGGTGCTTATTGCGACTTTTGCATCGAGCATTGCTGTATAAGATTTTTATGCCAGACTTACGCTATCATGGTAATGGTCTTTTATCTCTGAGGTATGTCGTCGTTATCAGTTTGATTGTCTGAGAGAATTGCTATGGTGCATGGCATAGGCATAAGGATTGCGTATTTTGGATACATTCGATCTGATTCTACTTACCACCGGGGTTCTCCTTATCCTGGTTGGTCTGGGACTCTTCATTTTCGGCAATCGGGACGGCAATAAAAACTACCTCGAAGGCTTTGGGATCAAGCTGGATGTCAGTAACCCTTCCATCATTCTGATTGTGGCAGGGGTGGGCTACTGTTAGCACCCAGGCTACTGCCTGCGAGCAAGCCGGCTATGGGGGAAACCTCAGAACCGCTGCAAAAAGTGAGGACGATAACACCACGAGACCCGCAGCACGCCTCTGCAACGCCCGCCAGTAGCTCACAGGAAGGAAGTAATTCGTCAACCGCTCAACCACAGCAGCAGGAAAAGTATTTTATGCCACAGGGACATTGGCAGCTAAACGACTACCAGGAGTCAGGTGTAACCCTGCCTAATGTACAGGGCAATATCAGATTCAGTCCGGACTCGGGGAATAAAACAGACTGGCAGATTTTATCTTCATGGATATGTGGGGCAACAGGTCTGGTTACAGTTATCAGGGGAAGATGTGGCATGACGCAACAGGACAATATTTTATCAGCCTGATTGCCAGTAATGATCCCGGTTTCACCCCTCAGGCACAGGCTCCCCTCGAATTGATGATGGAGCAAAGTGCTTTGTTGCATATGAAATATCATTATCGGGGAGTCGAAATACTGCTGCACCTGATCCGGTAACCTGAATTTTTTACAGAGATACCACTCAGGGCGTTGTCAGTGTCTCACTGTCTTAGGACGAAAAACTTTAACATCTGTATACCCGTTTTCGTGTAGCAGAAGAGCCTGCATTCGGCTCATCACACCGCGGTCGCAGAACAGGTAATACTGCCTGTTCTGGTCCAGGTTGGGGAACTGGCTGGCAAGGCGATAAAAGGGCAGATGTTTCACCTCTTTGCCTTCTACCCGTAAAGGGGCCCGCTCTTGCTCTTCGGCACTGCGAATATCCAGTACTACGGCTTTGTCAGGCAGAGATTGTGTCGTTTCCACTTCTCTGACTTCTTCAGTCGCTTCCCTGACGATGCGGCGTATATCTTCTACATAAGCGGCCTGTACTAAACTTTCTATCAGCCCTTCGTCTATAAGAGTCTGTTGTTGCTCAATCTGCCCTAAGTCTGCTTTTACAGTGGGACGATTGGAAATAACGCCGCAGTATTCCGGGATACTTTTGCTCAGGTCTTCTGTGCCAATCTCACGGGCCAGATTAATGATCTCTGCTTTGTCCATACAGATCAGCGGCCTGAGTACCAGCTTGTCGGTTGCCCGATCAATCACTGCCAGATTTGACAGCGTCTGGCTCGACACTTGCCCCATCGCCTCACCGGTAACCAGTGTTGATACGGCGAGGTTGTCGGCCACAATACTGGCAGCCTTTAACATCAGACGTTTAAGCACCACGCCCATCAGTCCATTGTCGGTACGCTCGAGTATTTGTTCTACCACAGGCTCAAAATTAACGCTGATAAATTTGACCCTGTGAGATGCGCCGAACCGTTGCCAAAGATAGCAGGCAACTTGTTTTACGGCTATTTCATGCTCCTTGCCACCCAGATTAAAGAAACAGTAATGGGTACGGGCGCCGCGGCGGATCATCTGGTAACTGGACACACCTGAATCAAAGCCGCCGGAAATCAGTGAAATCACATCTTCCTGCGTTGGCAGGGGCATACCACCGAGGCACTTAAACCTGTTGTTGATAATCAGTAACTGATCTTTGTCCACTTCCAGTTCAATCAGCACTTGAGGATTGGTCAGGTCTACACCGGCACTATCACAGTGCTGATTGAGCCCCCCTCCCACATAGCGGGCCACATCCATGGAGGTGAAATCATGTTTACCCCGGCGACGCACTTTCACTGCAAAGCGCTTATCTGCCAGTTTGTCACCCCATACCGCTTTCACCTGCTGATAGATATCATCCAGGCTATGATATTCACTTTGTTGTACCTGCAGGCATTGTTCTATACCCGGGATGCGTTTTAGTTGATCCAGTACCTGTTCAATTTCGCTGCGGGATGTGGTTTTGGCTTCGAGGATCAACTTATCCCACCGGTTCCACAAGGCAACTTTAAATTCATAGGGCTTGAAAAGGTTGCGGATGTTGGATTCGAGTATGCGGGTAAAGCGTCGTCTGACCGAGTCACTTTTTATCGTGATCTCAGGGTGGAGTTTAAGAATGAACTTCATAACTACGTGGAGCCAATGAAAAAGTGCGCGGAGTATAGCAAAAGTTGCCGTTAACCCCAATCTGACGCTAAGTCAGGAATGGCTTTCACAAGTCAGGGTTCTACGATGGAAATCGGTCCGGCCTCCATGGCTTCCCCCTGATTTATGGTAATCTCTACTCGTCGGTTTTGTGTACGCCCTTCTGCCGTGTTGTTGTCTGCCAGAGGGGCGGTATCAGCCAGACCGACAACCGACATGCGTGATTCATCAAAGCCTTCGGCTCCACGCATGGCCTCTGCTACTGCAACGGCTCGCTGGGCTGAAAGATCCCAGTTGGAACGGTAGAGTTCATTTGAGATTTGCTGGTTATCACTATGGCCTGATACTTCAATGGTGCCGGGGATATCCACCAACAGCCGGCCTACCTTACGCAGTACCGGAATGAACTGGGGTTGTAAAAAGGCCGAGCCCGCAGAGAAAGCCCCGTTTTCTTTTATCCTGATTGTTATTTGTTGGCCCAGGGATTCCATTTCTATTGCACCATCCATGATCTGCTGTTGCAGTTCCTGAGCAATCTTTTTCATTTGTTCACTGGTTTGTTCGCTGGCAGCTTGTGCAGCTGCGCTGGGTGAGGCTTGCGCCGTTTGTTGCGATTTACCGCCGCGCTGTGTTCCCCGCTGCTTTTGTCTGCCGCCGGCCGAGTCCTCCTCACCCGCTTCAAACTCCAGCATTTGCTGCGTCATTTCGATGGTTTGTTGCTGGATGTTCTCTATCGGAGTCGGGTCGGGCTTACCCGGGCGGAATTCCATGGCAATAACACTGGTTCCCTTAGGGATGTCTTTGACTTCAATTTTATTCTGAACCCCAAAAGCAAACTTCATTGAACCGGCAATCTGCTTGAACTTAAGCACATCCATTTCGGAAAATGCCAACAGCAACACGAAAAAACACATCAGCAAACTCATCAGATCGGCAAAGGTCGCCATCCAGGCGGGGAGCCCGGGAGGTGGACATTTGGGACAATCTTGTTGATCAGCCATAGTAGTTACTCATCCGGTTCACCGGCAGCACGTTTATTGGCGGCCAAATAATTTTTCAGTAAACCTTCGATCACTCTTGGGTTCTGACCATCGGCGATACCCAGAATGCCATCCAGTACCACACTCTGGTTAAGCTTTTCCTGTTCGGCCCTGTTGATTAGCTTGTTAGCTATCGGAATGGCAATGACATTGGCGAAAAACGCGCCATAAAGTGTAGTCAACAGGGCAACGGCCATAGCCGGACCAATGGCTTTCGGATCATCCATATTTGAAAGCATCGCCACCAATCCAATCAGGGTGCCTATCATACCCATAGCGGGTGCCACATCGCCAAGTGTCTTGAAGATGGATGCGCCGAATTCATGTCGTTCTGTGGTCATCGAGATATCCTTCGCGAGAGTCCCCCGCACCACATCCACGTCATGGCCATCTACCAGCATATCGACGCCTTTTTGCATAAATTCATTATTGATTTCTGCTTCTTCAAGCGCCAGAAATCCGCCTTTACGGGCGGCATCAGCCATTTCGACTATTTTCTCAATCAACTCTTCAGGTGATTCTATCTTAAACATAAAGGCTTTAGCGGCAATCTTGCCCGCCGTGAAGAACTGACCCAGTGTATAAGATGTCATAACGACAAAAATGGAGCCGCCGAATACGATCAGTATGGATGGCACGTTTACAAACATCATGATGTCGCCACCGAGCACCATGGCCATTACGATAAAGCCCATCGCACCTAACATGCCAATCAGGGTTGCTAAATCCACACTTTTCTCCCCAAAACCCCTGGTTATTTAATCTTCCAGAACCCGTATATCATAGCCTCAGTCTACATATTGCCCTATTTCATGGTCCGGCAACAAGTCTCAAAGGGTATTATTGTATCCGTAAAAAAACAGGATAAGTGATTGAGTTATTTCACCAATTTATCGACACTCAAAGATAATCCTGAAGTCGCATTTACACCTCTGCAACTTCAAATGCCCGTAGTACTAGTTGCAACCTGCATTTTGTGGCCACCTGAGCCTGGTAGTATGACAAAGTGTTTGACCCGTTATAGGCCGTCCGGTAATGTGCCAGACACTTCCCGGCGTCGTCGGGAGGCTTCCCTTTAGCACAGTAATGACAGTAACTTCTTCCTATGACAAGCCGAAAAAAAAATGAAAACTTAAGCTTCGAAGAGGCTCTTAACGAGCTTGAACAAATTGTAGAACAGATGGAGCAGGGTGAGTTGCCGCTGGATAAGGCATTACAGCAATTCGAGCGTGGGGTTGAATTAACCCGGTTGAGCCAGAATCGTTTGCGTCAGGCTGAACAGAAAGTCCAGCAATTGCTTCAACAGCAGGGGCAGTCTGAGCTGGTTCCTTTCTCTGATGAGCCGACTCAGTGAAGCACGCAGATTGGCACAAAGAGTTCAACCTGTATCAGCAAAGGGTAAACTCTGGCCTGGAAAATCAAATAAAACAGCTTCCCGATGTAGCTCCACAGCTCAAAGAAGCGATGGCTTATGCGCTTTTAAATGGCGGTAAGCGAATTCGCCCTGCCCTGGTATATGCTTGTGGAAATATGCTTGAGCTGAGTATGGAAGAGCTGGATGCGCCCGCTATGGCTCTCGAATGTATCCATACCTACTCACTTATTCATGATGATTTGCCCGCCATGGACAATGATGAATTGCGTCGGGGAAAGCCCACCTGTCATGTGGCTTTTAGTGAAGCCTCAGCGATCCTCGCAGGCGATGCACTGCAGGCTCTGGCATTCGATATGCTCGCGACCATGCCTGTCTCTCAAAGGATGCCGGATTATCGGGTAACGATTATAGGAATGCTGGCCAGAGCGTCAGGTTACAGTGGTATGTGTGGTGGTCAGGCACTGGACCTGGCCGCCACTGATAAGAAAATTTCCCTGTCTGACCTCGAAGCGTTACATAAAAGTAAAACCGGTGCTTTGCTTCAGGCCGCGTTATTGATACCCGCTGCTATGGCTGGCCTGAAACACAATGAAGTGACGTTGCTTTCAAACTATGCTGGTGCCATGGGATTGGCGTTTCAGGTGCAGGACGATATTCTGGATATTACTGGTGATACGCAAACCCTGGGGAAACCTCAGGGATCTGATGTGTTGATGAAAAAGAGCACCTACCCCGCCTTATTGGGATTGCAGGGGGCAATATCTTTGACTGAGCAGCTTTATCAAGAAGCGCTTCAAGCCTTAGACGCTTTGCCATACAATACCTCTTCATTAGCGTCCTTTGCGGACTACATTATTCATCGAAATTATTAGAAATTAATCACATGACTCTGGATTTAGCTCACTACCCGACGTTGTCGCTGGCCGATGACCCTGTTCAGCTGCGAAAGTTGCCACAGGAAAAATTACATCAGTTTGCTACTGAGTTACGTCAGTATCTGCTCGCCAGTGTCAGCCAGAGCAGTGGGCACTTTGCTTCCGGTCTCGGCACTGTTGAGCTGACGGTGGCATTGCATTATGTGTATAACACGCCGTTTGACCGGTTAATCTGGGATGTAGGCCACCAGGCTTACCCCCATAAAATTGTTACCGGCCGCCGCGAACGGATGTCCAGTATTCGCCAGAAAGACGGTCTCCATCCTTTTCCCTGGCCATTAGAAAGTGAATATGACACTTTTGCTGTGGGCCACTCTTCGACGTCTATAAGTGCCGCGCTGGGTATGGCAGTCGCTGCGGAGAAAGAGGCCCGGAACCGCAAAGTTGTTGCTGTTATCGGTGATGGTGCACTGACTGCAGGTATGGCCTTTGAAGCCATGAATCATGCCGGAGACATGGATAAAGATTTATTGCTGGTGTTGAATGACAATGAAATGTCTATCTCCGAGAATGTCGGTGCGCTGAACAGTCATTTGGCCCGACTGCTTACCGGGCGCTTTTTCAACTCCATCCGTGACGGTGGCAAAAAGCTGCTAAGCAATGTGCCACCGATAAAAGAGTTTGCCAGCCGCGCCGAAGAGCATATCAAAGGCATGGTGGTGCCGGGCACTATTTTTGAAGAACTGGGAATTAATTATATTGGGCCCATCGACGGTCATGATGTGAATGGGCTGGTCGACACTCTGCGTAATATGCGTAAGCTCAGCGGTCCTAACCTGCTGCATATCGTGACCAGAAAGGGCAAAGGGTATGAGCGGGCAGAGCAGGATCCGATCAATTATCACGCAGTGCCGAAATTCGATCCCAGTGAGAACTTCCTGCCGAAGACCAAAGCATCGGGCCCGACGTTTTCAAAGATATTCGGCAACTGGCTGTGTGATATGGCCGAGCAGGACGAAGATCTAATGGCTATCACACCGGCCATGCGAGAAGGCTCGGGGATGGTGGAATTCTCGCAGCGTTTTCCACAGCAATATTTCGATGTGGCGATCGCAGAGCAGCATGCTCTGACCTTTGCGGCAGGGCTGGCCAAAGAGGGTCTTAAACCCGTGGTGGCAATTTATTCCACCTTCCTGCAACGGGCATATGATCAGTTAATACACGATATCGCCCTGCAGAATCTACCGGTGCTGCTGGCTATTGACAGAGCCGGTATTGTTGGAGCAGACGGGCCAACTCACCAGGGCGCTTTCGACATTCCCTACCTGCGTTGTATACCCAATATGGTCATTATGACACCCAGTGATGAGGATCAGTGCCGGCAAATGTTGTATACAGGCTATCAGCTCAGCCAACCTGCTGCGGTGCGATATCCACGGGGCCAGGGCTGTGGTGCTGAGGTTCAGGACGCGATGACGACTCTGCCATTGGGCAAAGGGGAAATTTTGCGCCAGGGTCAGCATATTGCGATTCTGAATTTTGGCACCTTATTACCTGGTGCCAGACATGCGGCAGAAGAAGTAGATGCCACTCTGGTGGATATGAAATTTGTTAAACCCCTGGATGACGTTTTGTTAAAGCAAATAGCAGCAGAGCACAATACTCTGGTGACCATAGAAGACGGTGCCATTATGGGGGGGGCAGGCAGTGCAGTGGGTGAATGCCTGCATAATAACAAGCTCGGATCTCAGTTGGTGTGTCTGGGATTACCGGATCAATTTATTATGCAAGGTACTCAGCAGCAAATGTATGCTGAGTTGAAAATAGATGGCCCGGGTATTATTGAACAGATCCGCGAGTTTGTGGAAAAAACCTGACCACCAACCACAAAAAAGAATTGTTCACCGCAGAGTCGCAGAGGGATACGGAATTGGCGCTATAGGGCCCAGTCGCCTCAATGGCTTCGCGGTAACAAATATCCGTTCCTGCCTTTGGTGGTAAAAAAGCTTCAACCACGAAAAAAGACAGAGCCTGTTTATGCTTTTCTTTGCGAGATCCCGGGCTTTTTTGTTTAATTGCTCAGAGGCCCCGAGAACTGAAAAATCAATCGTTCACAAAAAGGCACTGGATTCCCGCTAACACCATGCGGGATTGACCCTCAGCGATCTCTGCGTCTCCGTGGTGAAAAAGGCCTTGAAGTTCAGGAAGGTTTAAAGAAATCCTGTTCCTGCTCGCTCAGCATGGCCTCAATATCTTCAATATCCATCTGAGCGTTGGCCTCGTCCTGAGGGCCTTTTACAGGAATGGCTTTTTCTTCGTTGGCCCATTCACCGAGGTCAATCAACTGGCATTTTTTACTGCAAAAGGGTCGATAGGGGCTCATATTTCCCCATTCCACTTCTTTTTCGCAAGTTGGGCAGTTCACTTTCATTGGCTTTTTTCTGTGGCGGTTCAGATTAACAACTGGCGAGCCTGAAGGTGACCATTGACTCCATGGCAACCTGGCCCGCCTCTTCAGGATTAAAAAACATAAATCGAATCGCATAGCGATATTTGTTACCGCTGAGAGTCGGGAAGTAGCCCTGATCCGTCTGGCAATAGACACGAATCATCTCATTTTTATCATCGGCTACCCCCTGATAGA
Source organism: Lacimicrobium alkaliphilum (assembly GCF_002591895.1). Lineage (GTDB taxonomy): Bacteria > Pseudomonadota > Gammaproteobacteria > Enterobacterales > Alteromonadaceae > Lacimicrobium > Lacimicrobium alkaliphilum. The sequence goes on from NZ_NISX01000006.1 coordinate 22,319, forward strand.
AACCCTTTTCAGCCTCTACCTGTTCAAAGCGGCCTCGTTCTCTCAGGAATGACAAGGTGAGTTCTATGGCTTGCTTCATCAGTGAAAACTCATCCAGCCAACCCAGCAATATTTGCTGTTTATATTGTTGAGACTGGCGTAACCAATAATGAAGGTTGGGTAAATCGAAGCTACAAGCGCCGCCCGGAATAAAGAAGCGCTGGCGGATCGACATCAGAAATTTTTCTTCTTTAAGAGCGGAACCAAACTTCTTCGCACTTTTAAGTGCATCGCGCAGCCCGGCCACATTATCTTTGGCCTGCTTTAATGCAGCCATATCGATGTTCGGATGTTGCGCCCAGTGGTCGAGATTCTTTTCGTGTAAATCGATATCTTTAAGCAGGTCATTGCGTACATCCACTCTTTCAGCTAAATCAAGCAGGGTAAAGAGTGATTCAATAAACTTAACGTACTGCCAGTCTTCCTGCGCGCTGTTGGCCTGGCTGAGCTGTTTGAATAACTGCTCAAGACGCAGATAGGTGCGAACCTTCTCGTTGAGCGGGAATTCAAAAACAGCCTGATTCATTCGGTTACCTCATTGATGGTGACAGCAGCGCTTTCGGAACTACAACGTAAAAACAGTCTTAATTCAAGCTTTTACACTGATTTTAGCCAGTTTCAGGTATTTTTCGTGTAGTTTCTGTACCTGAGGCTGTAGTTGACTGAGCTCACCATTATTGTCAATCACATCATCTGCGATAGCCAGGCGCTCCGTCCGGCTGGCCTGGTGACTGATGATGCTTTGTACGTGCTCTTCACTCACATCATCCCGGTTGATAACCCTTTTTAGCTGCTGTTGAGGTTCAGCATCGACAACCAGCGTTCTGTCCACCAGTTTATTCAGTTGGTTCTCAACCAGCAAGGGTACAGCAAGGATAGCATACTCAGAGGGGGCTTCTTTGCCTTGTTTTACTAATTCCTGCCGAATCAGAGGGTGGAGCAAATTATCCAGCCAGTGTTTTTGTTCGGGGTCAGAAAACACTTTTTCCCTTAGCTCTCGGCGATTCAGCATGCCGCTGTTATCCAGGATATGTTTCCCGAACTTTTCTTCTATTGCCCTGAGTGCCGGCATTCCGGGTGCCACCAGATCACGGGCAAGAATGTCGGCATCAATCACACTCACTCCCAGCTTGGCAAACATATCGGATACCCGAGTTTTACCGCTGCCAATTCCACCAGTCAGCCCAACCAATAAGTGACTCACGCCAGCATCCAGGACCAGTAGAGATCACTAAGATGTTCACCGTACAAGAAGGTTATCCATCCGGCTAACGCCAGGTAAGGGCCGAAGGGTATGGCCTGGCCTTTTTCTTTTCCTTGCAGGGATAACATGATGATACCCAGTATTGCACCGACAAAAGATGACAGCAAAATAATCATCGGCAGATACTGCCAGCCCATCCAGGCGCCCAGTGCAGCCAACAACTTAAAATCACCATAGCCCATGCCTTCCTTACCGGTCAGCAGTTTAAAGCCCCAGTAAACCGACCACAGGCTCAGGTATCCGGCTGCGGCACCGATAATGGCATCAACAGGAGAGACGAAAACATGCTGGGTGCTTAGCAGCAGCCCTAGCCATAACAGAGGCAGGGTCAGTTGATCTGGCAGCAACATACGATCCAGATCGATAAACGTCATCGCCACTAACAACCAACTGAGAAACAGCGCGGCCAGTAAAGGCCAGCCAAATCCAAAATGCCAGGCCAGCCAGCCGCTGATTATTCCTGTCAGTAACTCTACCAACGGATAACGAACGGAAATGGGTGTTTTACATTGGCTGCATTTACCCTTAAGCCATATCCAGCTCAGCAGCGGGATATTTTCCCAGGCACGTATTTTATGCTGACATTGCGGACACTCAGAGTCCGGTTTGATCAGGTTAAAAGGTGCCGGCTGAGTGCTTTTTTCAGGGTGAAAATAGCTTTGATACTCTTGCTTCCAGCTGCGTTCCATCATAATCGGCAATCTGTGGATCACTACATTCAGGAAGCTGCCTATCATTAATCCCAACAGCAGAGTAAAGGTGATCAGAACCGCAGGCGAATTTTCCAGTAACATCATTATTTCGTTCATGGCATCAGCCTGTTGTTATTCATAACCCCAGGGCACAGGAGGCAGCGCTACAGGTTGAGTCAGATCAAAATCCACTCTGAACTCACGGCCTTCACGGATAAGGCGATAGGTAAAACGCTCAGGGTAAATATACATTTGCCAGATATTAGTGTTGGACTGCGGGATCCCCTGACTGACAAAAAGTTCTCTGGAATACTGATCCACAGGAAATGACTGGACATTGTCCCAGCCTGCATCGGTTGTGTGGCCCCCGTACATGGTTGACGTATCATGAGAGCCATCGGCGTTGCGATGATCGTGTTTAAGGCTTATTCCTGAACCGGTTTTGGTCAGGATCCAGGTACGGGAATGATCATTACCAACATGAAAGGGGATTTGTAACTGATGCGCTTCACATTTGCGCACATGCATAATCAGGGGGCCTTCAAATCCTGGCTGAGCCGGCGTATCGACTGTGACTTTACCAGCATAGGCTTTACCGCAATGGGCTCTGAGTTTATTAAAAAAGGCATCATGGGTAGGTACAGACACCAGTGGTGCCGGTTGCACGGTATTGGCCTGCAGACCCAGGCTCGCACCGGCTAATACAAGTAACACAATAAATTTTCTTAGCATTTTTATTCTCTTTGCGATAAAACCGCGAAGAATTAAACCACATTACCCATCTGGAAGATAGGCAGGTACATGGCCACAATCAGGCCACCGATAACCACCCCGAGGACTGCCATAATCATGGGTTCAAGCAAACTGGTGAGGCCGTCTACCATATCGTCCACTTCACGCTCATAGATAGTGGCAATTTTGCTAAGCATCTCGTCGACGGCACCGGATTCTTCACCGATGGCAATCATCTGCGTCACCATGTCAGGGAATACCGCTGTGGCACGCATGGCCACATTCATCGGCATACCACCGGCCACTTCTTTGCGGATATGCAATATCGCATCTCTGAATACCGCATTACCGGCCGCACCGGCGGCGGACTCCAGCGCGCCAATCAAAGGCACACCGGCGGCAAAGGTGGTGGACAGGGTGCGGGTAAAACGGGCAATCGAGGCTTTTTTCAGGATTTCGCCTATAACCGGAACCTTAAGGATTTTCTTATCAATGCTGTCTCTCAGTGGCCGTGATTTTTTATAGGCCCTGGCAAAGAGGATGGCACCCACAAACATGGCGGCGGCAATATACAGCCCGTTATTTTGCACAAACCGTGAGATGCCCAGTACAAACTGGGTAAAGGCGGGTAACTCGGCGCCAAAGCTGCTGAAGATCTCTTCAAACTGGGGTACCACGAAAACCAATAGAATGGTGGTAACAATAAACGCCACCACAATTACCGCGATAGGGTAGAACATCGCCTTCTTGATTTTTGATTTAAGTGCCTCAGCCTTTTCTTTATAGGTGGCGATACGATCATAGATGGTTTCCAGGGCACCGGACTGCTCGCCGGTTTCCACCAGATCGCAATACAGATCTTCGAAATGGTCGGGATGTTTGCGCAGCGCCGTAGAAAGTGGGTTTCCGGCTTTAACTTCATTGCCAATATCCGTCAGCATCTTGCGCATACTGGCCTTGGCATGACCTTCGGCAATCATATCTATGGTCTGTATCAGGGTCACGCCGGCGCCCAGCATGGTAGCAATCTGCCGTGAAACAATGCAGATATCTTCGGCGTTAACTTTCGCAGAACCTCGGCCAAATAAAGGCTTAGTAAATTTTTTAACTTTGGTGGCGGAAACGCCCTGGCGTCTAAGCAGATTGCGGGCCTCGGTCATAGACCTGGCGCTGATCTCGCCTTTAACCTGCTGGCCTTTGCGGTTTTTACCCTGCCAGACAAAAATATCCAGTGACTTTGCTTTTGCCATAGTGTTTTTTCCGCTTGCTCAATCCGCTACTCAGGCTCAGACAAAAAAGCCCAGCATAGACTGGGCTTTTACTACTATGCTAATTAAGTTTTAGCATAAAGTGGCAGGGTCACAGGCAGATTCCCATGTAACTGCACCGCCGGCCAATTGTGGAGTCAGGGTAAAGGTACCTGCACCAGTAATAGATGAATCAGTGGGTTTGGTGGCCACAATCTCACCATCAGTGGTAGTTAATCCAATAATACCAGCTCCGGCTGGAACATTATCAGGAATACCGTTGGAACCGCCGTCACAATCTGCAAGTGGAGTGCCGGTTTGTGCACAAATCTCTACGGCAGTTTTCGCCGCAGCAGTAGCATTGGTAATTTCAGTAAAGCGGGCCTTCTGCGTATAATTCTGATAGGCAGGAAGGGCAATAGCGGCCAAAATACCGATAATGGCTACTACAATCATTAATTCAATCAGGGTGAAACCCTTGTTATTGGTCATCTGAGTTTTCATCGTTTATCTCCAGTGCATCATAATGAATGCGTAAAAGTTTGCTGACAGGAACCATAGTCAAGCCAGATGACAAAATGTACTGACCTGATTTGTTTCTCCAGAGTCAGTATAGGCCCCTTTTCTTTTCCGACAAGTATTGGGTTTAATACCTGAGTCTTGATTATTGTGAGAGACCCTAAACCCCCGAGACCGTGTATTCAGTTGTTATCGGTAATACGTAAGGACAAATCGATGGCGCGAATATCCTTGGTCAGTGCTCCACAAGAGATATAATTCACCCCGGTTTGCGCCAGTCCGGGCAGGGTATCCAGGGTGACATTTCCTGAAACTTCCAGTTTGGCCTGCCCTCTATTACGCTTAACCGCTTCTTTAATATCCGCCAGGCTGAAATTATCCAGCATCAGAATATCGGCACCGGCGGCAAGCCCTTGCTCCAGCTCAGCAAGATTTTCTACTTCTACTTCCACTTGCTTGTCGGGGTGCTGTTTGCGGGCAGTAGCCACAGCTTTAGTAATAGAGCCGCAGGCGAGAATATGATTCTCTTTGATCAGGAATGCGTCGAACAAACCCATACGATGATTGACCCCACCGCCACAGCGCACTGCGTATTTTTGTGCGGCGCGCATTCCGGGTAGGGTTTTACGGGTATCCAGTATTTTGGTGTTTGTACCACTTAGCACTTTGGCATAAGCAGCTACGGTGGTTGCGGTGGCTGAAAGCGTTTGCAAAAAATTCAGTGCAGTACGCTCACCTGTGAGGAGGGTTCGGGAGGGTCCACTTAGCTCAAACAGCGTGGTGTTGGCAGCGACCCTGTCACCATCTTGTACCTGCCAGCTGACCTGGACCGTAGCGCCTAACTGACGGAACACTTCATCAACCCAGGCCTGACCGGCAATCACAGCATCCTGTCGGCAGATGACTGTGGCCTTTGCCAAGTGATTTTCGGGGATCAGATTGGCGGTAATATCGCCCTGAAGGGCCGTATGGTAGCCCAGATCTTCATCCAGGGCGGCAGCGACAGCGCGTTTTATTTCTTGTTCCAGTTGCAGCATAGGTAACCCAGAGATAGTAGAAAGAAGCATCAAAGGAGGATTATACACTGGTTTTTCCTAAACAGGGTTTTACCGGGCTGTCGGGGTTGTTTTCTCTGCGCCCTCTGCGCCTTTGCGAGATCATTGGCTTTTTGTTTTTGATCTCGCTGAGGCGCTAAGTCGCTGGGGTTGTGAAAGAGGGGAACTTCCGGGCTGATCTCTGAACATCTGCAGCATCGTAAGCGTCACGCGGGAACCTGCCTTTCTGGACAGGCACTAGAGCGCCATATAGTTTGAAAAACGAACACCAGAGCTGCCTGAAAAAGCCTCAATCAAGGCGTGGTTGCGCAGGAATAGTGGTGCTCTTTCAAGCAACCAGAACGCAGAGTGAGGCTTTTTCAGGCGCTCCCGGAGGGCGAGGCCCAAAAAGCGCGCATCCGGCGGCAAATTTTCTTGATTTAGGCCCACTAAACCTTCAAAAATTTGCCTTGCCTGCGCGCTTTTTGAACTCTCGCTGGTGTTGTTTATTTAAACTATATGGCGCTCTAGCCTAATAGTTGTTAGCGGGAGTCAGATACAGCCACTCACCTGACTGGCGGAAATCCAGCTGTTTCAGTGCACTCATACCCAGCAGTATGGCATCGGACTGCATGCCGGGATTAAGGTTGGCATCCAGATCTGTTAACGTCAAATCGCCCAGCTGTAGTGTATCAATGCGGGTTTTAGCGACATTAACACTGCCATTGGCAGTCATCACCCGTTGCACGGCGCCGGGTTGCAGGTTCAGGCGCTGGGCCAGATGCATAGGCACCGAAACCTGTGTCGCGCCGGTATCCAGCAAAAACACCACAGGCTGCTGGTTGATCAAGCCGCTGGCTACGTAATGGCCCTGGCGGTTGCGTTTAAGTTTAACCTCAGTGGCCTGGCCTTGTTGATAACTGACCGGTTCGGGATTCGGGTTAAACTGTCTGGCCAACTGTTTGTCAAACAACAGGGTGAGCAGTCCCAATCCGCAAAGCCAGGCCATTACCCACATCCAGCGGCCGAGTTTCTGATGAGTTGGATCTTTTACTGGCTCTGACAAGGGATTTCCATCTGCAATAAGAGGTATACTGTTATAGTAACTGCATTCCAATAGCAAATTCATCCCTTGTATGTTTGATCATTCTGGCTGGAATAGTGCAGCCGTTAAACACCCTTCCTCTCATTGCGACTCACGCCCCGCCGGGGTCAACGTCAGTCTGCTGGTGATTCACAATATCTCCCTGCCACCGGGGAAATTTGGTGGTCCCTTTATTGATCAACTATTTACCGGCAACCTGAACTGTGACGACCACCCATACTTCAGGAAACTGGAAGGGCTGAGGGTGTCCAGCCATTTTCTGATCCACCGTGATGGCGGTCTGGTTCAGTATGTACCAACAACAATGCGGGCCTGGCATGCCGGAAAGTCCTGTTATCAGGGGCGCAGTGCCTGCAACGACTTCAGTATTGGTATTGAACTGGAAGGCACGGATACCCACCCCTACAGCACCGACCAGTACAGAACTTTACTGACATTAACCGCGAATATCATGCACACTTATCCTAAGATAACTCTGGGGCGCATTGTCGGTCATTGTGATATCGCGCCCGGCAGGAAAACCGACCCCGGTGAAGCCTTTGACTGGCCGGGTTTCAGAAGGCAATTAAGGGAAATTTTATGACACTGATCAGTTTATTGCTGGTGCTGGCGATTGAAAGAGCAACCAATAAAACCACATACTGGCAGTCTGGTTTCTACACCAGCCGCTATGCCGCATGGCTGGAGAAGCACGATATTCTCTCACCTGACACGTCACGGCAAGTACTGCTGGCCATAGTGTTGATTCCTGCGCTGGTCATCGGCCTGGTGCTTTTTCAGCTGGATGCATTTTTTATCACCTTTATCGTGAACACGGTTGTGCTGATGGTATGCATAGGTTGCCCGGACTTGCGCCAGAGTTACAGAGGGTATCTGCAAGCGGCATCCCGGGAAGATACTGAAGCATCCGTGCTATACGCAGAGCAATTAGGCTACCCCTGTGATTCAGGTAACAGCCTGGGCCAGTGTCTGGTATGGGTGAATTATCGTCATTATGCTGCAGTAGCTATCTGGTTTGTGGTGTTTGGCGCCGCAGGGGCGTTGTTTTATGTGTTATCTGCATATTTGCTCAGATACCTGACACAACATGAACATCAACAGCAATCCAACTGGATGCAGGTGATGGAATTGATTGACTGGGTTCCGGTACGACTTCATACACTCGGATTGCTGGTGGTCGGACATTTCTCCCGTGGACTGACTATCTGGCTTGAATACTTCCGTGAAACTTCAGCCCGTAAAATGGTTACCGAAGTTGCGCAAGCTGCCGAGTATGTTGAGCCTGAAGGCATTGAATGCACCGATGAGCCCTGCACTATGGTGCGACTGGTAAAACGCAACATGATGGCGTTGTTGGTATTAGTGGCGGTACTGACGCTGTCCGGCTTGATAAGTTGATCCTGTGAGCAAGCGCCAAATCTGTTCCCATGTGCCTGTTCAGCTCTGAAGCGTTTAACGATCAGACCGGGACAGTATTTTTCAGTCTTAGTGAATAAATAATCGATTTTTATGTATTTGGTCTGACCAGTACCGAAGCCGCGATGTGGCTTCGATTGCTATCCTTGCTGATGTTATTGCTGAATTCACCAGCTGAATCTTTGTTTTACCTTTGAATTATTTTGCACTAAGCTAATAGGTTAATTGGTATTACCATTTTGATTTTGGTTGAATAATGCAAAGAGTTCGCGCTAAAAAACTGTCCGATGTGATTCTGGAACAAATTGAGTCCATGATCCTCGACGGTAATTTGACTGCGGGGCAACGATTGCCTGCAGAACGCGAATTAGCAGAAAAGTTTGCGGTGTCGCGCCCTTCTTTGCGTGAAGCCATTCAGAAACTTGAAGCTAAAGGCCTGGTGTACAGGAAACAGGGCGGCGGAACCTTTGTGCAGTCGGAGCTGGCGCTTTTAGAAAATGCACCATTGCTGGAATTAATTGCCTCGCGACCTGAATCTCAGTTTGATCTGCTGGAGTTTCGCCTGGCACTGGAAGGCATGGCTGCCTATTATGCGGCGCTAAGAGGTACGGAGTCGCAGAAACAGGAAATTCAGCTAGCCTACAAAGACGTACAAAAGCTGCAGCAAAAAGAGCCGGATAATCAAACGGCACAGGCGAAAGCCTTAAGCAGTTTTTACCAGCAAATGATCCAGGCATCGCACAATATAGTAATGCTGCATATTTTCCGTGGTTTGTTACCTTTATTAGAAGATAACATTCGACGAAACCTTGAAGTCTTATGTGCTGACCCGGATGTCAGTGAGCAGATGAACAGGCAAAGGGTAAGAATACTGGATGCAATAGTGGCCAGTGATCCGGAACAGGCCAGACTGGCCAGTAACGAGCATCTGGCGTTTATTGAAGAAACCTTACTCAATATAAACCGGCAAAATAGCAATTTGCAGCGTTCGCTGCGTCGGATAGAGATGCCGGAATAACCATGATACAGAACAGCAGTGGCTCCCCTTGTCAGAGGGTATCCGCAGTCAGAATTCACTAACCAGATAAAGGAAAGCGCTATGGCAGAACAGATGAAGCCAGACGTGGATCCACAGGAAACACAAGAATGGCTCGAGTCTCTCGAGGCGGTACTGGAAACTGAAGGTACAGATCGTGCCCACTTCCTGCTTGAATCCCTGATCGAAAAGGCTCGTCGGAACGGCGGCCACTTACCTTACACGGCAACCACCGCCTATGTGAATACCATTCCTGCCGGTCAGGAGCCCACAATGCCCGGGGACCAGAGCATTGAGGCCAGAATTCGCAGTGCCATTCGCTGGAATGCCCTGATGATGGTACTCCGGGCGTCGAAAAAAGATCTTGAGCTTGGCGGCCATATTTCCAGTTTTGCTTCTTCTGCGATGCTTTACGACGTAGGATTCAATCATTTTTTCAAGGCCCCGAATGAGCAGGATGGTGGTGATTTTCTGTATATTCAGGGCCATGTGTCTCCGGGTATATACTCACGGGCTTATATTGAGGGGCGTCTGTCGGAAAATCAGCTTGATGGGTTCCGCCAGGAAGTGGATGGCAAAGGGTTGTCGTCTTATCCCCACCCTAAACTGATGCCGGATTTCTGGCAATTCCCCACTGTTTCCATGGGGCTGGGACCTATTCAGGCGATCTACACTGCGCGTTTCCTTAAGTATCTGACCGACAGAGGCATCAAGGACTGCTCTAACCAGCGAGTATGGTGTTTCCTCGGTGATGGTGAGTGCGATGAGCCTGAAAGCCTCGGAGCCATTGGGCTGGCTGCCCGTGAAGGTCTGGACAATCTGACCTTTGTGGTTAACTGTAATCTGCAACGTCTGGACGGCCCGGTACGCGGCAATGGCAAGATTATTCAGGAACTGGAAGGGAATTTCCGTGGTGCTGGCTGGGAAGTTTTCAAGGTGATTTGGGGGCGTTATTGGGATCCACTCCTTGCCCGGGATACAAAAGGCAAGCTGATTGACCTGATGAACGAAACCGTGGACGGTGAGTATCAGAACTACAAAGCCAAAGGTGGCAAATACACCCGTGACAATTTCTTTGGCAAGTATCCTGAACTCAAAGAGATGGTCGCGAATATGTCTGACGAAGACATCTGGCGTCTCAACCGCGGTGGCCACGACCCGGTTAAGGTATATGCGGCGTATAAGCGTGCCGTGGAGACTAAAGGTCGTCCACAGGTGATCCTGGCTAAGACCGTAAAAGGTTATGGTATGGGTGCTGCCGGTGAAGGCAAGAACATTGCTCACCAGGTTAAGAAGATGGATATGACAGCCGTCAAACAGTACCGTGACAGATTTAATATTCCGGTCAGTGATGACAAGTTAGAAGAGCTGCCTTATTTCCGTTTCGATAAAGACAGCGCCGAAATGAAGTACCTGCGCGAGCGTCGTGAAGCGCTTAAGGGTTATATGCCAGTGCGCCGGCCTAAGGCAACTGAGAACTTGCCTGCTCCGGCCCTGAAAGCCTTTGAGGCCATAACCAAAGGCTCCGGTGAGCGTGAGATCTCTACCACTATGGCCTTTGTCCGGGTCTTGACCGCCATGCTCAAAGACAAAGAGGTAGGGCAAAGAGTTGTACCTATTATTCCCGATGAAGCCCGTACTTTCGGTATGGAAGGCCTGTTCCGCCAGGTAGGAATTTACTCACATCACGGCCAGAAATATGAGCCACAGGACGCCGATCAGGTGGCCTATTATCGTGAAGACAAGAAGGGCCAGGTCTTGCAGGAAGGGATCAACGAGCTTGGCGCAATGGCCTCATGGCTGGCGGCGGGTACTTCTTATTCGAACAATGATCTGCCGATGATACCGGTGTACATATACTATTCCATGTTTGGCTTCCAGCGTGTAGGCGATCTGGCCTGGGCCGCCGGTGACAGCCAGTGCCGTGGCTTTTTGGTGGGCGGTACAGCAGGGCGTACGACCCTCAACGGCGAAGGTCTGCAGCATCAGGACGGTCATAGTCATACCCAGGCGGGGCTGATTCCTAATTGTGTCAGCTATGACCCTACCTATGGGTACGAGATAGCGGTAATTGTTCAGGACGGCATGCGCCGGATGTTCGAAGAGCAGGAAAACGTATTCTATTACCTCACGGTAATGAATGAGAACTATGTCCAGCCGAGAATGCCCAGTAATGCAGTGGAAGGCATTATCAAGGGAATATACAAACTGGATGAGATTAAGGCCACCAAGACCAAGCAAAGTGTCAGGCTGCTGGGTTCTGGCACTATTTTACTGCAGGTGCGTGAAGCCGCTCAGTTGCTGAAGGAAAAGTTCGGAATCAGCTCAGAAGTTTACAGTGTTACGTCATTTAATGAGCTGGCCCGGGAAGGCCTGGATTGTGAACGTCACAATATGCTTAATCCTGACAAAGAGGAACAGGTGCCGTTTATCACCCAGTTGCTCAGTGAAGGTGTGGATGGACCCACTATTGCAGCCACCGATTACATTAAGTCGTATGCCGATCAGGTGCGGGCTTTTGTTCCCGGTTCTTATCGTGTGCTGGGTACAGACGGGTTCGGTCGTTCAGACAGCCGGGCTAATCTGCGACGTCACTTTGAAGTGGATGCGGCTTATATCGTTGTAGCCAGTCTACATGAACTCGCAAAAGCAGGTTCCATCGATAAAAAACGCGTGGCCGAGGCCATTGAGATGTTTTCTATCGATGTGGATAAACTCAACCCGCTATACGCCTGATCGGTAAGGAGAGAATCAGAATGTCAAATACTAAAGATGTACTGGTCCCCGATGTTGGCGGGGAAGAAGTTGAAATCATTGAGCTCTGTGTGGAGGTCGGTGATGAAATCGAAGCTGAGCAATCGCTGATCACGGTTGAAAGCGACAAGGCGAGTATGGATATTCCCGCGCCTTTTGCCGGAAAAGTGGCTGAAATTCAGGTGAAAGTAGGTGACAAGATCGCTGAAGGTAAGCTGATCATGAAAGTTGAAGCCAGTGATGACGCCGGCAGCGAAGGTGATGACAAGGACTCTGAGGAGTCTGACAATGAAGAGCCGTCTTCTGAATCATCTTCCTCAGAAGAGAGTCAGGATAAACAGAGCGGGACAGCAGATAAGGCCGATAAAGCTGACAAGGAAGACAAGGAAGGAAAAGACGACAAACAAAAGTCTTCTGGCGGCGAAAAGACGGTCAAAGAAGTGCAGGTGCCGGATATTGGTGATGATGGTGAAGTGGATGTCATCGATGTGCTGGTGGCCGTAGGCGATGAAGTAGAAGCGGAAACCGGGCTGATCACACTGGAAACCGATAAGGCCACCATGGATGTACCGGCGCCATTTGCCGGAGTGGTGAAAGAGCTAAAAGTTTCAAACGGTGACAAGGTCAGTCAGGGCACGTTAATCGCACTGATTGAGACTCAGGAAGAGAGCAGTGATGAGGCCTCTTCTGCTGAGGAATCAGAAACAGAAAGCAAAGACACGAAAGAGACGCAGGACAAAGACAAAGATCAGAGCGATTCTGATTCGAAAAGTCAGTCTTCCGGTGCTCCCAAACCGCCTCCGGTTCCTCACCATCCTTCCGCCGGTGAAAAAGCCAGCAAGGGGACGATTCATGCTTCGCCCGCTGTGCGCAGAGTAGCGCGGGAATTTGGTGTCGATCTGAATCAGGTTAAGGGTACAGGGCGCAAAGGTCGGATCGTTAAAGAAGATGTGCAGTCTTATGTGAAATATGAGCTGTCGCGGCCGAAAATGACAGCAGGCTCATCCGTGGGCAGCGGTAGCGGTGGATTGCAGGTGCTGGCGCCACCTAAAGTAGACTTCTCAAAATTTGGTGAAGTGGAAGAGGTACCGCTGACCCGGATTCAGAAGATTTCCGGACCGAATCTGCATCGTAACTGGGTTACTATTCCTCATGTTACGCAGTTTGAAGAAGCGGATATCACCGATGTTGAAGCGTTCCGAAAGGAACAGAATCAGATCGCTGAAAAGAAAAAGTTGGGCGTTAAAATCACGCCGCTGGTATTTATTATGAAAGCCGCCGCAGATGCCCTTAAGGCCTATCCGGTATTTAATACTTCTTTGTCTGAGTCCGGCGAGAGTCTGATTCAGAAGAAGTATTACCATATCGGTATTGCTGTTGACACCCCAGGCGGTCTCGTGGTCCCGGTAGTGCGGGATGTGGATAAAAAGGGTATCCATGAGTTGTCTGAAGAATTGATGGAGATTAGCGGCAAAGCCCGGGATGGCAAGCTTAAAGCAGCCGATATGCAGGGCAGTTGTTTTACGATTTCCAGTCTTGGTGGTATCGGTGGTACTGCATTTACACCCATTGTTAATGCACCTGATGTGGCGATACTGGGCGTATCTAAAAGTGAGATGAAACCAAAGTGGAATGGTAAAGACTTTGAGCCTCGTCTAATGTTGCCTTTGTCACTGTCCTATGACCATAGGGTCATCGATGGTGCCGTTGCGGCACGCTTTGCGGTGCATCTGAGCCGCGTAATGGGCGATATCAGAGAGATGTTGCTGTAGAGAAGAGAAATAATACTGATCCCGGATTCCGCTTCGCTGCATCCGGGCTACCCCCTTAAGGGATTATGTAGCCCGTCAGGAAGTGAAGCGGATTGCGGGAAAGGATTAATCAAAGAGGCAGAGAATGACTCAGGTCGTTTTTTTGCTTCTGCCCGGCGGGCTAGGTAGAATTCGCCCGTCTGTATCCTGAACAAAAACAACGAACTTTTACCCCTGAATGATAGAGGTCACAAATGAGCGAAATTAAAACACAACTGGTGGTGCTTGGAGCCGGACCAGGTGGGTATTCCGCCGCTTTTCGTGCGGCGGATTTAGGCATTGAAACCGTGATCGTAGACGGCCGGGACACCCTTGGTGGTGTTTGTCTAAATGTCGGTTGTATACCTTCCAAGGCCTTATTACATGTGGCCAAAGTCATCGATGATGCGCGCGAAATGGGCGATCATGGGGTGAGTTTTGGTGAGCCGAAGATCGATCTGGACAAGGTTCGCAGCTGGAAAGACAGCGTCGTTGGCCAGTTGACCAAAGGCCTTGCGGGAATGGCAAAAATGCGCAAGGTTAAGCATGTACAGGGTTATGGTAAATTTACCGGTGCCAACACGCTGGAAGTTGATGGCAAAGACGGTAAGACGACCATCAAATTCGAAAATGCAATTATTGCAGCGGGTTCTGAACCCGTCTCTCTGCCCTTTATCCCCAAAGATGATGACAGAGTGATTGACTCCAGCGGTGCACTGGAAATGAAGGATATCCCGGAGAAAATGCTGGTTCTGGGCGGTGGGATTATCGGTCTGGAAATGGGCACAGTATATAAGGCTCTGGGCTCACAGATTGACGTTGTCGAATTCCTGGACCAACTGGTCCCTGCTGCTGATAAAGACGTGATCAAGATTTACCAGAAATTCGTTAAAGACAAATTTAACGTGATGCTGGAAACCAAGGTTACCAATGTCGAAGCGAAAAAAGACGGCCTGTATGTGACCTTTGAAGGCAAACAAGCCCCTGATGAACCCGTGCGCTATGACAAAGTATTGGTCGCAGTGGGTCGTAAGCCTAACGGTGGCGCTGTTGATGCGGACAAGGCCGGTGTTAAAGTAGATGACAAAGGCTTTATCAGTGTTGATAAGCAACTGAAAACCAATGTAGAGCATATTTACGCTATCGGTGATCTGGTTGGTCAGCCCATGCTGGCGCATAAGGCGGTGCATGAAGGCCATGTAGCAGCTGAAGTCATTGCTGGTCAGAAACACTACTTTGATCCCCGTGGCATTCCTTCTGTAGCTTATACGGATCCCGAAATTGCCTGGGTGGGACTGACCGAAAAAGAAGCCAAAGAAAAAGGCGTGGACGTTGAAACCGCCACCTTCCCCTGGGCAGCTTCTGGCCGTGCTATCGCCTCGAGTCGCACAGAGGGCATGACCAAAATGATCTTTGAAAAAGACACCGGTCGTGTAGTGGGCGGTGCCATTATCGGTATCAACGCCGGTGAAATGCTGGGTGAGATTGGCCTGGCGATTGAGATGGGTGCCGATGCTGAAGATGTGGCGCTGACAATTCATGCTCACCCCACGCTAAATGAGTCCATCGGCCTGGCCTCGGAAATCTACGAAGGTAGTATCACTGATATGCCGAACCCTAAGGCCAAGAAAAAGTAACTTAAACCTTCTTTTTGTCCGAAAAACGATTAATGCCAGTCAGTATTACCTGACTGGCATTTTTTATGTGCATATAAAAAAGCCCGGGCTAAACCCGGGCTTTTTCTGAATTTTTCAATCTACGCTAGTTTTTCACAACTACAGAGAGTTTGGGTACGCCCGCACGGGTAATCTGGTTGAGTACTTCAACCACCACACCATGCTTGGTTTTCTCGGCAGCCTGCACTACCGCAGAGTCAGTATTGTTTTCGGCCAGGAAGGTCTGAACGTTCGCTTCAACCCGCTTAATATCGATTTGACGATTATTCATATAAATAAAACCGTTTTCATCAATGCGAATAGAAACGTTTTTGCTGGGCTTGTTGGTTTGTTGCTGATCATCCGGGCGATTTACAATAAGCCCCTTCTCCTTCACGAAGGAGGTTGTCACGATAAAGAAGATCAACATGATAAAGACGATGTCTAACATCGGAGTCATATCAATGCTTGCGTCTTCTGACTCTGAACCGTGCTTTTTCTTCATACTTGGATTCCTTCAATAACCAGTTTAAAGCCAGCCTCTGGAATGTTTTACAGAGTGATCCTGAATAAAAAACAGGAACCGTATCGACTTTAGGTAAATTAAACGTAAAGATAATCCGGATTTATACCCTTTTAGTCCGTCATTGACAAGGGTGATCTTAAAAAACTGAGACCTGAAAGTGGATAGTAAACGATGAAGTTCTGGCGAAAGTGGCATAAATGGTTGGGGTTAGCACTGGGGGTTCAGGTATTGCTTTGGATCAGTGGTGGCGTGGTGATGAGCGTTATTCCACTGGATATGGTACGCGGTAATCATCTGGTTGAACCCCGGCAGGAAATAACGGCTGCGCAGCCAGTTGTCACCCATGTCGACTTTTCTCAGTGGCGGGCCTGGGAATGGGTTCGGCGTCCGGATCTATTGGCTCTTCAGGCGACTGACTTTCAGGGGCATCATCATTTTCTGGATCCTGTTACAGGGCATAAGCTGTCAATGATCAATGCAGGGCAGGCCAAAGGGCGTGCTCAAACCCGTTACCTGGGGCAGGGCAACGCCATTAATGCAAAGCTATTGTCGCAGTTGCCAGATGAAGTCCGGGGCCGGCAGGGGCCTCTTTACCGGGTGGACTTTGATGACTGGATAAATACCAGTTTTTATTTGCATCCCTATTCAGCAGAGATCATCAGTGTGCGTTCCGACCTGTGGCGTGTGTTCGATTTTTTCTGGATGTTGCATATACTCGACTTTGAAAATCGTACAGATTTCAATAATCCCTTGCTGATTAGCTTGGCAATTGCCGCCTGGTTGTTTACCCTGAGCGGGTTTATAATGCTTTATCACAGCCTGTTAAAACCTAACTGGCGTAAACTGAGGTACAGAGTCCGTTGAAACATGTGGTGTATTTTCTTGTTCTGATTTTCATCATGGGTGTGTTTAGCCCTGTGAGTCAGGCTGTGCCACTGGATAATCATCAGACTATGACGATGGAACATGAGTGTTGTGATCAGGGGGCTTCTGCATATGAGGAGCAAACTGGCTGCTGTGAGCAATACGGTTGCCAATGTGTTATCAGTTGTGCTGCCGCCTTACACTCAGGCATTACTGTTTTTCCATCAGCCTCTACGTTAGATTATCGTCCCTCAGGGTATCATCCCATAAGTGCCTCTCCGTCCGGACCTTTTCGTCCACCAAAATCCTGAAAGTGAATCAATACCACTGAATAACGTGTTATTCGTTGAAATGGGTCTCGCCCCTTTCACACGGTTTTATTTTTCAGGAGATCAATATGAAATTTCCGACAACAGCATTATTGTTGATGTTGCCTTTGCTGGTGTTAGCCTTGCCCGTGACCGGCTCTCAGACTGAGCACGTCGCCGGCGAGGATCCTGTAACCGGGCAGATACAATATGTGTGCCCGATGCATAGTCATATCGTTAAAGATCACCCCGGGCAATGTCCCATCTGCGGTATGGATCTGGAGCCTGTCATACGTTCAGTGGGCTCAGATGATAATCAGGGGCAGATTACAGTCAGCGGCCAGATGCAACAGGCCATGTCGCTGGTTACTGAGCCGGTGCGTCGGGATGATTTGTGGAAATATATCCAGACCCTGGGCACGGCCACCTTTGATGAGGCCGATATCAGCCATATTCACCCCCGGGTGTCCGGCTGGCTGGAATCACTGACCCCTCATGCGGTAGGTGAGCCGGTCGAAAAGGGCGAGCTGTTATTTACTTTGTACTCCCCTGAGCTGGTAGTGGCTCAGGATGATTATTTGCAGGTGCTGCAACACAACAATGGCCGGAATCAGCAGCGCATGTTGCAGCAGGGGCGATTGCGTCTAAAGCTGTTGGGTATCGATGATGAGGTGATTAAACAACTCGAAGATACCGGCCAGTCTCTTTATACCGTGCCCTTTTATGCGAAGCGCTCAGGCGTGATCACCGAGCTGAATGTGCGACATGGAATGTATGTGACCCCGGACATAGAAATGCTCGCCATTGCTGATTTGAGTAAACTGTGGGTGATTGCCGATGTTTTTGAGAACCAGTTTGACTGGCTCGAAGAGGGCCGCCCGGCCAGTATTCATTTTTCCGGAATCGGTGTGCATGATGCCGAGGCCACCATTGATTATATTTACCCTCAGTTAGACCCGGTGACCCGCAGCCTTAAAGTCAGGCTGAAGCTGGATAATCCGCTACGACGCATCAAAGCAGGGATGACAGCCAGGGTGGAGATTTTTGGCGGGCCCCTCCGCGATGTGCTGGTGGTCAGCTCGTCGGCGGTGATCCGCGGCGCGGATTCAGATCGGGTAGTAGTACAGACCGACGACAACGCGTTCGCGGTACGCAGGGTAGAAACCGGTATGCAGGCCCAGGGTAAAACCGAAATTCTGCATGGACTCTCAGAAGGTGAGCGGGTGGTGACCTCCGGGCAGTTTCTGCTGGACTCCGAAGCCAGTCTTGCTGGTGGATTGGGTCGTCTTGATGCCGATCCCCATGCAGGCCACTAAGGAGGCAATATGTTAGCCAGGCTTATTGCTTTTTGTGTTCGTCAGCGCGCACTGGTATTGCTGCTGATGGCAGCCCTTGCGGTTGCCGGTTGGCAGGCCATGCGCAGCCTGAATGTGGATGCGATTCCGGATCTGTCCGATGTGCAGGTGATCATCAAGACCCCTTATCCGGGTCAGAGCCCGCAATTAGTGGAGCAGCAGGTCACTTACCCGCTGGCCAATATTATGATGGCGGTGCCGGGGGCGAAAACCGTGCGCGGTTTTTCCTTTTACGGCGATTCTTATCTGTATCTGATCTTTGAAGACGGTACGGATATTTACTGGGCCCGCTCCCGGGTACTGGAATACCTGAATCAGGCGGCTTCTCAGCTTCCCCCATCGGTGCAGCCACAGCTTGGGCCCGATGCTTCCGGTGTGGGCTGGGTGTATCAGTATGCCCTTAAAGATAGCAGTAATAGTCTGAATCTGGCTCAACTGAAGAGCCTGCAGGACTGGTTTTTAAAACAGGAACTGCAGTCGGTGGCCGGGGTGTCAGAAGTGGCCACGGTTGGGGGCATGACTCAGACCTACCAGATAGTGCTGGATCCGCTCACACTGGCCAGCTATCAACTGTCTGTTAATGATGTGCTTGAGGCCATACGCAACAATAACGCTGAGGCCGGTGGCGCCAGTATTGAGATGGCCGAAGCCGAATATATGCTCAGGGCCAAAGGTTATCTGACCGAATTAGAGGATTTTGAAAAAATTCCTTTGGGCAAGCGAAACAGCGCCCGTATTCCGCTGCAACTCAAAGATGTGGCCGACATTCGCCTGGGGCCCTCGCTGCGCCGGGGGATTGCTGAGCTCAACGGTGAAGGTGAAGTGGTCGGCGGCATTGTGGTGATGCGCAGCGGCGAAAATGCCCGCGAGGTGATCGCCAGAGTTAAAGACAAGCTGCAACAGCTGTCCTCATCCTTGCCAGATGGCGTGGAGGTGGTGACCACCTATGATCGCTCTGATTTTATCCAGCGCTCCGTAGACAACCTGTCTGACAAGCTGATCATGGAGATGGCCATTGTATCCGTGGTGCTGCTGGTATTTTTGTGGCATCTGGGCTCGACGCTGGTGGCCATCATTGTGTTGCCACTGGCTTTGCTGATGGCGTTTTTGGTGATGAAAGTGCTGGGGATCAGCGCCAATATTATGAGCCTTGGGGGCATTGCCATCGCCATCGGTGCGCTGGTGGATGCCGCCATTGTGATGATCGAAAATCTGCATAAGACTCTGGAAAAGTTTGCCGAAAAACACGGCCGCAAACCGGATAAGTCCGAGCACTGGCAACTGGTGATTCAGGCGTCACAACAGGTAGGCCCGGCGTTGTTTCTGACCCTGTTGATTATTACCGTCAGTTTCTTTCCGGTGTTTGCGCTACAAGGTCAGGAGGGTAGGTTGTTTACGCCACTGGCACTGACCAAGTCATTCGCCATGGCCGCTTCGGCCTTGCTGGCGGTCACGCTGGTGCCTGTGCTGCTGGGATACTGGGTACGGGGTAATATCGTCCCTGAGCACCGCAATCTGCTGTCCCGCTCACTGATTGCCCTGTACCGGCCGGTTTTGCGTGCGGTGCTGGCCTTTCCTAAGTTAACCTTGTTGCTTGCTGCTCTGTTGCTGGCGTCTGGTTATTACCCGCTGACACATCTTGGTAAAGAGTTTATGCCGCAGATCGATGAGGGCGATTTACTCTATATGCCCACCACGCTGCCGGGAGTGAGTGCCGGCAAAGCCGCCCAGCTTCTGCAGCAGACAGACAGGTTGATCAAACAATTACCTGAGGTGAAAACCGTATTCGGCAAAGTGGGCAGAGCAGAGACCGCCACCGACCCGGCGCCACTGACCATGCTGGAAACCACGATTCAGCTGAAACCCAGAGATCAGTGGCGCAAGGGCATGACACTGGAAAAGCTCAAGCAGGAATTACAAAACAAGGTTCAGTTTCCGGGGCTGACTAATGCCTGGGTACAGCCGATTAAGACCCGCATCGATATGCTTTCCACCGGCATCAAGACTCCTCTGGGCCTGAAAATATCCGGCCCGGATATGGCGCAGATCGAACAGATCGGCCAGCAGGTTGAGAAGCTGCTAAACCAGTTGCCTGCCACCGCATCGGTCTATTCTGAACGGGTTGCCGGTGGCCGTTATCTGGAACTGGAGCCTGATCTGAATGCCCTGGCGGAGTACGGCATGAATGTCAGCAAACTGCATGATCTGGTGCGCTACACCATCGGCGGTATGGAAGTGGATCAGGTGGTCAAAGGTAACGAGCGCTATCCCATTAATCTGCGTTTTGCCAGGCACTGGCGTGATAATCTGGACAAGCTCAGAGAGCTTCCTGTCAGCACCGAGGAGGGCGCCTATATTCCACTGTCGAAACTCTCAGCACTGGAGATAGTGGAAGGCCCGGCGATGATCAAAAGCGAGAACGCGCGTCCGGTTGGCTGGACCTTTATTGATATTCAGGATGTTTCCATCGGCGAATACCTGCAACAGGCCAGAGCGCTGCTGGATAAAGAGTTGCAGTTACCGCCGCGCTACACGGTATCCTGGTCAGGTCAGTATGAATCACTGCAAAGGGTGGAAGCCAGTCTGGCGAAACTGATTCCGCTGACCTTGCTGATCGTTCTGATCCTGCTGTTTATCACTCTGTCGAGCTGGAAGCAGAGCCTGGTGGTGATGCTGACCTTGCCGCTGGCGCTGACCGGCAGTCTGTGGTTACTCTGGTATCTGCAGTTTAATCTCTCTGTGGCGGTGGTGGTGGGCATGATCGCCCTGGCCGGTGTGGTGGCCGAATTCGGGGTGATTATGTACCTGTATCTGAACCACGCCTGGCAGGACCAGCAACTAAAATCCTTAAGTGGTCTGTACGAGGCCATTATTGAGGGGGCGGTGCAGCGGATCCGGCCTAAGGCCATGACAGTGCTGACGGTGATCGCCAGCCTGCTGCCCATCATGCTGACCACAGGCACCGGCCATGAGGTGATGCAGCGTATCGCCGCGCCTATGCTGGGCGGCATGATACTGGCACCATTGGTGTCATTACTGGTGATCCCGGTGTTGTTTTATTTAAGCGAGCGACGGGCCGTGGTGCAGAATCAAAACTGACCTTTTGTAATCCCCGATACTGCGAAATAGGGTACCGGGGATCATCATCTCAGCCGGTCATTTTCTGCAGACACACTTGAATAGCCGGTATAAGTAAAGAGGTGATATCCACGTTATTCGATGAGTGTGGAATAGTATTACAAGTGACCAGTTGACCAATGCCGGTTTGTTTCAGCAGTTGATCGGACTGATTGGCAAAGATGCCATGCACTGCTGCGGCATCTATTTTGCTAAAACCTTGTTGTTGTAACGCTTTGACGGTTTGCACAATCGTCTGACCGCTGGAAATGACATCATCAATAATTACCGCGGTTTTGTGCCTGTGCTGTTGCAGATCCGGAAGGCTGATGGTTACATCCCTGTCACCAAAACGTTGTTTTGTACCGATCACATAAGCATGGCCACTGTCTCTGGCAATGGCCTTAACCCACTGTTCACTTTCTTCATCGGGCCCCACCAGTAATAATGACGACTTTGGCTTCAGCCAGTCAGCCAGTGCCGGAGCGCCCTGCACGACCACAGAGGGCACTGTGTAAATCTGACCCAGTGAATGGTAACGGTGCAGGTGCGGATCAACCGTGACCAACCAGTCAATATGTGTCGATAAAGCGCCTGCAAAGACTCTTGAGGTGACCGCTTCACCCTGCTGAAAACGGATATCCTGGCGCATATAACTAAGATAGGGCACTACAATCCCTACGGAACGACAGCCCAGTTCCCTTAAGGTTTCGGTCAGAAATATTAACGGCAGGTATTTATCGTTTGGTTGGCACAGGTCAATAAGCACAATGCAATCCCGTTGGCTCACCTGTGTATCAATACGCAGATAACTCTCTCCATCCGGGAATAACCGGGTATTAAGTTTGCCGGTCTCGGCATTCAGAACTTCAGGCAGAGACTCTGCCAGTGGATGTGAAGACAGGCTGAAGACAATAGGCGCTGAGGTCATTACTGAGTTTCCTTAATGCTGAAAATCTCGGCCTGTTGATAAAAGGCCATGGCATAGTCCAGTTCTCCCTGTGAATTGCTGTACAAAGTAAACAGAGGGGCGTCAGTGGTTACCATTTGTCCTACTTTCGTATGCAGGTACAACCCGGCAACCGGACTTGATGGGGCACCGGCCAGTTTTGCCAGTCTGGCCAGCTGACGGTTATCGATGGCGTTTATCATGCCATTATGTTCCGCCTTTTCTGTATGTTGGTATTTTGCAGGTGATATTTTTTTCACCTCTCCCTGCGCCTTTATGATTCGCTGAAACTGCTTCCAGGCCGCACCACTGTCGAGCAAATCTCTGGCTTTTTCCAGCCCGGATTCCAGACCGCACTGCTCAGCCAGATCAAACAGATGCGCAGACAGCAATAAGGCTCTGTTACGTAAATCTTGCGGGGCATCGGGTTGATTTTGTAATACAGCGAGCAGGTCCCGTGCTTCCAGCACCGGACCAATACCACGGCCTATGGGCTGACTGCCATCGGTGATGACACAACGCACCACCAGAGAGCAGGCTTCGCCAACCTGTTCAAACAATGATATCAGGCGTTCGGCGTCGGTATGGCTGCGTATTTTGGCTGTTTCTCCCACAGGCACATCAATCACCACATGGGTGGAACCTGCGGCTATCTTTTTAGACAATACCGAGGCGATCAACTGGCCTTCGCCATCAAGATCCAGAGCCCGTTCAATACGGATCAGCAAATCATCGGTTGGGCTTAAATTAACCGCTCCTCCCCAGGCAAGACAGGCACCGTTCTGTGCTACGACGCGGCGTATATCCGATATGGATAAGTTCACATTGGCCATAGTTTCCATGGTGTCGGCGGTACCGGCAGGAGAGGTGATGGCCCGCGAGGATGTCTTGGGAATAATCAGCCCGCCAGCGCTGGCAATGGAGACCACAATAGGGGTGGTGCGGTTACCTGGTAAGCCGCCAATACAGTGTTTATCGAATACTTTCTCATGGTCTGGCCAAGCCAGGCGTTTCCCTGAATTGACCATCGCCAGAGTCAGACCAATGATCTCATTTACATTCAGGCGGCTCCCTGCACAGACACTCAGGAAGCTGGCAATTTCTATATCGCTGTAACGGTGCCTACCGATATCCGTGATGATGCCCTGCAGATCATTGTTGGAGAGCCGGTTTCCGAAGATTTTTTTTCTTACTGCTGCTAACGACGACACCACAGGAGCCTGGCTGATATCCAGGATGCTCCCTTCTTCAGCCATTAGCCTTTGCATGGCGACTTTCGATAATCCGGCATAGCCTTTGGCTAATACCGGGTTATCAACAATGTTAAGGGTGGCGATAATGGACTGTCCGTCGCACTCAAGCAGCAGCCTGGAGTTGGCGCTGAAACCCTCCGACTGGCAGATTTCACAGTCTTCCCGCATGTAGATGACCGGTTCATGATGGGTATTGATACCCATATCTATGGCCTTGAGGGTATTACGCTTTTTCATTGGCTTTTATAATCATAAATCCATACTGTAACGAACATATTGATAACGCAGTATAGCGAATAGCATCAGTACATGGTTGATGTGGATCAACCGGTTTATTCCAATTGCCCTCACAGGGTATGTGTTATCGCTGTCAGGTCGTATAATGACATGGCTTTTGGCAATTTGATGAATCCGGATGCAGCAACTTGAGTTTTTCGATATTCCCAGCCCCTGTATTGGCGTCTGCCAGTCAGGTAAGACCGGGTATTGTCTGGGTTGCTATCGTTCCAGAGATGAACGGCTTTACTGGCATCAACTGGATGATGAGGTAAAAAGGCGTATCATCAAAGCCTGCAACAGACGTAAACGTAAAGCAGAGCTTGCTGCACAGCCTAAGAATGATCAGGCGAAAATGCGGCAGGGAACGTTGTTTTTGGGAGGTGAGGAATAATGCGCAGTGCACAAGACGTAGCCAGGTATGCGGGTCAGTCTTTCGCTTTACCACAAAGCTGCTCGAAAATACGCAGCCTGCTCGATGATCCCATTACCGATTCAGCAGACATTGCCGATGTGATTGCGCTGGATCCTTCCTTAAGCTCAAAGTTGTTAAAACTGGCCAACAGCGCGCTGTTCCGCTTCCCTGCGCAGGTTAACTCTATCACCAAGGCGGTCAATGTCATCGGCGGTGAGGCGCTGTATAACCTTGCTCTGGCCGAAACCGCCAGTTCTGCTTTCCGTCATTTTGCCAATGATGCGGTGGATGTTCGCCGCTTCTGGCAACAGAGTGTGTTTGCCGGCCTTGCTGCCAAACAACTGGCCCGGGTCAGCAAGGTCAGAGGAAGCGATGAGTATTTTGTCGCCGGTTTATTACATCAGCTCAGCGAGTTGGTGTTAGCAGCCCAGCAGCCTGAGCGTGTATCAGAATGCAGTAAATATGACGAACAGGAACTGCCCTGGCAGAGACAGCAGCGCTTGCTCGGTTTTACCTACACGCAGTGCTCGGCTTTAATTCTGCAACAGTGGCAGCTTCCCAATCAGTTCAGCTATATCATTGAGCATATGCATGATGAGGTTAAAATTGCCTGTGGCAAAGATCTGGCCATTGGTCATCTGAGCTTCAGGCTTGCACTTCATATGGTCGATGCCCGTTACAAACTGGATAACCTGCTCTCGCCAGTGGCGTTGAAGAAACTAAAGCTGGAGCCCACTGATGTGCAGGACATTATTAAATTTACCCGGATGGATGCCCATAAACTCCTCGCTGTAATGAATCCGGAACTTTTCTGACAATCCGGCAAGATTATCCCCAGCTTTGCCCTTTCCAGTGAACACAAACTCAGATCTGCCAACCGTGATCTCTATTATGCGAAACTAAACAGTTTACGAGCACAGAGTAGAGAGCGATACAAATCTTCCTCAGGCAATTGAGAATGGTTCTTATCTTATTCATAAGCTTTATCAATTTTTAAACAACATCATTGCTATTTATATTGGCTATAAGTGATCTAAAGGTCAGTTAAATTTAATTTTGTGTTTTAAACACTTATAATCCCCCGGTTTAAGTTATCTGTGCACAGATATTTCAATCCTGAGATGTCAGTTGCAGCCTATTATGAGGACCACATAGTGTTAGAAGCATATCGTCAACACGTTGCAGAACGCGCCGCTGAAGGTGTCCCCCCCAAGCCATTAAATGCCGAGCAGGTTACCAGCCTGGTTGAATTGTTGAAAAATCCCCCCAAAGGTGAAGAAGATTTTCTGTTGGAACTGATTTCCGAGCGGGTGCCGCCGGGAGTGGATGAAGCTGCCTATGTGAAAGGTGCTTTTTTGGCTGCAATCGTCCGTGGTCAGGACAGCTCTCCTCTTATAAACAAAGATGCCGCAGTGCAGCTGCTGGGAAATATGCACGGTGGTTATAATATCGAGCCGCTGGTGGAATTGCTGGATAATGATGATCTGGCAGAGCAGGCTGCAGAGGAACTCAAACATACACTGCTAATGTTTGACGCGTTTCATGATGTGGAAGAAAAAGCCAAAGCGGGTAATCAGTATGCCAGGGAAATCATTCAATCCTGGGCAGATGCCGAATGGTTTACCAGCAAGCCAGAGTTGGCTGACAAGATTACCGTTTCCATCTTTAAAGTGACCGGTGAGACCAATACTGATGATTTAAGTCCGGCTCCTGATGCCTGGTCACGCCCTGATATTCCTCTGCACGCCCGTGCCATGTACAAAATGGAGCGTGAGGGCCTGAAACCAGAACAGCAAGGTGAAATTGGACCTCTTAAGCAAATCGAAGAGATCAAAGCGAAGGGCCATCCTGTTGCCTTTATCGGTGATGTAGTGGGCACCGGTTCTTCGCGCAAATCGGCCACTAACTCGGTGCTGTGGTATTTCGGTGAAGATTTGCCAGGCGTACCCAATAAGCGCAGCGGCGGGATCTGTTTCGGCTCCAAGGTGGCACCGATTTTCTTTAATACCATGGAAGATGCCGGTGCATTGGTTTTTGAAGCCGATGTGGACAAAATGGAAATGGGCGATGTGATCGACATCTACCCCCATGAAGGTGTGATTAAAAACCATGAAACCGGTGAAGTACTGGCGGAGTATAAATACAACTCTAAAGTGATCCTGGATGAAGTGCGTGTAGGTGGTCGTATCAATATGATCATCGGCCGTGGTTTAACCGAGAAAGCCCGGGAGTCTCTGGGCTTGCCGCCAGCGGATTTCTTCCGCACGCCTGAACAGCCTGCTGATTCAGATAAAGGTTATACCCTGGCACAGAAAATGGTAGGTCGCGCCTGTGGCGTTGAGGGAATGCGTCCCGGTACCTACTGTGAGCCAAGAATGACCACCGTAGGCTCTCAGGACACCACCGGCCCCATGACCCGTGATGAGTTAAAAGACCTGGCCTGTCTGGGTTTTTCCGCGGATCTGACTATGCAGTCTTTCTGCCACACTGCTGCTTATCCCAAGCCGGTGGATATCGATACCCAGCACACGCTGCCGGATTTTATTATGAACCGTGGCGGTGTGTCTTTGCGCCCCGGCGACGGCATTATTCACAGCTGGCTGAACCGGATGCTGCTGCCTGATACGGTAGGCACAGGTGGTGATTCTCATACCCGCTTCCCGCTGGGGATTTCCTTCCCGGCCGGTTCCGGCCTGGTGGCTTTTGCCGCGGCAACCGGAGTGATGCCGCTGGATATGCCGGAGTCGATTCTGGTGCGCTTCAAAGGCAAAATGCAACCCGGTATTACGCTGAGGGATCTGGTGCATGCCATTCCTTTGTACGGCATTAAAAACGGTTTACTGACCGTAGCTAAAAAGGGTAAGAAAAATGCTTTCTCCGGGCGGGTTCTGGAAATTGAAGGCCTTGAGCATCTGACCGCGGAGCAGGCTTTTGAACTTTCTGATGCGTCAGCCGAGCGTTCTGCTGCGGGTTGTACCATTAATCTGTCAGAAGAGTCTGTGGCGGAATACCTGCGCTCCAACGTCACTATGTTGCGCTGGATGATCAATGAAGGCTACGGCGACCCACGGACGCTGGAACGTCGGGCTGAAAAGATGGAAGAATGGTTGGCCAATCCACAGCTGATGCGCGCAGATAAAGACGCTGAGTATGCTGAGGTAATTGAGATCGACTTGAATGACATCAAAGAGCCTATCGTCTGTTGCCCGAATGACCCGGATGATGCAAAAACCTTGTCTGAAGTGGCCGGTGACAATGTGGACGAGGTGTTTATCGGTTCCTGTATGACCAACATTGGTCACTTCCGTGCAGCCGGTAAGCTTCTTGAGCAGAACAAAGAGCCACTTAACACCCGGTTGTGGATGTCACCGCCCACCAAGATGGATCAGGCTCAGTTGATGGAAGAGGGGTACTACAACATATACGGTCGTGCCGGTGTTCGCACAGAAATGCCGGGTTGCTCGTTGTGTATGGGGAACCAGGCCCGGGTGGAAGCCGGAAGCACCGTATTGTCTACCTCTACGCGTAACTTCCCCAACCGTCTCGGGGATGGTGCCAACGTGTACCTTACCTCTGCTGAGCTGGCGGCAGTTGGTGCGATTATTGGACGTATTCCTACGGCTGAAGAGTACCTGCAATACGCCAGTAAGATTGACTCCATGTCTGCGGATGTCTATCGCTATCTGAACTTTGACCGTATGGATGAGTTTAAGAAAGCAGAAGCGTCGGCGAAAGAGAATATTATCCCCACGCTTAATGTGGCGTGATATAAGCGAGTCTGAGAATTAATAGAGCCGGGTCTATCCCGGCTTTTTAGTGGATACCTGCAAACGTCTGCGTCCCGCTATATCCAGTCCTGCCCCATTACCGTGCAATCGAATTTGTTGGGTTGCCCTTCTTCTGCTCTGTATTACCCCGTATCCCCGTTACTGTCATACTCTGGCTATACATTAGTGCTGCAATATCAATGGCCTGGAATATGCTTTAGTTCTCTGTCTGATGATGACAATAAATAGCTATAGGTAACTTCCAGCCAACTTGCTAAGGTAGATGCCACAACACGTAAAAGGACACACAATGAAAGTATCCCGTGCTCCGAAGATCCCAAGAGATCGAAGGAATGATTACAGTTCAGAATCCGCACAGCAACGTCGGGAGTTTCTGCAACAGCAAACCGGTGAGCCTCTCGAACAGACCGGTCAGTTCAGTATTGACCCACAGGTACTGCCCGGCAATATTGAGAACTTTATCGGTATCGTGCAGATGCCGGTGGGTATAGCCGGGCCTTTGCATATTAATGGCGAATACGCTCAGGGGGATTTTTATGTGCCACTGGCGACAACTGAAGGCACATTGGTGGCCAGCTACAGCCGTGGTATGCGGGTACTGAACGAGTGCGGCGGGGTGACCACTACTGTGGTTGAACAATTTATGCAGCGAGCCCCCGCTTTTTTGTTTGAAAATGCCCGCCAGGCCAGGGACTTTGGGCAGTGGGTCAGTGACAATTTCAGCAAGATTGCGGCTGTGGCAGAAAGCACCAGCAGCATTGCCAGACTGATGCATATCGAACAGTGGTCGGTAGCGCGGAGCCGTTATCTGCGCTTTAACTACACCACAGGTGATGCTGCCGGTCAGAATATGGTCAGTAAGGCAACCTTGATAGCCAGTGAATGGATTAAGGAAAATTCGCCCATCCCTTGTGATTATCTGCTGTCAGGTAATATGGATACGGATAAAAAACACTCTCACCTGAATATGATCCATTCCCGTGGCCGCAGAGTGATCGCCGAGGCGGTGCTTAAAAAAGATGTGGTTAAACGAATGCTGCATACGGATACAAGAATGATGGCCAGAGCTGCTGTCATGTCTAACACCGGAGCCAGGATAGCGGGCGCTGCCTATAACGGGCCCCATTCAGCTAATGGTATTGCTTCTCTTTTTATTGCCACCGGGCAGGATGAAGCCAATGTGGTTGAATCCCATGCGGGCCATCTTTCCCATGAACTACTGGATAATGATGATTTATATATGTCGGTAACTCTGCCATCATTAATCGTTGCCACCTATGGCGGTGGAACTGGTCTGCCAACCCAGAAAGAATGCCTTAATCTGATGGATTGCTATGGTAAAGGTAAAGCCAATAAACTGGCAGAAATTGTGGCTGCCACAGTATTGGCGGGCGATATCTCTCTGGCCAGTGCGGTGATCGCCGGACACTGGGTGTCCAGTCATGATCGATTGGGCAGAAACAGGCCTTAACCTAAATCGTTGTATCATCAATACGAGTGAGAGCTGTGAGAAAGATATTCAGAATCGGAGTGTTGTTATCTGCCTGTTTGGCGTTGTCATTACAGGCCAGTGAATTTGGCCAGGTTCAGATTAAGGTAGCCGGCAAGGTGCTGACACTGGAGCTGGCACAAAGTCCCGAGCAAAGGGCCAGAGGGCTGATGCACCGCGAGTCCTTATGTGATGATTGCGGGATGCTATTTGTGTACCGCGAGCCGCGGTTATTATCTATGTGGATGAAGAATACGCTGATTCCCCTGGATGTGGCTTTTGTGGATGAACAGGGTGAGATTCTGGTAATTAAGCCCATGCAGCCCCGTGACCTGACTCCTGTAGGCACAGAACAGGCCGCCAGCTATGCCTGGGAAATGAATCAGGGGTGGTTTCGCGACAATGATATTCAGGTGGGAGATCGTTTCGAAGTACTTGAAGCTCAGTAGTCAGGAAGCTGGTCTTATTAGTGTTTTATGGCAATCTCGGATAGAGTTGATGAACAGTATTTTTGATAGTAGTGATAACAAGGAGTGAATATGTCTGATTCTCTTAAAGTTGATGAAACCGGTATCAGCCAGGATTCCAAGAACCTGGCATTGTTAAATTGGATAGGGACCATTTTCTTTGGTTTTATTCCGGGGCTGGTGCTTTATTTTATAAAAAAAGAAGACGCCTACGTATTTGATCAGGCGAAGGAATCTCTGAACTGGTCGATTACTGCGGGATTGATTTATCTTGCCGCTGTGATCCTCACTTTTGTGCTGATTGGCGCGTTGTTGTTTCCCATTCTTGGTATCTGCCATCTGGTATTTTGCATTATGGGTGCGGTTGCTGTGAATGACGGAAAGTTATTCCGCGTACCCTTTGCCCTAAGGCTGATCAAGTAAGTCTAAGCAATGCTGGAACACGGCGAGTATAAGCTGGAGCTGCAAGGTCAGGTACTGCATACCTGGCCGGAGGGTAGTTTTAACCGTCCGGGCTTACTCAGATATCAGCGGGGAGTGCTGGCCGCTGCTGGGCCTGTCGAAAACTGGATCCTGTTTGAACACCCTAAAAATGTTGCGGCCGTAACCAATGAGGCGATGGACGCACTGGGTGAAACTTATAAGCTGATCAGCCAGCATGGCTGTATTGGCATTGCCTGTGAAGTTGGCCCGCTGTTTAAAGACAGAATTAATCAGGGCTTCCGGCCTCTGTTGGATATTCCGTTGCTGGCCAGTGATAACGAGCGCGAGCTGGAAGAGTTTATTGCTAAATTGTTGTGAAACCCGGTGGCGAAGGCCACCGGAATGATAATATAATATTTAGGCTTAATGCCAGTCAGTTAAGCTAACAGGCATTTTCTATACCCTTTCAAATACTCTGGCAACTCAGAGAGCTTTGCTGTCCCTGCAGGTATGACACACCGTCCGTGGTGTGCCAGTGACTTTTGCATTGGGCATCCCTGCCCAATGCCTTTCAGGCCAGCTAAAGCTGTCCAATTTGGTTCCCGACCAAATTGTCTTTGCTCGTGCAAAGAAAAGTAACCAAAAGAAAGCACGCCCCTAACGCCACACTAAGTCCGGCCATGGCTTGGTATTCAGGCGGCTTAGCCGCCTTAACCGCGAATACAGCTTCCCGTTGCAGAAGCTGGCTTACCCAACTGGCGAAAAGGGACGTTCGCCAGAGGCCGCCACCCTTACATGGATGTTACCTAAGGCCGGTGCGACAAATTCTTCGGGAAAGAATTTGAACATCGGAGGAACGACGATGGCCCGGAGGGGGAGTGCCAGGGATGGCACGAATAACAGTAAGCCTGCTTCGGAAACGGAATCAGAAGCTGTCCTGAGCGAGGGACTTTTCGGTTACCTTTGTGTCCTTACAAAGGTAACTGGCTCGAAGGGACGAGAGACATAAAAGACAGGGAGGTCGATGTCTCTTTAAACCTCAATCCCAACCATCAGGCCTTTAACTGCCCTTTTTAAACAGATCTTTTATCTTGTCTTTGGCCTTTTCTTTCAGCTCTTCCGTTTTTTCATCCACTTTTTCTTTTAGTTTTTCTTTGGCTTTAGCTTCCAGTACTTCTTTGGCTTTCTGTTTGGCCTGGCGGGTCAGATTGCTGAGCATACTGTCGAGGATGGCTTTACCTACCTGATCGGCTGGCAGGCCATCGGGTAAACCCACAGGGTCTGAACTGAACGTGGGCAAAGTCACTTCATAGCGTTTTTTATCCAACTGCAGTTCCTCAATATTCAGCCCCTGCAGATCCATAGACTCAAAATCAATGATCAGCCGGGTATCGCGAATACTGATATTCTTTACTGCAACCAAGGGTGACGGACCGGTTTCTTCGGTACTTTGCTGTTGCTCAGGCAACATAGCCTGAAGGTTATTTTTGAGTACCGTCAGGTTGGCTTTGCCTGCTGAGTCCACTTCATACAGCACCGTGGGTTTGTCCACTATCAGCGATTCCACCGTATAAGGCTCTTGTGTGGAAACCTGCAAATCCAGACTGATTTCTCCGAGGCTGAAGGCACTGTTATCTGAATAGCCCTGAGGGTTAGGAACATTAAAGCCCGCGATAGTGATACTGCCCTCACGCAGCGCTACCGCTACCGAGTCTACCGTTACCTCGGTCTGGAATGCTTTGCTGCCCTGTGTTTCCATCTGGGTGCGAATAAGCTCATCCAGATTAGAGGCCATATACACCACGCCAGCGGCGATTAATGCGATAACGATTACCATGCCGATCAGTAGCTTTTTCATATTGATTCCCTTTAATGTTGGTTGAAGTTAATGACTGTATCTTATGTTAGCCCAAATTGTCAGGTTCTGAGGCCTCCGGTATGCAGTGCCAGGATCCTGCTGCCGGGGCTAAAATAATCTCCCGCTATTAATTGCTGTAGTGCAAAAAATAGCTTGCCGCTGTATACCGGTTCAATATTGATGCCGGTTTGCCGGTTAAAGTCCTGGCAAAATGTGGTTAATTCAGCAGAGACCTTTGCATAACCGCCACAGTGAAACCGGTGCAGTATTTGCCATGGTGTGAGAATACCCCCGGGCAGTAAATCAGTAACCAGTCGCTCCAGGTAACCTTCGCCTTTCAGTACGCCAATACCAATTAGCGTGGATAAGGGCTGAGCGGTGATTAATCCGGCCAGAGTGCCGCCACTGCCCACCGGGGTGACGATGGCATCAAATTCTTCTGTCAGCTCAGTATAAATCTCACCTACACCGGCCAGTGCCTGTTTCTGGCTGCCCCCCTCCGGGATGATCAGAGCCTGTGGGTAAGCGCTTTGCCATTGCCTGATAAAATCAGGCTCTGTGCGTCTGGCATAAGTTTTCTTATCCAGAAAATGTATCTGAGTTGCCCAGCTTTGCAGATCCTTAAGTGTGGCAGTGGGGTGCTCGCTGTAATCTCCCCGAACCAGTGCGATAAGCCGAATATCCAGCTCCATGCAGGCATAACTCAGTGCGTGCAGGTGGTTGGAATGACCACCACCGAAGCTGATAATCTCTGTGACCCCGTTATCTATCGCGCCGCTCAGAGCATATTTTAGTTTGCGCCACTTGTTGCCACTGATCACCGGGTGAATCAGATCGTCACGTTTAATAAACAACCTGAGCTTTTCACTGCCGGGCCAGTTCACTTTAAGACGCTGCACTGGTGAGGGAGTAACGATATTTAGCTGTTGCTCGATAGTTGCGGTCATTCCGCCCCAATTTACCTGCCGGGATTTCAATAATACATTGTAACGGTCCCCGGTATGATACGCACCAGTACTTTTTAATCGGTAGTACAGAATACGCCCATTTGTTACAAGTCTTGCATTATTGTTAACAAGGCGTAAAAATGAATGACAGCGCTGTCAATACTATCAGCTTAAAGCGAACGTAGATCTATTTGGGGAGTGATTATGTTAAGGCAGTTGAGTCTCAGGAGCCAAACCCTGTTGTTGGGTGGGCTGGTTCTTTTCGCTTTGGCTTCCGTTGCGGTATTAAGCCTGCAAGTGATGAAAGTCAGTAGCGAGCAGGATAACAAGGATCGCATCACCCAGCTTTTTAAGAGTACCTACAACATTATAACTCAATTGGAGAGTATGAGCGCAGAGGGGGCGCTTGACCAGGATCTGGCTAAGCAGGTGGCAGCACGTTTATTGCAGGAGAATAAGTATCACGACTCTGAATATGTCTATGTGGCTGATGCTGAACTCGATTTTGTTGCTGCCCCACTTGATCCTCAGCTGCATGGGACCAGTTTCCATGAGTTTAAGGACGCTGAAGGCAATAGCGTCGGCGAAATTATTCAGAGAACGGTGTCGGCAACGCCCGAAGGAATGGCTTTTTATGATTGGACATCGGTGCGTGAAGGGGGGGTCGTCAACCTGACCTCAGTCGTACAGAAAACCCCTCGCTGGGGCTGGTACGTCGGAACCGGTATTTCACACAAAGAAACCACTGAAAGATACTGGCGTACCGCTATCTGGTTAGCGCTGATGACGGTTCTGTTGATGATGATCATTCTCAGCATCTTGTGGTGGTTCTCACGCAATCTCACCGCCAGTTTGGGGGGGGAGCCCCCACAGGCGTTATCCATAGTGCAACGTGTTTCCAGAGGCGAGCTGAGTATGGACAACCAGGTCCCTGCGGCAGACAGAAACAGCATTATCGGTTCTATGCAGTATATGCAAAAGTCTTTGTCGGATGTAGTTCTGGCAATAAAAGAAGTGAATACCGCTTTGCTGAGTGAGGCTGATTTATCTGACAGCAGAAGTCGACAACTCGGTGAGCTGGTGCAATCGCTGACTGATGATACCGCGCTTGTCGCTACTGCTATTTCCCAAATCACGGTAGCGGCCGAATCGGTGGCCCAGCATACACAAAAAGCAGCGGATACTACCGCACAGATGGACACTGATAACAGTATGGCGAATCAGAAGATTGATGAAGTCATTGAATCGATTACGGTATTAGAACGCCAGACTACTGAAGCGGGGGATAAGATTGGTTTTCTCGGCGACCAGGTTGGACGAATTGAAGGGGTACTGAATGTCATTCAGGGGATAACCGAGCAAACCAATTTACTGGCCCTGAATGCCGCTATAGAAGCCGCCAGGGCCGGGGAACACGGGCGTGGTTTTTCTGTGGTGGCCGATGAGGTGCGCCAGCTGGCTCAGCGAACGGCCTCCAGCACTCAGGAGGTGAGTGATATTATCGGCCAGTTGCAAAGCGCTAGTCAGGAAGCCGAACAAGCCGTTCAGACCAGCATAGAAACCAGTAATACTTCCGTTGAGCTCTCAACTCTGGCTTCGCAGGAGCTGGAAAAAGTCAATCAGGCAGTGAAAGCCATGGTTGAGATGAATCAGTCGATTGCCGATGCGGCAAAAGATCAGCTTAAGGCTGGTCGCAATAGTGAAGACCGCGCAAAGCATATTGTTGATCTGGCTGAAAAGACTCAGAATATGGCGAAAGACGCCAGTCAGGAGACTGATAAGGTTAAACGTCTGGCGGATCAGCTGGGCAAAGAGCTGGATAAGTTTCACTTATAGCGTTTGTTAAAGCGCTGTGACTCAGGATAGGGTAATACATCTTTAAGTTTGCCGCTGGCCACTTCTCGTTGAACTGAGCGCCAATACTCCGGTTGCATCAGTTCAGGGTGTAAGTCTTTAAGTTGTTCCTTAAGGTGTTTTTTGCCAACAATAAAGTGCTCGAATTGTTGCGGAAAAACATCATCTGGTCCCACAGACAGCGTATCCATGGCATAAGGATCGTCTGAGACGGGTAAGTCGCGAAATTGTCGCTGGTTCATATAACAAATCTCGTCATAATCATAGAAAATGACCCGGCCATGACGGGTAATGCCGAAATTCTTGTGCAGCATATCACCGGGGAAGATATTCGCTGCGGCAATCTGTTTGATACACAAACCCAGATCATCCAGCGCACGACGAACCTGCTCAGGGTCAGACTCCTGCTCCAGGTATATATTCAGGGGAGTCATCTTCCGTTCAATATAGAGGTGTTTGATGATCACCTCATCGTCAGTCAGTTCGATGCTGCTTTTTGCCACCTGTTGTAATTCTTGCAGAAGCACCGGGCTGACCCTGTTTCGTGGCAGACGAAAATTCATATATTCGTGGGTATCTGCCATGCGGCCCACCCGGTCATGCATCTTTACCAGCTTGTAACAGTCTTTGACCTGTTGACGGGTGATTTTTTTGCTCTCCGGAAATTCGTCTTTAATCACCTTAAACACCACGCCATAGGAGGGCAGGTGAAACACTGCCATGACCAGCCCTCTTATTCCCGGGGCCGCTTCAAACTGGTCATCACTTTCGTTCAGGTGTTGCAGGAAGTTGCGGTAGAACACCGTTTTACCATGTTTATAAAAGCCCAGTGAGATATACAGTTCAAAGTGCTTCTTATTGGGCATCAGCTCCTGTAAGAATGCCACCACCTCAGCAGGGTAGCGGGTATCGGCCATAAAATAGGAGCGGGCAAAACCGAACAACACACTCAGATCATGGCGTGCGGTGAGTAGCGTATCCACGTACAACTGCTGTCTGGAATTGAGCATTAGTGTCATTACGAAAGGTATTGCTTCGCCCTCACTACACATACGTCCGATGAGATAGGCGGCCTTACTGCGATAAAATACCGGCTGTAGCATTTCAACGCGATGAATGCCGGCCAGTTGCCGCGGGCTCAGGGTTTCCCGTAAATAGTGCTCAAGGCGGGTCAGATCCCGTTCTTTGCCGGCGTATTCGGTTTTAAATGAATAGGCGTTGGTAATGGCCTCAAGAGTATCGCGGATGGTGCCACGGGCATCAAAGGTGTTGAGCACATTATTACGCACATGACCCGGCAGATAACAGCGACTGGGCAATACAAACATCATACTGTTATCGATTTTCTGGTGCCTGAACAACCGTCCGATCACGGAGTTGTAGAAAGTTTCGGCTAATTCAAATTGCGGGTGGTCATTCAATTGTTTAAGGTAGTGATGCTTTAATTGTTGCCAGTAATGGTTATCCTGCAGGTGCGGGTGAAGCTGTTGGTAGATTTGTGCCACCACTTCCGCCAGGCTCTGGTCATAGATGGCAATGCGCTCTTTGACTGCCTGTTGGCCCGCTTCCCATTGTGCCTGTTCAAAGCGATGTTGGGCGGCACTGGTAATACGGCTGTACCAGCGAAAGCTTTTTTCAAAGCCTTTAAGGATTTGATAGGCGAGTTGAGAGATTTCAGGTGGTGACAAACGCACTCCGGCAAAAACAGTGGCAATATAAAAACAAGAATAACAGGGGAACGTGGCAGATGGGATTTCCAATTTTAATTTGTGATGATTCATTACTGGCTCGTAAATCGGCAAAGCGTGCGCTGCCCGAAGGATGGGATGTCACTGTTACCTTCGCCAAACATGGTGCGGAGGCGATAGAAGCCCTTAGAGAGCAGCATTATGGGTTGCTATTGCTGGATCTGACCATGCCCGAGATGGATGGGGTGCAGGTGCTCGAAGCCATTCGCCGGGAAAAACTGGAAGTGTTTGTGGTAGTGATCTCCGGAGATATTCAACCGCAGATGCGTGAGCGGGTAATGCAGCTCGGGGCACTGGAATTTATATCCAAACCGGTAAACGGTCAGCGTTTGCAGAAGGTCTTAGAGGATTTTGGCCTGTATCGGGGCAGCCCGGGATTGGAAGAAAATCTATCTTATGCCTAATTCACACAAATTGCGTATTGACATATAGACGTCTATACGGCAAATTGAACGCCATGAAAATGATTAGCCGCACCAGCATTATTATGATGATTACCACCTTTACTAAGGCGGTCGCTGGCTAGTGCGCAAATAAACAGAACACCAGGCCCGCGACCCAAAAGGAAGCGGGCTTTTTTATGTCCAGGGGCTGTGAACGCCAGGAAAATGCAACGCATTTTCAGTGAACAGCGCGAAGGCAAGGATGCCGAAGCTGGTCTTTTGAAAAAGGCAGGAGCCGGATTCAAAAGGACGGTATGCCGGGGTGGCAGGGAAGCATTCCCCGGCGATATCCAGGGATGCATCGTAGGTCGGCATAAATTCTGACCTACAGCAAAATTATTAATCAGAGCAAGTAACAGGAGCAGCATATGAAGGTGATGAAATTTGGGGGCTCGTCCTTAGCCGATGCCGAACGCTATCTGAGGGTTCGGGATATTGTGCTGCACACCCATACTGAAAAGGGTGCGGCGGTGGTGCTATCTGCACCCAAAGGTGTCACCAATGCGTTATCACTGTTGGTAGAGCAGGCGGTGGCAGGCGATTCCTGGCAGGAGCTGTTTGAGAAGCTCAATATGACCCTGACTGGTATTGTGAACGACCTGGCCTCTGGCCTGGATAATTTTGATGACGCGCCTCTGCATGCTCTGATAGATGAAAAACTTCTCGAACTCAAACAAAGTCTGCAGGGTATTCACCTGATTCATTGCAGCCCGGATGCGGTTACCGCCAAATTGCTCAGCATCGGCGAGTATGTCAGCGTCAATATTTTCAGTGGCATTATCAGCGCGATGGGTGTGAGTAATCGTATTATTGACCCGGTGGAATATATACTGGCAGAGGGCGATTATCTGGACAGCATCGCCGATGTGGCTGCGAGCCGGGCCCGGTTCACCAATGTGCCTAAAAATGGTGAGCAGATGTTGATTATGCCCGGTTTTGTGGCCGTGAATGAGAAAGGCGAGAAAGTCACACTGGGACGCAACGGTTCCGATTACTCTGCCGCCATTCTGGCTGCGTGTATTGATGCACAGTGTTGTGAGATCTGGACTGATGTGGACGGGGTGTACAATGCCGATCCCAACCAGGTGGACGGTGCGGTACTGCTCGACAAACTGACCTATCAGGAAGCCATGGAGCTGTCTTATTTCGGTGCCAAAGTATTGCATCCTAAAACGATCGGCCCAATTGCTCAGTACCATATACCTTGTTTAATCCGGAACACTCTCAATCCGGCAGCGCCGGGAACCTTGATCAGTACAGAAGCCAGTGATACCTGGACCAGCGTTAAAGGCATTTCTCATCTGTCGGATATCACCATGTTTAACGTCGCGGGTCCCGGTATGAAAGGCATGGTGGGTATGGCCAGCCGGGTCTTTGAGGTGATCTCCAACGCCAATATTTCTATCAGTCTGATCACTCAGTCGTCTTCGGAATACAGCATCAGTTTCTGCGTGCATGCCAGAGACGCTTTGAGAGCTAAACATCTGCTCGAAGAAGCCTTCGTATTGGAACTGGCTAATCAGTTGCTGGAACCTATCGAAATGCGTGAGTCGGTTGCGATTGTCACCCTGGTGGGTGACGGTATGCGCAAGGCTAAAGGCCTCGCGGCACGCTTTTTCAGTTCTTTGGCGCAGGCCCGGGTTAATATCGTCGCCATTGCCCAGGGATCTTCTGAACGTTCTATTTCTGCGGTGATTGAAAGCCGTAAAGCCAGGGAGGCCGTTAAGGTGGTGCACCAGAACTTTTTCTCCAATTTACATACCATCGATGCATTTTTAATCGGTTGTGGTACCGTCGGCAGTGAACTGCTGGAGCAAATCTCTCGCCAGCAGCAGCAGCTGTTAAGTCGCAATATCAATCTGCAGGTATATGGAATCGCTAACAGTAAAGGTATGTTGCTGCAACCTGGTGGTGTCGATCTGAAGAACGGTTGGCGTGACCAGCTGGCGGGTCGTCAGCAACCTTATTCGTTGGCCGTAATGGAAACCTTTGTACAGGATAACAGCCTGATTAATCCGGTGGTGATAGACTGTACCACCAGTACCAGCATTGCCGATCAGTATCTGGATATGATGGAAGCCGGCTTTCATGTTGTTACACCGAATAAAAAAGCCAATACTGCCGGGATGGATTTTTATGCGGCATTACGTGAAAAAGCTCAGGCGACCCGCCGCCAGTTCTTATATGAAACTACCGTCGGTGCAGGTTTGCCGGTGATCGAGAACCTGCAGAAGCTGCTTTACGCCGGTGATGAACTGACCCGCTTCGAGGGGATTCTATCTGGCTCGTTGTCGTATATTTTCGGCAAGCTGGAAGAGGGTTTAAGTCTGTCAGAGGCCACCAAAATAGCCCGGGAGAAAGGTTATACAGAGCCCGATCCCCGTGATGATTTAAGCGGTATGGATGTGGCCAGAAAGCTGCTGATAATGGCCCGGGAATCCGGTCTGAAGCTGGAGCTTAAAGATATTGAAATCGAATCCATCCTGCCTGATGATTTTGATGATTCCGGCTCGGTTGAGGAATTCCTCTCCAGATTGCCGCAATTGGATGAGCTGTATCAACAGCAATTGGCGCAGAATCCCGGTACAGTACTGCGTTATGTAGGAAGTATCGAAGAAGGGCATTGTAAAGTGGGGATTCAGGCAGTCGATAACACCCATCCGCTGTTTGTGGTCAAAGATGGCGAAAACGCGCTGGCCATTCATAGTCATTATTATCAACCGATTCCCTTTGTAATCCGCGGATATGGTGCGGGCGCGGCAGTCACCGCTGCCGGCGTATTTGCCGATGTGCTGCGGACTATGCCCTGGAAACAGGAATAATGGACAGTTCGATGCCAAAAGCCTCTGTGCGGGCTTATGCACCGGCTTCTATCGGTAATGTCAGCCTGGGCTTTGATCTGCTCGGCGCTGCGTTAAAACCAATCGATGGTAGTCGTCTTGGTGATGAAGTTGAGATCAGAGCGGCCAACGCCTATAGCCTTGAGGTTAAAGGTGGTTTTGCCCATAAGCTGCCAGCTGATACAAAACAGAATATTCTGACACAGTGTTATAAACACTATCTTGGTCAGGCGGCAAAACAGGGACATCAGCTTGAGCCCTGTGCCATGGTGTTGTATAAAAATTTACCCATAGGCAGTGGTCTGGGGTCCAGTGCAAGTTCTGTGGTGGCGGCTCTGGACGGATTGAATCACTTTTATGGTGAGATATTCGATCAACAGGCAATGTTACTTATGATGGGGGAACTGGAAGGGCAGATC
The DNA here is from genome assembly GCF_002591895.1 of Lacimicrobium alkaliphilum. Lineage (GTDB taxonomy): Bacteria > Pseudomonadota > Gammaproteobacteria > Enterobacterales > Alteromonadaceae > Lacimicrobium > Lacimicrobium alkaliphilum. Next base: position 62,941 of record NZ_NISX01000006.1, read on the forward strand.
AGTGGTTCAGTGCATTATGATAATGTAGCGCCCTGTTACCTTGGCGGGCTGGTATTGATGGCAGAACAAGCGGAGAATATTGCGCTGAACCTGCCGGTATTTGACGACTGGTACTGGGTAACCTGTTATTCCGGCATCAAAGTGTCCACTGCCGAAGCCAGGCGAATACTGCCGCAGCAGGTGGCGCTTAAAGATACACTGGTTTTTGGCCGTCAGCTCGGCGTATTTGTGCATGCCCTGCACACTGGTGATCGTAAACTGGCGGCGGCAATGATGCAGGACGTAATTGCCGAGCCTTATCGTAAGGCGTTACTCCCCGGCTTTGATCAAGGCCGAGCCTTTGCAATGCAGGAAGGGGCGCTGGCCTTTGGCATTTCCGGGTCCGGACCGACGGTTTTTGCCGTATGTGATGATCTGGCCAAAGCAGAAAAAATCAATCAGTGGCTGAGCACGCATTATATTCAGAATGCCGATGGTTTCAGCCATATATGTCAACTGGATCCGCAAGGGTCGACAGCGAAAAAGGTGTAAGTTTGCAACTTTTCAATTTAAAGCAACCTGATGAGAAGGTCAGTTTCAGTCAGGCCGTTAAGCAAGGTCTGGGTCAGAATCAGGGCTTGTTTTTCCCCGCCCAACTGCCGACCTTTGATGATATTGACGCATTACTGGCTATGCCCCTGGCTGAGCGCAGCACAGAAATACTGCATCGGTTAATCGGTGATGAGATACCCGCCGACAGGCTGGGGAAAATGATTGCGGAGGCTTTTAATTTTCCTGCACCGCTGGCTAAAGTGGACGAGAATATTTTCTGCCTGGAATTGTTCCATGGCCCGACTCTGGCGTTTAAAGACTTTGGTGCCCGCTTTATGGCTCAGTGCCTGGCAGAAGTGGCCAAAGGCGAGAAGATTACCATATTAACCGCCACCTCCGGCGATACTGGCGCAGCCGTGGCTCATGCTTTTCACGGACTGGAGAATATTCAGGTGGTTATCCTCTACCCTGAGGGTAAAATCAGTACATTGCAGGAAAAGTTGTTTACTACGCTAGGCGACAATATTCACACCGTTGCTATTGAAGGCGACTTTGATCAGTGTCAGCAATTGGTTAAGAGTACATTTAACGATGACGAGGCCCGTAAAGCACTGCATCTGAATTCGGCCAATTCAATCAATATTTCCCGCCTCATGGCACAGATTTGTTATTACTTCGAAGCCGTTGCCCAACTTGAAGACCGTTCAAATCTGGTGTTCTCTGTGCCCAGCGGTAATTTCGGCAATCTCACAGCGGGCATGTTTGCTAAAGTATTGGGACTGCCCGTCCAGCGTTTTGTGGCCTCAACAAATCTTAATGATACGGTGCCTCGCTATCTGAAAAATGGTGAATGGGCTCCGAATCCGACGGTAGCAACCTTGTCTAACGCCATGGATGTCAGCCAGCCCAACAACTGGCCCCGCATCGAAGCCTTGTTTGAATACAATTATGTGGATAAGGCGATTCTCAGTGCCGATACAGTGGATGAGCAATACACTCAGCTTGCCATGCGTCAGCTGGCAGCATTAGGTTACGTAAGTGAACCCCACGCAGGTGTCGCCTATAAAGCCCTGGAACGCGTGCTGGAGCCAGGTCAGACGGGGATCTTTCTGGGGACTGCACACCCGGCCAAATTCCGCGATACCGTCGAAAATGTGCTGGGTCAGCCTATCAGTTTGCCTCCAGAGCTAGCAGAATGCGCCAGTAAAGAGGGGTTGTCTGAGACACTGGCCTGTGATTATGAGCTGCTTAAACAGCATTTATATAAGCTGGTTAAAGGCTGATGAACTGGCAGGCAATACTGGGTGAAGAAAAGCAGCAGCCCTATTTCCAGGAGATCTTAAGTTTTGTACAGGCAGAGCGTGAGTCTGGGAAGACTATCTACCCATCTCAGCAGGATGTTTTTAATGCCTTTAAACACACAGCATTAGAAGATCTGAAAGTGGTGATCCTGGGCCAGGATCCTTACCATGGTCCCGACCAGGCCCATGGGTTGTGTTTTTCTGTGCAGCCGGGTATTAAGCCACCTCCTTCACTGGTCAATATCTACAAAGAACTGGCACGGGATCTCCCTGAGTTTACTATTCCCAAACATGGATGTTTACAGCATTGGGCAGAGCAGGGGGTATTGCTGCTCAATACCGTATTGACCGTAGAACAGGGTAAGGCTCATTCCCATGCAAAAATTGGCTGGGAGCAATTTACCGACAAAGTGATTGAACAGATTAACCGTCATACTCAGGGGGTGGTGTTCCTGTTATGGGGCAGTCATGCACAAAAGAAGGGCAGTATCGTAGATCGGCAGAGGCATCTGGTACTCAGTGCACCACATCCGTCACCCCTCTCAGCACATCGGGGCTTTCTTGGTTGTGGGCACTTTTCACAAACCAATAGCTACTTGCTACAGCACGGACAAGCTGCAATTGACTGGCGGTTATAGCCTTAGCGCTGAAAACCGTTTCAGCACAACTGCGTAGCCTGCAAGGAGCGAAGCGGATTGGTACTATGTTTCAGGCATCAAGTTCGCTTAATTCATAATCCAGCAGTACATCCATATCTGCCAGTTCTTTGCGAAGCCGGTATTGATCCTGTATGGCTTCGATCTCTCTCCATTTGCGTTTTTTACTTTTATTCTTAACGGGACGGGACTCTAAGTCGAGCATAGACATCAAATCTGACTGATCCACGTGAGATCTCCTTCGTTGTTTTAGCGCATAGAGCATCAACAGTTTCCCCCTTATCTGCACACGTTTTTTGTGCGGGGTTTTTCGTGCTGACGATCAAGATATACCATAAGCAAAGTTAAAGTAGAATATCTTTCTTTACTTTTTATTAACAAAAATTGAAGCTTTTATGACACCGTCACATTGTGACTATCTGAAGTCTCGGTTCCGTATCGGCAGCTTTAGCAATCAAACTTTCGGAGATAATCCCCGTAATAAACAAAGCAAAATCCTTACCAAACTTATCGAGATGCATTAGGCTTGTATTTGTAGTCAGGTTACTGAGACAAATGAAAAAGAAACGGAGAGAGAATGCAGGCAGAGCTGGAAAACCTGCTGCTGGAGGTATCGAAGTCCAGATTGATTGATCTGGGAGATATGCAGCAAGCCGAGGAACTGATAATTAACTCGCTTTTGCGTGGGTTACAGATCCAGCGTGCCGGCGTGTGGATGCTGGATAAAGAAGTGGGTGGTATCCGCTGTAACCTGATCATTGACCTGTTTCACCAGACCCGCGATGAAAATATTGTTCTTACCCGTGAAAAATTCCCACATTATTTTAAAGCGCTGGATAAAGAGCGCACCATCGCTGCTGATAATGCACTGACTCACCCGGCAACCAAGGCTTTCGCTGAAATATATCTCAAACCCATGGGCATTGGTGCAATGCTGGATATTCCCATACGACATCGGGGTAAGATGGTGGGCATTGTCTGTTGTGAGCATATTGGCGGTGAGAAACAATGGAATCAGGATGAGCAGAGTTTTGCTGCGGCCATGGCGGATCTGGTAGGGCGGGCTATCAGCGCCAAGGAGCGTAACGACTATGCCAGACAACTGGAGGAAACAAACGCATCATTGGAAAAACTGGTACATCAGCGCACCGCCAGCCTGGAGCAGACTCTGGATACGCTGAAGCAAGCGCAGAATCAGTTAATTGAAAATGAAAAGATGGCCTCGCTGGGCAGTCTGGTTTCCGGCGTGGCCCATGAGGTCAACACACCGCTGGGCATAGCGGTTACCGGTGCCAGTCATTGTCAGCATCTGCTGTCTCAGCTGCGGGAAAAAATAGGTGATAATCAGCTTACACGCAGTGCACTTGATCTGCATATGGATAACATGGATCAGAGCCTGAGCCTGGTGACACTGAATCTCGACAGGGCCGCTGAGCTGGTGCAGAACTTTAAGAAAACGGCCGTGGACCAGCATAACCTGGCGTTGACCGAATTTGAGTTAGGTGAGTATATTCAGGTCGTGATGTCCAGTCTGCTGCCTATGCTGAAAAAACATCAGGTGAATTACCTGCTAAAAACCGAATGCAAAATTTCCATGCGCAGCTACCCGGGAGCCCTGGCGCAGATCCTTACTAATCTGACGAATAACGCCTGCCTGCATGCATTTGATACCGGGGAAGACGGCAATGAGCTGGTGATTGAAGTGCGACAAACGCTGCAACAGAATAAAGAATATGCGGTCATCAGGTTTCATGATAATGGCAGAGGGATGGCCAAAGAAGTGCTGAAGAGTATTTTTCTGCCTTTCTTTACCACACGCCGAGGGCTGGGTGGCTCCGGGCTGGGCTTGTCGATCAGCTACAATCTGGCGAGCGCCAAACTTAAGGGCAAACTTGAGGCGGGATCTGAGCCACAGCAAGGCACCACCTTTACCCTGACGCTACCCTGCCATCTGGATGAATAGTTTCTTGCATCATGCAGGCTAAAGGCTTTAGGCTGGTGGCCCTTGCTGCTATCCATTCCACAAAATGAATATACAAATTGAAGATGCTCCCGCCGAACAACTGACCGACTTTTTACATCAGAAGATCGTTGATTATAACCATGCTCACCGCGAGCTGAACCAACGTCAGCCCATTGCTGCAGTAATTCGTGATACTCAGAAAAGGGTTATTGCCGGTGCTGCGGGAGAAACCTTTGGTAACTGGTTGCAGCTTAAAACACTGTGGGTAGATGAAAGCCTGCGAGGCAAAAGATTAGGCAGCCAGCTCCTTGCAGCCATTGAACATAAAGCCAAGGCTCGTGGCTGCAAGTTTTGTCTGCTCGACACACTAAATATTCAGGCAAAGCCGTTTTATCAGAAACTGGGTTACAGGGTGCAATGGGAACAAAAACAATACCCGCTGACCGGAGCGAAATACTTTATGACCAAGGAACTCTAATGGCGGCCGAAAAGGTGCTGATCCTGGCTGATGTACAGAATCTGTATTACACCACCCGGGATGCCTGCTCACGTAACTTTGATTACAACGCGTTCTGGAGTCAGGCAACGGCCTCAAGATACGTGGTTAAGGCGTTCGCTTATGCTATCGACAGAGGTAATGAAAAGCAGCGTCAGTTCCAGAATATTCTGCGCGCTATTGGTTTTGAGTTGCGTCTGAAGCCATTTATCCAGCGGGCGGATGGTTCTGCTAAAGGCGACTGGGACGTAGGTATTACCCTGGATGCTATGGATTATGCCGAGCAAGTCGATACGGTCATACTGGCCTCTGGTGACGGCGACTTTGCCTTGCTGGCAGAGCGGCTTCAGCAAAAATATGGCTGCCGGGTGGAAGTCTATGGTGTACCCAAACTGACCGCCGCGGCATTGATCAATGCTGCGACTCAGTTTATTCCTGTTGAGGGGAATTTGTTGCTCTGAAAAGCATGTTCTCGAAGAGGCGCAAAGACGCCGAGCTTTTTTCAGTCATCACAGCAAAAAGCAGATTTCACCACGGAGACACCCCGCACCTTTGCTTTTTAGATTTGAAATATCTCTCTCCAGAAACAGTTAAGCAAAGGGGCTGGGCAGGCAGAGGGCACAGAGAAGGGCAATACTATGTAGGGTCCAATTTATTGGACTGCCCAAGGATATATGTCGAATAAATTCCATCTGGCAGAGGCGCTGAGACGCAGGGATACCAACAACCTGTTTTGTTCTCCCTCTGAGTCTTTGCGCCTCTGCGAGAGAAAAAACAGACCACGGAGAAGTAATGGACATTGAACCATTTTTACCTCTGTGTACTTTGTGCCTCTGTGGTTAATTAGGCTTTTTCCAAGGGTCACTGGACAAGCCCGAGAACAAACCTCCTGCATGACAGGCAGGCTTTCCGGCCTGTAGTTAGCCGGGATTCAGTGCCTTTTGTTTGTTGCGAGCTTATCTGGTTTTTATTCAGGACGCTTTGTATGATGACCTATCGATACTGATAAAGGTCAACAGACTAATACTATGAAATACGTACTGTTACTGTTCTTTTTACTCAATTCTGTGGTCCAGGCTGATGAATGGCGAACCCCTGAACCAGAGAATCTGGTTTATCTGCAACTTGAATCGGGATTAGTGGTGATTGAACTCGCTCCCTTTGCGGCCCCGGAACATGTTAACCAGTTTAAACAGCTGGTGGATGAGGGCTTTTATAACGGGCTGGATTTTTATCGTGTCATCGAGGGTTTTGTGGCTCAGGGTGGGGATATGACTGGCGATAAGCCATCTGAATCTAAAGGCCCCCTGAAGGCTGAATTCACACGTGCACTCATGCCGGAGTCCCCCTTTCAGTTAGTCCAGGAGCCGGACTTTTTTGCTGCGCAAACCGGCTATATCCATGGCTTTGCCGCAGGGCGTGATCCGGAAGCCGCATTGGAGTGGCTGGTGCATTGCCCCGGCACGGTGGCGATGGCCAGAAATACCGATGCAGACAGCGCGACTACGGATTTTTACGTGGTAATGGGCCAGGCACCGAGGCATCTGGACCGCAATATGAGCGTATTTGGCCGGGTTATCCACGGTATGGAGCATATACAGGCATTGCCCAGAGGCGATGCTCAGACAGATTCAGGGGTGATTAAAGAGGTAGCACAACGAGGTAGAATATTGACTGCAATGCTTGCCAGCAAACTCCCCGAATCAAAGCGGCTTAAGCTTAAAATCCAGCGCACCGATTCAGAGGCCATGCAAACCCGTCTTCAACAAGGCCGGACTAAGGACAATCCGTTTTTTAAATACAAAGACAACGGCAAACTGGATATTTGCTATTACCCACCCATAAGCCGCGTTGAGTGAAACAGGCAAAGACGGACGTTTCACCAGATGAATGGTATATCTTAAGGTAATCCCGGGAGAATTGTATAAATGAACCAATTAACTGAAAAACTGATTGGATGCCCTTACTGTGGAGAGACGATAGAGGTTCTGATTGACCCGGCCGATCTGGATCAGCGCTATATTGAAGATTGCCAGGTATGTTGCAGGCCGATCAATTTTGTCATTTCTGAAAATATGAACGGTGAGCTGCAGGTCAGTGTTTATAGTGACGATGAGGCGCTTTGATCAATATAGCCAGAGCATGTAAATCCCGGCCACTGGTTTTTTCAGGGACAGAATGAATGCTGATACAAAAACAAGAACATACACTTTGCTGGCACACGTCTTTTTTGTGCCCGCAATGCCGCAGTAATTCCATTGACGTTGAAGGCAAGGGCAGCTATCTCGCGCTAGGCATAGTTGGGCTTCCCTTGATGGCCCTTTCGACAAACGCTGAAGGCCACTGTCGTGATTGCAACTGGCAGTCTGAGGTGCGCTCTGTATGGCAGTATAAAGGCGCAATTTTATGGCCCTGGTTAGTACACTGGGTGGGCAGAAGCCTGGGACTGCTGTTGTTGCTTCTGGCGGGGCTATGGTTCTGGCAGATGCAGGTAAACGAAGCACAGCGGGTGCAGAAAATGTTAACCCAGCCAAAAGTGGATGACTTTTATTTCGTTGACATGCGTGAATTTAAACAGGATACCCATCCGAAGTACCCTTATACCGTCCTGCGAGTGATCAAGACTGATGCAGAGGCATTATTGCTGCGAGTAGGGAATATTTATCATAGTCAGCAGGTTTCACCCTGGCGTCACTTTAAAGCCGATGCGGCGATGCAACGTAATTTTTACTCCCGTTACACACTTTCATTAACCACTTCAGCCCTGAGAGCATTATCAGAGCGCGGGATTATTTACTCGATGCGTCGCCCGAAAAACCTGTCGAGTGATGGCTGGATTGTATTGCCCCAGGCGCAGCCTGGTACTGAAATGCCGCGCCTACAGCCTTTTCTGGATAAACCAGAATATCGTATAGAATACCCACAAGATTGTTCTGATCAGGCGTGCTGATAGCTTCTTGGTTTAGTCCTGATGAGGTGGATTGTCGGGCGAGGATGTATGATTACGATAGCCAGTGATCATGCTTTTTACCAGAGACACGTTGCCAATATGGCCAATCAGAATAACAGCCGCGATATGCAGGCAGACGCAGATAAACAGCGCATCGGCCAGCAGCGAGTGTATCCTTTCTACTAACTCACTACCAAAAAAGCGGTGGGTCTCTTCCAGCAGATAGCCGGTAACGGCCAGAGATATAAAAAGACCAAGCATCACGAAAACCATCAGCCACCCCATAGGATTGTGACCCTCTTCAAGCGGCAATCGACGTTGTCTCAGATGGTGAACATGTTTACCAATGGCGCGAGATGATATATCTACCCGGTTAAATCCGGCGTAGCCCTTGCTGAAAAGCCCATAGAAAAGGCGCAGTGCCACCAGGCTCAGAGCAACATATCCGAGTACCTGGTGTGAGTCTGAGCCGGGATCGAGAATAAAGTAGTTACAGACAAAGATGCCGGCAAATGTCCAGTGCGCCAGCCGAACCGGTACACTCCAGACATAAGCCTTTGCGGCTGCCACTATCCCCGTTCCTCTTTAACGATCTCGGCGTTTACAGGATTAAAATAGATCTCAACCTTTTCACCTTCCTTGTCATACCCGTAAATTTCATAACACTGACCTTCAGTGACCTTGAACTCCTTAATTTCATATCCCAGGGCCACGAGCTGGCTCTGAAATACATCCTGATCCATCCACTCTGAGTTTGGCGCTGAGGTGCATACAGTTTCAGACTGCACTCCGCAACCAGACAGCAGCAGTGCGGCGGGTGCTATCGCTAACGTTATAATTTTTTTCATAAAATCTCCTGTTATTGATTGGGTCACACAGAATATTAGCATAGCTATCAGCCAATTAAGGATGCCTGTTCAGAAATCCTGTAGCTTGTCCGGTTTATTTGAACTCAATACTCAGCCATGTCATATTTGCTCAAAATGTCGACAGGGAGTCTGTGTCTGTGAATAAGCTGATTATTATCCTCTGGCCCGTGAGTGTTATCGCCGCTTATATGGCGGGTTCTTATTTTGTCCCTTCTGATTCGGTTACGAAGCAGCATAACCATCCGCTGGTCACCAGTACATCAGCCATTGATCCACCGGCTTCCCCAAAGCAGGAGCCAACCGATGATGATAAAGGGGTATCGAACAGCATAATAAAGACAACTCCAGAGTCGCAAGCTGTTGAATTGTCTGTCCGGTCTGTCGTAAAAAAACTTGAAGAGATTCTGAGCATGGATGGCAATGCCCTGACTGACTATGCCCAGATTGCCAAGGCTTACAACCAAATAAGCGATCTTGATGACACCCAGTTGCTTGAGGCTCTGCTGCTGCTTGAGCCGGAAGCGAAAGATCCTGATAACAGGGCTTTATTGCAGATGCTGTTATCCGAGTACAGTAAATACGATCCACAAGGGGCGATGGCCTATCTGGATCGAAGTATTAGCGGGGCTCGGTCAAAGCTATTGCACGCGAGGAAAGTTCTGGCTAACTGGAGTGAACAGGATCCTCAGGCAGCTTACGATTGGTATTTACAGAATCGACACCTATACAGAAATCATGGGAGTATTTTTCTATCCACTTTGTTCGAAGATCTGTCCCGCGGGGATATTTATGATGCAATGGACAAGCTGGGTCGTTTAAACGGCTCACGGTATGCGATCAGCAATGCGGTCTCTGGTATTACCCGCCATCTGAGTGAGCGGTCTGAGTTTGTTGAGTTACTTGAGCTGGCCAGGTTACAGGATGACGAGCAGCTGAATACTGCTATTGTCTCAAACTGGGCAAGAAAAGATCCGCATACAGCCAGTAACTGGTTGATGGGTAGCAGACTTAACAGCGACAGGATGCAGCGCAGTGTGTTATTCAACTGGATGATGTCATCTCCTGAGCGGGTTGCCGAGGCTGCTGACTGGTATATGCATCAAGCTACAGAGGCGGACTATCAGCCGCGTATCAAAGGCGTAATGAGCGCTTTTGCAATGAACAATCCTGAAGCAGGCCTGAGCTGGCTGGCTCAGAATAATATTCGGGACAAAGATATGGCGCTGACTGAATTGGTAGCAGCCAGTGGAAGCCGCTATCCCGACTTTGCTATACAGCAGGTTGACCAGATTCAGAGCAGCAGCCAGAGGCTGAAGGTATCGAAAAGATTGTATCGCCAGCTAAGCTACAATAATCCCAACAAGGCAGAGCGCTTTGCCAATAGCTCCCCCTTTAAAGAAAAGTTATTGGAAATAAAAACGTATTCCGGGCGGGGCCTCTAAACGGTCATCTGGGGGCTGAAACCAGAATCACGTAAATATAAGATTACCCAAAAAAAGGGCACGGAAGTGCCCTTTTGGAATGACTAAGTTTCGTGGCTACTTTTTCAGTGCCTGACGGAAACGTTTAATCAGCGCATTGGTGGAGGCATCCAGGTCGAGTGGTTCATCCGCATTACGGATTTTATCCAGTACCTGATTACCCAGGACTTTGCCCAGCTCCACGCCCCATTGGTCGAAAGAATTCACCCCCCAGATTGCACCCTGCACAAACACTTTGTGTTCATACAATGCCACCAGTGCACCGAGTGTTTTCGGGTCGAGTTGTTCAAATAAAAGGGTATTGCTGGGTTTGTTTCCCGGCATGGTTTTGTGATGGGCCAGCGATTCACGCTTGTCATCACTCAGCCCCTTGCCATCCAGATCGGCATAGGCTTCATCGAAGGTTTTACCCTGCATCAGTGCCTGAGTCTGACCAAAACAATTAGAAGCCAGCATGGCATGATGGGTGTCGTTCTGGTTTTCCACCTTCAGCGGCAACATGAAGTCAGCGGGAATGAGCACCTTGCCCTGATGGATCAGCTGATGGAAACTATGCTGACCGTTTGTACCCTCACTGCCCCAGATCACCGGGCCGGTCGCATAGTCAATTTGCTCTTTGTCGCCGGCAATGCATTTACCGTTACTCTCCATATCCAGCTGTTGTACATAGGCCGGAAACCCGCGCAGGTAATGGTAATAAGGTAACAGAACATGGCTCTGCGCACCGAAAAAGTTGGTGTACCAGACACCGAGCAGGGCCATCACCACAGGCAGGTTTTGCTCCAGCGGTGCCTGTTTAAAGTGACAGTCCATCTCATAGGCGCCTTCAAGCAAAGCGCGGTAGTTTTCGTAGCCCAGTCGCAGCGCTATCGGCAAGCCAATGGCCGACCACAGCGAATAGCGTCCGCCTACCCAGTCCCACATAGGGAAAATATTTTCTTCGGCGATACCAAACTCAGTAGCAGCCTCAATATTCGAGGACACGCAGATAAAGTGTTTGGCTATATCCTGCTGCGTTCCACCGGCTTTTAAGAACCAGTCTTTGGTGGTGAGAGTGTTTTGCAGGGTTTCCTGAGTGGTGAAAGATTTTGATGACATCACCACCAGGGTTTGTTCGTGATCCAGAGTGGCCAGCACATCGTGGATATGGCAACCATCGACATTGGCCACAAAATGCACATTGACGCCTTGATGCCAGTAGGGTTTCAGGGCCTCAGACATAATCTTAGGCCCCAGGAATGAGCCACCGATGCCGATGCAGACGATTTCTTTCAGTGGTTTTCCGGTATAGCCTTTATGGGAGCCAGAGTGAATACGCTTTACAAAATCACCCATCTTGTCCTGAGTGGCCAGCACTTCGGGCATTACATCGACGCCCTCTACCATTACCGGTTGCCCGGAAAAGTTACGCAGGGCAGTATGCAGTGCCGCCCGCTCTTCAGTGTGATTAATGATTTCACCGGCAAACATGGCGTCACGTTTGGTTTCTACCTGTTGCTGGTTGGCCAGCCCCGTTAGCCCTTCCATTATCTGCTGATTGATCAGGTTTTTTGAATAATCCAGATTGATTCCACAGGCATCAATATTGAATCTTTCTGCCCGTTGTGGATCCTGTTCAAACCAGTGACGCATATGCTGGCCACTTATCTCGGCGGCCAGTGATTGCAGTGTTTTCCAGCATGGGGATTGGGTCAGGCTGTTCATTGTTTCTCCGTTACGTGCAGCAATTGGGCTTAGAAAAAGCCTTTCAGTTTGGTTTCAAGTTTCACCTGGTCGGCGGCAAAGTTGCGAATGCCGTGAGCCAGTTTCTCGGTAGCCATGGCATCTTCGTTCATCATCCAGCGGAACTGGTTTTCGTTCAGACGTTCACCCGGCTCTTTGACCTTGCCGTTGTCCTGCAGTTTTATGGGTAATGAGGCGTCGGATTGCTCCAGTTCACCCAGCAATTGAGGGCTGATAGTCAGGCGATCACAACCTGCCAGTTCGGTTATTTCACCGATATTGCGGAAGCTGGCACCCATTACCACAGTGTTATAGCCATGATCTTTGTAATACTGATAAATCTCGGTCACCGACTGCACACCGGGATCCTCTGCCGCAGCGTAGTCTTTTTTATCTGTATTGGCTTTGTACCAATCAAGAATCCGGCCGACGAAGGGAGAGATCAGATAAACACCTGCCTCGGCGCATGCACGGGCCTGAGCAAAACTGAATAACAGGGTCAGATTACAGTTGATCCCCTCTTGTTCCAGTTGCTCGGCGGCACGAATGCCTTCCCAGGTGGAGGCAATCTTGATCAGAATGCGGTCTTTTTTTACACCGGCCTGTTTATACAGCTTAATCAGCTTACGGGCTTTATCCATTGTGGCCTGCGTATCAAACGACAAGCGGGCATCTACTTCGGTGGATATACGGCCCGGTACGATCTGTACAATTTCTTTACCGATGCTGACAGACAGCATGTCACCGGCATCGATAATCTGCCGGGCAGCATCGTCGGATTGTTGTTTGGCCCAGGCTACGGAAGACTCGATGAGTGATTGATACTGGGGCAGTTCGGCGGCTTTTAATAATAACGAAGGATTAGTAGTGGCATCCACGGGCTGATATTTCCTGATCGCTTCAATATCACCGGTATCCGCCACAACTGTGGTTATTTTCTTTAAAGAATCCAGTTGGTTGGCCATAATTGGTATTTTCTCCTGATTAATGATGTAAATTTACTACAAAAATAGAATTATCTCTATTACGAACCCGGCTTTTGATATTGTTATTTTGCTTCTCTGGGCAGACGCGGGGTAGTGTTGGTGTTTGTTATTCTAATCGGTATTATGCTGCGATAGTGTAACAGTCTGAGCAAAAAAAGGGGGCAGCATGGCAGGCAAAATTACCCTGTTAGAGGACGATATTACAGAACTGAAAGTGGATGCCATTGTTAATGCTGCGAATAACAGTTTACTCGGCGGCGGTGGTGTAGACGGGGCTATCCATCGGGCAGCTGGCCCGGGGTTGGTTGAGTACTGTCGTACCCTTAATGGTTGTGACACCGGCCAGGCGAAACTCACTCCCGGCTTCGATTTGCCAGCCGATTACGTTATCCATACAGTAGGGCCGGTATGGCACGGCGGCAATGAGGGAGAAGCGGCACTGCTTGCGAATTGTTATCACCAATCACTAAAACTTGCCGCTGGCCAGGGGCTCAAATCCATCGCTTTTCCCGCCATCAGCTGCGGTGTATATGGTTATCCGGTTCAGCAGGCTTGTGACATTGCAGTGAACACGGTCAGTCAATTTCTCAGCCAGGACTCCTGTATCCGTAAAGTGATTTTCTGCGCTTTTGATCAGCAGGTACATCAGGCACTGATACAGGCGATGGAAAATCATAAACTGCACTGAAAAGGTCTCTGACACAAAAAAAACTTCACCACAGAGATCGCAATGTTTTGCACAAGTCATTCTTTTGTTCTGCGTTCTTCGCGACTCTGTGGTGAGTTATCTGTTCTTTTTTTGTTTGGTCGATTTAGTTTTGCAACCCCAGTATGTCTTTACCCTGCTTAAAGGTAATATCCACCGGGATCTCAGCATCAGTTAATCTGGCCAGATCCTCTGCCAGTTGGGTTTTTATCAGGCCTTTTTCCTGCACCAGCTTATCGACACCCTCGTAGTCGCCATCACCCTGCAGAGTCAGAATCAGTTCAGACAACGAATCTACAGCCTGTTGCATCTTGTTCATATTCACGCTGTAGAGGCCATTTTCATCTCGTGTGAAGGCTCCGGCTTGATTGAAAAAGTTAAAGCGGATCATATTCGCTTTGCCATGTGCGCTTGATGCACCAAAACGCACGGAGCGGAAGATACCGGCCATAAAGGTAACATAGTAGTCTTCCAGCGTACCTTCAGTAATTTCTCCCTTTTCCAGTAACTGAGTAACCATATACAGACCCAGAACATCGGCTTTGCCTTCTTCCAAAGCAGACGCATGTTCCTTGAGGGCCTGGCGCACAGTGCCAGCTCCGTTCAGGGTATTTTTGATGCCCAGTCCATGAGCCACCTCATGGAACATGGTGTTGGCAAAAAAGGCGTCAAAGGTAATGTGTTTACGCTGTTGTGGTGTAATCAGTATTTCAGCGATGGGAAGCAGGATGTGATCAAACTTGGCGCGCATTGCATTTTTTAGTTGCAGTCGGCGTGTGCCTTTTTGCAATTGTACTCCTTCGTCGTTGGGCAGATTGATGGCAATGGTCTTGCTTCCGGCGTTGGAGTGTCCGGCGTAGTACAACACATCATAGGCGTTGAGATCGGCATTGGCGCCGGGCATTTCCTGTTTGTAGGCATCCTCTACAGGCAGTCCCTGTTGCAATTCGGGTAAAAACCCGGCGTAGCGGGCAAGCCGTTCACTCCAGGCCAGATCCTTGAGTAGCACATAGGATTCGAACGCGGCCCGATAACCAAACAGCTGATCTTCATAGGTTTCTATAGGACCGTATACCAGTTCTATAGGGTTTGACTTCATGTCCATCCAGGCCATGTCTGAGGGTTGATACTCATCCGTCAGCAGTGCATCGGCCCGCAGTCTCAGATAGTCAGCAAAAGGCTGATGTTCGGCAAGATCTGCCGCCTGGCGCAGAAGAGCAGCGGCCTGCGTCAGTGAGTCTTTAAAATACTCCGAATAGGGAACGCTGAGCAGTGCTCCGGACGCATTCCTGACCACCATGGAATAGAGGCCGGTTTTGTCAGCAAAATCTGCGGCTTCAAATTCGGCTTTGGCCATATCTTCAGGATAGAACTGTGCTCCGGCGGGTTTTTCATCAACACCACTAAGAAAGGGCTTGTCAGCGTTTAATCTATCCCAGGGGCCATAATTAATATCGGCAAACTGCCTTACTTTCTTATCCTGAACAGAGGACAGAAATTCTTGCTTGTCGCCATCAAAGGCCTGTTGCCAGAACAAGTCATCCATAATTTTTGAGGCATCAATCAGTACCCCGAGCATTTCACGCTGGTTATCTGTTAAAGAAGACAGATCGGCAGTGAGGCTCACCGGATGGTAAATATCCAGTCTCGATTCATCAATCAGCAATGTCTGTGGAGTATGATCTTTTTGCTGTGACATTTCGTTTGTCTGCTCTGTTGCAGGCTCAGAGCAGCCAGCAACTAATGTCAAAGCAAGCAATGTTGTAAAAGCACAATGTGGTAGTCTCATAAGCTGCCTTTTTATATTGTTGTTTAGCCAATACCAATTGGTATAAGTACCGATTATGACGATTAATATAGTACCAGCATGATAGCGCAAATACGTATTATTGATAATTTGCTATGCTCACTCTTGCAAGACATTGAATAATAGTCAGGATTCAGAATTATCCTGTATAGTCGCGGCTACTTATGCTGATATTCATAGCTTATTTCCACCTCTTTAAGGCCCTGATATGTCTACTGAAAATGCGTTGCTGACAATCCTGATAGAGAAGATAAATAATGACACGCTGGTTCTACCTACTCTCCCTGCTATCGCTTTGAAAGTCAGACGGGCAGCCGATGATCCTGATGTCAGTCTGCAGAAAATGGCCGAGGTGCTTGGTCAGGATCCGGCGTTAAGTGCCCGTATGATGAGGATCGCCAACAGTGCCTACAGGAGTCGTGCGGTCAAGGTGGAGAGTCTGAATCAGGCCGTGACGCGAATTGGTCTGAGACAGATCAAAAACACTGCCACTGCGTTGGCAATGGAGCAACTTTTTGTGTCTAAGAACGAAATAGTGCGGACACATATTAACCGCGTGTGGGAGTCCACGGTTGATGTGGTGGCCAGCGCTATAGCGTTGCTGCAACTGCATAAGAAAGAAAATAAGCAAAATAAACTGAACATAGACAGCATGACGTTAGCAGCGTTGGTTCATAACATCGGGGTGTTACCCATTTTCACCGAAGCGGAGCGCCACGATGATGTCTTTGCTAACCCCACATTCCTGAATGTTGCGGTAGAAAAGCTCTCAGGTCGGATTGGAGGAGTTATTTTGCGGGCCTGGAGTTTTAATGAGGAACTTATCAGTCTGACTGAAAACTGGCGTAATCTTGAGTATCAGACGCCTCAGTTATCCTATCTGGATTTTGTGCGGCTCGCCGTTGTGGTGAGTGGCCAGATGGACAACAAAAAAGACGAAGTTATGAATCTGAGTCAGCGTAAAGGGCTTCTGGAGGATCTTAATCTGCTCGAATCCAAAGAGTTTATACAGGGTCAGGCTGACGCCAGAAGTATATTTGAATGATGCTCCCCGGGAAGGGGAGCACTGACTTTTAGTTAGCGATGATGTAACGGAACGAGAGCCGCGTAACTAATTTTGTTCAGATAGATTCAGTGCCTGATCCAGTGCTTTGATAAAGCGTATCGCTTCGGCTGACATCAGGCAAAAATCTGCATCCAGACGAGCTAGCTGCTGATCTTTAGGAATATCTTCATTCTGCTCGCGTACCACATCGGAAAACTTCAGCCTCTTAATGCTTAAATCTTCCTGTAACAACGTAGTGAGCGTGTCATCCCATTCTATAGCCAGCTTCTGGACCAGTTTTCCAGAAGAGAGATGCAGCTGAATCTCTTCTGCATCCAGAGCCTGGTGTTTACATTTTATAATGGCGCCGCTCTCATCCGGTGACTTAAACTCAGCTTCTTCAAGTAACTCCATATCCGCAGGCAGATTGTCATTCTTCAGCCAGTCGGTCATATCGGCGCTGATACTGCGTCTGGCCAGTGGTACCACAGGTAAAGAGCCTATGGATTTACGCAGGTGAGCCAGGAACGCTTCAGCCTTGCCATCATTAGCTGCATCAATGACAACCAGGCTGTCTTTTAAACTGATGAAGCCCATTGTGTAACTGTCACGAGTAAAGGATTTAGGCAGCAGTTGATGGACGATTTCCTGCTTCAGATCCTGTTTGGCTTTTTTGCCTACCGGACTGCCGGTTTCCTGTTCTATTTTTTCGACCCGTTCGTCCAGCTCTGCATTGACCACAGATGCCGGTAGTATCCTCTCTTGTTTTTTAAGGCTGATAAGTAATTTGCCGTCACCGGCATGCACCAGGCTGACGCCTTGTTTGAAAGGGGACGTCCAGCCCATGCTGGCAGTATCCTGGTTGCCGCAGGGGCGGAAACTGCTTTGAGCCAGCTGGTCTTCGAGCTCTTCGGCACTGAGTTTTAAGGACTGGGTGAGGGTGTAAACTTTTAGATTTTTAAACCACATATTCGCAATTATTGGATAATCTGACAGGCCGCGAAGAGTACCATGACCTTGTGCTTAAGGCACCACGCTGAGGTGATTAAAACATTGTAATTCAAGCTGCAGATTGTGGTTAGTTATCGCGCCTTGCGGGGAACTGAATCTGGTAGCGTAGCCCTTTGCCTTCTTCAGAGCTGGCCTGAATCTGGCCTTTCAGGGTCTGGGTAACCAGATTGTACATAATATGCGTCCCCAGGCCGCTACCGCCACGGCCGCGACGGGTTGTGAAAAACGCTTCAAACAGTTTGTTTAAAAGCTGCCTGGGAAGCCCTTTGCCATTGTCCTGATAGTCTATTTCTATTTCGCCATCCTTTTCACTGACCTTAATTTTAATGGTTCCCGAGTTTTTGTTCTCGAACCCATGGATCAGTGAATTCATGATCATATTGGTAATAATCTGGGCGATCACACCTGGTGCGCAGCGCACTTCCAGTGCGTCGGGGCAATCCAGCTCTATTTTATGACGGGTCTTTTTAAAATTGGGCGCCAGGGACTGAATGATTTCCTGGATATATTCCTTTAAATCAACATCCCGTTCGGCTTCACTGGTTTGATCCACCGCAACCTGTTTAAAGCTGGCGATCAACTCTGATGCCCGGTTAAGGTTAGTCAATAACAGGGTCGCCGTCTGCTGGCCTTCGTTCAGAAAACTGGCCATAGTTTTTGAGGTCAGAGTCTTATCATCAAAGGCTTGCTGCAGGCCTTTCAGTCTCTCTTCCAGAAAACTGGCTGCCGTTACACCTACACCTAAAGGGGTGTTCACATCATGGGCAATACCTGCCACCAGGCCTCCCAGTGACGCCATACGCTCTGACTCTACCAACTGGTCTTTGGCCATCTTCAGGGTCTGCATAGACTCTGCCAGTTCATCGTTGCGTTTGCGCAACTCTTCTTCTATTTTTCGTCGGCTTTCATTTTCCTGACGCAACTCTTTTTGGTTATGCAGCAATTCATCCTTTTGCTGTTCCAGATCCAACATGATCTTGCTTAGTGAAGCCGTTTTGCGCGCGACTTCCTGCTCCAGTGAAATATTCTGCTCGTCCAGTTTCTGATTCGCGTCACGTAACTCCTGCTGCGTCTGGTTAAGCTGGTCCTGGAAGTGGATCAAATCATCAATGAGGTGATTATAGGCATCCTGAAGAACTTTCAGTTCATTCTCATCCTCCAGGCGAACATGCAGTTTGGACTGTTCCAGGCGGCCGGTGTCAAAGTGACTAATTTGTTCTGTCAGCTCAGATAAGGGCTCCGTTAGCATGCGGCGAAACGCGTTCAGAAACAGGAATATGAGAAAGGCTGTTTTGATAAAGGCATTACCGATAAGAAAGAAAATTCCCACTTCAATCCGTCCGAAGATGATTTCGAAGCTGGAATACAGGGTGACGTCCCCGACCTGGGATGTGCGTCCGGAAAACTCGAATATCAGTGGGAAACTGTAACCGAAGGTGCCACCAGGGTGATCACGCATGACACCGGTAGTCACCGGTTCCATTGGCTGGCTGCTGGTACGGCCTATATCTGAAATATAGTTAGCATTTTCGTCGCGGATCTGAACGCCATCGACTATGGGCAGTTCCATCAACCCTTCGGCAATGGATTTCGCCTGCAGGGTATTCAGTTCCCAGATAGCCCGGGTCAGACTGGTGCTGAAGGTGTTTTTCAGGGTTTGCAGTTCACTTTCGATATGGCTTTTGGCGTTCAGGTATTCGGTGAAAATTTGCCCTACGGTAACAATTAATGTCAGCACAAAATAAACAGAGAGCACGCGCGTCAAAAGCTTCTTTGACAACCCTGTTTTAACCTTTGACATGAATACTGTCCCCGCTCCCAGAACCCCGCAATAGGTCAAGAATATGCGCAATTCTTATATTAAACAAGATTAGTACTTAAACATAGAATATATGGACGGTTCAGCGAACCTCAGCAGAAATAACGAAAGGCCTTTTCAGGCAGACATTGAAGCCCACCTTCAGGTATCAGGAACTGCCAGCACAGCCTCTGGGGCCCTTTTCAATAATTATGAAAACGCCGGAGGATATCGATTTCCCCAATTTTAGTCTGCCTGGAATGCGTACTTGCTGGCATTTACCGGTTACAGAAATTATGATGTACCACAATAGTTTAATAAGGATCTCAGTGAGCTTGAATAAACAGGAATTTAGCCGTCAACGGGCGGGTTTAATAAAACTGTCACAGATTCAACCAATAATGCGGGCGTTTATATGAGAAAGGTAACCCGTATGTCGAAGAAAATATTAGTCGTGGAGGATGAAACACCCATCCGCGAAATGATTAAGTTTGTACTTGAGCAGTCAGGATTTGAGGTTCTGGAAGCTCAGGATTATGACATTGCGCTGGAGATGGTTAAAGAGCCTTATCCCGATTTAATTCTGCTCGATTGGATGCTGCCTGGTGGCAGCGGCGTGCAGTTATCGAAAAAGCTTAAACAGCATGAGCACACCCGGGAAATCCCAATTATTATGCTCACCGCCAGGGGGGAAGAGGATGATAAAGTCAGGGGGCTGGAAGCAGGTGCCGATGACTATGTCACCAAACCATTTTCACCCAAGGAGCTGGTGGCCAGGATCAAGGCGGTGATTCGCCGTGTCACTCCCACCTCCGGTGACGAACCCATCGAATTCAATGGTTTGATGCTTGACCCGGTTTCTCACCGTGTCACTTCCAATGATGAGGCGCTTGATATGGGGCCGACAGAATTCAAATTACTGCACTTTTTTATGACACACAGTGAGCGGGTCTACAGCCGTGAACAATTGCTGGACAATGTGTGGGGCACCAATGTTTACGTGGAAGACAGAACGGTAGATGTACATATCCGGCGATTACGCAAAGCGATTTCCCGTCATCAACATGATGATATGATTCAGACAGTTCGTGGTGCCGGATACCGGTTCTCCACCAAAGTCTGACAGCTCTGAATGTACAACCCTTTTTCATGGCTTAAAACTCTTGGCAGACTGGCGCTCTATTTCGCGGTGGTTTGTGCTCTGGGTCAGTATTTCGATCTGATGATGGAAGCCATCACTGTTGGCGCCCTGTTGCTGTTACTGATCCATTACTGGAATCTTTACAGGCTGAATCGCTGGCTGTGGCACAGCAAGAAAATGACGCCACCGAAGACCCGGGGTGTTTGGGAGCATATTTACGAGGGCATCTATTACCTTCAGCGGCGTAACCGTAACAAACGCAAAGAGCTGGGTAATCTGGTTAAACGCTTTCGTGAAGGTGCTGAAGCCCTGCCTGATGCTGCAGTGGTTGTGGACGCAAATGCTTGCATCGCATGGTGTAACAGACTGGCTCGTATTGAGTTAGGACTGAGCTGGCCGGATGATGCCGGAAGACGTGTTGATAACCTTATCCGTCATCCGCAATTTATTGAATTCTTCCATCAGGGTAAGTTTAATCATCCCATTGAAATCACATCTCCAACTAATATCGAGAAAATCCTTGAATATCGCATTATGCCCTACGGTGACAAACACTTATTATTGGTGGCCAGAGATGTTACCCGCGTTACTCAGCTAGAAGAGATGCGCAAGGACTTTGTAGCCAATGTATCTCATGAATTGCGTACTCCGCTGACCGTGCTTAACGGCTATCTTGAGATGTTTAACGCTGATGAGGCTGATTATCCCAAAGCCTTTATGCATAAAGCTTTTGCAGAGATGACGGCGCAGAGCCGGCGGATGCAAAATCTGATTGAACAATTGCTGATACTTTCCCGTATCGAAGCCAGTGCGGAGAGAGTCTACGAGAAAATTGTAGATGTACCGCAAATGCTCAGTGCGATTGACAGTGAAGCGGCAGCATTGAACCGGGAGAAAAGTCATGGTATCCGTTTCCAGGTAGATAAAAATCTGCAGGTATTTGGCATTGAGACTGAATTACGCAGTGCGTTCTCGAATCTGATTTTTAATGCGATTCATTACACGCCCGCGAAAGGAAATATTCTGGTGGGATGGCACCTGGTGGACAAAAGAGCGGAATTCTTTGTGCAGGATGATGGTGAAGGCATTGCTGAGAAGCACCTGGCCAGGCTGACCGAACGTTTTTATCGGGTAGATAAAGCCCGTTCCCGTAAAACCGGTGGTTCGGGGTTGGGCCTGGCCATTGTTAAGCATGTATTGACCCATCACAACTCGAAACTTGAAATTGCCAGTGAAGTGGGTAAAGGCAGCCGATTTTCGTTCCGCTTCTCAAATGAACTGACGGTGGTGAAAAGTGATGCTACTGCGTAGTCTGCTGCTTTTTTTTCTCGCACTGCCTGTTGCTGTGGCGCAGGATTACACCAAGAAACCCGGTGTGGCTGGGAATATTACGTCGGTAGGTTCAGATACCCTGGGGAATCTGATGACGTTCTGGGCAGAAGAATTCAAGCGTATTTACCCTCATGTTACCTTTCAGATACAGGCATCGGGCTCTTCCACCGCCCCGGCGGCACTGACTGAGGGCACGGCTAATATTGGTCCTATGAGTCGTCAGCTGAAAGAAAGTGAAATAGCCTATTTCAGTAAGACTCATGGCTATCAGCCCACGGTGTTGATTGTGGCTGTGGATGCGATTGCTTTGTTTGTGGACTTGCATAATCCAGTGCAGGGACTGAATCTGCAACAGATCGACAGCATTTTTTCATCCACCCGGTATTGTGGCGGACCAGAGCCCTTACGTTTCTGGCATCAGGCGGGACTGGATGGTGAATGGCAGGGTAAAAGAATTAAGCTGTTCAGTCGTAATTCGGTGTCGGGAACCTATGGATTATTTAAGGAGAAGGCCCTCTGTCAGGGGGATTTCCTGAAAACGGTCAATGAACAGCCTGGTTCAGCATCGGTGGTGCAGTCTGTGGCTTATTCTGACGGCGCATTGGGGTATGCCGGCTTTGGCTACAAAACCGCTGGCGTTAGAGCGTTACCCGTTGCCCGTGAGGGACTCAATTATGTGGCCCCGACGATGGAGAATATCGCCAGTGGTGAATACCCGTTGTCGCGCTTTTTGTATATTGTGGTGAACAAGCAACCCGATCAGCCACTTCCGCTATTGGTCCGGGAGTTCCTGCGTTTTATTTTGTCTTCTCAGGGGCAGGATCTGGTAAGTCGTGATGGTTTTATTCCTATTCCTAAGCGTCTTAAGGGGCAGCAACTCCGAATGATCGAACAATAACATCTTGATGGGGATAAGATGCAGAGTATTCCTCAGCCCTGGAAAAATTGGGTAGTACAGAATCTGATGCAGGGTGTGGCCGCTGACAAGATCTTGCACACAATGCTCGACAAGGGCTTTGCTTTTGAACCCTGTAAGCGTCTGTTGGGGAGCAATCTTGCTAAAGATTTTAAATGGCAATGGGATGCTGAGTTTTACCGGAAGCTGGGCCAGATAAAACTGGTACAGCTAAAAAACGGACCGCAGTTGCAGTCAGTGCAAGGAACACAGCTATATTGCTGGCCAAACTTTCTTTCTTCTGAGGAGTGTGCCGGACTGATTGCTTTGACAGATGCTAAAGTTCGGCCATCAGAGCTGGCCTCACCAACGGAAGATAAGTATTTTCGCACTTCAAGCAGCGCTGACCTCGAACACAGTGACCACCCTTTAATTGATCTTGTAAATCAGCGTATTGCCGATGCTACTGGGCTCAACCCTGCCTGGGGAGAACCTATACAGGCGCAGCGTTATCAGCTTGGACAGGAGTTTAAAGCGCACACAGATTACTTTGAGCCTGGCTCCAAAGAGTATGACCGTCATGGTGGTGCTCGTGGCCAGCGCAGCTGGACCTTTATGGTTTACCTGAATCATGAGTGTGAAGGGGGCCAGACAGAGTTTGTGCGCCTGAACAGAACGTTCTTGCCTGAGACAGGGATGGCGCTGATCTGGAATAACCTGTTGGCTGATGGCAGCGTTAATCCGTATACCCTGCATCACGCTCATAAAATCACTGCTGGCGCAAAGTATGTGATTACTAAATGGTACAGAGACCGGCCCTATCAGAGCAAATAGCGTTGTAAGTGGACAGTAAAAGCAGATACTCAGTCCTCATCCGGATGTTCTTTCACAACGTCCGGATAAGGAAGATCAATCCTCAGAAAACACTCTTGAGCCTGTCATCGCCCACTCATGTCATTTTCTTCGGGTCCAGTAGCTTTTTAAGTTCGTCTTCGCTCAGTTCTGTATGTTCAAGAGCAATCTCGATTATGGGCCTTCCCTGTTGATAGGCCAGCTTGGCTATTCTGGCGGCCTTTTCATAACCGATTCTCTCGTTTAATGCGGTGACCAGTATCGGATTTTTCTCCAGTGCTTGCTGCAATTGTTTGGTGTTCACTTCAAAGCTGTCTATGCACTCAGATAGCACCTGTTGGCTTTGACTGAGAAGATGCAGGCTTTCCAGTAGAGAATCGGCAATCAACGGCAACATCACATTGAGTTGAAAATTACCGGATTGCCCGGCGATACTGATACTCTGGTGCAGCCCCATGACTTTGGCACATACCATGGCAACGGCCTCAGGGATAACCGGGTTCACTTTTCCCGGCATGATTGACGATCCTGGTTGCAAAGCTTCAAGCCGGATCTCTGCCAGACCTGACAGAGGCCCGGAATTCATCCAGCGTAGATCATTGGCAATCTTCATCAACGTGATAGCCAGTGCATTTAACTTTCCACTAAGTCGCACCGCCACGTCCTGACTGGCAATACGTGAGAATTTGTTGGTGCAGGGGGATATGGGTAAGCCCGTGGCCTGACGAAGACAATCACAAACCTGTTTGTCAAAATCTTTGGGGCAGTTAAGGCCGGTGCCAATGGCTGTCCCCCCTATTGGCAGAGCACAGAGTTCTTCCAGGCCGTCTTTTAGTCCGTGATGATTTTCCTGCAGTTGAAAATGCCAGCATTCCAGTTCCTGCGTCAGGGTCAGGGGTAGCGCATCCATCAGATGAGTGCGACCGGTTTTTACAATGCCGCCTACCTGATGCATTTTGTCTGTGAGGCTGTGCAGCATCTGAGTGATTGCAGGGAGCAGCTTTTCGTGTAACTCATTGGCAGCACTAAGCTGGAGCGCCGATGGGATAACATCATTACTGCTCTGACTGCAATTGATATGATCATTGGCATGCACTGACTCGCCGGCGTGTCGGCTGGCAAGGGTGGACAGCACTTCATTCATATTCATATTGGTGCTGGTGCCTGAACCGGTCTGAAAAATATCCACTTTGAACTGGTCACTGTGCTCTCCCGCTATGACAGCTCTCGCTGCCAGTCGGATGGCTTCGGCCTGACCGGCGGTTAATTTTCCCGCGCTCTCATTAGCCTCGGCTGCGGCCAGCTTTATCTGTGCCAGCGCCCGGTAAAAGCTTTGTGGAAAGGTCCGCCCACTGATTTTAAAGTTGTTCAGTGCTCTTTGGGTTTGAGCCTGGTACAGGGCCTCTTTGGGAACTTCTATCTCACCCAGGCTGTCTTTTTCTACTCTGTATTCCGTCATTGTGACTCCTTATGATGTTGGTAATCAGTGTTACAATAGACACTAACAGCTTGAAATCTCGTATTTAATCCTAATCTTATCTATAACTGTGACGTATCCGGACAAGTTAGATTTACTATCAGGTTAGTCTAGTTCGCTATACTGACAATATCCGTTCACTATGGAACCAAGGAGATAACATGTCATCAGCTTACGCAAAACCGGCAACACTGGAGCATCAGGGGCAGTCATATAAGTATTTCCCTTTCAATGCCTTGTCGGACAAGTTCAGTCCCCAGCGGTTGCCCTATAGTTTGAAAATTCTGCTGGAGAACATGCTTCGCCACGGCGATCAGGATTTTGTTACCGACGAGGACATTGAAGCCTTGGTGAACTGGCAGCCTGAAGCGGAACCGGAGAAAGAAATTGCTTTTGTTCCGGCGCGGGTGCTGTTACAGGATTTTACCGGCGTACCTGCCATTGTTGATTTGGCGGCGATGCGTGATGCCATGCAGGATCTCGGTAAAAAGGCGGATAAGATTAATCCTCTGTCGCCGGTTGAACTGGTCATTGACCACTCTGTAATGGTAGATGAATACGGCGCGGCGGATTCCTTTGCAAAAAATACCGAGATAGAGATGCAGCGCAACAAAGAACGCTATCAGTTTTTGCGCTGGGGCCAGCAGGCCTTTGATAATTTCCGCGTGGTGCCGCCTGGCACCGGCATCGTGCATCAGGTCAATCTGGAGTACCTGGCCCGGGTTACGTTTGAACGTGACGGCGTGCTGTATCCCGACACTCTGGTGGGTACAGACTCTCACACGACCATGATTAACGGTCTGGGGATCCTGGGCTGGGGAGTCGGTGGTATAGAAGCTGAAGCGGCGATGTTGGGCCAGCCAATCAGTATGCTGATCCCGCAGGTAGTCGGGGTCAGACTCAGTGGCGCCATGCCCGAGGGAATAACCGCCACGGATCTGGTGCTCACCGTGACAGAGCAGTTGCGCAAACTCGGTGTGGTCGGTAAATTTGTGGAGTTTTTCGGTCCGGGCCTGAGTCAGCTCAGCCTTGCCGATCGCGCTACCATCGCTAACATGGCACCCGAATATGGTGCCACTTGCGGTATCTTCCCGGTAGATGAAGAGACGCTGAATTACATGCGTCTGACGGGGCGTAGTGATGAACAAATAGAACTGGTGCGCAGCTATATGCAGAAAATGGGCATGTGGCATGACGAGAATACCCCTGAGGCCGAATACTCCGATCTTCTTGAGTTGGATCTGTCCGAACTGGTGCCTTCTATTGCTGGTCCTAAACGCCCTCAGGACAGAATTAATCTCACCGATACCAAGGCCGAATTTGCAAAACTGGTCACAGAGCATCAGGAAAAACAGCAGCAACTAATCGCCAAATTTGAAGATGAGGGGGGCAGTACTGCGGTTGGTCATGAAGACGCCGCCGAAGCTGGTGAAATTCAGGTCAATTATCGTGGTGAAACTTTTACTCTGACCCATGGTGATGTGGTCATTGCGGCCATAACCAGCTGCACCAACACCTCTAATCCGGCTGTATTGATGGCGGCGGGCTTGCTGGCGAGAAACGCCCGGGAGCTGGGGCTGAAAACCAAGCCCTGGGTTAAAACCAGCCTGGCACCGGGGTCTCAGGTGGTAACGGGTTACCTGCAACAGGCTGGATTAATGGATGACCTCGAAGCACTGGGCTTTTACCTGGTAGGTTATGGCTGTACCACATGCATCGGTAATGCCGGCCCCTTGCCGGAATCTATAGGGATGGCTGTCAAAGAGGCGAACCTGCTGGTTTCCTCAGTACTTTCCGGTAATCGTAACTTTGAAGGTCGCATTCATCAGGATGTGCGTACCAACTATCTGGCGTCGCCACCACTGGTGGTGGCTTATGCGCTTGCCGGCAGTATGAACATTGATTTTTACAATGACCCTCTGGGCCAGGACACCAAAGGGAATGATATTTACCTTAAAGATATCTGGCCCAGCAGTGAAGAAATTCAACAGACTATCCACGCTAATATCCACGCTAAGGACTTTACTGAGCGTTACGCCGATGTATTCAAGGGCGATGCCGGTTGGCGTAATCTGGATGTTGATGAATCGGATCGTTATCAGTGGCCGGATTCCAGCTATGTACGTAAACCTCCATTCTTTGACGGTATCAAGGCTGAACCTGATAAAGTACCTGAGATTAAAGATGCACGGTGTTTGGTGATGGTGGGCAATAGTATTACCACTGACCATATTTCTCCGGCAGGTGCTATCAAGCCAGATAGTCCGGCGGGTGAATATCTGCAACAGGAGGGTGTGGAGCCGAAGGACTTTAATTCCTATGGTTCCAGGCGTGGAAATCACGAAGTGATGATGCGCGGCACATTTGCTAACGTGAGACTACAAAATATGCTGGCCCCTGGTACGGAAGGTAGCGCTACCCGTTACTTCCCTGATGACCAACAGATGTCTATCTATGCCGCCGCAATGAAATATAAAGAGCAGGGGACTTCCCTGGTAGTATTGGCGGGCAAGGAATATGGAACAGGCTCATCTCGTGACTGGGCCGCTAAAGGTCCGGCTTTGCTGGGTGTAAAGCTGGTGATCGCACAGAGCTACGAACGTATTCACCGGTCTAACCTGGTGGGCATGGGCATATTGCCACTGGAGTTTGTGGACGGACAGAGTGCCGATTCACTGGGTCTTGATGGAAGTGAGTATTTCACGGTTCCGGCCGTGGACAAGGATACAAAACGGGTCACGGTCAAGGCGAAAAAAGACAGTGGAAATGAAATAACGTTTGAAGCCCGGGTGCGTATTGATACGCCCAATGAGTTTCAGTACTACCAGCACGGCGGTATTCTGCACTTTGTACTGCGCAAGCTGGCTCAGCAGTAAAAATGCAGGGCGTGAAAGCTCTTTGAGAAAAAAGCCGGTCACAAACAACTGACCGGCTTTTTATTACCAGGATTGGTATTGTGCCTCAGGGCATGGTTTTCATAAAGTTCTGGAGTTTATTCTGTCCTTTAACCACCCAGCCGGGTGTAGCCTCACCGGTACCAGCATGTTTGAGTCTGGGGTGAAGCTTAACCACTTCGTTAACCACAGCTTCCTGTTCTGTATCAAGATCCACAAACAAAACATGTTTGCCCTGTCTGAGTAGTTTCTGGAACCGCTTGAACTGGTAATTTGGCACCTGAATGCCGATCAGTCCTCCTTCCCAGGTACAAAAACCTAATACCACCACAGCCAGAAAAACAAAGGGGAGCCATCCGGCAGCGGTTTCTGTCCAGCCTAGAAAGTAGGCTACCGCCAGGATCACCGCCGCTCCTATTGCACCAAATACCGCACCAATTTCGGTGGAGTGAACGACATCCTGTTTCAGCACGGCTTCAATGGCGTGAAGATGGTGCTTTTCTACTTCTGCGTCTTTTTCACTGAGAACATGAATCTGGGGCTTACTGAAGCCCTTTGCCTCCAGTTCATTTTCAATGGCTTCCAGATCATCCAGATCATCGCTGATATAATAGTGGCGTAACATACTATGCTCCTTCATCTGCCAGCAGACAGAGTGAAATGTAAAATAAACGTTAACACAGGCAAGTATAGACATAATTTGACAAAGCAACATAAAAAGGCTTGTCGTAGAAGTGATTACTCGCAAATGTTAAAATCTATACGACTGAAGGTGGCGGAAAGATTAATTTTTAAACAATAAGTCCAGTAGCAGTGCGCACATTATGAGTGGCAGATAGAGGATTGTGGCAATAAAAAGTTTACGTGCGCGGGGTCTGCTGAACGTTCTGAATAACTGTACTGCCTGTATCAGCAACCAGCTTCCACCCAGCATTGCACAAATGAAATACACTATGCCACCCAGGCCTAAGGCTGGTGACAACAGGCTGACAACCAGTAGCGCTGCGGAAAATACCACAATAATACTGCGGGTGGCGTGATCGTATTCAGGATCATCCGGCAGCATCTTGTATCCGCCACGTTGATAATCCATTTGGTATAATGCGGCCAGCGCCAGAAAATGAGGAATTTGCCAGATGTATAATATACAGCCCAAAGCCCAGGCCTGAAGGCCGACTTCTCCGGTTGCTGCTGTCCAGCCCATTACGGGAGGTAATGCTCCGGTGATTGCACCGGCCAGTATTGCCAATGAAGAGCGCGTTTTTAAGGGCGTGTACAAAAACAGGTAACTGAACCAGACAAAGGCCGCTAACAAAGCGGTAAGCAGGTTGAGCTGTGCCAGCAGGAAAAGACCAGCGATAGTCCACAAGAGACAAATGGTGCAGGCGTGCACGGAAGACAGCTTTCCGCTCGGTAAAGGCCGCTGGCGTGTTCTGAGCATTCGTCCGTCGCGTTCCTGTTCCCACCATTGGTTGAGTCCGTTTGCTCCCATGGCAACCAGTAATGTACCGGCCAGCAAAATCCCCACTGGAAGTAGCTTAAAATCACTTTCGTTACTTAGCAGGTAGCCAACCAATGAGGTAAAGGTCACCATCATTGATAGCCGGAATTTTCCCAACTGCAGATAAAGCTGAATCAGATCTTTCAATTCCGTGAAGGAGGGTGTTGTCGCTATCTGAGTCTGTTGCATAAAGTGAAATATCTCTGTGCTTTTGTCATCAGTATAGGCGGTTAGAGCAGAGCATGTCTGCTATCTTTAAATAAACTGCCAGGGTCAGTTCAGCATAAGCGAAGCATACGGCTGAGGATTGTATCGATCAAAAATGACCTCACAGGCTGATGAAAATGGCTTGCGATCATGGCCGCGAAGATTATGATGCCAAGCTCACTAAACAACAAAGATTGAGGAGACTCTGGCCAGACACAGGCTCAGAGAAACTTTTTTCATAAGTGCTACACACATGTAAAGTGAGGTACAGGTATTGAGCTTTTATAAACCCGGGCGGGTCAGATTTACTCTGTTGAGTCTGGTCATTCTTCTATATCAGTTCAGATCGCCGGCCATTGCCGAACCTGTCAGCCTGACCATCTATACGGAACATTACCCACCTTACAGTTATGAGCATAACGGTCAGCTGACCGGGATTAATCTGCAACTGGTCAGGCGTTTATGTGAACAGGCCCGGATAGACTGTAAATTTGAACTTTATCCCTGGTTGCGGGCTTTTGACAATGCACTGAAGGATCCCCGAGGCGGTCTGGTGTCAACATCCAGAACCCAGGAGCGAGAAAAACGCTTTAAATGGGTGGGGCCGCTGATCTTTGACGAAAGTTATCTGTATCGTCTTGGTTCAAGATCCGAGGTGGAGCCGACTAATCTGGATCAGGCAAAACAATATATTGTTGCTATTCCCCGAGGGGATGTCTATGAACAGTACTTTCTCAAACATGGTTTCAGTTACGAGAAAAACCTGGTGGCCTTTTCCAACAAACCCGATGCCTTTGAAATGCTGATAAAAGGCAAAGTTGATTTGATTATGGGATCACAAGTGGTTATTCCCTATTGGCTGAGTCATATTGACCAGCCTGATCTGGCGGTTCATCCGGTGCTTGCGGTTCCGGATGTTGGCGGCAACCACCTCGCTCTTAACCCTGGGATTTCAGATAGGGTACGGGATAAACTGCAACACCAGTTGGACATACTTCGTTCCAATGGTGAGTTGGAAAAACTGAAAAAGGCATATTCCGACAAGCTCTTTTTGTCAGGGGATCAGAAATAATTCCGGGTTCATCAGTACCAGAATTTTATATGCTTCAATACGGGCAAATTTAATCGCCTGCTTTATTTCTATTTCAGTAATACTAAGACTTTTAAGTATGTCTTCACTGAGCAGGCGTTCTGCTGCAAATCTGTCTTTGTATACGATGACCAGTGCCAACCTTACGGCTACGTATAGCAGGCCCACATCAGTCTGTTTGACCGCCAGCGTTTTATTATGCTGATTCGCAATAGGGGTGAACAAGCTGGAGGGCAGATTCCATAGCATCAGAATTTCTGAACTGCAATCGGCATAAGTAAAACCTAAAACCCTTTTCTGCTGTTCCCAGGGCAACTGAGTTTCGGCAAAGGCCTGACATTCTGTCGCCGTTTCAGGTGCACTGTGGGCTACTGCCAGTTCACCGAAATTATGCAGCAGCCCCAGCAGAAAGTAGCGCTCTATATCACGCATGCCAATTTCCTGAGCCAGCTGGCGGGCAATCAGCCCCGCATAAACACTTTGCTGCCAGAATCGCTCCAGGTCGATGGCGCTATTCTCAAACTCTTTAAATGCCGTTCTTGCTGTTTCAGTAACCACCAGATTATATAATGATTTTCCACCTATGACGTTAACTGCACGGCTTATCGTACTGATTTCAGACGGAAAGTTATACAAAGCGCTGTTTGCCAGTTGCAATAGCTTTGAACTCAGAGAAGGATCCAGTGCAACGATGTTGGCGATGTCTTCTGCCGAAGACTGGCCGTCATCCAGTAACTCCTTGATCCGGGTGCAGGCATCCGGAAGAACAAAGGAGTTGGTGATCGCCATGGCGTAGTCTGTCACTTGCATTATCATTTATTACCCATTCTGAGTTACCTTCAGCATAGAAGATGATCTGACGCTTTGTATATGAGTTTTTTGGATTTTCGTCACTGGTTGGCCAGTGGCCTGGCAAGGATGGCACAAATTGTGAAAACTTGTCACCCTGGTATAGGTCAGACGTACCAATTCTTCTTTATTCACAGTAAAATAGAGCCCTTTGGCGCTCTGGGATGTCTATGTCAGGATTACTGCGTATTATTCTAATTCACACCCACCTGCCTGGTGTGGTGGAGCTGAAGCTGGACGGTCATACCAATGTGTGTGGAACCAATGCCTCAGGTAAAACTACATTACAGCGACTGGTACCGGTGTTTTATGGCGAACTGCCTGGCAAAGTGGTACCTCGCACCCGTAAAAAATTCAGCGAGTTTTATTTGCCGGCCAACAACAGCTACCTGATCTATGAATATCAGCGGGAAGACGGCCAGATATGCCAGGCCGTGCTGACCCGTAAAGACGCCGACAGCGTACAGTACCGTTTTGTCGAAGCACCTTTTGAATATGAGCAGGTGCTTGTGGAGGTGAACGACAAGCAGGTGCAGCCGATGTTACCTGAACAGTGGTTACGGCAGCTCAAGCAACTTGGCATCGATTATTCAAGTAAGCTCCATTCTACCAGTGAATATCGCAGTGTGATCCAGAACGATGCTGCTGTGGGGCGGGCCTCCAGTCGTGACAATACCCGTCTGCGCCAATTAGCGGCCCGCTATAGCCTGGTGGCGGCCAGCCACCGAATCCGTCATATGGAAAAGCTGGTCAGTGCGGTACACGCCAAAGAAGGCAAAATGGATACTCTGCGTACCATGCTGGCGGCGATTTTCGAGGAAGATGGGCTGGTTCAGCCCAGCACCACCGTCAGAAATACTAAAGCCCGGGAGTGGATCACGCAGATGCGCCAGACCATGCGCCTGCAGGACCTGCACAAGGCATTTGCACAGATTCGCACACAAGCCGATACGCTGAACCAGGTTGAGGCTCAGCTGCAGCGACTTAAACCGGTACTTGAAGAGGACTATACCCGGCTCAGGCGCGATAAGGCCGACAGCGGCGAAAAGCTTAACCTGCTTAAACGTCAGCTGAGTGAATTACAGGAGCAATTTGAGCAGCAGGAATTGGCGCTCAACAGTTCCATCAGCGAAGCCGATGCAGAACGTAAAGCCTGTGCCAGGCAACTGGATCATATCCAGGCCCGTTATGATGGTTACCTTGACTCTGATATGGAACAGTTGCAAAAAGATACTCAGGTATTGCCGCTGTGGCGTGAAGAGCTGGAGCAGCAACAGGAACACTATCAGTTGCTGATCGATCAGCATCAGGATATGCAGGCGCGCCTGGAACAGCAAAAGAACAAGCTGTTTGAATCCCTTGAGCGGGTCCGGCAGAAAAACCAGAGTCAGATCAAGGCCATCGAAGGCGATAAGAACACCCTGCGTCAGTCCCACCATGATAAGGAAAGCCAGCTTCGTAGTCAGTATGAGCAACGTCGTGAACAACAGCGCGGTGACTTTGAACAGAGCTTGTCTGAGCTGCAACAGGCTGTTATCAGCCAGCAACTGCAGGTGCAGCAACCCATGCTCAGTGACGAGGAGCAGGAAAACCAGCAACTGGCAGAAAAGCGCCTGGAGCTGGCCCAGCGTAACTGGCAGCACAGGGCTGAGCAACGTACGGCCTGCGACAGACAATATCAGCAGGCCCGTGAACAAACCCGCCAGGCTGATGAACAATTACATGACAGTCGCCGTCAGTGTCGCCAGGCCGGTGAGCGGCTGCAACGTATCGAGCAGCAACTGAGCCCGGAGCAAGGCAGTCTGCGCGCCTTTTTACGTGATAACTTAAGCGGTTGGGAGCAAAAACTGGGTAAGGTCATCCACGCGCCGTTGCTGGAGCGCAAGGATCTCTCTCCGGAGCTTACTGACGAACAGCAAGGTCTGCTCGGTATCAGCCTGGATCTGAGTCAGATTGATGCCCCCGAGTATGCCGAAGACGAAGCGGCCCTGAAACATCGTTTGCAACAGGCGCAAAAGCAACTTCAGCACTACCGCGAGCAGCAGCAACAACATGAAGGGGTGTTGCAGCAAGCTCATGAACAGGCTGAGCAACTGCGCGAACAACTGAGTAGGGCACAGCAGGCGTTCGAACAGGCAGAGCAGGAAGTGCATTATGCCACCGATGCCCGTCAGCGTTTATTGCAACAGCACAAGACGTTGCTGGATAGCCGGCGCGCAGAAGCCCAACAGGCTCTGGACAAGCTTAAACAGCAGCTTAGCAGCAAACAGCAGCAGCGCGAGGAGGCATTAGCGCAGCTTCAACAGGATTTTGAGGATCAGTTACTGGAATTTCGCAGCGGCTGGCAGGAAGAACTGGCACTGCTGGATGAACAGATCCAGGAGCTGGAGCTGCAGGTAGAAAAGCGCCGCGAGCAGAACAGGGCACAGATCAAACAGCTTGAACAGGCCTTTAACGAAGAACTGGCGAGTAAGGACATTGATCCCGCTCAGTTACAAAAGCTTAAACAGGATATCGACGAGCTTAAGGGGCGCATCCACAGAGTCAGTTCGCGCCGGGATGAGCTGCGAGAGTACAGGGAGTTTATGCGCATTGACTGGGGCGAGCGGCGCCCGGAACTGCTGGAACAGGAAACGGGGCTTAAGGCTTCGCTGCAAGGTTTACAGCAACAACGGGATAACCTAAAACAGCAGTACCAGAGTGACAGATCTGAGTTCCGGCAACAGCAGCGCACAACCGAACAACAGCTCAGCCAGAGCAATGCCCTGTTAAATGAGATTGAGCCGCTGATGCGTCAGTTGTCTCACCTGCAATTCACCTTTGCCGGTGAGCCGCCGCAAGGCAGTATGGGTGATCAACAGGAGCGTATCGCCCGCACCAATGAGGCGCTAGAGAGTCGCAGCCGCCTGGAGCGTAAATTCAAAGAAGAACTGAACGAGTTCGAGTCGGTGTTAGGCAAAGACGCCGGCAAGGATTTTCTCGATGTGATGGAGCAAAGCTTTGCGGTACTGGAGGAGCAGGCCGACAATCGCGAAAAATTACCCATTCTGGAGAGTTTGTTGAGCATTCTCGACTCCCGTGCCCGTCAGATTGTCGAGCAGGGGGAGACCATAGGCGGCGATCTGAACCGCTTTTTCACCGTGTTCAGTGATATCAATCGCAAGATTGCCAGCCAGAGCCGTCGGCTGACCGAAGAAGTGGCCGATGATCTGACCCTCGACGGTATCGCCCGCTCAGAGGTGAGGATCCTCTCTACCGTCGATGAACTCAATTTCTGGCAGCCGCTGAAACGTTTCGCTCAGGCCTATCAGAACTGGCGGGACTCCGGCGACGATATGCCCAAACAGGAGTATCTGGACAGCCTCGCTGACGTGGTGGAAGTGCTGCCCAATGATGCCAGTTACAATATCGAATCCCTGTTGCGCCTGGAGTTGCACCTGAATGAAGGAGGTTCGGATCTGGTGATCAAAAACGACAGGCAATTGCTGGAGTCTTCCAGCCATGGCATGGCCTATCTGATTTTGTGCAAATTTCTGCTCGCATTTACCCGCTTATTACGCAACAAGGCGGATATCCGTATTCACTGGCCTATCGATGAAATTGGTACCCTTGCCTATCACAATGTGGAAAAACTCTTTGTTGCCTGCCAGACCAATGGCATCGATATTCTTGGCGCCTTTCCCAATCCGGAATCCGAGGTGCTGATGTTGTTTAAACATCGCTATCTGATTGACAAACAGCGCCAGGAATTGCAGAAAATTGAACCTAAGGTGAGCCGCATTGCCGAGCGCCTCAAGGCCGGTAACAACATGGAGGAGGCGGTATGATAGAACATGGTCCGCTGCTGGAGCGTTTACTGGAAGGGGAGTTTATCTGTGCGGTGACGGATGAGCACAGCTTTCACAAACTTCAGGATGAAAATCTGTGTGAGGATCTTAACCATTTTCTGCGCCCGCTAAATCGGCGTATTGCCAGGAGCGAAGATGGCAGCGTGTTTTTTCTGGCCTACCATGAGCTGACTGAACCGGCACGGCAGCAACTCAGCCAACAGTTCGGTGCCACTATTCAGTCTCTGTTACCCATGCTGGAGTGGATGCAACTGGTACAGGAAGCGCTGGGCAGAGACGGCGCGCTGACCGCTGGCGATACCATCAAGTTGCAGGAATTTTCCCTCAAGGTAGAGGATAATCAGTCCCTGCGTCAGCGCCTGGCCATGCTCTCGGCAGACAAGGTGTTTAAATCCACCAGTGATCAGCTGGATATGCAGATAAAGCAGGTGTTTAAACGTATCCGTGAACTGGGCTATCTGCATCAGCCGCACCGTGATCGGCAGTTTTATATCGTCACCGGCAAGATAGAACATCTGATTGAGCTGGTGCGTTTTATCAAAGATGAAGAACATCTGCCGCTGGACGAGGACAGCCCGGAGCAGGGGGATATGTTTTGAGCCAGCAAAGCAGTCTGTTCAAACTTGGTCGCGAGCGACTGACGCTGATCGGCAAACATGCCGAGGCACTGATGCAGGGGTATCTCAGTGGCCATATAGACGAAACGGCGTTATCGGAAACGGCACTGAACAAACTTATCGATGCGCGTATTCTGTGGCGGCCCGACGAACAGGCACCCTTAAGCCTGCGCCCGGTGCTGGGTGAACTGATCGCTAGTCTGACGCAGGATGAGCGCAAACGTCAGATTAACGCCGATGTGGCCGAGCATCTGGATCAGATTCACACCCGCGTGCAATCCTTGCAGGCCGCAAGAGCCAAAGGTGATTACGCTGCTGCCGAACATCATATGCAGCTGTTGACCGAGCGGGTCCACGATATGAGCGGCCAGTTCGGTGATGCCATTGAAAGCCTGTGGCATCGTCTTAATACCGAGTTTGGCTTTGTCGCCAGTCTGGATGACAAGATCCGCGAAATTGAACTGGCACAAAAACAACTGCGTCGCCTGCTTGATGGCTTTGGCCTGATTGATTTTAAAGAATTTATTGCCCTGGCGGGCAGTGATGGCAGCCTTCGCAAGTTGCTGGTCAGTCAGCTTCAGATGCGGATTTCAGAACATTCAGGCTCGTTGCTGGAAGTGCAAAAACGCCTGGTGTTGCTGATGGCCCGCTTCCGCCAGCAGCAGGAGCGGGCGCTGTTGGTCAGTCGCATGAGCGCCTTTTTACGCCAGCATCCGAATTTTCAGATTGGTGATTATCCTAATCGCAGTAAGGTTCCGGCAGTGGTCAATCAGGCCCGGGGACTACAGGCCGCTGCCGCCATTGCCCTGGACAGAGACAGCGACAGCAATACGTTGGCGCAACTGGCCCGAGCCATTCCGCGCCCGGAGCAGGACGTCACACCAATCGAAAACGCCGAGCCCTTCGCCGCGCCAGAGCAACAACTGGCCGAAACGGAACAGAAAAAGCTGGTGGAGGATGTGGAGAACTTTTTTATCGCCGTGATCGATGCGGGCAATCCGGCCAGTGCGCTGGATTATCTGGCCACCAATCAGCTTGAATGGGACCCGGAAATCTGGCTGTTCCAGGTGATAGCCGAGTACGAAGGCATGGCCAGTGAAGCAAAACAGAGCTTTCAGATGGAGAAAGTCACCCGTATGGCCAGCCGCTTTAATCAGGTGCGGATTATCGAAGATGTGCATCTGGGCCTGCGCTTTTTCGGTGAGTTCCAGGCCACCGGCTGATGCGGGACTTGTCATTAAGGGCCAGAAAGAAACTCTCTACTCTGGAGCGTAATCTGGGTTTGAAAGACAGTATTAAAGTCTCTCTCGACGGTCCGCTAAAGGAAATCCTTAGCTGGTGTGAGGAGCAGGAATTTACGCCGGGCCGGGCGCTGCCGCCGAGGCACTTTATTATCGATGCCAGTGCCCTTGTTAAGATAAACCAGATTCTGCGTGAACATGATTTTAGTGATTACCGACAACAGTTTAAGGGACTGGATCGCGCACAGACGGCTGAGATTGATCCCAATGAGAAACGTGCGGGTATCGCGCCCACCGCTAATCAGTTGCTAATGGCGGTGACCGAACCTGATTTGTTAACCACAGTCTCCGGGTATTTTTATTCCTTACCACAGCTGAATCTGGAACTGGACTGTAAGAAGTTGGCACTCACTGACTATCAATCTCTTGTTGTGATTGAAAACCGCGACAGTTTTAATCAGTGGTGGCAGTATCAAAGTCCGTTGCATGGGCCTGATACGCTGGTGGTGTATCGTGGTGACAGAGGCCACTCGCGAGCCTGCAAGGGATTACGAAAACGCTGGGTAAGGGAATGCCCAGAGCAACCGATGTACTATTTCGGTGATTTGGATCTGGCCGGACTGCGTATTGCCATCAGCGGCAGATACCAGGGCCTGTTATTACCGCCGATCTATGAGTTAGCAAAACAGCTGGTCCCGCAGCATTACCCCCAAACGCAACTTAAATTTCTGCCCGGCCTGCAACGAGACTGCCCGCCAGGCTGGCGACCCTTACTGGAACTGATCACCAGCCAGCGCGCCGGACTCAGACAACAATTGATGCTAAACCTGCCATTGGAGAAAGTGGGGTCAGAGTAAACTTTCTCTGCTTTCGCCTTTTAAAACGGCTCAGCTCCAAGAAAGTTTACTCTGACCCCACTTTTTCAGGTTATACCGAGCGAGTAGCCACGGCTGGCGGGATGGCGGCGGCGCGACTGGCGGGACCCAGCACTGCAAGCTGGCCCAGTAACCACAATACCGCCATGCCAAAGGGAAGGTAATACCAATCCAGCCGTTGCATTTCAAAGTTATTCACCAGCACCATATTCAGCCCGAGTGTCAGGGCCAGCCCCAGAGCAATACCCATGGAGCTGATCAGCAGGTTTTCCAGCATAAAATAGCGCAGGATATCACCTTTGGTGGCGCCCAGCGCCCGGCGGGTACCGATCTGCTTGCGGCGTTTGTTGACCGTAAAGCTCGACAAGCCGACGATACCGGCGGCCGTGACCAGGGTCAGTGTCAGTACAACAATAAGCAGAATTTTGATCATAGCGCTGTGACGGCGATAGCTGCGCTCGCGGGTGTCTTCGATGGTGGTCAGATCGCGAATAATACGGCCCTTGTTGCTGTTGGCCAGCATTTCCTCTATCTGTGGCATCAGCGAATTCCGCTGCCCTGGTTTGGTACGGATCAGGTAATTGGCCGAATTAAACAGGGTCTGTTCCGGGCTGAGCATGGCCCGCTCAACAGAGCCCCAGCCAACCCAGGGCGCCTGTAGCTTGTCGATAATGCCGATAATGTTAATTGGCTGATCATCATTGATATAAACGGTCTTACCGACCACTTCCTCAATGGCTGATTCAGGAAACAGCGCCTCAGCCATGTCCCGGGTGATGATAATCACATCGGGCCAGGTGCGGGCGGCGGGTTCACGCCAGCGAATCTCCTGCTGATTGAAATTTCGCCCGGCAATCAGTTCCACATCCAGGGTGTTAAGCCCGTGCTCATCCACCATATATACCGCCACACCGGTACCGTCGAACTCTTCTCCGGGCTGAGTCTGCAGGCCCATTGACCAGCCACTGCCGCTCATGGGCACGGCGTTGGTCTGGATGGCATCCACCACACCGGGTAAGGCGCGCAGGGCAAGAAGATCCTCCTGTGTTGTGTTTTGCGGGTTATAGTCATCGGCGAAGCCAACGGAAGTCAGGTAGAAACTGTTGGCTTCGTCGAGCCCTGATTCACGAGCCATCAGTTCGTTGCGCTGCTGAATGATAAACACCGCATTGACAATAATGGTCATGGTGACCGCAATCTGAATGGCGATCAGTATCGCACCGGTTTTGTTGCGCAGCATGGCGCGCAGAATTGGACCAAGATCTCGCATGATGGCTCCTACTGACTCTTAAGTTGTTGTGAGGGATTGACCTGACAGGCGCGCCAGGTGGGATAGAGTCCCGCCAGTAAGCTGGCGATCAAGGCCAGCAGCAGTGCCAGTAATACCAGAGGTAAATCCAGTGAGGTGAGGTTGTCGGCAAATTCGCCATACAGGGCACCGACTCCCTGTAAGCCGAGTAATGCCAGCGCCAGCCCAAGCAGACCGCCAAGCAAGCCAATACTGCCCGCCTCAAGTAAATGCTGGATAAAGACCTCTTTGCGGGATGCTCCAATTGCCCGGCGCAGCCCGATTTCCGGTGCCTTGGCACTGAACTTGGCCAATAACAGGGCGATGGTATTAAGCAGGCAAACGGCGAGGAACATAAAGCTCAGCCACAACATAATGCGGGCGTCATCGGCTACCACTTCCTGAATTTCCATCCACTGCATGACATCAGAGAGCCGGTTGTTTAAGGGGCGTGGGAAGCGACCGAGCTCTTTCTGGGTATTCACATAGTTGTTCAGAAAGGCCTGATACTCAGCTTTGTCACCGGCATCGGGCAGCTCCACCCACATCTGGAAATTGACACATTCAGACAGCAAAAAGCCCTTAAAGCCAGGCTCTTCGGGCTCTTTCCAGCAGTTAACATTGCCGCTAGAATCCAGTTCCAGCGGCATTTTCAGGCTCAGCGGCATAAACAGATCTTCGCTGGTATTAAAGGCGCCGGTGGTAAGGTCATAGAAACGTGGCACGGGTTGCCAGTGATCCAGCACCCCCGCCACGGTAAACAGATTGCCGGTGATGCGCAGTGTCTGGCCGGTTGAATCACTGCCGCCGAAAATCTTATCATTCATGGCCTTACTCAGTACCACCACCTGGCGCTCATTAGCATCATCCTCGGCGGACCAGGGACTGCCGTATAAAAACGGCACCTCGAACATGGCGAAAAAGTCCTGATAGGTCAGACGGATAGAAGCATTAAAGGGTTTGGCATCGGCATCAGCAGGTTCTACCACGCCTCCCGAACTGGCCATGGCTGCCTGCCGGTAAGCGCGTTTTGCGGCCATCAGATTGGTGGCATCGGTCCAGGTCAGCTGATCCGGTGGCAGGTTGCGCTCGTCGCGGCTCTCATGGGGATCCCAGCTGTCTACCTGCACATAAAATAACTGGTCACTTTTTTGCGGGATGGGATCCGCCGACATCAGATAATTAACGGTGATAATGGTCATACAGGCGCCAACACCCAGTCCGATGGCTAATACCATCAGGCCACTGAGCAGCGGGTTGCGTTTAAGGCTCAACAGCGCCAGTTTCATATAGTAGCTAATCATGATCAGGCTCCGCTGACCAGGCGAGCTTCGGCCAACTGGCCGGTGCTGGCGATATTGCTGATCTGGCCATCGCGAACGTAGATCTGTCGATCCGTTTGTTCGGCCAGCACCGGGTCATGGGTGACCATGATAATAGTGGTACCGGCGGCATTAATCTCTTTGAGCAAGTCCAGTACGCTGGCTGCCATGGCCGAATCCAGATTACCTGTGGGTTCATCGGCGAGTAAAAAACGCGGCTGGCCGGCCAGCGCCCGTGCGATCGCTACCCGCTGCTGCTGGCCACCGGAGAGCTGTGAGGGTAAGTGCTTACTGCGGCTGGCCAGGCAAACTGTCTCGAGGCTTGTTTCGATACGCTGTTTACGTTCGGATGCAGGCATTTTGCGGTAGCGCAGCGGTACGTCGACATTGTCGAACAGATTCAGATCGGGGATCAGATTAAAGCTCTGAAAGATAAAACCGATTTTTTCATTACGCAGCCGGCTGCGGGCATTATCCGACAGGTGACTGATGTCCTCGTCGTCGAGAAAATACTGGCCCTGATCGAAGGTTTCCAGCAAGCCGGCGATGTTCAAAAAGGTGGTTTTTCCTGAGCCGGAAGGGCCGGTGACGGAGATAAATTCGCCTTCAGCCACCTCCAGGCAGAAATCTCTGAGCGCGTGAGTGGCCACCAGATCGGTGCGGAATACTTTACTGATATGTTGCATTTTTAACATCGGAATTTCCTTATTGGGTAATAAGTACAGTGTCTGCACCACGGAACTGGTCGGTGCCTGAAATGATAATGGTGTCGCCTGGATTAAGGCCGTCGAGGATTTCCACCGCATTGAGGCTGCGGGCACCGGTCTGAATTTGTTGCTTGGTGGCGATCTCACCATCGACCAGATAGGCTATGCGACCGCTGCCCGTTTCCAGAAACTGGCCCCGCTGCACCATTAGCACATCGGCTTTGTTTTCCATCAGCAGGCGGGTGGTCAGGCGCTGATTCTGGCGCAGGCCTTGTGGCATTTTCTCGCTAAAGCGCACCCGGCCGGTAACCTGATTATTTTCAATTTCCGGCGAAATGGTGACCAGGGTGGCTTCATGGGTCTGGCCGTTAAGATTAACCTGTGCCTGTACACCAATGCTGAGGTCATCGGCATAGCTTTCGGGAATGGCCACTTCCAGCTCAAACTGGCTGAGATCCACCACGCTGAGCAGCGGCTGGTGACGACTGACCTGATTTTTCTCTGCCACTGCCAGGTTGCCCACTATGCCGTCGACGGGTGAACGTACCGTCAGTTCCTGAACCTGGCGCTCCAGGTCTTCCACTAACAATGTCTGTCGGGCCAATAGAAGCTCCTGGGTGCGGATCTCGAAACTGAGCTTTTCTTTGTCCAGCGCCCCATCCTGTAAGGCATGCTGATAAATTAGTTTTGCATTTTCCAGATCATCCTGAGCTTTTTCATAATCAAGCTGGCTGATGCTGTTAGTACTGTAGGCCTTATCGGCGCGGCGCTTCTCGCGATCGGCGGCGGTCAGCGCCACTTTCGCCATGTCCACGGCTTTTTGATTGGCAAGCTGCTGTTTTTTGGACTCAATACGCTGGCGATCCAGCTCAATCTGCTGGCTTGCCAGACCCGATTGTTGCTGTTTCAGCTGATTACTCAGTTCCGGGCTGTCAATCTGTGCCAGTATCTGCCCTTGTGACACGCTGTCACCGGCATCGGTCATCAGTGTCACGGTACCGTCGGCGGGGCTGTAGAGGGTCGGGCTGACTGCGGCAACCACCCGCGCCTGTACCGACAAATCCCGTGTCAGATCCCCCCGTGTTACCGTAGCCAGGCGTAAGCGCTCCGCTGGTACACTGATATCGGTGGTGCTGTAACTCTGAACTTTGGGAATCGCTAATAACAACAGGCCGGTGATAACCAGCGCCGCAATTGCTCCCCAGATATACAGTGGGCGTCTGGACGGCGCAGCCAGCAATTCATCCTGACCACTGGTATCAGCTATTTTCATTCTTGTCTCTGATTGATATGGGTTTCAGGGTAAGTCGCAGGAAAAGATGAAAAGGTTTATCTGAGGCGGAAAAAATGTCAGATAAAAAAAGGCCGCCTGAGTGGCGGCCTTGTTGCGTGGTTAAGCTAAATGCAGATTATTCTTGTGCTGGTTTCACAAACTTCAGTGTCATTCTGTCGCTTTCGCCTATGGCCATGTAATGGTCTTTGTTTTCTTCACCTAAACGCAGGCTGGGAAGCAGGGTCCACACGCCTTTAGGGTGGTCCGCAGTATCCATAGAGTTGGCATTGATATCCGATGAGGCGGCCAGTTCAAAGCCGGCATGTCTGGCTGCGTTTAACACTACAGCCTCATGCATATAGCCACTTTTTTCCATATCTTCTGCCGGACGATCGGCGGGCAATCTGTGCTCCACCACACCCAGTACGCCGCCTGGTTTAAGCGCTTTGTAAAAAGAGGCGAATACCTTATTCAGGTTTTCCTCGCCACCCCCGCGCATATACCAGTTGTGCACATTGCGGAAGGTCAGCACTCTGTCAGCGCTGCCAGCGGGGGCAAAATCCAGTTTTTCTGGTGGCTGAAATACACTGACCTCTACCTTGCCATATACATCCTGATTTCCATTCACTTTCTGCATAAAATTTTTCAGTGAACGCTGGTAATACTCAACGTCAGAATCGGGATCAAAATGGGCAGCAATCAGCTTGCCGTTGTCTTTTAAGTAAGGCGCAAGAATTTCTGTATACCAGCCACCGCCCGGGGCGATTTCCACCACCGTCATATCCGGCTGAACATCGAAGAAACGCAGGGTTTGCT
The DNA here is from genome assembly GCF_002591895.1 of Lacimicrobium alkaliphilum. Taxonomy (GTDB): domain Bacteria; phylum Pseudomonadota; class Gammaproteobacteria; order Enterobacterales; family Alteromonadaceae; genus Lacimicrobium; species Lacimicrobium alkaliphilum. The sequence continues at coordinate 106,488 of NZ_NISX01000006.1, forward strand.
GTGGATTACGGTACTCGTCTCTGGCCTGGTAAGAAGCCGTACGGTGCTCACCCATCGCCGCTTGTTGTAGCTCATTGGCCTGGGTCAGTGGTGATGCACCGATTAATACTGTGGCACAGATACCACAGAGTGCTTTTATTTTATTCATATCCTTCTCCTTTGGTTATTATTGAAATCACTTACGTACCTGATATTGATTCGGATCCTATTATTACTCTGCTTCATTTGTTGCCCTGCCTTTTTCGTCCGAAAGGGAATAAGACGGGATAAACGGCATCAGGTAGTTAGCGCCAGCAATTCTCTGTATTCATCCAACGCGTACTGATCCGTCATACCTGAGACCATATCCTGTAACAAACGACAGCGATAATATCCTTCCCACAATATCATACGGCGGGGATCATCGTTGTTGTGCTGTTTCAGAGCCTGGCGATAGGCACTGACATGCTTATTGGGCAGCCGTCTGGCCAGTCTTGATTCAATCAAAAGATCGCGGTGTCCGCCACTTATCACCTGATTAAACTCAATCTGACTCAATTCCAGCAGCGGGCGATATTGGTTGAGTAACTCGGAGATAATGCGATATCCCTGTAATTCAAGGGTTTGCACTTCTTCCACGCTGAAGATATGTTTGATGGCGACCTGTTTGAAGGTTTCGATCAACTGATGACAATATGAATCATCTTCCAATAGTGCTCTGTTTAGCCGCCCGTAATAGATGTCTTCAATATTGGCAATAAAGCCTTCAGCAGCATGATGTACCAGCGGGTGGATAAGATTGACTCTGAGCCAGACAAAAAACTCATGAGCCTTGTTTATCGGCTCCTTGTCAGCCCGCTGAGTGACATACTCAATGACCTGTCGAAAACTTTTCGGCTTTTTACCCTCAGTGGCAAAACAGGGAATATCTGCCTTGCCCTCACCATCATCAAAGGTTGAGATCAACAGTTCCGCCAGCCGATGATAACTGAGCAGGCCTTTTTCAACGCCATCTTCGATATCTGCCAGACAATAAGAAATATCATCTGCCGCTTCCATCAGATAAGCCAGTGGGTAGCGACCGTTTTCAGTCAGCCCCAGTTGTTCACGCAGCGCACTGACAAACTCCTGTTCGGTCAGATAAAAGCCGGGTTTTTTATGCAGATAATCCAGTGCCGTTCCTTTAGCTGGCCGTGGCTGGTGAGCCGGACGGGTATATTTGAGAATGCAGGCGCTTTGCATATAGGTCAGGTTGAGGCCCAGCAGTGAATGAATAAGACGAACGGCCTGGGCATTACCTTCAAAGTTACTTAAATCGGCAATCAGTTTGTCTGCCAGAGGTTGTATGGCGGACTCTTTATTTCTGAACAGGGGGAATTCAGGCAGATGCTGGCGAAACCATTTGGTAATAGCGGCTTCACCAAAGTGGCCAAAGGGCGGATTGCCGATATCGTGCATCAGACAGGCCATTTCCACTAATGATTCGATGGCCCGCTCCAGGCCATCCAGCCCATAGGTTTTGGCGTCATCGCCGAGTTTGTCGAACAGGGTGCGAACGATAAAACGTCCTGTCTGCTGCACTTCCAGTGAGTGAGTAAGGCGACTGCGCACTGCGGCATTGCGTTCCAGCGGGAACACCTGAGTTTTTTGCTGTAAGCGGCGGATGGCGGCAGAGTTGATGATTCTGCCTCTGTCACTTTCCAGTGCCCGTTCGAGTTTGCGGATACTGTCAAATTCGCTGCTGCCAAAAGGCCTGCTCAGACTAATACGGTTGCGAAAGTTTATACTCATTCGGGCAGGTCCTGCTGGGTTGTTCAAACTGGAATATTGTGACATGGAGTAACGCGGGAAGATGACAGAATCGATTCACCCCTGCTAATCCAGGCGGATAAAAAACACCTGATAGACTCTTTCCTGCGGGTTGTGACTGATGGCGCTGATGACCCGGTAGCGATACTCTTCTCCGCCCTTGTTTGTCACACAGGCTTCCATACTGATTTTTTCCAGGTTTTTATCCTCAGCCAATTCCCATTCCAGCTCCCACTGACTGGCCACTACCGCACGGTACGCCGGATCCGGGTAGGCCAGTTGCCACCAGGCGTCTTTGTCCGGCATCTGTGTGAGGGTAAAACCAAACTCATCAATAAAAGCCTGATTAACAAAGGTAACTTTGTGATTGTTGCTATTTTCTGCCGGTTCACCAAGCAACGCCGGGAACGGCAGTTTCTGCAGGAATTGCTGATACTCTGGCTTATCCATAAAGTGGCGCCATCAGTTATTAATTTAATAGAGGCATACTAAAACCACATTGATCTGCATTCAACTGATTCATTTAAAGGTCAGTCCTGCCATACCAGTTGGCGGAAGTGATTGCGGCACATTGACACATATTTGTCGTTACCGCCCACATCCACCTGTGCCCCCTGTTTAATGGCCTGGCCGAATTCGTCCATGCGGACCACGAAGTTGGCCTTGCGACCACAATGACAGACGGTTTTCAGTTCCACAAGCTTATCGGCCCATGCCAGTAGGTAGTGACTGCCTTCGAAGGTTTCTCCGGCAAAATCGGTGCGCAGGCCATAGGCCAGTACCGGAATATCCAGCTCATCCACTACAAAGGTTAACTGGCGTACCTGCGCTTTGGTTAAGAACTGGGCTTCGTCTACAAATACGCAATCAATGGCCACTTTTTTATCCAGATTATGTATTTTTTCGAGCAGATGGGTGCTCTGGTCGTATAGCTGCGCCTCTGCTTCAAGGCCAATCCGGGATGCCACTTTGCCGCGCCCGAAACGGTTATCCAGTGCAGCCGTAAACAGCACAGCATGCATGCCTTGTTCGCGGTAATTATAAGCCGATTGCAACAGCGATGTGGATTTACCGGCATTCATCGCCGAGTAATAAAAATACAGTTGGGCCATACAGATTCCGGAGACAGGCGTAGTAACTAACAAGAAGCCTATTGTGCCGGTTATTGGCGTTTAAGAGAAGTTATAGGTAAAAGGGAGCGCTGCCGGCTCCCTTATCGTCAAGGCATAGACTATTTGAAATATCTTCGTAGTAATAACATTGTCAGCCCCGCACACAGAAGAAGCAACGGCGCTGGTTCCGGTACCTGCTGAACCTCAAAGTTAAACACCGTATCGTTCAGGCGGACATTATCGGCAAAGGCATGATAATCGCTGCCAATAGACGAACCTGCCCCAACACTGATACCAGCAACATAGGCCGATGCTGAATACCAGCTTGCGTCCATCCAGTCATTAATACTCTGATTTACCTGAGCGCCCGCTGATAATGTTACACCCAGACCCGTTTGCCAGCGCCAGAACGCATCATCACTGCCGGTGGTATACCAGGTTTCGCTGTCTGTGTTGCCATAACCATTGTTATACGCACCTTCCCAGATTAATTCACTGCGTTGACTACCGTCCCAGATATGCAGGCGCAGTGCTGGTGTGGCGTCGGGGTGCAGATTAGAAACGCTGTCACCGGCAATCATCCAGTCAAAACCAAAATCGAGCACGTCACTGAGTAACATCAGGTTTGAGCCCGGATCATAGAAATTTCCCAGCCCCACAAAACGGGTACGGTCACCGAATAGTTCCAGTGAACCATTGCCATCTTTGGCTCTGCTGTCGGTAATAGCACTGCTGCCGCCGCCACTGTTTTCACCACCCGGGTTGCCCCATTGCACTGTATCATCGTACACGATGGTATTGGCGTGCACGGCCATAGAGCCGGCAAGCAATGTAAGTAGCAAGTATCTTGTGATTTTCATCGATTCACCTTCTTGTTGTTTCTCATTTAGTGCGGAATATCACCAAGTCGCTGCTCGTGGCAGGAGTACAACGGTGTCAGTTTGCTTTAGAGCAAATAGTAACCAAGCAAGGATCAAACCAGTTAGACAACTCTTTTCAAATCAATAGATTATTCCGGGTGAGGGCAGGCTAAGGAATTTTTTGTTAAATAAACTGACACTGATATACGGGTTGAAAGCCGTTGAAAGGTTACCTTTTTATAAGGTTTAAGCGGACAGGTTTTTAGATCTGGCTGGCGCGCCCAAAATGTGAATTTCAGACTTGCATTGTTGTTAATTTCCACTATTATGACGATCCGTCAACAAATGACGAATCGTCATAATTATGAATTTCAAGCTTAATTGTAATAAACAAAATGACAGCACCTGCATACTGCAGGGCTTTAAGAACAAGCGCCAGCGAGCCTTTGCTGAGCGTGAGCAGGAACTGTTGTCCCTCGCCGAGGGCCTGATGGATAAACTGGGTTTTGCCGCCCTGACGATGGATAAGCTGGTAGCGGCCTGCGATTACTCCAAAGGTACGGTATATAACCATTTTTCCAGTAAAGAAGATCTGCTTTGCGCACTCTGCACCCGCAGTATGGAGACGGAGTTAGCCTTATTCGAACGGGCTATGACATTTAATGGTTGTAACAGAGAAAAGCTATTAGCGGTGTGTTTTGCTTACCGTCTGCATGCTTTGCTCAATCCCACCCAGTTCTATTGTGTACTGAGTGCCAAAACCCCAGCGGTAATGGAAAAGGCCAGCGCAGCGCGACTCGAGCATCAGCAACTACTGGAGCAGGCACTCGGTGAGGTGGGTGACAAAATTTTTGAGCAGGCGATGAGTAATGCTGAGTTACCGCAATCAGAACAACGAGCGGCCAGCCAGTTAACCTTTGCTGCCTGGGCGCTGATGTTTGGCAGCAACGCGCTGTTCAGTGCCGCCAGTGAAGCGCAGATGCTGCAACAACTGGATGCTGAACAGTCGATACTGCTGAATATTAACCTGTTGCTGGATGGGATGCAGTTCTCCCCTCTTAGCTCTGAACATGACTATGCGCAGAGCTGGCAGCGTATCTCAGACCAAATTTTTGCCGAAGAAGTGGCGTTAGTGAAAAGGAAAGTACGATGAAATCAATGTGGCTGAAGAGCATCCTGCAACATCCGTGGCTGATATTATTGCTCGGTGTTTTATTTATCGGTGCGTCCGGATATGGTGCCAAAAACTTGTATTTTCGTGGCGATTATAAGGTCTACTTTCAGCCTGATAATCCACAGATGCTCGATTTTGAACAGATGCAGGACGAGTTCAGCAAAAACGAAAATGCCAGCATCATTGTGGCGCCCCCTGAAGGGGAAATATTCAACCCACAAACTCTGAAACTGATATACGAGCTCACCGAAGCGGCCTGGCAAACGCCTTACTCTACCCGTGTCGATTCGCTGGCCAACTTTCAGCACACCCGGGCACAAGGGGATGATCTGATTGTAGAAGATCTGATCCTTGCCCCTGATTCACTCAGTGCCCGGAACATTGCGCGGATTGAATCGGTAGCACTGCAGGAGCCTAATCTGGTGGGTAAGATCATCGATTCCGATGGTCTGGCCAGCATGATCAACATTACCGTTCATATGCCGGAAGAGGATAAGACCGCCGTGGTTAAGGAGGTGGCGGATCATGTACGGGCACTGACAGACCAGTATAAGGCTGAGTACCCTGAGCATAAGTTTTATCACACCGGCATTGTGTTTATGAATGAAGCCTTCGCGGTGGAAGCGCAAAAAGATGTGGAAACACTGGTGCCTTTTATGTTTCTGGCCATCATTCTGGTGCTGTGGTATTTACTGCGCTCTTTTACGGGTACGCTGGCTACGTTGCTGGTCATCGTTACCACTATCGTGGCTACCATGGGGCTAACCGGTTGGTCGGGTATTTTCCTGTCTACCGCTACGGTTAATGCTCCTACTCTGATTATGACCCTGGCGGTAGCAGATTGTGTACATGTAATTTCATCCATGCTGTTTGCCTTGCGCCAGGGTAAAGATAAAGCTCAGGCTCTGCAGTACGCCATGGATATCAACCTGATGCCGATTTTTATCACCAGTGCCACAACGGCCATCGGTTTCCTGACCATGAATTTTTCTAACGTACCGATACTCGCTGACCTGGGTAATGTATCGGCACTAGGGGTAATGCTGGCCTTTGTATTCTCTGTGACGTTATTGCCGGCCTTGCTGATGATTCTGCCGATGCGGGTCGCCAGACAACAGCAGGCGAAAGGGCAGGGCATAGAAGCCTTTGGTGAATGGGTAATTCGCCATCACAGACGCTTACTGCCGGTGACGTTTGTGATTGCGATATTGGCAGTAGCTGCCAGCTTTAACAACAGCGTCAATGATATCGCTACCGAGTATTTTGATCAGAGTACGGCGTTCAGACAATCCACTGACTTTCAGGAAAAACATCTTAGCGGTATGTCCACCGTGGACTTTGCCATTGATGCGGGTGCGCCATCAGCCTTAAACGATCCACAGGTGTTACAGGCTGTGGAGGACTTCAGTCAGTGGCTGAGGCAACAGAGTGAGGTAGACCATGTGAGCACTATCTCTGATACCTTCAAGCGCCTGAATAAGAACATGCACGGCGACAATCAGAGCTACTACCGTTTACCGGATAGCCAGGAGCTGGCGGCTCAGTATCTGCTATTGTATGAGATGTCACTGCCGTACGGGCTGGACTTGAACAATCAGGTTAATCTGGATAAATCCGCCACCCGGGTGATGGCGACCATGAAAAATCTGGGCAGCAAGGAATTCACGGCTTTCGAACAACGGGCCATAGACTGGATGGCGAAACGAGCGCCGGAGCTTTCCGTTACCGCTGCAAGTCCGTCACTTATGTTTGCCCATATCGGTGAGCTGAACATGAACAGTATGCTTAAGGGGACAGTATTAGCACTGGTGTTGATTTCCGGATTGCTGGTATTTGCCCTGCGTTCCTGGCGCATGGGCCTGATCAGTCTGCTGCCTAACCTGCTGCCTGCCGGTATTGGCTTTGGCATATGGGGACTGATGTCGGGAAACATTAACCTGGGTCTGTCAGTGGTACTGAGTATGGCACTGGGTATTATTGTCGATGATACGGTGCATTTTCTGAGTAAGTACCGTTACGCCAGAGGGCAGGGAGAGAGTCCCGAGCAAGGCGTACGCTATGCATTTTCCAGTGTGGGCAGAGCATTGTGGGTGACAACGTTAGTGCTGGTGATCGGATTTTCGGTACTATCGCTATCATCCTTTTCCCTGAATGCCGATATGGGATTGTTGACAGGGATTATTATTCTGATGGCTTTGGCGGTGGACTTTCTGTTCTTACCGGCATTTTTAATGGTATTTGATAAGCAACATACAAGCAAAGAAGGAGCAGAGGGATGAGTCGCATGCAATCCATCAGGCAGGTGAGTGGCCTGATTATTAGTTTACTACTATTAGCATTGCCGGTTCAGGCACAAAGTCCTGAGCAGAAGGGATTAGAAATCGCCAAGGAACGCAAAGCCAGAGACCGAGGCTGGGGGGATTCCCGGGCGGAAGCCAGTATGATTTTGCGTACCGCCAGTGGCCAACAGATTGAGCGGAAGATGCGTATGCTGTCACTGGAGATGCAGGATGATGGCGATAAAGGCCTGACCATTTTCGATCAGCCTGCGGATGTAAAAGGCACTGCCTTTTTAAATTATTCCCATGCCATTGAACCTGACGATCAATGGATGTATCTGCCGGCACTGAAACGGGTCAAGCGCATTTCCTCAAGAAACAAATCGGGGCCATTTATGGGCAGCGAGTTTGCCTTTGAGGATTTAAGCTCCTTTGAGGTGGAAAAATACCGGTACAAGTATTTGCGTGATGATAAGATCAATAGCCTGAACAGCTTTGTGGTGGAACAAACCCCGGCCTATGAGCACTCCGGCTATACCAAAATGATTGTATGGATAGACAAGGAACATTATCGTGCCCACAAGATTGAATACTACGATCGCAAGGGCAGTTTATTGAAGACCCTGACCATGCATGATTTTGAACTCTACCTGGATAAATACTGGCGGCCAATGAAACTCTCAATGGTGAATAACCAGAACCGCAAGAGCACGGACCTGATCACCCATGAGCTTCAGTTTCGAACCGGGCTGGATGAAAATGATTTTAATCAGTCGACCCTGAGGCGAGTTCGTTAGAGCACCGAAACACGAGGACACGAGCAGCGTGAAAAGGACACTTGTTACACTCTGTCTGCTGGCCAGCTTTACTGCGCTGGCAGATACTCAGACTTACCTTAAAGCAGCCATTGAGCAGCGCTTCTATTTTCAGGATGCGTTATATCCACAGCAGCACAATAGTGATATTTCGGTGTTTGTGGAGCCAGAGCTTTATTACAGCTGGAATCAGGGCACGGGCAGTATCAATATCAAGCCCTTTGTGCGCTATGACAGCCGCGATTCAGAGCGCACTCATTGGGATTTACGTGAACTCGTGTGGATGCAAATTGGCGATGAATGGGAAATGCGCGCCGGTATCAGCAAGGTGTTCTGGGGCCAGACCGAGTCTCAGCATTTAGTGGATGTAATCAACCAGACGGATTTTGTTGAAGCCATCGACGGCGAAGATAAACTTGGCCAGCCAATGGTGCAATTTTCGTTAATCAAAGACTGGGGTACGCTCAGTGCCTTTGCCTTGCCCTATTTTCGTGAACGCACTTTTGCGGGAGCTGATGGTCGCTTTCGCAGCCCAATTGCGATAGACACCGACAACCCGCTATATGAATCAGATGACGAAGAAAAAAACCTGGACTGGGCGCTGCGTTATTTTCAGTATTTTGGTGATGTGGAAATAGGCCTGTCGTATTTCGACGGTACCAACAGAGAGCCGGATTTCATCCCCCAGCCAGGCGAGGATGGGATGAGTCTGAGACCTTATTATGGGCAGATGCAGCAGACCGGACTGGATATGCTGGCCATTGCGGGCGGCACTTTGTATAAACTTGAGGCCATTTATCGCCAGACTACAGATGAAGATTTTTACGCCTTAACGGCGGGTTTTGAGCATACCAGTGTCGGGGTATTGAATAGCCCCTATGATATCGGCTGGCTTATGGAGTACCAGTACGATGAACGCGGTGAACAAGCCACCAGTCTGGGTCAGAATGACGTGATGCTCGGTAGCCGTATTGTATTTAACGACATTGACGGCACAGAAGTGTTGATCGCCTATGTGCAGGATCTGGATGAAACCAGCAGTCGATCCGGTTTTATTGAAGCCTCCAGCCGGATCAGTAACAACTGGAAATGGCGGGTCGATGGCTGGTTCTTCAGCTCAGATACACAAGATGAGCCCACCTACCTGCTGCGCAGGGATGACTATATCCAGTTTAGTCTGGAGTATTATTTCTAGTAGAGGAAGCCGTCTGCATAAAACTCACCGCAGAGACGCCGAGTACGCGGAAATTTAACATGACGGTTCTCTGCGCCCTCTGCGCCTCAGCGGTGAATATCGCTTTTCCTGTGTTTAGTTACCCGCAAAAGAATTACCACCACAGAGGCACAGAGAACACAGAGATTATAAGGGCTGTTATTCTCCGCGTCTTAGCGCCTCTGCGAGATCAAATAAAGAAAAGCAGGGTGATCTCGCAAAGGCGCAGAGGTGTTAAAGGTCACCCATTTTTTAAACCTCTGTGCCCTCCGTGTCTCTGTGGTGAAAAAGCTTTTGTGCTCTTAGTGGTTAAATCTCAGAATTCAGCCCTATGCGAAAAAGCGCGTATTCAGATACAGATGTACCACTACCCCTGCCGCGTAACCAAGCAGGATCACCGGTGCCCATTTCAGGTGGCTGGCAAAAGTATAGTAGCCTCTTGCCTGACCCATCAAAGCGACGCCGGCAGCAGAACCGATAGACAGTAAGCTGCCTCCTATACCGGCGGTCAGGGTGATCAGTAACCACTGGCCGTGAGACATCTCGGGCATCATGGTCAGTACCGCATACATTACCGGAATATTATCCACCACAGCTGACATGAGCCCCAGTACGACGTTGGCGATGGTCGGATTCCAGCCGTGATAGAGAAAGTCTGACATAATCGACAAATAGCCGATAAAGCCGAGACCGCCCACACACATCACCACACCGTAGAAAAACAATAAGGTGTCCCACTCGGCCCGGGCGACCCGGCCAAACACATCAAAAGGCACCACAGAGCCTAAACGGGCAAGTTTTTCCTGATCCCCTTCCCGTTCTGCCATAGCCCTTTTACGGGCCAGCGAGCCGGGCAGGGTCACGCGCAGGAAATAACCGAAGAATTGCAGATAGCCCAGCCCCATCATCATCCCCAGCACCGGTGGCAGATGCAGGGTGGTTTTTAATACCACGGCGGTGGCGATAGTGAGTAGAAACAGCCCCAGAATACGCAGTGCCCCACGTTTCAGTTCCACTTCTTCGCTGAAATTGGCGGGTTTTCTGTCTTCAATAAACAAAGACATGGCCAGCGCCGGTATCAGGTAGCTGATTAGCGCAGGCAGAAACAGAGCAAAGAACTCGGTAAATTCCACCACATTGGCCTGCCATACCATCAGCGTAGTGATATCGCCAAAGGGACTGAAAGCGCCGCCGGCATTGGCCGCCACCACGATATTTACACAGCTCATGGCGATAAATTTCTTATCACCGTCCGCCACTTTCATCACCACGGCACAGAGTAGCAGGGCGGTGGTGAGGTTATCGGCGATGGGAGAGATACAAAAGGCCAGAATACCGCTGATCCAGAACAGCTGTTTATAACTGAAGCCCTTTTCCACCATCCAGGCCCGCAGGCCGTCAAACAGGCGCCGCTCTTCCAGGGCATTGATATAGGTCATAGCCACCAGCAAAAACAGCATCAGTTCGGCAAATTCCAGCAGGGCGTGACGAAAAGCGTCGGTACTCTGTTCGGGCATACCGGCGGCGGTATATTGCCAGGCGACCAGGGTCCAGATAAGTCCGGCGGCCACCAACACAGGCTTGGATTTGCGCAGATGGATTTTCTCTTCCAGCATCACCAGCACATAGGCCAGTACAAAAATCACGATGCAGGCGAGGCTGGCGGTGGTCAGGGTAATATCCAGTGTGCCGGTAGCGGCAAAAGCGGCAGGGCTGACCAGGATAAGAAACATCGTGGCCAGGAGTATAAGGCTCCTTTGACAGTTCATGAGGTTGTGTCCCGAGTAGTTAAAAAAACTGGTGCGGCGAGCAGGCGCTGCGCCGGTTCGCTGAATTCTTAATATCGACTGTCGTTATATCTGTTACTTTTGCAGGTGGCTGGCTTGTAGCTTGTTATTGATTCTGGTTGGATTTTAAGCTCTGGAATCACCTGTCTGACGGGCGCGGAGTATACAGAATCAAGGGGCTTGGTTCAATCGTGACTTTAGTCTGAAGGGCATTTTACCTACAGATGGGAGGCATTACAGGGTAGGGTTCAGATTGAACCTCGCCTTATATTTACCGCACCGGCTGAGTGGTTGGTCAGCATAGTGATCAGCGTTTGTACTTCACTGGCCGCCACAGCCAGTTGCATGCTTACCTGTTGCTGGTAATCAGGTTCATTGGCCTGAACATCGTATTGACTGAGAATATGGCGTACCTGTGATTCCAGCGCATAATCAAATTGCAGTTGCAGCAGCTCGCGAGACACAAATGGGTGAGACGGTATGTGTTCCAATACGCCCGATACAGCATCGGAATAGGCCCGTTGTAATCCGCCGGTACCAAGTTTAGTGCCACCAAAATAACGCACCACAGCCACCACTACCTCACCCATACCGGAATATTGCAGCACCTTAAGCATCGGCATGCCGGCGGTGCCACTGGGCTCACCATCATCGCTCATCGACATCACAGTGGTATCCGGCGCGCCGGCGATATAAGCCCAGCACACATGACGGGCTTGTGGATGGCGCTCGCGGACAGCACGGATAAAGTGCTCTGCCGCATCCCGGTTGTCAGCATGTCCGGCGTAACAGATAAAGCGGCTGCGTTTAATCTCTGACTCAAATTCAGCCGCTGCGGATGGGATCAGATACTGCGTAGCGGCCAAGATCAGGCCTTCAGATACGTAGCGTGAAAGCGCAGATGTTGTTCGATAAAGCTGGCGATAAAATAGTAGCTGTGATCATAACCGGGGTGATAGCCAAACTCTGCCTTGACGCCGGTTTTCTCGCATATTTCCTCCAGCGGTCTGGTAAGGCGTTGACTCTCCAGAAAGTTATCCGCCAAGCCCTGGTCGACTTTAATCGGTAACTGCCAGTCTCCTCGCTTGTTTGCCAGCAAGTGGCAGGCATCATATTGTTGCCACTGTTGTTTATTCTCACCCAGATAGGCACTGAAGGCTTTTTGACCCCAGGGGCAATTAACCGGGTTAACAATAGGCGCAAAAGCCGACACCGAAGTGAAACGGTCCGGATTGCGCAGCGCCAGCACCAAAGCACCATGCCCGCCCATCGAATGGCCACTGATGGCAGACTTTGAAATGTTAAACTGCTGTTCAATCAAAGCAGGCAGCTCTTCGGCAATATAGTCATACATCTGATAGTGGCGCTGCCAGGGGGATTCTGTGGCATTGACATAAAAACCGGCGCCCAGGCCCAGATCATAAGCGCCGTCTTCGGCATCGGGCACACCTTCTCCCCGTGGACTGGTATCGGGGATCACCAGCATAATTCCCAGTTCGGCGGCAACACGCTGTGCCCCGGCTTTAGCCGAAAAATTCTCATCGGAGCAGGTCAGCCCCGAAAGCCAGTACAGCACCGGCAGGGGCTGATCTTTCTCTGCCTGTGGCGGTAAATACACCGAGAACTGCATTTTGCAGTGCAGCACCTGTGAGTCATGCTGAAAACGCTTTTGCCAACCATCAAAAGATTTAACGGCTGAAATTTCAGTAAGTTGTGTCATAAAATCACCTTATTTACCACAGAGGCACGGAGAACACGGAAATTATAAGGGCTTTTATTCTCCGCGTCTTAGCGCCTCTGCGAGATCAAACAAAGAAAAACAGGGTGATCTCGCAAAGGCGCAGTGGCGCAGAGGTGTTAAAGATCCCCATTTTTAAACCCTCTGTACCTTCTGTGTCTCCGTGGTTAGTTCGTTATGTCTGCCCAATGCTGGATTCCGCTTCGATGCAGCCAGGCTACAGACTTATTCACCACAGAGTCACAGAGAGCACGGAAATTATAAGGGCTTTTATTCTCCGCGTCTTAGCGCCTCTGCGAGATCAAACAAAGAAAAGCAGGGTGATCTCGCAAAGGCGCAGTGGCGCAGAGGTGTTAAAGATCCCCATTTTTAAACCCTCTGTACCTTCTGTGTCTCCGTGGTTAGTTCGTTATGTCTGCCCAATGCTGGATTCCGCTTCGATGCAGCCAGGCTACAGACTTATTCACCACAGAGTCACAGAGAGCACGGAAATTATAAGGGCTTTTATTCTCCGCGTCTTAGCGCCTCTGCGAGATCAAACAAAGAAAAGCAGGGTGATCTCGCAAAGGCGCAGTGGCGCAGAGGTGTTAAAGATCACCCATTTTTAAACCTCTGTGCCCTCCGTGTCTCTGTGGTGAATTATTTTCAATAATGAATCACGCTGCGAATAGATTTACCTTCGTGCATTAAATCAAAGGCCTTGTTGATATCCTCAAGGCCCATGGTGTGGGTAATAAAGGTATCCAGTTCGAATTCGCCGTCCATATAACGCTGCACATAATCGGGCAACTGGCTGCGGCCTTTAACGCCACCAAAAGCGGTACCGCGCCATACCCGGCCGGTGACCAGCTGAAAAGGGCGGGTGGAGATTTCCTGGCCGGCGCCGGCAACGCCGATAATCACCGATTCGCCCCAGCCTTTATGGCAGCACTCCAGTGCCGAGCGCATCACATTAACGTTACCGATACACTCGAAGGAAAAGTCCACGCCGCCGTCGGTTAGCTCAACGATGACTTCCTGAATCGGCTTGTCATAATCTTTGGGATTAACGGTATCGGTGGCGCCGAGCTGGCGGGCAATATCGAATTTATCTTCGTTGATATCGATGGCGATAATCCGCCCCGCTTCAGCCATGCGTGCACCGATCAGCACCGACAGGCCGATACCACCGAGGCCAAATACAGCAACGGTGTCGCCTTTTTGTACGTTGGCGGCATTGGTAACGGCTCCCATGCCGGTGGTCACACCACAGCCGAGCAGACAGACTTTTTCCAGCGGCGCGTCTTTAGGAATTTTCGCCAGTGCAATTTCCGGCACTACCGTATGCTCGGCAAAAGTCGAGGTGCCCATGTAGTGGTAAATGGGCTTACCGTCTTTGCTGAACCGGGTAGTGCCGTCGGGCATCAGACCTTTGCCCTGAGTCGCACGGATTGCCTGGCAAAGATTGGTTTTGCCGGATTTACAGAAAGTACATTCGCCGCATTCAGGGGTGTACAGAGGAATCACATGATCACCCACCTGAAGGTCCTTGACCCCTTCGCCTATGGCTTCTACAACGCCGGCACCCTCATGGCCTAAAATGGCAGGAAAAAGACCTTCAGGATCCTCTCCGCTTAAGGTAAAGGCATCGGTATGACAAACGCCGGTGGCGACAATACGCACCAGTACCTCGCCTTTTTGTGGCGGCATCAGATCCACTTCTTCGATGGTCAGGGGTTTGCCGGCTTCCCGGGCAACGGCAGCACGGGTTTTAATGGTTTGCATAATCAACTCCTGAATAAATAGAGTAGCAGTGCAATCAGTCTAACAACTTCAGGGAGGTTTGGATCATCAGTCAGCCCGAATCCCTGCATTTTGTCTGACGACTGTCTATGAAGTAAACTGTTAGGCTACCTGTGTAACCATTTCTGGTGTAACGATGTCTGAATCTATGACTGGGCAACAACTTGAGCAATGCAAACAAAAGTTATTGCAAATGCGTGCAGAACTGGCCGCGCGTCAGGCGGCCAGTAGCGAGGTGGGTGATACCGGCACTGTAGTACTGGATCAGCAGAGTGTAGGGCGGTTGTCACGCATAGATGCCATGCAGTCCCAGCAGATGGCGCTGGAGAGTCAGCGTCGCCGTGAACTGGTGGCTAAGCAGGTGGAAGCGGCCCTTAAGCGTATTGAAGAGGATGACTACGGCTATTGTCTGGAATGTGACGAAGAAATCGATCCCCGCCGACTATTATTTAATCCGGTCGTCACCTGTTGTATTGATTGTGCGGATAAATAACCTTTTACAGGTTCAGACGGCTTTTTAAACATCCTGCAGATAGATTTGGGCGGCCCCGATCCCCTGCAGATACCCCTGCTCCAGCAGGGCGGTATCTTTGGTGAAGCGCCCGACTTTAAAATCCGCTGGGGGTGAGATAACCCGGATGCGGCAATCCAGCGGCGGTACGGTAATAAACTGTAGCGCCCGGTTATAACGCTGGGCCCGCCTGAGCACTGCCGCATACAGTTTCGGGTAGCCTCTGAAAAAAGGCCGGGTCAATACCGGTAAAGCGCTTTTGCGTTTCTGATAACCCAGGGGTTTGGACAGGATCACGGTAATATCCCGCGCCCCTTGTCGATAGGCAAATTCCACCGGAATCGAGTCTGTCAGCCCACCGTCCGTCATCGGTTCACCGTCGATAACAGGATAATTCCGATAGGCCAGAGGCACGGCGCAGGAGGCAGGAAACACCTGATGCAGGTTGTCTGGTGAGATTTTAAAATAATGCGACTTACCCGAGTGCACGCCCGTAGTCACCACCCACAAAGGGCGTTTTTGCCGCTGATAATATTGCAAATCCAGGGGAATATCAGCAAATGACGCGTGCCATAGCCAGCTGACATCACAAAAATGACCACCGCGCAGATAGCGACGCCAGCTAATGAAATCGTCCCGGGTGGCGTGATCACAGATAATCTGTTTGCTTCTGCCCGGAGCCTGACAAAGGTATCCAATCAGGTTGGTGGAACCCGCCGAAACACCCACGGCAAAATCAAAGGGGCAATGCTTCGCCTGCATCAGAGCATCCAGCACCCCGGCGGTAAAAATGCCGCGCATGGCACCGCCTTCTGCAACGATTGCCGAGGTGAGGGCCGAGACCTGATTCAAGCTATTCTCCTTATTAATTGCAAGCGCAATAAGCGCTACTGCATTTGCCGGGCGAAACTGACAATCGGAATATGGGCAAAGACATTACGGGCCAGGCGGCTGCTCGCGCGATTTACCGGCAACTGGATATTAAAGCCAAAGCTTTGCAGGTATTTCAGCAGCACCCCTTCTGCCATATCCTGGTCAGCGGGCAGGTAGTAAGTCAGGTAGGTATCCTGGCACAGGTTGCCCTGTTCGAATTTGCAGATTTGTGAGTTGGCCATGCCAACAAATCCCATTTTCAGTACCTGCTGGCTTTGCGTGTCATCAAAATGCAGATCATCACCGTGATCCGGTTGCACGGCGTAGCCGAGTTTCTGCATGCTGGTAAAAAATAACGCCAGGCGCTCGGCATCGGTCATCTGTTTCAGCGCACTGAGGCTTTTCTGGATCTCTGCATAGCGATTCAGACGTTGCAGCCAGCGCCTGGCAAATCCGCTTTTTTGCGGCTCCAGTACCTTATTAAAATACTTTACCGTTCCCGCAGAGACGGTTTTGCGTTTTTGTAATCGCTTGAGCTGGGCTTTGACGAACGCGGCAAATTCACTGTCATGGCGAAAATGCCGTTTTTTCTCCACCATTAACTGCACCAGACTGATGTTTTGCATGGCGCTGTACAGGCTGATGTCATTCGGGCTCATAAAACGGTTCTTCTGTGTTGTTCAGATCAGAGTCGTTCCAGCACTGCCTGAGTAAAATCAGTGGTGCTGCCGTTGCCGCCGAGATCCCGGGTAACCCTGTCACCGCTGGCAATCACATCGGTCAACGCATGCAGAATCCGGGCCGCTTGCTCAGGTTTGTTGAGATAATTGAGCATTTGTATCGCCGCCAGGATCACCGACGTGGGGTTGGCAATATTCTGGCCAGCAATATCCGGTGCACTGCCGTGTACTGCTTCGAAGATGGCGCAGTCTTTACCAATATTGGCGCCAGGCGCCATCCCCAGCCCGCCAACCAGCCCGGCACAGAGGTCGGAGATAATATCGCCAAACAGGTTAGTGGTGACAATCACGTCAAACTGATGAGGGTTCATCACCAGTTGCATGCAGGTGTTATCCACAATCATCTCGTTGAATTCGATATCCGGGTAGGCTTTGGCGATCTCACGGGCAGTTTTGAGAAACAAACCTGAGGTGCTTTTAAGGATGTTAGCCTTGTGCACTGCGGTGACTTTTTTACGCCCTTCGCGGCGGGCCGTCTCAAAGGCGAATTCAAGGATATTGCGGGCCCCGGTACGGGTAATGATACTTGTGGCTTTGGCGGTTTCGCCATCATCCGATAACTCCTGCCCTAAACCACTGTACATCCCCTCGGTATTTTCCCTGACGGTGAGGATATCAATATCTTCATATCTGGCCTGAGTGCCGGCGAAGGACTTCACCGGGCGCAGATTAGCGTACAGGGAAAACTTTTTACGCAGGGCTACATTAATTGAGGTAAAACCCTCACCCACAGGGGTAGTAAGAGGGCCTTTAAGGGTTACACCATGTTGAGCGATAGCATCCACTGTGGTGGCCGGTAACAGCTCGCCGTGGCGTTCCATGGCAACCAGTCCGGCGTCCACAAAGCGGTATTCTAATCCTGCATTCACTTTATCCAGTATCTTAAGGGTTGCATCGACAATGCTGGGGCCGATGCCATCGCCGCGGATGACAGTAATCGTTTGCTTCATTGAAGTTCCTTAGTGTTAAAAATTAACAGATGCGGTGGTAGCCACCCTCGACGCCTTGCTTTGATAATACCCATTGCCACAGCTGAATGTCCCGGGCCCGGAAGGCACCAGCACAGGAGAGCAGGTAGTAGCGCCACATGCGGTAGAATTTTTCGCCCAGCTGGTCGGCAAAAGCTGGCCAGGCCTGCTCAAAGTTTTCATGCCAGGCCATCAGGGTCTTGTCGTAATCCGCACCGAAGTTGTGTAAATCTTCGATCACGAAAAGTTTGTCGGCAGCATCGCCAATCTGACCAATGGCGGGTAGCTCACCATTGGGGAAAATATATTTGTCTATCCAGGGGTCTGGGTAGCTGTCCCGCTGATTCTTGCCGATGGTATGCAGCAGGAACAGGCCGTTGTCTTTCAGGCAGCGGTGTGCGACCTGCATGTAGTCGCGATAGTTTTTTCGCCCCACATGCTCAAACATGCCCACACTGACGATGCGGTCAAATTGCTCGCTGATCTGACGGTAGTCCTGTAATCTGAATTCCAGGTCAAGATGCGAATACCGCTTCTTCGCCCATTCAGTCTGTTCTTTGGAGATGGTTACGCCAACACATTTAACCCCGTAGTGCTCAGCGGCATAACTCATAAAACTGCCCCAGCCACAACCGATGTCCAGTACCCGCATGCCGGGTTGCAACTGGAGTTTCTGGCAGATGAGTTCGAGTTTTGCCTCCTGCGCCTGTTCCAGCGTCATGGCATTTTTCCAGTAGCCACAGGTATAGGTCATTCTCGAGTCGAGCATGGTCTGATAAAAATCATTGCCGAGATCGTAATGATGTTCGCCCACCTGCCAGGCCTTTTTATAGGTCTGGCGGTTAAACAGTCTGGTTTTGAGGACGTGAGTCCAGAGTTTGGAGGGTTTGACTTTATCCGGCAGGCGATGGCGTAACATGCGGTAGAAGAATTGATCCAGATGTTCGGCATCCCACTCGCCCTCCATATAACTTTCACCCAGCGCCAGATTGCCATTGGCAAAGATGCGCTCGGGTAATTTAGGCGCTTTTAATTGCATGTCCCAGGGCCGCTTGCCGTTGACCTGTATATCGACTTCACTCAGTAATGACTGAAAATACTGATGAATACGGGACTGATTAAGATAGGAATGTTTTTTGTCTTTTTTACTAATGGGTGATGCCACTGGAATACCTCCACAACCTTGGGTTTAGCTTGGATGGCAGTTAATCATTGCCATCTATAGGGAAAACGTTAGGGTTGAGAGTCGATTTACACTGGCACGGGCCTCTGAATACTTGAATTTATAAAAAATTTAATAGCTTTTAGCGATTAATAATCGCGGCTGGTAGTGGATTATATATAAATGCTTGCTGTATTGCGAGCCAATATCGGGCTATCGGAAAAATTTATGCCAATTTTAAAAGTCGATAACCAGGCTGTAACTTTCTCGCAACAATGGGTTAACACTCCCTGTTGCGTCCGTAGGCCAGAAAAACCCCCAACCCGGCGATAACAACAAATACCGTACACCCGGCAAACAGTTGGCTGCCCTTGATACCAGCATCGATCAGCAGGCCAAACAGCCATGGTGAACTGGCGGTGGAGAGGATCATCAGCGATGTGGCCAAAGCGCGGATAGCGCCGAGGTTGGTGGTGCCGTATATCTCTGCCCACAGAGCATTAAACACCGGCCCGGTAATGCCGATGGATAGCCCCAGTACTGCCATAAACGCCGGTGCCAGCCAGGGGCCGTAGCCTATGGTCAACAGCAGCATGGCCAATAACAACGGCAGGGAGATAAAAGGCACCAGTTTTCTGGCCCGGAATCGGTCTACCAGCACGCCGGACCAGATTGAACCCGCCCAGTGCAGAATGCCATAAATGATAAAGCTGCTGGCCAGCAATGCCGTAGTCCAGCCTTTTTGTTCCAGTACATAGTTTTGCTGAATAAAAATGGCCGTCACCAGAAAAGGCCCGGCCAGCATCGCCGGTAATACCAGCCAGAAGCGCAGATCTTTAAGCACATGGCGGCGACTGTATTGTGGCCCTCTGGCATTGGCTGCTGAGATTTCAGGCGGAGCCAGCGCGGCTTTATTCAGCAGCTTGCGGCTTAAGGGAATATAAATAAGCGGAATGCTTAATCCCAGCCACAGCCAGCTTTGCTGCCAGCCAAGCCAGGCAATGAGGGCCACCACAATCAAAGGCAGTATGGCTTCACCCAGCGGCACACCGCAGGCCGATAAACTGATGGCTTTGCCCCTGTCTTTATCAAAACTGCGCGCCATGGTGGTCTGGCCAACATGAGGCATCAGCCCCTGGCCACACAGGCGCAGCAGGAAGAAACCCAGACCCAGCCACCAGGGCCCGCTGGTCAGCCACATGATGATACAGGCTGCCATCAGGCCAAGGGCCACCAGGGAGCTGAAATTTTTCAGCGGGTACTTATCCACTTTGCCGCCCAGCGCCATCAGCATCAGCCCGGAGCTGAGGGTGGCCAGCGCGTAAATCAGCCCATAATCCCCGGCGCTGATAGCCAGGCTTTGCTGGATGCTGGCACCATAGAAGCTGATAAAAAACGACTGTCCCAGATTGCCCCAGAAAATGGTAATAAAACCAAAGGTCAGCAAAGGCCAGTGTCGTTGTATAAAGCGCCAGTAGGCAGTCATAGTGCTCCTGAATGGAAAAGTATTAAGACTGACAATGTCGTGGTGCAACAGAGTCAGCAAATACTGCTGTCAGCAATTTTATCCCGCAAAGCTTCTTTTTTTGGGCTTTCGTAGCTGACTATTACTAAGCATGGATAATTTTACCTTATTGTCCCAAACTCGTTCTGTTAAATTTTTGTAAAATAAAGATTAATTTATTCTGGTACAGCCTTTGCTTGTTGAAATATCCGTCAGCCTTGCGTATGATGCCGCGCTTTAAAATAAAGACTACAGAACATCAACGTGCTGATTACGCCACCTTAGAACCTATACCCCCTACAATGTTACTGCCCGCTGTCAGCGGCAGATGCACCAGCATTGTCTGATATTCAGGCTATGCTTTAGACGGTCAGAAAATGGTCAGCATGACCAAAAACTCGTTATTAAATATCAGGATTGACTATGTTACTGCACTCAACCAAACAGGATTGGCTGGGCAACATCCGCGGTGATCTGCTTGCCGGCATCGTTGTTGCTCTGGCTTTGATCCCCGAAGCTATTGCCTTTTCTATTATCGCTGGCGTGGATCCCAAGGTGGGATTGTACGCGTCATTTTCCATCGCTGTCATCATCGCAATTGTTGGTGGGCGCCCGGGGATGATATCCGGTGCTACAGGGGCCATGGCATTACTGATGGTGACCCTGGTCAAAGAGCACGGTCTGGAATATCTGTTGGCGGCTACGTTACTGACCGGGTTGCTACAGATTATCGCCGGTTACTTAAAGCTCGGCAGTCTGATGTCATTTGTGTCCCGCTCTGTGGTCACCGGCTTTGTGAATGCCCTGGCCATTCTGATTTTTATGGCTCAGTTGCCTGAGCTGACTAATGTGACCTGGCATGTTTATGCCATGACCGCAGCCGGGCTGGGTATTATCTATCTGTTCCCTTATATACCTGTTATCGGCAAACTGTTGCCTTCACCGCTGATCTGCATTCTGGTGCTGACGGTGGTGGCTGTCATTCTGGGGCTGGATATCCGCACGGTTGGTGATATGGGCGAACTGCCCGATACGCTGCCGGTATTCTTATGGCCCGATGTACCGCTGAATTTTGAGACCCTGGCGATTATCTTCCCTTATGCTGCGGCACTGACCGTGGTCGGCCTGCTGGAATCGCTGATGACGGCCACCATAGTGGACGACCTTACCGATACCGACAGCGATAAGAATCGTGAGTGTAAAGGCCAGGGTATTGCCAATATCGGCACAGGGCTGATTGGTGGTATGGCCGGTTGTGCCATGATTGGTCAATCAATTATCAATGTGAAATCCGGCGGCCGCGGGCGTTTATCTTCGCTGGCTGCCGGCGTATTTTTGCTGTTAATGGTGGTGTTTTTGTCGGACTGGCTGAAGATTATTCCGATGGCGGCGCTGGTGGCGGTAATGATCATGGTGTCTATCGGTACTTTTAGCTGGGACTCCATCCGTAACCTTAAATCCCACCCAATGTCCTATAACATAGGTATGCTGGCCACAGTAGCGGTTACTGTGTATACCCATAACCTCGCCTACGGTGTATTTGTCGGGGTGTTATTTGCTGCGGTATTCTTTGCCAACAAGGTCAGCCACTTTATGTATGTGAGCTCCGAATTGGATGAAGAAACCAATACCCGCACTTACAAGGTGATGGGGCAGGTATTTTTCAATTCGGCGGACAAATTTGCCGAAAGCTTTGATTTTAAGGAAGTGGTTGATAAGGTAGTCATCGATTTGGACAGGGCTCATTTCTGGGACGTATCTGCGGTGGCCGCACTGGATAGGGCGGTAATCAAATTCCGTCGCGAAGGGGCTGAAGTAGAGCTTATCGGCAAGAATGAGGCGACTGAAACCATAGTGGATCGCTTTGGTGTGCATGATAAGCCAGAAGAATTAGAAAAAGTCCTGGGAGGACACTGATGAGTCAATCTGATAAAAATCTGGTGCTGGCGGGTATTGATGGCTCCGCCATCAGCGCCGCGGTGGCCGACTACGCCGCCTGGATCGCCAATACTGTGGGCGTGCCATTAAAACTGCTGCACAACCTTGAACACCGGGAGCCGCCGGCAGCCGCAGACCTGAGTGGCAATATCGGCCTTGGCAGTCGTGAACATTTGCTTGAGGAACTCACGGAACTGGAAGCCAAGCGCAGTAAGATCTTGCTGGAGCAGGGCAAGCATATGCTCGAAGCCGCCAATGAGCGAGCCAAAGCGGCTGGTGTCGAAGAGGCAATTTTATGTCAGCGCAATGGCAGCCTGACCGAAACCCTGGTGGAGATGGAAGAGCATATTCGTGTGCTGGTACTGGGAGTGCGCGGTGAGGATCATCAATCCGATGATGGCCTGGGACACCATATTGAGAGTATTATCCGCGCACTGCACAAACCGATCTTAATCGTCAATCAGGATTTCGCTGAACCACAGCGTATTATGCTGGCTTATGATGGCAGTGAAGCAGCTGAAAAAGCGCTGGATTATCTGCTCACCAGCCCATTATATGAGGGCATGGACTGTCATCTGGTGCATGTCACCAAAGACGATGCCAAGGCTGATGAATTACTTGAGAATGCCAGCGAACGCCTGCAAAAAGCAGGCCTGAACGTGGTGACCGCCAAGCTTCACGGTGATGCCGAGCAGCAATTACTGAGTTATCAGCAGGAGCAGGATATTCAGATGATTGTGATGGGGTCATTCGGCCATGGCCGTTTGCGGGAGATGCTACTGGGCAGCTTTACCCTGAAAATGCTGAATCGCGCCAGTATTCCGTTGCTGCTATTACGATAACGCCGACGATGATGTATTAAACCAAAATACCGGACTTGTTCCGGTATTTTTTGCAGTGTATTCAGCCCGAAGCGGGAAAAACAAAGGCGGCTAATTGGCCGCCTTGCTGTTTCTCAGATGAGTGTCAAAACACTCAGAAGCTGTATTCAACCCCCACAGAAGCGGTCTGTGGTTTATTGGGGCGCGCACCATCGGGCGTGCGGGCAACAATACTTTGCTTGTCGAGCAGGTTTTCTACCTTAACGTACAGCGTAGTCTGGTTGTTCAGCTGATAGCGGCTGACAATATCCATTACAAACAACGACTCGGTTTTACCAAATGCATTACTGGTGTTGTTGCAACCCAGTGCCACACAGGTTTCATCGATGTACTTAGCCACGACATAGTGATACCACTTGTCACCACTGTCCAGTGCAACTCTTAAACTGGCCATATTGGTGGGTACTGCAGCCAACTCGTCTCCGTCGAATACGCCAATTACGACATTGTCTTTAGTGATCTCGGCGTTACTGTAGGTGTAGCTGAAATCAATTGGCATCGTATAGCTGCCCAGATCCAGGGTCTGACTCAGCTGTATTTCGAGGCCCGATACCACTGCATCGCCGGTTGAGAACGTGCCGCTTTCGGCACCATTACTGCATGGGGTTGCCAAAGAGCAGAGTTCAGACTTGTTGGAGAAGTCGCTGTAAAAGGCAATGGCTTCCAGAAACAGATTATTGCGGGAGAAGCGGATACCGGCTTCGTAGTTGACACTGGTTTCCGGCTCTTCTTCTTCTTTTGCACCGCCACCCAGTGGTGAGAAGCCTTTGTGAACGCCGGCCAAAACCTGCCATTCATTGTTCAGATCATAGGTGAAGGACGCACCAGGTAACCATTCACTGCTGTCGTTGCTGCGATAGCTGCCTAAATCGTTACGAGCCACATCATCAAACTGGCGGCGTGCCGATTCAACGTCTTCATAACGCAGTGCCAGATTAACGGTTAATGCATTTGTTACCTGCCACTTATCGGTCATCCAGAATGCCAGGGCGTCTGCCTCTTCCAGGCGATTGTTGCTGCCTGAGGGATCGATAATGGACTGGAATACCAGACTGCCGTTAATCTGATCGTACACATCCTGCGGTTGAAATCTGTCCATGGTGTCCCGGTGGTCACGGGCGCCAATCTGAATGCTGTGATCGTTAAGATCGATGCCGAGGTTGGCTTCCAGGCCATAAGACTCATAGCTACGATTGTTGTTCTTATACTTGATACCGGCCAGATCTACCTCACCATCGAGAATCGCCTGCGCTTCAGTGTCGCCATTATTGGCACTTTCGATCAGGCCGCCGGCCACACCGGCTTTAAACCAGTTACGGGAAAATTCGTTGAAATAGCCCACCAGGTTAAGGGATACAGTATCATTAATATCCAGGTTGTAGTTAAGGCTGTACCCCTTATGGCTGTTATCCATCTGGTCGATATCAGACAGGCCATAACGGCGGTTGGCATCGCGTCTGAAATCCGCATCGGTCAGCCCGGCATAAGTCTCATTGGAGATCTCTTCAGAATACTGCATTTTGGCCAGCAGGCTTTGGTTGTCACCGGTCCATTTCAGCTTGACCACATAATCTTCGATATCAAAGCCGGTATCACGGTTACTGCGATCAATATCTTTAAACCCCGCGCTACTGCGCTGCACGGTCTCAAACAAGTAGCCGAAATTACCCTCAGTACCACCAATATAAGCGTGGATGTCACGACTGCTGTTTTCGCCAAACTGAGTCACTACCTGACCGCTTTGCTGATCAGGTATGGCAGTGGTCACCATATTCACCACACCGCCTGTAGTCTGCGGTCCGAAGCGCAGCAGGGGCGCACCTTTAAGTACTTCAACAGAAGACATACGTAAGGTAGTCGGGAAATAATAAGCTGCCGGGTTGGAGTAGGGCGCCGGAGAGACCATCACCCCGTCTTCGAGCAAGGCAATTTTACTTGAGCGGCCAGAATTGGCGGCGCGAATACCGATATTGGGCCGTAGTCCCTGTCCATCTTCTTCCTGTATATATACGCCGGGTACGGTTTTTAGTACCTGATGAATATCTGTTACAACTTCTACCTGCATTTGCTGCTCATCAATGACCGCGCTTGAACCTGCCAGGCCACGGGCATCAGATTTACTACCGATTATTTTAATCGTTTCCACGCCAGCCAGAGTAACGCCGGACGGCGTTAAGGTGTCCTCGGCCAATGGAGCTGTGCTAAGCAGTACAGAAGTAATGGCGGTCGCCAGTACAGTAGGTTTCATCAGAAATCGTCCTTCATCGAGAGTGTGTTTGAATCTGGAACGAATCTTAATTCAAATGAGAACTACTATCAATTCTAATCAGTGAATTCAGGGGGAGATTATTGATCGTGCTCAAAACAGTCGTAAATAGTGTGATCTATATAAATACAAAAAATGTAGTAATAAACCAGAGCTATATTATGCTTAATCGTGATTGCTGTTTCCTGTGACAAGAGAAAAAATCATGCTAAATCTGGTAACTGTGCGCGTAAGGCTGGCGGTTCTGGCCGCCCTTCCTATTGTATTTCTGATTATTGCGGCTTTGATTGCATTATCAGTTCTGAATAATCTTAATCAGGGTATTGGCAGTCTGTATAACGACCGCGTCGTGCCTTTAAAACAAATTAAAGTGGTTTCGGATAACTACGCCGTTGAAATTGTCGATATTCTGCACAAATTTCGCGCCGGTGTACTTACCCGTTCTGAATTACAGCGGCGCATGCAGGCTGCCGAGCAGACCGCAGATAAGGAGTGGCAGGCTTATCTGGGCACCAAATTAACCGCTGAAGAGCAAAGGCTGGTTAATGAAGCCGAACGTAATCTGAAACCGGTTAAAGCTCAGATTCAGAATTATCGTCAGATGCTCAACAGCGGCAGTCTGATGAGTCAGGAACACCAACAGTTTGTTCAGCAGCTGTACCAGGTATTTGATCCCTTAAGTACCAGTTATCAGAAGCTGATCGAACTGCAGCAATCTGAAGCGGCCAAATTCCGGCAACAGTCGCAGCAGGATTATGAGTCAACCAGAACCCTGTTTATTGTTATGATCGTGATCGTACTAGTGCTAATGACAGCGGTAGCTGTGTGGATCTATCGTTCTATTCAGGGGCCCCTCGGTAGCCTGAGGGATACCATAACCGACATAGGTGAAACGGCCAATCTGACAAAGCGGGCCGAGGTAACGGGGAATGATGAAATTGCCGAAACCGCAGAGGGCTTCAACAAGATGCTCGGACGCATTCATAGCCTGGTAACAGATGTGACCCAGGCGTCGTCGACCTTAGCCTCAGCCGCGGAGGAAATGCACAATATCAGCAGTCAGGTTGCCACAACGGCCACCGAGCAGGAGCATCAGACCACGCAGATTGCTACCGCTGTTACCGAAATGAGTGCAGCGATTCAGGAAGTGGCTCAGAATGCACTGACCACTTCGCAAAAGGCCAACAGTGCCGATGAGCAGGCGCAGGTGGGGCAAAATAAAGTTAAGCAAAATATCCAGTCAATCAATGCGTTGTCTGAAGTGGTTAACAACAGCAGCGGAGTGATTCAGCAACTGCATAGCCAGGCCAATGAAATAAACCAGGTGGTGCAAATGATTCAGAATGTTGCTGAGCAGACTAACCTGTTAGCCCTTAACGCGGCCATTGAGGCCGCCAGAGCCGGTGATTCCGGACGGGGGTTTGCCGTCGTGGCCGATGAAGTCCGTCAGCTGGCTCATAATACACAAAAAGCTACCGAGTCCATTAGTGGCATGATTGGTAAGCTTCAGGTCGCGGCCAAAGAGGCGGTCGAGAGTATGGGGCTAGCGCAGCAAAGGGCCGAGGATAGTGTTGGCCACGCTTCTGAGTCTTCGACTGTGCTGGAGGACATTATGCGTGCGATCTCAGAAATCTCTGACATGAATGTGCAGGTGTCTACCGCTACTGAAGAACAAACCACCGTAGCCGATGAAATCAGTGCCAATATTAATGAATTCAGCAGTAGTATCAGTATGGTGACGGAGAGTTCTCAGCAAAATGCCCAGGCCAGCAGCGAGCTGGCTGAGCTGGCGGAAAAATTACAGCGTCAGGTCTCTGCTTTCAGGGTCTGATAGCAGGGCCAGCGGCGTTATCTGTAAGGTATTCAACTATCACCACATCGAGCCAGCGGCCATTAAGTTGGCCGTGTTTTTCATAAGTGCCCACTTCACGAAAGCCGAGCTTTTTACACAGGGCACGGCTGGCTGTATTGAAGGTAAAGATGCGAGAAATGAGTTTATGAAAGCCCCATACCCTGGCTACTGCCAGCAGTTCGCTCAGTAACTGCGTACCCACACCCCGGCCGCGGGCGTCGTCGGCCAGATAGATGGAGAACTCGGCGATACCGGCATAGCACTCCCGCGGCCGGTATTCATACAATCGCGCAAAGCCCAGTACCTGGTCTTCTGATTCTGCTACCAGCAGTGGGTAGAGATTATCCACTTTCAGCCATCCGGCGATGTCCTTATTGCGCCTTATTCGGGTTTCAAAAGTTCCGGTACCGGATTTAATCCCATCATTATAAATCGCACGGATAGCCGGAATATCATCCTTGTTGGCGTAGCGTATTTTCATCCCTTATGTTTACCTTTATTCAGCATTATGTGGCTCAAACCAATGGCGGGTGCGATTCGCAAACCACACCAACGACAACATTACCGGTACTTCTACCAGCACACCTACTACGGTAGCCAGAGCGGCGCCTGAATGCAGCCCAAATAAGGAAATGGCTACCGCCACCGCCAGCTCAAAAAAGTTGGAGGTACCGATCATGCAGGCCGGTGCGGCCACATTGTGAGGAAGTTTCAGTTGTTTGGCCGCAAAGTAAGCGATGGCGAAGATACCATAAGTCTGGATCAGCAGCGGTATAGCAATCAGCAGTATAATCATGGGTTTGGTGATGATGGTCTCGGCCTGGAAGCCAAACAGCAGAATCACTGTTGCCAGCAAACCTATGATCGACCAGGGTTTAAGGCGATTAACGAAGGCCTCAATTCGGCTGTGATCATTACCTTTGTCGAGACGCTTACGGGTGAGAGCACCGGCCACCAGCGGCAATACCACATACAGGACGACGGATATCAACAGGGTCTCCCAGGGCACATGGATATCACTGATGCCGAGCAAGAAAGCGGTAATCGGCGCAAAGGCGAAGATCATAATCACATCATTCACTGAAACCTGTACCAGGGTGTAATTGGCATCCCCCTTGGTAAGCTGACTCCAGATAAACACCATGGCGGTGCAGGGGGCCACCCCCAGTAGAATCATGCCGGCGATATATTCCCCGGCCGACTGTGGATCGACAAAATCGGCGAACAGACCTTTAAAGAACAGCCAGCCGAGCAGGGCCATAGTAAAAGGCTTGATCAGCCAGTTGATTACCAGCGTCAGTATCAGGCCTTTGGGTTTTTTACCCACATCTTTGATAGAGGAGAAATCTACCTGCACCATAATCGGATAGATCATCAGCCAGATCAGCACCGCCACAACCAGATTCACATGGGCATACTCCAGTGCAGCAATCTGAGCAAATACACCGGGGATAAGGTTCCCCAGTATCACGCCGGCGGCAATACACAGCGCCACCCAAAGAGATAAATAACGTTCAAACAATCCCATTTTGATTTACCTTGTTGATTGTTATAAGTTTTCAGCTATCAGCTATCAGCTATCAGTTTTCAGCAGCTTAGCCAAATCCGGGGATCTCTGCGTTCTCTGCGCCTTTGCGAGATGATTAGCTTTCTTCTTTTTATCTCGCAGAGGCGCAAAGGCGCAGAAGACTATAATTTAAAATTCAGTCAAATCGGCCAGCTTTTGTCATCCTACCCCTTCACCTAATCACAACGATCGCTGATTCACTCTGTTCATCAGCTGTTCTGCACTTTCCACCCGCTCGGAATAACGGTCGGTAAGGTAGGCCGAATTGTCCCTGCTGAGCAGAGTAAACTTCATTAGTTCTTCCATCACATCCACAATGCGGTTGTAGTATCCCGATGGCTTCATGCGTCCGTCTTGTTCAAATTCCAGAAAAGCTTTGGCCACCGAAGACTGGTTTGGAATCGTCAGCATCCGCATCCAGCGGCCCAGTACTCTGAGCTGATTCACTGCATTAAAAGACTGTGAGCCACCACACACCTGCATTACTGCCAGGGTTTTGCCCTGAGTGGGGCGCACAGCACCGGCAGATAAGGGAATCCAGTCAATTTGTGCTTTCATAATGCCGGTCATCGAACCGTGGCGCTCCGGTGAGCACCAGACCTGGCCTTCCGACCAGATGGCCAGTTCACGTAATTCCTGCACTTTAGCATGGGTATCTGGTGCATCGTCGGGCAGCGGCAGGCCGGACGGATCGAATATACGGGTTTCGGCACCCATCACATCCAGTAAGCGAGCACACTCTTCAATCACCAGACGGCTGAAGGAGCGTTCTCTGAGTGATCCATACAACAATAGTATCTTTGGTTTATGGGTCGACAGTCGTTGGGTAAAGTCTTCAGGGGCAGGGCGTTTAAACTGCTCCTGCTCGATATTGGGTAAACTGGTATCCAGTACGGTCATCATTGTGCTCCCAACTCCTTAAGGGCGTTTTGTAGCTGGTTCGGGCTGATATTTTCCAGATCCAGTTTCAGCAACTGCTGCACACGCTGTGCTATTTCTTTAATGGTGCTTCTGAATGCATCCGCTTTGTCTTCTTCGCTGCCAGTGAGTTTTGACGGGTCTGTCAGCCCCCAGTGCATTTTCAGGGATTTTCCAAACCACAGCGGGCAACTTTCTCCAGCGGCAGAGTCACAAACAGTGATCACCAGATCAGCGCCAAAGTCTTCAAATTCATCCCATGACTGAGACTCAAGAGCGTCAGTGGCGATGCCCTGCTCCTCAAGATAAAAAGTTGACAGAGGATGCACTTCACCTGAAGGTTGGCTGCCCGCGCTTTTTGCCACAATGCGGCCATTACCCAGGTGGTTGGTTATGGCCTCAGATAAAATACTGCGGCAGCGATTGTGGGTGCAGATATACAGGATTTTTAATGGTTTCATGCCGGCTCCTTGTGTTCTTCGTTACAGTAATTGTCCGCATCAGAGCACCGGGACTGCGGCCGGTTTTGCATATGTTCAAGACGTTGAAGGAGTTTTTGCATAAATTGTGGGTTTTCAGCAACAGTGAGTGCCAGCACCTGAGAGGCCCAGGAGGGAAGCGCGTTGTTGACCCGGTAGTAAACCCACTTTCCGCGACGTTGGTCAGATAGCAACCCACACTTTCGTAATTCGGCAAGGTGTCGGGATACCTTAGGCTGACTCAACTCCAGAGCATAGGTGAGTTCACAGACACAGAGTTCGTTTTTCTCGGAAATTAATAACAGACTTTTCAGTCTGGTCTCTTCTGCCAGGCATTTGAAAAATGCCAGAGGTTCAATCATCTGTCAGCGCCTTGCTCATACAACACATGCGAATAATCATATATATGAAAAATCATATGTCAATGCAATCTGACTAAATTTAATAGTTGGTATTTGGCAACATATTAACTGTTTGATTTATATGGTTTTTTGCTATTCATCTTAAATACCGTTGTTATGTGGCGACAGTATCCCCCTGGTGGATAGCGCCTCTGCATCTGAATTATCCTCTAATATATTGATAAATAAGGAATTTAAAATTCTGGCATCGTTATTGATATAGCTTCAGTACGCAAGCAGAAAATGACTGACTGCGTAAAATTGAATATCAAAAGGAGAGTATGATGAAAAAGTTAGCCCTAATTGCATTTTTGCTGCCATCTTCACTGGCTTTGGCCAATGCAGGCCAAATCTTCGACACTCTGGACCAGGACGGCAATGGCGCTCTGAGCAAGTCAGAAGCTGCCTCAGAAGCACCGCTCTCAGCGTCTTTCGACAAGTACGATACGAATGGCGATGGTCAGATCTCTAAATCAGAGTTCGAAGCCTATCTGAATCAATAATGACGATGTTGCAACGGGACTATGCCTCAGGTCCTGGCGCTGATAGTGTCTCAAACCGACAAAATATCAGCATTCAAAGGCGGGAACTGACGGAGCTAACCCTCCACTTCCCGCCTTATTCCAGCAGAATCACGTTCCGGGAATTGCGTAAGCTTATTCAGCAGGCCAAGCTGATTAAAAGTCCGCAGACGTTACTTGTTCTGCTATACAGTCAGGGTGGTAAACTGGCCCGTGAATCAGAACTGCTGCTGGCAGAAAGGGCTGAGGCCGTAAAGCGTCAACTGGTAGCACTGGGTGTGCGACCCTCTGTTGTTCAACAGGTTAACGACGGACACCATCAATCTCCGGCAACGGATTGTCGCATTGCCCATGTAACAACAGTTGTGCTGGTGCAGGATTTAAACTGATTGGTGTGATTGATTTACAGATATGCTGACGGTTGTCGGCA
This sequence comes from Lacimicrobium alkaliphilum, assembly GCF_002591895.1. Classification (GTDB taxonomy): domain Bacteria; phylum Pseudomonadota; class Gammaproteobacteria; order Enterobacterales; family Alteromonadaceae; genus Lacimicrobium; species Lacimicrobium alkaliphilum. The sequence continues at coordinate 138,047 of NZ_NISX01000006.1, forward strand.
TATCTGCATCGGGAATCAGGCGGGTAATTAGTCCAGCATCTTATAAAGCTGATCTTTGAGTTGAAGGCGCTTAAGCTTTAATTGTTCCAGGTGATCCTCATCATTGATCAGGTTATGTTGTTCAATTTCAAAAATCTCTCTGTCCAACTGATGGTATTTGTCTGACAAACGTGCAAAATTGTTGTCGCTTGCATGAAGCTGCTGGATACGGTTCTGATGTTGTGGGAATTCGTTTTGCAGGGGGTGTTTTTCTAGTGGCATAGTTATTCCTCCATAGTGATCAATGCACATTAAGCGTAGCCTTCGGGCAGAGAACTTTCCTCTCTCTGACTGCAAATTTTTGACAATCGCAGTTTCCAGAGGTTCACAACGAGGACGGCTTAGTCTGTCAACGATTCACCCGGTACACGAACCAGTAAGGAGTTGGGCTGGATCTGAATATCCAGAGATGTGTCGTGATAGATTTCACCGTCAATCACATACTTTTCGAGCTGCTCACCGGAAATCCTGATTCTCTCAACCTGTCTATGTTTGACCTGACCTTCGGACTTATCCTGAGTGAGCCCGGAGAAGGCCAGTTCAGCCAGACTGACCAAATGAGTGTCGGAGGCATTTGTGCCGGTAAGCCAGGTAACATCCAGCTTACCGTCGTCTACATCAGGTTGCCCTTTGCCCTGGGCTAACAATGTGGTGAAAGGGGCCGCATTGGCTACCACTAAGGACTGAGTGTCAATTTCCTCCGGGGGATGATTGTCGAACTGCACCGTCAAAGTGTAAATACTATTTTGTTCAATGGCTTGCCAGAGCCCATGCAGATAAGCCATTTGCCCAGAGTTGTTTTTTGTATCACGATCCGCTGAGGAAACCATCTTTTCTTCAAAGCCCACACCCGCCAATAACAGCATCAGTTTGCCATTGCAGGTGGCGCTATCCATACTGATGGTGTTGCCTTCGGTAATCGCCCGGCACGCCGTCTCCAATGGTATGATTTTACTGATACCTCCACACAACGCCTGAGACAAAGCATTCGCCGTGCCCATAGGAATAATGCCAAGCGCAATGTCAGTATTGATCAACGCGGATGCCACCTCGGTAACGGTGCCGTCACCGCCGCATGCTACTACCAGATCGGCTTTTTCCTTTACTGCCTGTTTGGTCAGTGTTTCACCATCAATGTCTTTGGTGGTGGTCCTGATAGTTAATTGATAGTGCTGACTGAGTCTGTTGACCAGCTCTTGTTTATAGACATCCCATTTACCCCCACCCGCTACCGGATTAGCAATTATCCAGGCTCTGAGCTGCTGGTGTAGCTTGCCCGCTTTATGCAGCTTCATCAGTTTATTAAACTGATAGTGATTCAGATTAGCAGTCTGACGAATAGACTTGATTTGTTTAAGCACCTCTTTTACCGAACCGGTTTTATTTTGAGATAACAGGTGGGCAGCTACCACCAACACCGAGCGGCCGCGGCCAAGCGCACAGTGAACCAATACCTTGCGACCATTGCGCTGTTGGTTGTCTATCCAGTTCAGTGCCTGTTGCAGTCTCGCCAGAGTGGGGGAGCGATGATCCAGAACAGGAATATTCAGGTAGCGAATTTCCTCCCCGAGCAGCGACCAGTCAAGCCCGTCGAATTCAGCGGTAACATCCAGTACGGCACCGATCTGTTGCTTTTTCAGGTATTCCACATCGGAAGGAAACAGACGACAAGCCAGATACAGTTTTTCTTCTATTTGCTGAATGGCCGGTACTTTGTCTCTTTTCCGGGCCCAGGCGTTGTAAACCTGCGCACCCAGCAAAAAGGGCACAAAGATCCAGCGAATATATGTGGGAATACGACCATCTTCGCGTTTGCGAAAAATGGCCGCAATATCAAAAAAATAGGCAATGCTGACGGTAAACACGGAAAGACTGCCCCAGGCCAGGGGCACTTTAAAATAGATGGACGGTGTAACCACTGCTGCTGTTATCAGCAACAATGCAGCGATCATATAATACCAAGCGAAGTACATAATTCGGAACGCCTCAGTAAAAAGGATAAGCCCTGGGGACGCCTTTATCTATGTTGTGTTGTCACGCCCGGGGGCCTTTTCCTCTGAGCGCACCTGCAATAAGTGAAATAACCCAAAGCACGATAAAAATGAAAAATATAATTTTTGCGATTTCAGCTGCAGCCCCCGCGATACCGGTAAAGCCCAGTACCGCTGCAATAATGGCAACAACCAGAAACATCAGTGTCCAACCTAACATAACCCTCTCCTTGTTTAATCACTTTTTACCAATCTGTAGTGTGAATCTGTTATTTACAGGTCATCGTTACAGCAGTTAGTTTAGCTATAAATATTTGATTGTAAAAGAATATCTTCTGTAATCTGCAGCAATGAGTCATTCAGGCCAGCGCCAGTTTTAATATATATGATAATTCTGCTTGGAACACAGCTTGTCGCTTTTAGCTTCTGTCTGTTAAGCTGCTGCGGTTGTCGCTGTTTAGGGTAATTGTTCAGTTGTCGAAGTTTTCCTGGTCACTAATTCTCGTTATGCTGTTGCACGGGGTATTCACCTGTGCGCTTGCTGCCGGGCATATTCAGGATGGTGAACATACTTTTGACTATACACACCACGACAGCCACACTCATGATAATGCCTCACACACAGAGCCCGAGGTTGATTCTGATGCTGAACATCAGTTTCATGCCCATATAAGCTGTATTACCGGCTACATTGGGTATACGCCGAATGACTGCAGCCCTGATCTGGCGATAGCCTTCAGGTACCTGTTTTTTCGCAATAACCATACTCAACCCCCGGTTCCCCCACCTGATTTTTAATCTTCACCCTTAAAGAAATTGTGCTTATGCACAACCGTTTTAATGTGGAGATAAATCATGAAATCAATCAGTTTCGTGATTGTCGTTCTGTGGTTGGCGTTATGTCATCCCCTTTCGGCAATCGCCAATGAGTTGACCTTGCGCAGTGCGTTGCAAAAAACTCTGCAAGGCAACCCGGAATTACAGCAGTACCCCTATAAACAGAGAATGGCCGAGGCTGAAAAGCTGCAGGCATCGCTCAGGCCCAATCCGGAAATCGGCATTGAACTGGAGAATGTGATCGGCAGCGGGCGCAACGCCGGCGTGGACAATCTTGAGGCGACGCTGTCCTTCAGCCAGCTCATTGAGCTGGGGGGCAAACGCCAACAGCGTATTGAGTTTGCTTCTGCCAAACAGCGGAGGCTGGAGGCCGAATTTACATACGCCAAAGTAGAGGTACTGGCAAAAACGGCCAGCCGTTTTTATCAGGTCTTGCTATTGCAGGAAGTGGCCAGCTGGAATCAGCGACAGCTGCAGCGCCTTAACAACGCGCTGAATGTAGCCAGGAAACGCGTCGACTCTGGCGCTGTTGCCGCCTCTGAGCTTATCCGTATCCGCCTGCAGCAAAGAAAGACAGAAGCAGATATTGAAGAAATTACCGGCAAGCTGGATGAGGCCCGTACACAGTTAAGTGGTATGTGGGCAGCGGAAGCGGATTTTTCTTCGGTTCAGGGGGCCTTTGCTGATCAGCTGAATCTGCCTTCGTCTGCAAAGCTTAACACTGCGGTAAACCAGGCTCCGGAGTTTCTCCGTTTAGCCGATTCTGAACGGTTGCTGGCTGCTAAAGCGCAGGCACTGAGCAGTGCGGCAACGGCAGACGTAACGCTGGGAGTGGGAGTTCGTTATAACAATGAGTTTGACGATGCGGGTCTGGTACTTAAGGCATCAATGCCGATACTGCGCTCTAATCCCAATGCCGGTTTAATGCAATCGAATCGGGCCGAGCACGATATGCTGCTGGCATTGCAGCAGGTTGTTCGGGAGCGATTGCGTGTCCGAGCCCGCGCTGTTCTGGTGCGCCTGAAAACTCATCAAACGTATTTGCACCGCATTCAGCGTTCATTGCTACCCCTGGCCCGGCAACTGGAAGCAGAAACTGAGGCCGGTTATGCCAGGGGAGGATACAGCCTGTTGCAGCTACTGGATGCACAAAATGAACTGGCACAGCTGGAATATGAACAAATCAATCGTCGCTACGCTATTTATCAGGGGATCCTTGAGCTGGAGCACCTGACCGGACAGTCTTTTTTGGAAGCAACACAATGAAGTATTTACCCCTTTTAATTTTCATCATGACAATGTGTTTTGGATTATCTGAACTGCCCCGGGCTTTTGCTTCAGGAGGAGATCAGCATGACCATACAGAACAGCAACAGGGACCAGAGGGAGGCAAGTTACTCACTGCAGGGGATTTCGCCGTTGAGATCAGTATCTTTGAGTCAGGCATCGCACCGGAGATGAGGGTGTACACCTACCAGAATAACAGGATTGTTCAGCCCGATAAGGTGCGCCTGCAGGTTACGTTGCATCGCCTTGGGAATGTCACCGATACACTGACCTTTTCACCGGAAGGAAACTATCTGGTCAGTAATGAAACCGTGGCTGAGCCACATTCATATAAAGTCTCTGTAAAAGCGCAAACCGGCAAGCAGCAGGGGGCCTGGGACTATGAGAGCGTTGAAGGCCGCACCACCCTCACAGACAGGGTGATTAGAAAAGCTGGCATTACTGTCGACAAGGCGGGGCCGCAGACACTTAACTTTACCGAGCGCTTGTTTGGTGTTGTTGCTCCGGTAAATAAGCGTATTGCCCATGTCAGCGCTACCTATGCTGGCATTGTAACGGATGTACGGGTGAATATTGGTGAGGCTGTCAACAAGGGACAGACTCTGGCGGTGGTCAAGAGTGCGGCCAGTGGTACAGAGTACGATCTTGTAAGTCCAATCAGTGGTGAAGTGACTCAACGGCTGGTTAATACCGGTGAAATGGCGGCTGAGCAGATGCTGTTTGAAATTATTGATTTATCCAAAGTCTGGGTGGAGTTGTCTGCGTTTCCACAAAACATCGACAAGCTCAAAGTCGGCCAGCAGGCAGAGATTTTCGATTTGCACCAGCATCAGCGCGTGAAGGGTCAGGTCACCTACATCGCACCGATCATGACGGGCGGGCATATTGCCCGGGCCCGAGTTCTGGTCAGCAATACTCATGGGCACTGGCGCCCCGGAATGCATGTACAGGCAGATGTGAAGGTGGGCCAGAAAGCGGTTCCGTTGGCGGTTAAAACCGATGCTCTGAAGACGTTCCGTAATATGCCGGTGGTTTTTGCCCGCTTCGGTAACACCTTTGAGGTCCGGATGCCTCAGTTGGGTGATACCGATGGCAATTACACCGAAGTGAAAAGCGGACTTGCGCCCGGGACCTTTTATGTATCGGGTAACAGCTATTTGCTTAAGGCTGACATTCTTAAACATGGCGCCAGCCATCAACATTAGGAGGCGAGTATGACTGATGCACTAATACGTTTCGCCATCCACAAGCGTTGGCTGGTGATAGCCGCCACTGCTCTGGTCGCTGCAGTGGGAGTGTATAGCACATTAAAATTACCCATTGATGCGGTGCCTGATATCACTAATGTGCAGGTGCAGATCAATACCGAAGCGCCCGGTTACTCGCCGCTGGAGACGGAGCAGCGTATTACCTATGCGGTCGAAAATGCCATGGCCGGTATACCGAACCTGGATTATACCCGTTCCCTGTCGCGTTATGGCCTGTCTCAGGTCACTGTGATCTTTGATGAAGGCACAGATATCTACTGGGCCCGTCAGCAGATCAGTGAGCGCTTACAAAGCGTTCGTGGAAAGTTGCCGCAAGGAATAGAGCCGGCGTTAGGGCCCATTGCCAGCGGTCTGGGGGAGATTTTCACCTACATTGTCAGAGCCCGGTCCGATGCCGTTGATAAAAATGGTCAGCGCTATACCGCAGAGTCTTTGCGCACAATACAGGACTGGGTGATCCGCCCACAACTGCTTAAAGTGCCGGGCGTGACTGAAATTAATGCCGTTGGCGGCTATGAGCGTGAATACCAGGTGGCGCCAATGCCGGGGCGAATGCTGGCTTATAAAGTCTCTATGGAGGATATTTTTCGTGCACTGAGGCTGAATAATAACAATGTCGGCGCTGGTTATATAGAGCGCAATGGCGAGCAATGGCTGGTGCGTTCCCCCGGGCAACTGAAAAGCCTGGAGGAGATTGGTCAGGTTGTGATCACCAAACGTGATGATGCCCCTGTGCGGATTAGCGATGTGGCCGAGGTTAAATATGGTGAACAGCTGCGCACCGGTGCTGCTACCTCAGAGGGAGAAGAAGTCGTATTAGGTACGGCAATGATGTTGATTGGCGAGAACAGTCGCATTGTATCTGAGGCGGTTGCGAATAAGCTGGTCAGGGTTCAGTTGAGTCTTCCTGAAGGCATTGTGGCAGAGCCTATCTATAACCGAACCACTTTAGTTGATAAAACCATTGCCACCGTGGAGAAGAATCTCTTTGAAGGGGCAGTGCTGGTAATCCTCATATTGTTTCTGTTGCTGGGTAATGTTCGTGCGGCTCTGATTACGGCGTTGGTGATCCCGCTGAGTATGCTGTTTGCCGTCACTGGTATGACGGTAAACCGGGTATCCGGAAATCTGATGAGTCTGGGCGCGATTGATTTTGGCATTATTGTCGATGGTGCCGTGATTGTGGTTGAGAACGCACTGCGTCGACTCGGATTGGCTCAGCAGCGATATGGCAGGCTTTTGTCCACTAAAGAGCGATTGCAGGAGGTATTTGAAAGTACCCGCGAGGTGTTTAACCCGGCCGTGTTCGGTGTGTTGATTATTATGCTGGTATATCTGCCGATTTTTGCCCTCAGCGGTGTGGAAGGTAAGATGTTCCACCCCATGGCATTTACGGTAGTGTCGGCCCTGCTGGGCGCCTTGATTCTGTTAATGACGTTTGTGCCGGCGGCGATTGCCATTTTCGTCAAAGGTAAGGTGACACACCAGGAAAACCGGATCGTGCGCGGTGCACGTCGTGTCTATGAGCCGGTACTCAGGTTGTCGTTAAAACAGCCCCTGCTTATTGCAGTCGTGGGATTCAGCTTGTTTGCCGCCTCTTTGTATCAGGCATCGCGCATGGGCACGGAGTTTCTGCCGCAACTGGATGAGGGGGATATCGCCATGCACGCACTGCGAATTCCGGGAACCGGTCTGCAGCAATCTGTTGATATGCAGTTGCAACTGGAATCGGCGATCGCTGAGTTTGGTGAAGTGAAACGGGTATTCTCCAAGATCGGCACACCGGATGTGGCAACGGATCCTATGCCACCGAGCGTGGCGGATACCTTCCTGATACTGAAGCCTCGTGAGCAATGGCCGGATCCCACTAAAACCAAAGCTCAGCTTATTTCTGAGTTGCGGGAAAGGGTCGAACAGGTTCCCGGCAATAATTATGAATTTACCCAACCCATAGAAATGCGCTTTAACGAGCTTATATCCGGTGTCCGTGCTGACCTGGCTGTGCGCATATATGGCGATGATCTGAGCCAGCTCAAGTCACTCGGTGATACTGCGGTGAGTATAATCAATACTGTTCAGGGGGCCGCCGATGTTCGCGCTGAGCAGATGACCGGGCTTCCAACCTTAACTGTCATCCCTCAGCGGGATCATCTGGCCTTGCTGGGGCTGACCGTCACAGATGTACAGCGTGCGGCTCAGGCCGCGATTGGCGGCATTGAAGCCGGAACCATCTATGAGGGCGACAAACGTTTCCGGTTGATGCTGCGCATGGATGACAACTGGCGTGAGGATATAACCAGCCTCAGGCGCCTGCCTGTGGCGGTGCCAAAGGCGACTAATCCTGAACTGCAGTATGTGCCGCTGGGTGAAATCGCCGAGCTGAAGCTTAGTATGGGGCCCAATCAGATCAACCGTGAAAGTGGCAAACGAAACATCGTAGTGAGTGCCAATGTGGTTGGCAGGGATCTGGGCTCTTTTGTTAAAGACATACGTCAGAAAGTTGAATCTCAATTGCCTCTACCTGCGGGTTACTGGGTAGACTACGGAGGTACATTTGAACAATTGCAGTCGGCATCACAACGGCTGGCCATTGTGGTGCCGCTGGCCCTGCTGTTGATTTTTGGGCTACTGTACAGTGCTTTTAATTCTATGAGTAATGCGCTGATTATCTTCACCGGGGTACCGCTGGCGCTGACCGGTGGCATTCTGGCTCTTACCTTGCGGGGCATGCCTCTGTCGATTTCAGCAGCAGTAGGATTTATTGCCTTGTCGGGTGTTGCCGTGCTCAATGGGGTGGTGATGTTGTCTTTTATTCAGCAGCTCAGGGATAGGGGCCAGTCACTGTTTGATGCCGTGTTTGACGGAGCCCGCCAGCGGTTACGTCCGGTACTGATGACCGCACTGGTGGCGAGTCTGGGTTTTGTGCCGATGGCCTTTAATACTGGTACAGGTGCAGAGGTGCAGCGTCCTCTGGCAACCGTAGTAATTGGTGGCATTGTGTCTTCCACTATATTGACACTGGTGGTGCTGCCGGCTTTGTACCTGTTGTTATATAAGCTGCGAAACTCCGTATCAGAGAAACCTCAGGAGAATTCCCAGCCCGGTTAGTCCTCTTCCGAAGATAGGTGCAATCGAACCTATCTTCGGTTTTTCCTGCATAGGCGCTAATTATCAGCCCTATCCCCGACATCTGTTCCTGATATATGAAACTTTAATGACAGCGCAATGCTGTAACAAAAATGTCACTCACCTTGTTTAACCTAGCCGCCGGTATGAATACATAAACCCATAAAACCCGAATTGGAGAGCTCAATGCAACTAAACACTCTATTTAAAGCCTCGGCTGTTGCCATGGCTGTGGCCCTGGCCGGTTGTGGCGGTGACATCAATATAAACACAAGTACTGAAGCTCCGGCTCCAGCGCCAGCTCCAGCTCCGAGCCCGACACCCACACCTACTCCAGCTGAGCCTCTCCCGGGTGAATTCAGCGCCGCTTTATCGCAGGCTGCTACTGATGCTCTGGATCAAAATGTTATTGTGCAGGTGCTAAGCGGCCGCATTACTGAAGATACGACTCTGGTTTCTACTTCTGACTCTGACCGTGTGATGTATGCACTGGAAGGGCAGGTTTTTGTCGGCGGTGACAATACAGATTCAGCTACTCTGACTATTGAACCCGGAACAGTGGTGTTTGGCAGTACAGGTGGGGATGTACTGGTCGTCAGCCGGGGATCACAGGTTGATGCTGAAGGTAGCGCAGACGCGCCTATCGTTATGACCTCTTTGCAGGATATAACCGGTGAAGAGACTGGCGCTGGCCAGTGGGGCGGTTTTGTAATATTAGGTAACGCGCCTTCTAATAAGTGTCCGAGTGATGGTTCAGACTGCTCGTTGCAGGTTGAAGGGATTGAGGCCGGTGCTGTTTTCGGCGGTACAGATGAAGACGATAACTCTGGTACGTTGCGTTATCTGGTGCTGAAAAATGCCGGCTTCGAAATCGCCCCTGATAACGAGCTTAACGGTATTACTTTTGGCGGTGTAGGCCGTGGTACCACAGTGGAATATATCCAGGTGGATTCTAATGCCGATGATGGTATCGAAATGTTCGGCGGTACTGTCGATTTTAAAAATGTGGTACTGACCGGTATTCAGGATGACAGCGTAGACTGTGATAACGGCTGGCGCGGCCGCATGCAGTTTGTTTATGTTGAGCATGACAAAAATGGCGGTGATGCCAACCGTGGTATTGAGTGTGACAACGATGGCTCTAACCCTGGCAAAGAGCCAATGACCCAGCCGATTATTGCCAATATGACCATTATTGGTAACAATTTTTCCGGTACCAATTCCTCAGAAGGGGTTTATCTGCGCGAAGGCGTGGGCATGAACATTTACAACATGGTTATTACCGGTCCTTCAGAAATGGGGGAGTGTCTGGAAGCTGAAAGCGAGCCGGTGACGCAGGCGAATCTGGGTAACGGTAATATTTCCATGCAAAACTCGGCAATGGCCTGTACCAATGACGAAAACTTCAAGTTTGGCGCTACTGACGTGAATCTGGAAGACTGGTTCCTGGGTCAGGATGGCAATTTCATCAGTAGTTCGGTCATGCTGGACAGTGATGGTGTGCCGATGGCCGGTTCTCCTTTGCTTGGTGCCGGTCAGGATGTGGCTAATACTGTCGATGGCAGCTTCTTTGAATCCGTTGACTTTATCGGTGCAGTAGGTGATGACGACTGGCGTCAGGGCTGGGCCTTTGGTTTTGGCGGCGGTGAAGTAGCCAAAGAAGGTGACTCTGAAGCGCCAGTAGCAGGCTGCCCAATCGGTACTGAAGCGATCTCACCTGTGGATGGCTCCACCACCACTTGTCAGCTCTCTGGCCGTATCACCGCGGACATGACTCTCACCGAAGGTAATATGTATGCCCTTAGTGGCCAGGTGTTTGTTGGTGGCGATAATGTCGACTCAGCAACACTGACGATTGAACCGGGTGTTACGCTTTATGGTCGTGAAGGCGCCGATGTGCTGGTGGTCAGTCGTGGTTCACAAATTATGGCTGAAGGTACTGCTGATAAGCCTATCACTATGACGTCACGTCAGAATGTACTGGGTGAAGATGCTTTTGCCGGGCAATGGGGTGGCTTTGTTATCCTGGGTAACGCACCATCCAATAAGTGCCCTTCAGATGGCTCCGATTGTGCCCTGCAGGTTGAAGGTATTGAAGCCGGTGCGGTATTTGGCGGCACTGACAGTACCGATAACTCCGGAACCTTACGCTATGTGCGGGTGATGAACGCCGGTTTTGAAATAGCGCCGGATAATGAGCTTAACGGTATTACCTTCGGTGGCGTGGGCTCAGGCACGACGGTTGAATACCTGCAGGTACACCAGAATGCCGATGATGGTATCGAGATGTTCGGTGGCAACGTCAACTTTAAATATGTTGCTCTGACCAGTATTCAGGATGATAGTGTCGATTGTGATAACGGCTGGGACGGCAAGATGCAGTACGTGTTAGTTAAGCATGCCGATGATGACTCCGATGCCAACCGTGGTATCGAGTGCGATAACGACGGTTCTAACCCGGGCAAAGAGCCGATGACCAGTCCGACCATCGCCAATATGACCATAATCGGCAACAACTTCGCCGGCACTAACGCTTCAGAAGGTATCTACTTCCGTGAAGGTGCGGCGCCGAAGATGCACAACTTCATCGTCACCGGTCCTGCGGGCATGGGTGAATGTCTGGAGTTTGAATCTGAGCCGGTAACTCAGGCTAACCTCAGTGATGGCACGGTCATGACTCACAGCGTAATGGCCTGTGAAAACGAAGAGAACTTCAAGTTTGGCGGCTCCGATGTGAATCTGGAAGACTGGTTCCTTGCGCAAGACGGTAATCAGGTTGCCGCCGGTCGCAGTGCAGTGCTCAACGGCATTTACACCATCATCGACAGCACTACTGAAGATTTCAGCGGTGACACCTTCTTCGATAATGTTGACTTTATCGGTGCAGTGGAAGAAGGCAACGACTGGACTGCTGGCTGGACTGTAGGTCTGGAGTAATAGCTTGGTAGGTCCTGATACAAGTGCGTTGCTTAATAGCAGCGCACTTGCTGTTTAAGCCTTAGATAAAGATGACATGCACAAGAGGTTACACATATGAAGCGTGCGATTAGGTTTCCCCTCGCCAGCCTGAGTGCGGCCATACTGGCCGTGTTGAGTACTCAGCCGGTTCTGGCACAAAGCGATGATGAAGAACAGTTGATTGAAGAAGTGGTGGCCACGGGTACCCGCCTTAAAGGCAGCGCTACCGCAGTAATGCAGGAGCGTAAGGATCAGGCCTTTGTGGCCGATATTATGGGCGCGGAACAAATCGCCCGTACCGGTGACAGCGATGCGGCTGGCGCACTGCGCCGTATTACCGGTCTGACCCTGGTAGACGGTAAGTTTATCTATGTTCGTGGTTTGGGTGAGCGTTACTCAAGTACTTTGCTAAACGGTGCCTCGGTGCCAAGCCCGGATCCGACCCGTACTGTTATTCCACTGGATTTATTCCCGGCCGATATTATCGAAAGTCTGTCGGTACAGAAATCCTTTTCTCCGTCCATGCCTGCTGCCTTTGGTGGTGGTAGCGTGGATATCCGCCTGAAGAGTATCCCAACTGATACCGTTTTTAATGCCAGTGTCAGTGTTGGTGGTAATACGGATAACTTCGATGATGCCTGGCAGTACGATGGCGGCAGCAGCTGGAAGGGCAAGGATGATGGCACCCGCGCGGCCCCCGCATCGATACAGGCGCTGTGGGACAGCCGTACCTCGTTGAACGACCTCAGTACAGATGTGAATCGCCAGTTGGCGGTGGACCTGAACCGAGATTATGACCCGGAACTGAAATCGGTGGATCCTGATTTTGGATTTAACCTTGCTTTCGGTGACAGTAAAGATATTGATGATTTTCGGATCGGCTTCCTCGGTACTGTAGGCTATGACAATGAATGGCAGGTTAGTGACCTGTTCCTCGGTGAAGATTATCGTCAGAACCAGGATGGTACCGCCACCCTGGTGCGTGGCTGGGATGAGGTAGAGGCGACAGATCATTCGGTTAAATGGTCCGGCATGCTGGCATTAGGTGTGGATTACAACCGCAACCACAGAGTCGACCTGACCACGGTAATCCTCAACGACACCAATGACGAAGTCCGTGAAAAGCTGGGTAACAGTAATAACATCAACTTCGGCTCTGATCAGCGTATCCGCGAATATGATGTGACCTATGAAGAGCGGCGCATGGTGGCCAATCAGATTAAGGGGATGCATACCTTTACCGAGTGGAACTTCCTCGGTTTTGATTGGAAATACTCTGATTCCCGTTCCAGCCGTTATGCCCCGGGTAATGTTCAGACTCGTTTTATCATAACGGATCAAAATGAAGACGGTGTCTTTGACCGGGTCAATGAGAGTATTCTCAATAACGCCACAACGGCCTCCCGTTACAGCTTCCAGGATCTGGATGATAAGGTCGAAAACTATGGCTGGAATCTGACTTTACCGGTGACGCTGGAAAAGTGGGAGATCGTGCTTAAAACCGGCGCTGATTTTGTCGAGAAGACCCGTACCGCCAGTAACCGCCGTTTTGATGTGAATGCGCGGGCCTTTATGGACTCCAGCGTGCTTACCGGCCACCGTTTTGCGGATATTCTCAATGATGACGTGATTCTGAATGCGCCGCTTACGGATAGTATTTTGCGGGATACCACGATTGCCGGCGATGACTATGTATCGGCGCAAAAAGTGGACGCCTATTACTTTGAAGCGGACATGTTCTTCGATAATAAGTGGCGTATCAGTGGTGGCTTTCGCTGGGAAGACTTCCGTCAGGTGGTCGCGCCCTTAGATCCTGCCGATGGTACCATCGATCTGCCCACCAGCCCGACCCCGGAAGACCTGGCCAGTCTGGCATTCCAGGAAGATAACCTGTATCCCGCGCTGGCGCTGACCTATGTTATCGATGATGAAATGCAGTTGCGCCTGGGCTATGGCGAGACCGTGGTGCGCCCGGATTTGCGTGAACTGGCACCGACTACTTATCTGGATCCACTGACGCTGTTCCCGGTCGGGGGGACACCGGGTCTGGAAACCACAGACATTAAAAACTATGACCTGCGCTGGGAATGGTATGTGGACAACGGCGATAACCTGTCTGTGGCGCTGTTCTATAAAGATATGGAAAATCCGATTGAAACCGTGCAGTCTCCCGCTCAGGATGGTCCGCCTCTGGTGCGGATTGCCAACGCTGAAACCGGTGAAGTCTACGGTGTGGAACTGGAGTTCCTCAAAGGTCTGGACTTCCTGGGTGACTTTGGCCGTAATTTCTACACCGCCGGTAACCTGACTCTGAGTGACTCGGAAATTCAGCTGGATACTCAGGCCATCGTCGAGCAAACCGGTGTGTCTACGGCAATCACCAATACTGAGCGTCGCCTGACAGGGCATTCTGAGTATGTGCTGAACCTGCAGTTGGGCTTTGACTCTGACAGCGGTGAGCACTCGGCTTCGGTGGTGTATAACGTGTTCGGTGAGCGGATTATTATTCCGGGCATCGAAGGCCGTGATGACTCCTACGAGCAGCCGTTCCATTCACTGGATGTGGTGTATACCTATTACCCTGACTTTAACTCTACTGTCAGCGTTAAGGTTAAAAACCTGCTGGATGAGAAAAAGGAAATCACTTTTTCTGATAATCTGATTCGCTCTGAGTCCCAGGGAATTGAATTCAGCTTGTCCTATAAAAGAGAGTTCTAAGAGACAGTCTTAACTATCGGGGGCGGTGATCGCCCCCTTTCTTTCCTTCCTTTCTGGCTATCAGTCTACCAGACATCACTCTCAATAAGTTTTGCCCCTTGATCTCAGGTCAGCCTTAATCTGTCCGTCATCGAAACGTAATAAAACTGTCACAGATAACCCCTATGCTGTGCGCGAATTCTAAGATCAGTATCCCGCTGATCGTTTCTGACATTGGGGACAGTATGAGGCTTTTGACACGACTTCCAGCGGCGCTTTGCGCCCTTTATCTGCTTGCCGGTCCGGTATTGGCGCAGGAGGATAAGTATCTTGAACCTGTGGTTGAAGAAGCGGCGAAGATCAATGAATCGGCGGCGCAGTCACAGCAGAAAATCAACAAGATGACCGACCAGATTGACAGCAAACTGCAACAGTTCAAGGTGCTCAATAAAGAGATTGACGGCCTGGAAGTTTACAACCGTCAGTTGCGCAAACAGATAGCCAATCAGGAACAGGAAATGGCCGATCTGAATGCCTCCATTGATGAAGTCAGTGTTATCGAACGTCAGATTACGCCGCTGATGATGCGCATGATTGAGGGGCTTGGTCAGTTTATTGAACTGGATATGCCGTTCTTGCCAGAAGAGCGTGCCAGACGTCTGGCCGATTTACGCAATCTGATGGACAGAGCCGATGTGGCGGCTTCAGAGAAGTTTCGCCGGGTAATGGAAGCTTATCAGGTAGAGATGGATTATGGCCGCACTATTGAGGCATACAGTGGCCTGCATACCGTTGACGGTCAGGAGCGGGATGTGGATTTCCTGCGTATCGGTCGCACCGCATTGGTTTACCAGACCCGTGATGCCTCTAAGCAGGGCGTATGGAACAAACAGACCCGCCAGTGGGAAGAGTTACCGTCAGACTATCGCACTCAGGTGACCAAGGGCCTGCGTATGGCCAAAAAACAACTGGCCCCTGATCTGTTAATGATGCCCGTAGCCCTTACCGACTAAGAGAGAAGATTGATGAAATCCATACTAAAGACATTTACTCTGGTCGCCTCTTTTGTCGCGGCCACTGCCTTCGCCCAGGACAGTGACAAAGCGCTGAATCTGGATCAGTTGCTTAAGCAACTGGAACAGGGGCAGATTGTTCAGAACAAAGATAATCAGCGTCGTGAACAGGAATTCGCGGCCAGGGTATCGGAGCAGGATCGTATGCTCAGCGATGCCGCGCAGCGCCGTGACCAGGCACTGCAAACCAGTGAAGATCTCGAGCGTCAGTTCCAGGACAACGAATTTAAGCTGGCAGATTTGGATCAGGCCCTGACCACCCGTTTAGGCTCGCTAAAAGAACTCTTTGGTGTGTTGCAGCAGGTGGCTGGTGATACCAAAGGCAAGTTCCAGAACTCGGTGATTTCCGCGCAAATTCCCGGCCGTGCAGATTTTCTGGACGAACTGGCACAGTCGATGGGCAAAAGCTCCAAGCTGGCTTCGATTGATGAGATAGAGCGAGTCTGGTTTGAAGTGCAGCGGGAAATGACCGAGTCAGGTAAAGTCACCAAATTTACTACCGACGTTGTGGAAGCCGGTGGTGAGAAGGTCAGTAAAGAAGTGGTACGCGTGGGTTCTTTCGCCCTGGTATCCGATGGCAAATACCTGGATATGAACCCTTCTACCGGCACCGTTGCTGAGCTGGTCCGTCAGCCAGCCGGTCGTTATGGTGAAAGTGCGGAAGAACTGCAGGCATCTGATGGTGAGCTGGTGCAATTTGGGCTGGATCCTACCGGTGGCTCTATCCTCGGCTTGCTGGTACAGGCTCCCAACTTTAAAGAGCGGATTGAGCAGGGCGGTGTTGTTGGTTACATCATTCTGGTAGTGGGAGCTATTGGCTTACTGCTGGCACTGGAACGGCTGATCAGCCTGACGCTGACCCGTACCAAGGTTAACAAACAGCTCAAGACTAAACAGGCTAAAACCAATAACCCATTGGGTCGGGTACTTAAAGTGCGCGAAGACTTCCCTAATGTGGATACTGAAACTCTGGAACTGAAACTCACAGAGGCGATTCTGGGTGAAGTGCCAAAACTGGGCCGTAATCTGACCATAATCAAGATTATCTCTGTGGTGGCACCGCTGATGGGACTGCTGGGTACAGTAACCGGTATGATCAATACCTTCCAGGCCATTACCCTGTTTGGTACTGGCGACCCGAAACTGATGGCCGGTGGTATTTCGACAGCACTGATGACTACGGTACTGGGTCTGGTAGTGGCGATTCCGATGACACTGCTGTATGCCATGCTCAATACCCGCAGCAAGAACATTGTTTATATTCTTCAGGAGCAGGCTTCCGGTGTTATAGCCGAACGCGCCGAGCGGGGTTAAGTTCATGTTCTTTGCCGAGTTTTTTGAAGCTATTCGCGATTTTACCGAAACCGGTGGCCAGGTATTGCTGGTCATCGGGGTGCTGATATTCGTGATGTGGCTGCTGATTCTGGAGCGCGCGCTGTATTACTTTGTCTGGCATAAGCAGCTCAAACAGCAGACCATTTCCAGCTGGAATGCGCGGGACGACAAATCATCCTGGTTTGCTGAGCAGATTCGCCAGGCGCAAATCTCCAGACTGATGCTTAAGCTCAATGTCAGCGTGCCGATTATTCAGTCGCTGGTGGCATTGTGCCCTTTGCTCGGACTGATGGGCACGGTAACCGGCATGATCGAGGTGTTTGATGTGATGGCCATCTCCGGCTCGGGCAATGCGCGCTCTATGGCGTCCGGCGTGTCCAAAGCCACGATTCCTACTATGGCAGGCATGGTCGGCGCGTTGTCCGGTGTATTTGCCTCCACCTGGCTGGCGCGTATCGGTAAGACCGAGAAAACCCATATCGAAGACGCCATGACGATGGAACATTAGTAGGTCGGACTTTAGTCCGACTGTTTAGCGTTAGGCTGGCAAATACGTCGGGATAAATCCCGACCTACAGGAAAATGGCTCCGGGATTCAACAGATTTGTCGGACTGAAGTCCGACCTACAGTAAAAGAGAAATTTATGAAACAGCATTTTCAGAACCTGGTAGATGAAGAAGAAGCGAATATCGACCTGACCCCCATGCTGGACGTGGTGTTTATCATGTTGATCTTCTTTATCGTTACCGCGTCTTTCGTTAAAGAATCAGGTATCGATGTGAACCGGCCGGAAGCGGCCACGGCAGTGAAAAAAGACCGTGCCAATATTCTGGTGGCCATCAGTGATAAGAACGAAATCTGGATCAACAAGCGCCGTATCGATGAACGTGCCGTGCAGGCCAATATCGAGCGCTTATACGCTGAAAACCCGCAGGGCAGTGTTGTTATCCAGGCCGATAAGAAAGCCACCACTGAAACCCTGATTAAGGTAATGGATGCCTCCCGCGCCGCAGGTGTATATGACGTATCCATTGCTGCTCAGGATTAGTCCCGGGCAGTCTTGTAGCAAAAGGGCGAGTTATGTTTATCAGTAAATTATCACAAGGGTCAGCACTGGCATGAGTATTCCAAGATTAGTGATAGCGCTGGTGCTGGCCGCTGCGGTCACATTGGGCCTGTTCTTCCTGATGCAATCGCTGATTCAGATGGGTGGCAGCGCCCTGACTGAGCCTGCTCAGGGCAGCGTACTGGATTTTGTACGGGTCAAAGAAGAAGAGATGGTCGAGAAAAAAGACCGTAAACCGAAGAAGCCACCTAAGCCGGAAGAGCCACCGCCGCAAATGGAGCAGCCGCAGATGGACTCGCCCACCCCCAATGCCGAAGGGGGTGCCGGGATGAACTTTAGCGCCGATGTTGGTGGTGATATGGCCATCAGCGGTGGTCTGGCCCTGGAAGGGGGAGACGGTGAATACCTGCCGATTGTTAAGGTGGCACCGGTTTATCCGCGTCGGGCGTTACAGCGAGGTATCGAGGGCTATGTGATTGTTGAGTTTACCGTCGGTAAGCAAGGTTCGGTAAAAGATCCTTTTGTGGTGGAAGCCAATCCGGAAGGGATCTTCGAGCAGGCTGCTATGGAGGCGGCGCTGAAGTTTAAATACAAACCCAGAGTGGTAAACGGTGAGGCGGCGGAAGTCTCCGGCGTGCAAAACCGTATTACCTTCCAGATAGACGGTTAGGGGAGCATGATGTTAGTCAGAAAGTCATTGAGTCAGCTTATTGCTGTAGCTCTGCTGGGCTGCACTTTGTATAGCCTTCCCGCGTTGCTTCCGGTTTCCCTGGTGCAGGCTCAGGAGTCAGGCGAGGAGCGCAAAACCCGCCGCACACCGGCACTGCGGGCTAAAGTCTACGAGCAACTGGCGCGCGCTCAGGCGCTCGCCGATGAAGATAAAACCGCAGAGGCCATCGAGGCGCTGAATTCGGTAAAAGAGCGCAGCAGTTCCATGAACAGCTACGAGCTGGCAATGATGTACAACTTCTACGGGTTTATTTACTACAACGATGAGAAGTATGACGAGGCTATCGCTGCCTTCGAAAAGGTCGTTGAGCAGCAGCCCATTCCTGAGTCTTTTGAGTTAAGCACGCTGTTCTCGCTGGCTCAGCTACATATGATGCAGGGCAACTATGACAAGACCCTGAGCTTTCTGGAGCGTTGGGAAGCGTTGAATCCAGGTGAGATCCCGGCAAAAAACTATCTGATCAAGGCCCAGGCCATGTATCAGATGAAGGATTTTGAACGGGCATCGAGGTTTATCAACCAGGCGGTGGAAATGGTTGAGGCCGAGGGCAAAATACCTGAAGAGAACTGGTACGTGTTACAGCGCGCCGTATATTACGAACTGAAACAACCTGAAAACGTCCGCGATGTACTGGTAAAAATGGTCAGGCACTACAACCAGGATCAATACTGGGTGCAACTGGCGGGCATGTACGGTGAGCTGGGCGAAGAGAAAAAGCAACTGGCGATCCTCGAGGCGGCTTACCAGCAGGATTATATCACCAGCAGTTCGGATCTTTTTAACCTGGCACAGCTCTATTACTATCACCAGGCACCGGTCAAAGGGGCAAGGTTAATGGAACAGGCGATGGCGGACGGTACATTGGAGCGCAATCTGCGTAACCTGAAGTTTCTCGCCAATTGTTGGTCACTGGCCAAAGAGCACGAAAAAGCGATACCGGTGCTGACATCCGCCGCCGAACTGTCGAGTGACGGAGAGCTGGATGCCCAGCTGGGTCAGTTGTATCTGAATATGGAACAGTGGGATAAGGCCATTGATGCAGCCAGCCGTTCGCTGGAAAAAGGTGAGTTGCGCAATCCCGGCATGTCTCATCTGGTGATGGGGATGGCGTATTTTAATCAGAAGCGATTTAACGATGCCCTGAATCAATTGGCGAAAGCGGAAGAATATGACAACTCCAGACGTATGGCTCAGCAGTGGGGGCGTTATGTGGAATCGGAAAGGGTCAGCTATCAGCGATTGCAGGAAGAGTTTTCTTCCTGACCCGATCTCTGGCAGATATATTGCGGTCAGGTTGTCCACTCGCTGAGTGGAAGATTAATACCCATTGGTAAACCCGATGAGTATTAGTCATTGATATTTCCATATCCACAGTAGCGGACTGTTTTATCGATAATGTTTTGCAGTTCGTTGGTTTCGGTGAAATGTGCCAGAGCCTTATTGATATCAGTTAGCAGTTGCTGCCAGTTGTCCTTTTTACGACTGACGGCATAGTACAGGTGGTTGTACTGCAAGGCTGGCTGGATGACTTCCAGCTTGCTGACATCTGACATGAACCCTGGTGAGGAGGAGTTCGCCTGGCTGATATTGTAAAAGATCACTTTAGGGTCGCCGATGATTAAGTCTACCCGCCCGGCCAGCAACATTCTGGCCAGCTGTAAGTCATGGGTGGTCTGAATAGTCTGAAAATACCCCTGATCCATCAGCTGATCAAACTCCGGCGTATTCTGATACCCCCGTACCACACCGATATGGACGCCTTTGAGGCTTTTCAGTTGACCATTAAACCTGTGTGCTTCGCCTTTACGTTTGATCAGGGCAATACTGCCGCCGGGAAAAGGATCCGACAAGGCCAGGTGTTCGAGCCGGTGGGTGCCCGGATAGATATCAGAGGGTGCGCGTTGTTCGATAAAGTACTCGGGATAGAGTATATCTGAGTCTCCGGACTCCGTTTCCTGTACCGCACGCGCCCATGGACGAAACTGAGAATGTACTGCGTAGCCCTGACTGTGCAGTAATGCCACAGTCAGCTGCTGAACCCACCCCTGCTTACACAGGTTTTCACCAATATAGGGTTGCCAGTTGAGCGTTGATACAACGATAGTTTTGTCTGTGCTGTTATCCATAAAAAGATAGCCGCGATCGGTCCGAATTCCCTGCACCTCATAATTGTTATTCTGATACTCATATTCCACCAACAGATGAGGTGAGGCGGCCAGTGAGGCGCAAAACAGCAGAACGCAGGGCCCGAAAAAACAAATAAACTTCAGCAAAACTCATCATCCGGTTGTTGTGAACGCGTAATAATCTATGCGGGTTGGTATTAGTTGACAGTATAGAACACTCTAGAAAAAGGGCGACTTTTCAGATAGTTATTTACTGTTGCAACGATTAGGTATGGACTCGGATCAGGTGGTATGAGCTGCGCGATTTATTGTTGGCGGATAATTTCGCACACTGTCAGTCATACTCTGTCCGATAAGGAATTAGCTGATGGAAATTGACTTCTGGTTCGACTTTTCCAGCCCCTATTGTTACCCGGTGGCCATGACGATTGAAGAGGCAGCCCGCGACAAAGATTTACAGGTTAACTGGCATGGATTTATGCTCGGTACGATTTTAAAGTCACAGGGCAGTGACACACTCCACGATGAACAGAATCGCGCCAGGCTAGCCTATACCTGGCTGGATATGAAAAGAGTATGTGAACAATATAATCTTGCTTTTGTCAGGCCCTGCCGATTTCCCAGCGTATCCAGGCTGGCAACCCGAATCCTGTGCTGGTATCAGCATCAGGACTGGATACCGGCGTTTGTCAGAGCGGTATTTCACGCCGCTTATGCACAAGATAAAAATATAGCCGATGAAAAGGTCATTGCCGACTGTATTGCTTTGGCCGGGCAGGATCCGCTGACGGTTATTGAGCAGGCAAACTCTATGGAGGCAAAGGCCAGGTTACACCTGCAAAATCAGCAAGCAATACGTACGGGAGTCTTCGATGCACCTTTTTTCCAGGTGCAGCAGGAACCATTCTGTGGTCTGGACAGAATGCCTATGGCGTTAGACTGGCACCGATATCAGTCAGACGTTTTCAGGCAAACCGGTACGGCCTAGAATTCAGGCGCCGCCTGGTGTTTCAGCAGTCTGATCGCCAGTTTAACGAAATCCGAAGAAGTAATAATACCTTGCAGAGCGCCTTTTTCGTCAACAACGGGTAAACAGCCATGTTTATGTGCAAGAAAATACTCGGCCATATCCAGCAACGGATGATCGGCGCTTATTGTGTCACAGTCGACAACGGCCACTTCCTCAATAGGTACCGCTTTTTCCTGCTCGGCTAACTCTGATTCACCGTAGATCCTTGCCAGTTTCATAACCTTAGAAATCAGCGCTTTTTGGGTGACAACGCCACGCAATTTTCCGCTTTGTGAATCCAGTACCGGAATATGCCTGATACCATGTTCGCGACTCATACTGTGGGCGTCCCGCAGCGTGGCTGACTCATCCAGTGTATGCAGGTTAGTGGTCATGATGTCTTTTACCCGCATTGCCTGTCTCCTGTGCAGTTGTTTGATAGTACAACATCAAGCCTAGTTCATCTGAACCGGTTCGGCATTGTGCTGGATCAATCGCTGCCCAAATTAAAACTTGTATTTCTGAGAGCTTTGCTACACTAACAATTAGTTAACATCTGCATTGTGAGTTCACTATGTGCTATCGAATTGCGTTATTATTCACCAGCCTGATGTTTGTCAGTGTATTGGCCCTGGCCAATGCCGACGAGGGAGATGTAAACAGTGACAAGGCCCTTCCCTCTCTGACCTTGTTAACAGAGAATTTTGCCCCTTTTAATTATGTTGATGACGATAAAATCAAAGGTTTTACCGTTGATGTGGTTGAGCATATTCTGGCCTCAACAGGATCGTCCCAGAGCCGCTCTGATATGCAGGTGCTACCCTGGTCAAGCGCATATCAACAAGGGTTGCTGCGCCCGGATACCATGCTTTTTACCCTGATCCATACAGAACATCGCGACCCCTTGTTTCGCTGGATTGGCCCGCTAGTGCCAACCCGGGTAGTGGTGATAGCCAAACGTAATATGGAATTCGAAGCCAAATCTGTTGAGGACCTGGCCGGACTGGTGGTGGGTACAGTAGGGCAGGATGTGGGTGAGCAATTGCTGATCGAAGAAGGCTTTGCGGTAAACAATATTGTCAGCGAGGACTCGCCCAAAAAAATCGTCGAAATGCTTAAGCGTAATCACCTCAATGCCATTGCCTATGATGATATCTCCGCTTTTTGGTATCTTGATAATATCGGTGAGGACTTAGCTAAATACGAGATCATCTACACCCTACAGGAATCTGACCAGTATATTGGACTGAGCCGTTCAACGCCTAAATGGGTAGAGGACAAACTTCAGGAGGCGTTAAATCAGCTTAAATATTCTGAGAAATACCGCCAGATGATCAGCCAATATCCGGTGATTGAACATGCGCTGTACCCGACCAATTAAGCATGTTCAGGGATAGCTGTAGGCGGATACAGCGCAGAAGTATACTCGACCCACTAATCCTGTGTCCGGACTCTGCTGCTTTTACTCTATATGACACTTTGCCTTTGTTCGTCCCGCTTCGCCTGCACGACAGCGATTCTGTCACGCAGTGAAGTTTGTGTTCCAATGAGGAATGTCGGTTCATTGCTCAGGGTTGCCTGTCAGTTTATTTAGAAACTTGTGAGGGGCATTGTCAGAGCGGTTTAACTCTATTGGCCCGATAAATTTCGCCCTGCATAATAGTGTTTTTCTCTGCGTACTTTGCGCCTCAGCGAGATCAAACGGATAAAAGCTTAAGATCTCGCAGAGCCGCTGAGATGCAAAGGACGGTCATAGCACGGATGTAGGGGCGAATTGATTCGACTAACAAAGACGGGTTTAACGCCATATGCCCAATAAATTGGGCCCTACATGATATTGCTTTTCTCCGCGAGCTCTGCGCCTCCGCGGTAAAAAACCTAATGCAGTTTTAACTTCGGTCTTACTGCGCGATTGATTTTTTCTACCATCATCAGCAGCATTCCTTTGACCCACCCATGGATGGCGATCTGGTGCATTCTGTATAAAGACATATATACAAATCGCGCAATGCGCCCTTCGATAAACATACTATCGCCGGTCAGGTTTCCCATCAGATTCCCGACAGTGCTGTAACGACTGAGGTTGACCAGTGAACCATGGTCTTTGTAGACAAATGGTTTCAGGGGTTTATTAGCGCGACTTCTGAGGATATTGGTGGCCACCAGTGACGCCATCTGATGAGCAGACTGCGCTCTTGGGGGGACCCAACTGCCATCCGCTTGTTCAAAACCACAGCAGTCGCCGATAACATAAATATCTTCCGTGCCTTTGGCTTTAAGCTCAGGGGTAACGACAATTTGCTGCATACGATTCAACTCAAAGCATTGCTGATCTTTAATATAGTCAGGCACTTTGACGCCTGCTGCCCACACCATCATCGTGGCTTCAACAAACCCATTCTGGGCGGTTTCAAAGCCCTGTTTATTAGCAGCGTTAACACGGGTATTTTCCAGCACTTCAACGCCCAGAGCCTTGAGCTCATGACGTACCGCATCGGTTATGCGTTTGGGCAGAGCGGGCAGGATACCGGGACCGGCTTCCAGTAAGTGAATTTTAAGCTTACTGGCGCTCATCTGAGACATTCCATAGCGTTTCGCCAGCGTGGCCACATGATAGAGCTCAGCTGCCAGCTCCACTCCGGTTGCGCCGCCACCGACGATGGCAATGTTAAGTGTGGCATCATCATCGCGCTGATTAAAACGAACGAAGTGATTCATCAATGCACGATGAAATTTTAGTGCCTGGTGGGCAGAGTCGAGAGAATAGCAGTACTCGCTGACGCCGGGCGTATTAAAATCATTGGATACACTGCCAATGGCCAGAACCAGAGTATCGTAACTTAACTGGCGTTCAGCGATGAGTAACTCCTGATTATCATCATATATGGCAGCAAGGGTGAGCTGTTTTTTATCTGCATCAAGAGCGACAAATTCACCGTGCTGAAACTGATACCCGTGTCTGGCTGCATGAGCACTGTAAATCACGCCATCAGTACCGGTATCCAGCGAGCCGCTTGCCACTTCATGTAACAGTGGCTTCCAGATATGATTGGTGTTTTTATCTACCAGGGTAATCTGTGCCTTTTTTGATTTGCCCAGTTTATGTCCCAGACGAGTGGCCAGCTCCAGTCCTCCGGCGCCTCCTCCTACAATCAGGATATGTTGCATAGTTTATTGACTCCGAGATTAGAATGCTGCTCCGTTCTACCATTGGTACTAAGCCTTAATTAATTTTTGTGGGTGGCTTTAGGAATAGCCTTATCATACGCCTTAGTGGCGCAGGGAGGGATCTGAAAATTGTAATCTGAAGTTTAAAAAAACTAATGAGGGTATTGCCGGGCCAAACCCGAATTGGCTCCAGGCGATTCTATTACCACGAATCTTGGAGGCATAGAACACAGAGGTTCTAAAGGTTTAAAGGGTAAATACCTCTGCGATCCCCGCGCCCCTGCGAGATCACAGGCTTTTTACTTGTTGATCTCGCTGAGGCGCAAAGGCGCAGAGAACACGGAGATAGCACTATCAACATTGTGCAATCAAAGGCGTTGGGTTTCCGCCAAAAGTATGCGGAAATGACCGCCGGTCATGGAGGGGTGTTGATTAGCTTTCAGTTGTCAGTGACAGCTAAGCCAGACTCCAGTCGTGCAGATACAGTGCTTTTACTCTGATTGCATAATGGCAGCGATTTCCTGCTCCATCACTTTAGCAGCCTGTTGTCTGGCCAGTTCAAGAAAGGGCGAACCCTGCGACCAGACCGCCTCGGCGGCTTCCTGATTGCGTTTAAATTTATTCTCAATGTCTTTAAAGGCAACGATCATCTGTTCTTCGGTCATATATCACTCCTGTTTGCCGGTGAATCTTCAGTGTAGATGATGGTTGTGCTTTTATCGGCTAAAACCCGGGTGCCAGTCTGTCCATACAGGTTGCAGGCCTTTGGCTCTGACCACCTCAGCCATGGTCGCGGGGCTGCGGTTATCATCGATCTCAAATTGTTCCAGAGCCTGGTCTTCACTGGCATAGCCTCCGGGCTGAGTGCGTGAACCGGCGCTGATGCTGGTGATGCCCAGTGGCAGCAGATGATCCCGTAAAAAGGGTGATTCGCGGGTGGAAAGACTGAGTTCCAGTTCACTGTCGAGAATTCGCCAGGCACAGAGCAGTTGCACCAGTTGCTTGTCCGACATCGGCCTGATGTCACTCAGACCTCCGGCGCAGGGCCGCAATCTGGGAAATGACAGAGAGTAACGGGTGCGCCAATAGTTTTTTTGCAGATAACGCAGGTGGCAGGCAGTGAAAAAACTGTCAATACGCCAGTCATCCAGACCGATCAGTGCGCCCAGACCTATCTTGTCGATACCGGCCTTTCCGAGTCTGTCAGGGGTTTGCAGGCGCCAGTTAAAGTCGGTTTTTTTGCCTTTATGGTGATGCCGGGAATAACTGCTTCTGTTGTAGGTTTCCTGATACACCAGTACCGCATCCAGCCCATAGTTACGTAGCTCAGAGTAGTTCTGCTCGCTCAATGGCTGCACTTCCATAGCCAGATAACTGAAGTGGCGTTTGATCAGGGGTAAGGCATCGCAAAAGTAATCCATACCCACTTTGGACTCATGCTCACCGGTTACCAATAGTACCGAATCAAACCCCATGGCTTTAATAGCCAGGCATTCCTGCTCAATCTCATCTGTTGTCAGGGTTTTGCGTCTGAGTTTATTGCTCATCGAGAAGCCACAGTAGCTACAATCGTTAGCGCACAGGTTAGACAGATACAAGGGCACAAAAAACTGCATAGTATGGCCAAATCGTTGTCGGGTGAGCGCATAGGCCCGCTGCGCCATCACTTCCAGATAAGGCTCTGCGGCGGGTGACAGCAGTGCCATAAAATCATCAGTTTGTGGGCGCGGCGCACTCAGTGCACGCTCTACATCGGTCGCGTTGCAACTGTACAGGCCCATGCGAACCTCTTCCCAGTCATACTTTTCAAACTCTGACACAAAGCTCACAGTGCCTCCGTAAAGGCAGTGAGGGGGCTGGAGGCCTGAGCCTGCCCTGGCCCGGCTACGCCTGCCTCAAAGGCCATGCGCCCGGCTTGTACTGCCAGCTTAAAAGCTCTGGCCATAGCAACCGGATCAGTAGAACTGGCGATGGCAGTATTAATCAGCACTGCGTCTACGCCCATTTCCATGGCTTCAGCGGCCTGACTGGGGGCGCCTATACCGGCATCGACGATAACCGGCACCTGAGCCTGTTCTAAAATAATCTGCAAAAAGGTTTTGGTTTGCAGGCCCTGCCTGGACCCAATTGGTGCGCCCAGCGGCATGACCGCAGCGCAGCCAACCTCCTGCAAGCGCAGGCATAGTAGCGGATCGGCGCCGCAGTATGGGAGTACGACAAAGCCCTCTTTTACTAACGTTTCGGCGGCTTTAAGGGTTTCCAGCGGATCCGGTAACAGGTAGCGCTGATCGGGATGGATCTCCAGTTTCAGCCAGTTGGTGTCAAGGGCTTCGCGGGCCAGCCGCGCTGCAAAAATGGCTTCCTCGGCGGTTTTGGCTCCCGAGGTATTTGGTAGCAGGTCTACGCCCAGTTTGCGCAACGGGCTGAGCAAATCATCCCGGCCCTGATGCAGATCCAGTCGCTTCAGAGCAAGAGTAACCAGCTGTGTACTGCTGGCGTCCAGGGCATTGAGCATGGTTTCGGCACGACTGAATTTGCCGGTACCGGTCAGCAGTCTGGAGGTGAACTCCCGTTCGGCAATTTTCAGCATCATTATCCTCCTGCAACCACGGTGAACAGGCTGATGCGATCCTCAGGCTGCAGTTCTGTTTGTTCCCACAGACTTTTATTTACCACCTGTTGGTTCACTGCCACTGCGATCCCATTGTTGTCAGGGTAGTGTTGCCGGATCAGTGCCGCTAAGGTCACCGGTGCGCTGAGCTGTATGCTGTGATCATTGAGTGTCAGTTGCATTATCTGTCTCCACATATTTGGCATTGGGGGGTTCTGGGAAGGGCATAGTGCTGCCAGCTGTGTTTCAGGCCATCAAAAAGATGCAGTGTGCCCCAGGGCACCGAACCTGTGTTTGCCAGGTATTTGATGCCTTCCAGTGCCTGCATCAGGCCCATCATTGCTACCACCGGGCCAATGACACCAGCATGCTGGCAGCCTTGTGGTGGCGCCTGTTCTGGCTCATACAAACATCTGTAGCAGCCGTGGTCGTGGGCTGGATTCAGGGCCAGGAACTGTCCGGAAAACCCCATGGCGGCGCCGATTATAAGGGCAGTGGAATGGGCATAGCAGGCTGCATTGATGGCCTGTCTGCTGGCCATATTGTCGCTGCAATCCAACACCAGGTCGGCTTTGCTGACCTGTTCGTACAGACCTTCTCCCCTGAGGTATTCTGTTATCGGCAGAATGTCGATATGGGGATTTTGCGCCGCAAGTCGCCGCGCTGACAGCTGTGCTTTCAACTGGCCGCTGTGCTGGGAGCTATACAGAGGCTGACGGGGCAGATTACTCGGCGACAGGCGATCACCATCGGCCAGGAGCAGTTTGCCAATACCGGCTCCAGTTAGGTATTGGGCCGCAGCGCAGCCGAGACCACCAAGGCCGACAATAAGGACACAGGCTTGCTTAAGCCTGTGTTGTCCTATTTCTTCGACTTCCGGCAACAGGATCTGTCGGCTGTAATGGATCATCTCCGCATCACTGAGCATAATAACGCTCCATTTTCTCCATTAACCCTTTAGCCACCTGTTGCGGGTTTTCGGCCGCCGTAATCGCGCTGACCATGGCGATGCCATCAACACCGCAAGCCAGCACCTTATCCACTCTTGATTGTGAGATGCCGCCGATGGCCACCGTTGGAATGGATTGCTGTAGTACCTGGTAGGCTTTAAGACGCGCCAGTCCTTGTGGGCTGGAAGGCATGTCTTTAGTGCGGGTGGCGAATATGTGCCCCAGTGCAATGTAGGATGGACACAGCCGTATCGCCCTGAGTAACTCGGCGTATCCATGAGTGGATATGCCAAGCGCCAGTCCTGCCTGTTGAATTGCGTTCAGGTCGGCGTCATAAAGATCCTCCTGACCCAGATGCACGCCAAATGCGCCGTGTTTAATGGCAAGCTGCCAGTGGTCGTTGATAAAGAGCCTGGCCTGATGATGATTGGCTAGTGCGACTGCCTGTTGAATCGCCGCCTCTGCCTCTTCATCCGGGGGCCGCTTGAGGCGCAATTGCAATGTGGTTATTCCCCATTGCAGACATTGCTGCACCCATTCGACGGTGTCTACCACGGGATATAATCCCAGCCTGCGACTAGTAAGGGTAGCGAACCCCCGTACCGCAGGAGTAGGCTCAGGGTTTAGCTGGTACGTGGGGAAGTCAGCCAGCTTCTCCGGCCAGCCCAGATGAGCTACAGGGCCTGGCCCGCGGCCAACCGCAGCGGCTGACTTCAGCCCCTGGTTAATATAAGCACTGGCGATACAGGCGGCATCGGCAAGGGGATAGTCCAGTGCTATTGCTGTGGCTATGGCACTGGCATAAACGCAACCGGTACCATGGCCGTGGGACGTGGCGATCCTGTCACTGGTAAGCTGCCAGCGCTGCTCCTCGCTGAAGTAATAGTCCGTACAGTGCTGCTGTTGCCAGTGCAGATGCCCGCCTTTGATCAATGCCGCAGTCACCCCGCTACTTAATAATGCGTTTGCCGCCTTTTCCATGTTGTTTTTGTTGTCCGGACGGATATCGGTCAGCCAGTTCAGCTCATCGGCATTGGGGGTGATTAAATCAAGCTGTTGCAATAAGGGAACACAGTCCCGGGCATTGATATTGCTCAGTTTTGCGCCGCTGCTTGCCTGCACCACAGGATCCCAGATTACAAAAAGAGCGGGTTGTTGTTGCCTTAGCCAGCCAATAAACTCTGCCAGTAACCGGATTTGCCCGCTATCAGCCAACATGCCAATCTTGACCACCCGGGGCAGCATGTCGCCGGCCAGGCTGTTCAGCTGGCTGCGTAGCATATCAACAGACACCGCCTGAATACGGTCAATGCTGTGGGAGTTTTGTGCAGTAATAGCGCTGATCAGGCTACAGCCATGGCCTCCCAGACCATGGACCGTAAGCAGATCTGCCTGAATACCGGCCCCACCGCCGCTGTCAGAGCCGCCAATACACCAGATTATCGGTTTGCCCATCTCAGGCATCTCCGTTATCAACCGGGCTGTGATAGAGTTCACTTCCCTGTCGGCGAAAGGTTTCTGCCATTTTTTGCATACCGGATTGCACCGTTTCGCTCTGTCCGTCCATATCGATAACCTGCACGTCCACCTCCTTTTGCCGGGCAATGTCACGCACTTCCTGGGATATTTTCATGGAGCAGAACTTAGGGCCGCACATCGAGCAGAAATGGGCCACCTTACCGGATTCCTGGGGCATGGATTCATCGTGATAGTCTCTCGCCGTTTGCGGATCCAGAGCCAGATTGAACTGATCTTCCCAGCGAAATTCGAAGCGGGCCTTAGACATAGCATTATCCCGAATTTGCGCACCCGGATGACCTTTGGCGAGATCGGCAGCATGGGCGGCAATCTTATAGGCGATCAGACCCTGCTTAACATCCTCTTTATTAGGCAGGCCAAGGTGTTCTTTGGGTGTCACATAGCAGAGCATGGCACAGCCAAACCAGCCGATCATGGCGGCGCCGATACCAGAGGTAAAGTGATCATATCCTGGTGCGATATCTGTGGTTAGCGGCCCCAGAGTATAGAAGGGTGCCTCGTGACAATGCTTAAGCTGCTCCTGCATATTGGCTTCGATTAAATGCATGGGCACATGGCCAGGACCCTCGATCATCACCTGCACATCCCGTTGCCATGCAATTTTGGTTAATTCACCCAGGGTACGCAGCTCACTGAACTGTGCCTCGTCGTTGGCATCGGCCACGGAGCCCGGACGCAGGCCATCGCCCAGTGACAGACTGACATCGTAGGCGGCGCAGATCTGACAAATTTCGTCGAAATGTTGATAGAGGAAATTTTCCTGATGGTGTGCCAGACACCATTTAGCCAAGATAGAGCCGCCCCTGGATACGATGCCGGTCAGACGCTTAGCCGTCATCGGCACATAACGCAGCAAAACGCCGGCATGAATGGTGAAGTAGTCCACCCCTTGCTCGGCTTGTTCGATCAGCGTATCGCGAAACAGCTCCCAGGTGAGTTTGGTGGCATCGCCGTTAACCTTTTCCAATGCCTGATAGATAGGCACGGTGCCAATGGGTACCGGACTGTTGCGCAGGATCCATTCGCGTGTTGCATGAATGTGGCGCCCGGTAGACAGATCCATCACCGTATCGGCCCCCCAGCGTGTTGCCCACACCAGTTTTTCTACCTCCTCCTCAATCGAAGAAGTCAGGGACGAATTACCGATATTGGCATTCACCTTCACCAGAAAATTGCGCCCGATAATCATCGGTTCGGCTTCCGGATGGTTGATATTAGCCGGAATAATGGCCCGTCCTTCGGCCACCTCTTTACGCACAAACTCAGCACTGATGGTTTCTGGCAAGCGAGCACCAAAGCCCTGACCGGGGTGTTGCTGGGTGAGCTGTTTATCGCGGATGCGTTCGCGGCCCATATTTTCGCGCAGGGCGATATACTCCATTTCCGGTGTGATGATACCCCGGCGGGCATAATGCAATTGCGTTACCGTCTGACCTTGTTTGGCGCATAGGGGCTGGCGATGTAGTTGTGATGTCTGCGCATCCGATTCAATGTTCTCACTGTGCAGGTCGCGGGTATAGCGTGAATCTGAACCCTGCTGTAATTCGGTATTGTTTCGCTCATGGATCCAGTTATTACGGATGGGCTCAAGACCACGACGAACATCCAGACTGGCCTCGGGGTCGCCATAAGGACCGGACGTGTCATACACCGGCACCGGCTCGTTGGGTTGATAAACCGGTGCCGACTGGCTACCTGTGAGGGTATCGGAAAGCTGAATTTCGCGCATGGCCACGCGCACGTCTTTGCGGCTCCCGGTCAGGTAAATTCTTTCAGAATTGGGGTACGCCATCCCCTGTAATTGGTGCAGGAAGTTCTCAGCGTTGTTACGGTTTTCGCGTCTGGTTGACATAGCATTCTCGCCTTTTCTTTGGGTTTGAGAAGCTTGTCAGGAGTGTCAGCAAGAACAACGGCCATGCAATGCACAGAATTGCGATTGGCAATAGGCCGATGCGCTCTTGTTTCCTACGCAGGTAGTAGAGCGCCATAGGGTTTAAAAAACGAACACCAGAGCTGCCTGAAAAAGCCTCTATCAAGGCGTGGTTGTGCAGGAATAGCGGCACTATTTCAAGCAACCAGAACGAAGAGTGAGGCTTTTTCAGGCGCTCCCTTTAGGGCGAGGCCAAAAAACGTGCATCCGGCGGCAAATTTTCTTGATTTAGACCCACTAAACCTTCAAAAATTTGCCTTGCCTGCGCGTTTTTTGAACTCTCGCTGGTGTCGTTTATTTAAACCCTATGGCGCTCTCGCCTGATCAGGTTCAACGGATCCCGCGTTTGCGGTCTCAGCCCCAGTTGTCTAAATCAACAGGGGCACTCCGACAAGATGTTGTCTATCAGTATAAGCAGTTTAACCGCTGCAATGCAAAGGGCTTTTTGCGCAGGTTGTAGATCGGAATTTATTCCGACAGCTAAAAGCTCTCAGCTCAAAACTCATAGTCTCTGAGACGCCGGGAGCGTGGAGATAAGAAAAATATTACCCTTATATCCTCTGTGGCTCTGCGGTGAAATCTTTTAACCACAAACCACAAACCACAAACCACAAACCACACGAAAGACATGAAAAGAGCTATTCACCACAGAGACACGGAGGGCACAGAGGTTTGAGCTGTTCACCGTGAATATAAAGCTATCTTCAGTCTTCAGTCTTCTGTCCTCTACCCATGGCATATTCCAGAGCAGTTTGCAGTAACAGGTTGGCGCCGGTTTCCACATCCTGCCAATGGGTCCATTCATCGGGGGAGTGACTGATACCGGCAACGCTGGGAACAAAAATCATTCCAGTGGGGGTGATCTTCGCCATGTATTGGGCATCATGCCCCGCACCGCTGGGCATCACTTCATAATTCAGGCCCAGTTTCTCTGCCTGATTGCAAAAGCTCTTAATCACCTTGTCGGACATCGCCTGTGGTTCAAGCCAGCTCATTTGTTCAAACTCAAACATCAGATTGTGTTTGCGAGCTATAGCTGACAATACGCGGCGACATGAGTCCGCCAGGTTGCGCATGGTCTGTGGGTCGGTATCCCGGCCAACCAGAGTAAACTCTGCTTCACCGGGTACAGTGTGTGCGTAACCGGGTTTGAGTTCTACACGGCCTACGGTCAGACGGCTCTTGTCCGATCCATCTTCGTCAATGATGCGGGGAATTTCATGGGCAAAATCTGCCAGCCCCATAAACGCATCGCTGCGCATATCCATCGGTGCGGTTCCGGCGTGGTTGGCTTCGCCAATTAGTCTGACCAGCCATTTGTACACGCCGGAAATGGCTTCTACGACGCCGATGGGTTTCTTGATCCGTTCGAGCACAGGGCCCTGTTCGATGTGCAGCTCCAGAAAGGCGTGAAAGTGTTTCGGATCAACACGGGCATCAAGGGCTTCAAAAGCTTTCAGGCCGGCTCGCTGCATTTCGTCTTTGAGAAAAACATGGGTGGCATCATGAGCATTTTCCAGCCAGTGAGGATTCAGCTCACCTACAATCGCCTGTACCCCCATCATGCCACCAAATCGTCCCTCTTCCTCTGCAAAGGCATAAACTTCCAGCGGGAATTCACATTCCAGGCCGGCATCGCGGATCACCCGCATGCACTCGAGCCCGGCCAGCACGCCCAGCGTACCGTCAAACATGCCACCTGCCGGAACAGAATCAATATGCGAACCCATGGCGACCACCGGCCCTGTTTGTCCGGCCTTCATCTTGCCAATAATATTGCCGGCCTGATCCATATGCGCACTGAACCCTTCGTCCTCAAATTTTTTAATCAGCCAGCGTCGGGCTTCCATGTCAGCTTCGCTGAATCCGAGGCGGAATACGCCTTTGCTTTCAGGGTCATAACCTATATGAGAGAGTTCCAGCAGATCATTCTGAAGTCTCGTTAGTTGCACGGAAATGTCCTGTTGCATAAAGCCTCCTGTTTAAAAACTGTGCGGGAGTTCCTGTGATGGTTGTCGCCCGGGTGATTTTTGTATAGCGTGTTAACAATGTTAGCATGTTATGACAATCCATCCGGATATCTGTTCACACGAGGTAGTTTGGATATTTGAATGGGATCATGCACTTATTACAGAGGGGCGCAGCATGGGCAGGATCCTTAAGCTGGCTTTAGTGTTAGTAAGTATAACCATGTTGCCGGCCTTCGCCGTGCAGCAAATAGAATCCCGCGAGGGATATTTTGTATTGGAACTGCCTGAAGATCGAAAAACCTATGATGGTCTGGAAATCGTTGAACTGAATCAGAGTACTCAGAGCGCGGAATTTAACAACGCCCAGCGCTTTGACATCAGTGGGCAGCAGCAGGCAACACTGTCTGGTTTCGCTGACGGGCATTACCAGGCCCGGATAACAGACAGTTCAGGCAAGAATCCGCCACAGTTAATCGCTGAAATTGAAATCAGACATCGGTCTCTGACTCAGGCGCTGGTGTTATTTGTTGTTGGTCTGGCCGCGTTTCTGTTACTGGCGATTCTGCTACTGCGGTTTAATCGCGAGGGCATCGAGCATGATTGAAGCGCAATTAGACTGGTCGCTGGCACTGGCGATACTGGTAGGTTTCGGTGTGTTATGGGTGGCGTTTGGCTGGTACCTGGGGCGTGATAACCGCAGTATTGACGATTACGCCCTGGCCGGACGTAATGTCGGCTTCGCGTTTGCTACAGCGACCGCCATGGCCACCTGGATCACCAGTAATACCACGTTAGTGGCCCCACAGCTGGCTTATCAGTTTGGCATCTGGGGAATGATCGGCTACAGCATGGCGGCACTGGGCCTGATACTCTTCGCGCCCATGGCCCAGCGGATCAAATCGTTGATGCCCCATGGCTTTACCAGTGGAGACTTTATCCGCACCCGTTATGGTAAAAGTGCCTGGGCGATGTTTATGATTATCTCGGTATTTTATGCCATGGGCTGGCTTGTCAGCCTGGGCATGGCAGGTGGGATTCTCTTATCTTCGTTAAGTGACCTGAGCTATCACACCGGCATGTCTGCCATCCTCATTATCTGCGTGCTTTACACTCTTTTGGGAGGCCTCAAGGCTGTTATTGCTACCGATTTCGTGCAGTCCATTCTGATTCTGACCGGCGTGGTCATCATTGCCTGGGTGTGTATTGATACGGTAGGCATTGGAGAAATTCACCAGCAAGTGAGCGATTTCCAACCAGAATTGCTTAATGTAGCTTTTCCTGCCGCCATTATGTTCCTGTTTAACAATATCTTTTTTGGAATTGGCGAGATATTTCATTCCAATGTCTGGTGGTCGCGGGCCTTTGCATTTAAAACCGGTGTGGGTAAACGGGCCTTTTTGTTGGGTGGTTTACTGTGGCTGCCGATCCCGATTGTGACCGGCTTTGTGGCGCTGGCAGCTTTGTCATTGGGTATTATTCCACCCAGTGCCGATATGGTGGGCCCGCTGGTAGCGGCGAAGCTATTGGGTAGTATTGGCGCCATATTCGTGTTTGTGGTGGTGTTTTCTGCACTGGCATCAAGTATGGACTCGTTACTGGCCGCCACCTCGGATCTCATTACTCAGGATGGCTATAAACGCCTTATTAATCCCAGGGCAGACAGCGATACTCTGCTCAAAGCCAGCAAACGCATTGTTATCGGGTTAGGGGTATTGACCTGGTTATTATGTCTGCCCAAGGTGGCGACCCTGGGGGCCTTACTCAACTTCACCGGTGCCTTTGTGGCTTCGGCTATCTGGCCTATTGTCTTTGGCCTGTATCACCCGGGCCTGACCGGTCGGTTTGCGACCGCAGCTATGGCATTAGGCACTATTACCGGTCTCGTGCTTTACTTTGTTATTGGTTTTTATGTGGCGGCGATAAGTGCCTGCCTGATGTCTTTGGCCGTATGTTTGCTCGGTTTGTGGCTTGCCCCCGGTAAGTTCGACTGGCAAACCTTTAAGGAGCCTGACAATGTACCTGAGTGAGACGTTATTAACCTTACTGGTGTTAGTGGCATGCGCTGGCGCTGCACTGGCTCCGATTATTTTATTGCTGCTGTATAAGCGCGATCTGAAGGATAAGTCGTTATGGTAGATCCCAAAATCGAACAGGTAGTTCAGTTCGAGCGAACCCGACCTGATGTAAGAGGTGATGCGCACCCCAAAAAATTATTGCGGGCTATTGAAGAAGATGGTGACAATCTGGCCAAGCTTTCAGATCAGCATATATTTTCGTCTGACCAGTTTGATCGGGGAACGCTGCTGCAGTTGTTCCGGCTGGCGGCTAAGTATGAAGCTAATCCGGGGCGTTTCAGTACCTCGCTGAATGGCCAGATACTGATCTCTGCTTTTTACGAGCCCAGTACACGTACCCGTCTGTCCTTTGAGAGTGCGTGGCATCGTCTTGGTGGCGATATTATGTCAATTACCGACAGGTCAACCACCGGTATTGCCAAGGGTGAATCCCTCGGTGATGTAGCGGAAATGTTTAATAACTATGGCGACTGTGTGGTACTGCGTGATTCACAGGAAGGTTCAGTAAAAGAAATGATGAATGCCTTGCGCATTCCCATTATAAATGCCGGGAACGGGATTGATGAGCACCCTACGCAGGCGCTGGCTGACTTGTATACCATCTTCAAGTGGCGGCCGGATCTGGTTACAGATAATCCGGGCGAACCGCTCAACTTGTGCCTGGTTGGGTTGCCATCAAAAATGCGTACCGTGCGCAGCTTGTTAAAGCTGCTGTGTGATTTCCCGGAAGTGTTTGCCTCTGTCACTATTGTGAATGATTTCAGTCGTGAAGAAATGTTTGCACCGGGGCAACTTGAACAACTCGAAGAGTCTGGATTGAAAATTCATACCGCCGGTGACCTGGACAAGGTATTGCCCGAGGCCGATGTGGTATACATCAATGCCATCTCCTGGGAGGACAACTCGTTTAAGGAATATGGCAAGGTATTTCATATTGATGCCAAATCGCCATTGAAAGAAAACGCCATTGTGTTGCATCCCCTGGCGCGTGGTGAAGAACTGTGCACCAGTCTCGATGGCACAAGCCACAACTGGTATTTCTCACAGGCAAGGGGCGCCGTGTTTTTAAGAATGGCTTTGCTGACTTGTCTTGTACAGCGGGCCGAGCGGGTGCTGGACGTGATTTAAGGTTTTCAGCTATCACAAAGCAGAACATCCTTGCTGATAACGTATGACTGAAAACTGACAACTTAGGAGTATTTATGTGCGGAATAGCTGGCATCTTTGCCAACACCCCTGAGCGTGAAATAGATTCACAAATACTGGTCAATATGGCGGCTATAATGCATCACAGAGGGCCGGACAATTACGGATATTGTAACCCTAAGGAAGTGGGGGTTGGGTTCAGCCATGCCCGTTTGTCGATTATTGACCTGAACGAAAGCCGTGGCCGTCAACCCTTTTTCCTGCATGGTGGCAGGGTGATTTTCGCCCACAATGGTGAATTTTATGATTATCAGCGCCTGCGCGGTGAGCTGACAGCGGAAGGCGAATATTTCGAAACTAAAAGTGATTCAGAAATTGTACCCCATCTGTACCTGCGAGAGGGGATGGATGAAACCCTGAAACACCTGCGCGGTGAGTTTGCCTTTTCTTTGTATGATGAGCAGCAGGACGCACTGTACCTGGTCAGAGATCGCTTCGGCATTAAGCCGCTGTACTGGACCCAAACTAATAACCATATTGTGTTTGGCTCTGAGGTGAAAACGGTACTGGCCCATCCTGAAGTGAACGCAGAATTTGACAGTCACGGTTTGTTTCATCAGCTTATTCAGGTGATGGTGCCGGGTACTACGGCTTTTAAGGGTGTGCATCAGGTTGAACCGGGTTACATGCTCAAAATTACCCGTAAAGATGGCAAGTTCAATATCGAGAAAACCAAATACTGGGATATGGATTTCCCCACCCCTGAACAGCGCCCGCGTATGGACGATGATTATTACATTAAAGGCGTTCGTGACCAGCTGTTAGAGGCCGTTCAACTTCGCCTTACTGCGGATGTGCCGGTAGGGTGCTATCTTTCGGGGGGCATTGATTCCTGTTCCATTCTTGGCCTGGCATCGGCCGCGGCGCAGGATCCCATTCGCGCCTTTACCATCAGTTTCGATAACGATGAATATGATGAAGCCAGTATCGCCACTGAAATGGCCCGCGCCACGGGCGCCGAACAGGATATCCTGAAACTTAATGCGGAGTTGTTGTATGACAATTTCTCCCGCACCATCTGGCACACTGAACGAACCATCTACAATACACTGGCGGTTGCCAAGCTGATGATGAGCCAGCATGTGACCCACAATGACTACAAAGTGGTGTTGACAGGCGAGGGGTCTGATGAACTCTTTGCGGGTTATCCGGCTTTCAGAAAAGACATGTTCCTGCATGGTATGGAAGGGCTGAATGCCGAGCAGGCGGCAGAATGGCAGCAAACTCTGGCCGAATCGAACAAACTGTTCCAGGGTGCGATGTTACCTAAAGACGAATATGTGTCTGAGAAGATTAATGCCAAAGTCGGCTTTACCCCCAGTTGTCTGCAACCCTGGCTGGGCTGTTCTGAGCTGGCCCGTAATCTGTTGACGCCGGAAATTCGTGAAGAGCTGGCAGATTACGAGCCGGGCGAGGCGATTGCCGACAGACTGGACGAGGATTTTCTGACTGATCGCCATCCATTGGACAAGGCGCAGTATGTGTGGATTAAAACCATGCTGGAAGGGCAGATTCTTACCTGGGGCGGAGACAGAGTGGATATGGCTAACTCTATGGAAGCAAGACCGCCGTTTCTGGATCACCATCTGGCTGAGTTTGCGGCCACCATTCCCCCTGAAATGCGCATTAAGGGCAGCAAGGAAAAATACGTATTACGCGAAGCCATGAAAGGCTTATTGCCTACGGTGTTGTATGAGCGCCAGAAATTTGCCTTTATGGCGCCGCCGGCACATACCGACGATAAAAAGTGGCAAAAGCTCAAAGGCCTGTTTGAACGTTATGCTTCAAAAGAAAAGCTGGAAAAGGCTGGCTTTATCGATGCGGATTATGTGCAGACCCTGATGCGAAAACAGGAGAGCCGTGATACCGACCCGGCCGACAAGGTACAAATTGACGCTGTACTTAACCATGTGCTCGGTGTGATGCTGTTACATCATCACTTTATCGAGCAGGATCTTCCTCAACTGGCCCATGATAAGGCGCAGGAATTAGGCTGGGTAGTTTAGGTTTTCTAAGGCAATTGTGGACAGGCCGATACCCAGCCGGGTTCTCGGCCTGATCATCAAAACACGCGGGTATTTAAAGATTGTCTCGCAGAGGCGCTAAGGCGCAGGGTTGGGTACCGCAGAGAAGGTACTTAGCGCTGAAATATACG
Organism: Lacimicrobium alkaliphilum; assembly: GCF_002591895.1. GTDB lineage: Bacteria > Pseudomonadota > Gammaproteobacteria > Enterobacterales > Alteromonadaceae > Lacimicrobium > Lacimicrobium alkaliphilum. Next base: position 177,194 of record NZ_NISX01000006.1, read on the forward strand.
GAGAAAGTAAACGAATTAACAAGCGTATAGATACACTTTATCAAATAATAGCAAAGCCCTAGCGTCTGTGCGCGAGATGAACCCCGCTCGCGTTTTTTATGTGGTTAGTGGTAAAAAGCATTCAACCACGAAAGGCACGAAAAGACACGAAAGAATACCACAAGCATCTTTCTTTGCGCCTTAGCGCCTCTGCGAGATAAATGCTTTTAGCTCTTGCAGCAGGAAAGAGGTTATTTGATATCGAGCCTCTTTAGCGCTTTGTTGTGCGCCTCACCCCGTTCTCTTTTGCCGACAGCCAACGCTTAAAGGGTAATGGAGTCGTACACTACAACCTTAGCCCACAGATGGGAGTATTGTTCGACAAACTCCTGATGCAGGGGATGAACCTGATAACTATTTTGCCCCTCTGTATTGTCAAAAAACATGGTCTCTGAAACCTGATAGCTGTTATCCACCACTTCTCGCTTTTCGGTAGAAGCCGGAACGCCGATCTGTAAACCGCGTATACTTTCAATCCGGCGCAGGTCGTTGAGCCCCTCAACCAGCTTATCGCGATCCTCAATCGAATCTGGATTCTTAAGCCAGAAAAATACCTGATGAGTCAGTTTAGGTAACTGGCTACATATTTGTTGCGCACCTGCTTTTGCTTTGCCTGACAGCAGCGAGGCCGCGCCCAACACTGCAGTAGTGGAAAGAAAACGTCGGCGGGAAGTATCGGCCATGAGATGCTCCTGATTGAAACCTGCTTTCAAGTTACCAGAGTTATACCAATCCGCATAGATAATTGCCCACTGATTCCGGGCAAATATTACAAATTCTGGTCTATCAGCAGCCATGCTCCGCCAAGATAAAGCAGTATAAGCAATACGCTCTCCACGCCAATGCGCCCCGGGCCCTGGCGCTCTCGGCGGATCAGCCCCATCATCAGAATGCCAGACATTAATAACGTCAGGCCCGCCCAGAAGAGCGTGTCGTCGGTCATGGTGTGGTAAATAGAGCCTTTGCGATAGGAGATGTCTGAAGCGGCAGTGAACAGGGTATCGAAGGCGTTGCCGCCAATAATACCGCCCACTGCCAGGGTGAGAGCGCCCCGTCTTACCGCAGCAATTGAGGTCACCAGTTCAGGTATGGACGTGCTGATCGCGGTAAGCATTACCCCGACAATGGTCTGGGTCAATCCTGTCTGGGAGGCGATAACCGTCGCCGAAGGTTCTAAGGTCCAGCCTGCCACGCCGAGAATTACAAACAACAATGTAAATTCAGCCCAGAGTCGACCCATGGAGGACATCTGGCTGGTATCGTCTGGTTGGTCTTCCCGTGTTTCCCGTGTTCTGGTGGGGGCCCACATTGGTGAGATATGAGCACTCTGTGACAGATGGATACCATACATATATGCAATAAAAAGCACAGGGGTGACCGGATGTACGCCCCAAAAGGTTACATCTGGCAGTAGTGGTGCGATCATAATTAACGCCAGCAGCGTAATCAGCAAGGCGTTTTGTATCATGTTGGGCACTGACGCGGCGGCATGCTCCAGGTTGGCACGCCGATAAACCATGTCGGCAACTGCGAGGAAGAAGGTCTGCACGGCGATGCCGCCAAGGGCATTACTGACAGCCAGTTCTGCATTGCCATTCCAGGCTGCGGTCACCGACAGCACCGAGCCACCAATGGATGTAGCCGCGCCAAGCAATACCGCACCCGCAGCAGCTTCGCCAATTCCGGTACGATCGGCCAACTGATCAACAATCAGTGTAATGCGGGTACCCGCCACCGCAATGACTAACGCGCAGGATGAGAATACCAGCAATGCCTGCATTAAGGTCCAGTTTTCGGGATTCAGCAACTATGCGCTCCTTATCTTACTGAGTATTATCTCATTTCTACTGACCGTAATATAATACACTCAGTAGTATTTGTATGGCGCTCTAGGGCAGCAGAGAAAAGTATATGAAAGAAAGTGACTGGAAAAAGTTTAAAATAATCAAAGAAAAAGCCATTGAACGATTCTGCACTGAGACGCTGGAAGAGTTCGGGCAGATTATATCGAACAGCGAAGAGCATATTCATAACCGTTACCTTCAGCTCTATACACAGGTGCAGGATCGAAATAAAGAGATGGCGCGGATATTTGACGGCCACAGCAGAAATAATGCGTGGTGCCAGCTTATTGCAATGCGGGCCAGAGGTCTGGCAGATGAATCATTGTTAGCCGAATTGTCTGAGGAATTTCTTCAGCAAACTGATCCCAAGCGTTTTGGCTAAAGGTTTTTCAAGCACGAAAGGCATTAAATGACACAAAAAAATACCAGAAGCACCGCCAGCCTGGCCCAATAAATTGGGCCCCGTGTAGGGTTGAATTTATTCGACAAATATCCTGAGGCGGTCCATTAGATTGGGCTCTACAGGGGCAACACAGCGTAGAGTCAGTCAAAATGCAGTTTGGGTTTTTTACGCAGCGCGTAAAATGCCCATCCGCCAATCAATCCGGACAGTGCCTGTAACGCCAGACCGGTATTGCTTCTGGCTCCGGCAATCAGGGTGATGTCCATAATCGGCTGCATTGCCATCACAATACTGAGCATAGCCAATGCGCCTGCTACGGGATAAAGCAGTCCTCCCGGGGTGCCGGTTTTTTTGCATACCCATCCGCCAAAACACAACGCAATCAGCATTCCCACGGCGATAACGGCGCCATAGCCTGGTAATAATCCCCACCAGTCACTCAGCGTCATTTGCAGGCGTTCAAAAGGGGGAATGACAATACCCTGTTGTTCCAGACCAGATAGCACCATCTGACTGTGGGCGATACTGGCAAAGGTAAAGGTTGTCAGCCAGGCGAGAATAAAGCGAAGCGTCAATCGGGCAAATTTTTCCATTAGGTGTACTCTTTAAGCATTCGGCCTAAAATCTAAGTAAAACAAATAATTGCATAGTTGGTGAATAATTAACACACTGTCTGAAAACGCTGAGGAATATCTATGTTACTGATCAAACGATTGATACTGTTGCTTGCCTTAAGCTGGACTGCTGCTGTGTCAGCTAATGAGGCGGACTTCGGCGACTATGAGATTCAGACGCTGGCCTCCGGGTTACATTATCCATGGGCGACGGTGGAATTGCCTGATGGCAGCGTGCTGGTTACAGAGAAACCGGGCCAGCTGCGACGCATTCAGGATGGAAAAATTTCACCGCCAATTCAGGGGGTACCTCAGGTTTATTATAAGAGCCAGGGCGGGTTAATGGATATTATTCTGCACCCTCAATACAATGCCACCGGCTGGATATATCTCACCTACGCCCACGGCAGTGATGAGGCCAATCAACTGCGCCTCATGCGCGCGCGGCTTGAGGACGATACACTGACAGACCAGCAGATTTTGTTCAGTGCTGAGCCAGTCAAAGCGACACCTGTGCATTATGGTGGCCGGCTTGTTTTTATGGACGACAATACCCTGGTACTCAGCAGTGGTGACGGCTTTGATTATCGTGAACAGGCGCAGAATCCTGCCAGTCATCTGGGTAAGTTAATTCGTTTAAATGATGATGGCAGTATTCCGGCAGATAATCCGCAAATTGAAGGCGCGGCAGAAGGGGTGTACAGTCTCGGTCATCGCAATGCTCAGGGGCTGGCCTGGGACCCCTTCAAAACGTTGCTGTTTTCTAACGAGCATGGCCCCGCCGGTGGAGATGAGATCAATATTATTCGTCCTGGGCGTAATTATGGCTGGCCGGTGATCACGTATGGAAAGGATTACTCCGGCGCCAATATCAGCCCTTTTACCGAATATCCGGGAATGATACAGCCGCTGGTAGACTGGACGCCTTCCATTGCACCCTCCGCATTGGTGGTTTATCGCAGAGCCATGTTTCCTGAACTGGACGGCAACCTGCTGTCAACAACACTTAAATCAAAGGAAGTGCGACGGGTTGTACTTGGTGGTATCGAAGTGCGAGAACAACAAAGCCTGTTTACTGAACTGGATGTGAGGTTACGGGATATTGCACTGGCAAGTGATGGTGCGATTTATCTGTTAACGGATGAAGAATCGGGACGCTTACTGAAAGTGATACGGGATTGAGAGAATATCAGGGGCGCGCACTTTCACATACCGGGTATGAGAGAGCGCTGAGCCCCTGCATCAGAAACCTTAGTTACAGGCGTCTTTCAGTGCTTTACCTGCTTTGAAAGAAGGCAGCTTGGAGGCAGCGATCTGAATAGTCGCACCAGTTTGTGGGTTACGGCCGGTACGGGCGGCGCGTTCGGAGATTTTAAAGGTACCAAAACCCAGGATAGCGACTTCGTCACCACTGGCCAGGGCTTCTGTTACTGCGCCAGTGAAGGCGTCAACAACACGGCCAGCTGACGCTTTAGATACATCAGCGCTTTCTGCGATACGGTTAATAAGATCAGTTTTATTCATTGAATGCTTCCTTTTGTTTTACGTTGATAGTGAGCAGAAGCTAAGCTACTCCAAACTCATTATTTTAGCGACGGCTGCCGGGTATATGACGGTACTCGGAGTTACCAAAAAACATACATTACCCGCGTGCACCTGGCACAGTCTTTATATCACACCCTATCTGTTATCACATCTGACAAAACGCGATTGCGGCTCAGGCTGTGATAATTTGATTAATGGTTATACTGCGCTGCCCTGAAAGAGCAGCAATCATCATTAACGCACAACCAGACGAATCCCGCAACCCCGCATGTACTCTGCTTCAAGCTCGAGGTCGGCCAGGACCAGCGGAGAATTCTGTAACCAGTGCTGGTCAAATTCCAGTATTAACTTATCTTGTTTCGCTTGTGCACTAATTTCGGGTAAAAAATCATCCTGGCGTCGAATATTTAAAAGCACGCCAAGTTGCAGGATACAAATCAGCTTCAGTACCTGTTCGTTGCTGTATTCAATAAACTCCGGTAACTCATTAGTGCGAACTTTTTTGCGGTGAAAACGCACCAGAGTGGCGAGCAGATCCTGCTGTTGCTGGTTAAAGCCGGGCAGTTCAGCATTTTGCAGTATGTATCCGGAATGATGCTGTACCCGGCGTGAGTTGATTTGTAATCCGACTTCATGGAGCAGTGCAGCCCAGCCCAGTAATTGTTGTAATTCTGTCGTCTGCAGGCACCAATCTGACGCAACCTGCTGATAAATTTCCAGTGTGGTCTGCAATACCCGCCTGGCATGGTCAGTATCCACATCATAGCGGGTGGCAAGACTATCGGCGGTGCGCTCGCGAATATCATCATGTTCCAGGCGGTCCTCCATTTCATAGATGACCCCCTCGCGCAGGGCTGAAGGTGAAAAGACCAGCTCTGTTATATTCAGGCTATCAAAACTGGCAGCCAGAATGGCCAGGCCAGCGGCAAATACCGGGGCGCGTTCTTCGCTTAAGCTTTTAAAGGGCAGAAGTGAGTATTGGCCAGCCTCACAGCAACGTTTGATGATTGTCTCTATCTGGCTGAGGTTCACAGTGCCAGGTTTGGCTTGTGGATCAATCTCTTCGGCAATACTGACTATGGTCTTGATGGTTCCTGACGTGCCGATGCACTGGTCCCATGCCAGTTTGCGAAAGCGGCGCTGAATCATCTCCAGCTCCTGGCCTGCCGCCAGCCTGGCTTTATGAAAGGCTTTGGGTCTGAGTTCGGAACGGGTGAAGTATCGCTGCGTATAATTTACACAGCCCATCTGCAAACTACGCAATAACAGAGGTGTAAAACCTTCCCCGATAATAAACTCAGTGCTGCCACCACCAATATCCATTACCAGTCGTTTGCCGCTGTTTTCACTGGTATGGGCCACACCCTGATAGATCAGCCGGGCTTCTTCAATGCCGGCGATAATCTCAACGGGATAAGCCAGAACCTTGCGTGCCGCTTTGATAAATACATTAGCGTTGCGGGCCTGGCGCAGGGTATGCGTTGCAACGATACGCACCGAGTCAGGATTAAAGCCGCGCAGACTGTCGGCAAATTGCTGCAGAGTTTCTATGCCTCTGTCCATGGCTTCGTGGCTGAGGATATCTTTTTCATCAAGGCCTTCCGCCAGCCTGACTTTTTGCTTAACTTTATGCAGGATCTGCACACTACCTGCATTTATGCGCGCCACAATCAGGTGAAAGCTGTTTGAACCGAGATCCAGCGCGGCCACATGGGTTGTGTCCCTGACTTCTATATCGTTGAACGCTGTATCGAGTTGGTTCATTAATTTATCTGTTGTCTTCGAGTGCTTTCAGATAATGGTATATCTCTACCTGTGAACGCAACTTTTTCCGGTTGCCCCGGCGAACATATTTGTTGGTTTGTTCGGCATCAATGACTCTGGCCTTGATGGTATCTTTAAACTGAATGTTGAGAATATCCATAATGCGCTTTTTTAACACCGGGTCATTGATAGGGCAGCCTACTTCAATGCGGTTGTCCATGTTACGGGTCATCCAGTCAGCAGAGGAAATAAAGACCTTCTGGTCACCGCCGTTTTCAAACACCATCACCCTGGGGTGTTCAAGGAAGCGATCGACGATACTGGTGATATAGATGTTCTCACTCAGCCCTTTGATACCGGGTATTAAAGAACACATGCCGCGAATAATGGCCCTGACTTTCACGCCAGCCTGGCTTGCACGATACAGATCGTCAATCAGGGCGATGTCTACCAGATTATTAATTTTCAGCAGGATCTGAGCCTTTATTCCTTCCTTGGCATTCTGAGTTTCCTGACGGATATGCATTTGCAGGCGGGTACGCGCGTTAATAGGAGAGACCTGCAGATGCTGGAACTTAAAGCGGCGATAGGGGTACTGAATAAAATCAAACACTTCAATGGCCTCAAGGGCCAGTTCCTGATCCCGGGTAAAGAGACTGAAATCAGTGTAAATTTTAGCTGTTTTTTCGTTGAAGTTACCGGTGCCGAAGTGCGCGTAATGGATCAGTTCTGCGTCTTCTTCGCGACTGATGACACAGAGTTTGGAATGCACTTTCAGGGTTGGCAGTCCGAGCAATACCTTAACACCTGCATCGGTCATGGTTTTTGACCACTCGATATTGGCTTTTTCGTCAAAACGGGCACGCAGTTCTACCACCACGGTAACCTGCTTACCATTGTTTACAGCATCGATCAGGGAATTGATGATGCGGGACTTGTTTGCCACCCGGTAAATATTCAGGCGAATATGTTTAACGCTGGGATCGAAGGCGGCCTGACGCACAAATTCGGTCAGATGCAAAAAGCGGTGATAGGGATAGTACAGCAGTATGTCACCCTGGCGAATGGCATCGAAGGCAGTAAAATGATCGGCAAAATAACGGGTATTGATAGCCGGCAGTAAAGGGTTTTCCAGATAGGCGCGACCAATATTCGGGAAGCCGATAAAGTCTTTGAAATTGCGATAAGGGCCGCTGGCAATCAGGCTGTCGTAAGAAGAAATGCTGAGCTGTTTCCTGAGGAAGTTGAGCATGTCGTCAGGCATATCACCGTCATAAATAAAACGCACCGGCTCTGCAATCATGCGTTGTTTCATGCTTTCTGACATCTTCTCTACATAACTTTCATCAATTTCGTCATTGATGGAATATTCAGCATCCCGGGTCATTTTAAAGGAGTAGGCTTCGAGCTGGTCAAATTCGATAAAGCCACGAAAAATCTGCTCAAGACACAGAGTGATAATGTCGTCTAACAGAATGATGTACTTCTTTTTACGGCTTTTTTGCGGCGGAATCTGCACAAACCGGGAGGTATAATCGGTGGGGACTTCCAACAGCGCATATTCGGTCTTCTTATCTGCCTTGCGGATTGCGACGAACAGATAGGTTGCGGCGTCGTTGAGCCGCTCTACCAGCTTGACCCTGTTGTTGATCAGTACCGGGGCGATATAACGCAGGATCTTGTTCTGAAAGTAGCTCTGTAGCCAGTTCACCTGATACGCATCCAGCTGATCCTGGGTGATCAGGTATATATGGTACCTGGCCAGGCGCGCCACCACTTCAGCATGGATTTTTTCGAATTCCTCGGTCATGACTAAAACCCGTTCCTGGATTTTGTCCATCAGGGCTTTAGTCTGCTCTGCAGCTGCCAGGTTCTTATCGTTCAGATGGATGTATATCTGGCGTTTAACATCGGCGACCCGCACCCGGTAGAACTCATCCATATTATTTGAATAGATGCCTAGAAAACGGATACGCTCGACAATAGGATTGCGCTTATCTGCGGCTTCTTGCAGTACCCGCTGGTTGAACGCCAGCCAGCTAAGTTCTTTCGGATAGTAAGGCAGTGTCGTAATACTCATCTATTTGAAATGGCCGGGAAAAATTGGCGAGAGTTTAACAACAACTGTTCCTCGCCAGGATGAAGCTTTTATGACAGAGACGGCGCTAATCCTGCCAGTCAATGTCCACCACCAGATCGTTGGCAATCTGTTCCAGTGCCAGACTTAAAGGAGCAATATCGAAACCTTCAGGGTACGCGATATCAATATTCGCTTTAAATAAGAGGCCTCCCCAGTTGGGTGCCGCTTCACAGCTTGAACTGAACCTGATGATATTAATATTAAATTGATGCAGTACAGAGGTGATCTCCTGCACAATGCCCGATTTATCATTACCCATGATTTCCAGGCTGGCTCTCATCGTCTGGGCCGGCTGTGATTCGCCTTCAACCAGACGAATATTCAGCTCCGCCATCCCGTCCAGTTTATCCAGCAGCGCAGCGATGTTCTGTTCAGGCAACTGAATTTCCACAAAACCGGTAAAATGTCCCGCCATGTGGGCAAAATTACTGGCCAGCCAGTTGCCTTCTGACAATCTGACCTGTTTAGCGATGGTTTCCACAATGCCGGGTTTGTCTTTACCCAGCAGGGTGATAACAATGGATTTCATAGACTCTACCTCTTTGGCAACATTTTGTACCTTGATAGTGAAACTATAATGCACCTTGTAGGTGTGGGCGAACAAAAAAATGATTATTTTCCAGCGGCTTCAAAGCGTTAGTAATTCAGAGGCAGGATCTCTACAATGTCCCGATTATCAGGGTAGACTTATTCTCCAGTGGATACGCCGTGCAACTGAGTCAACAGCAATCACATAAAGGCCGCGCCTGGCGCGACAAAATGGCGGGTCGTATTATCACTGTTGGTGGTCTGACGGTATTGGTTACGCTGGCGGTTTTAATCTGGCATCTGCTATATGTGACGTCTCCCTTATTACTCACTCCTTCTTTAAAGTCAGTAAACAGCTGGTCAGTTCCGCAAAATGAGCAACTGCTTTTACTCGAAGACGTCAGCGCGGGTCGCACGGTATTGAGTATGGCAGAGGATTGTCAGCTCAATCTTTATCAGGCGAAAGCCCCCCGCAGCAGCGATATGGAATTGTTGAAGACATTGCCGCAGTCATGTCAGGTCAGTACCAGGGCATTGCATCACGGCGGTGAACGTTACTTATTTCAGCTCGGTGGCGATGGTCTGATAAGAATGGAGCGGCTGATTCGCGTGGCACAGCGGATTGAGAGAATGCAGGAGTTGTCTTTTTTGGTGAAACCGGCTTTACCAGAGGTTATTCAACACTGGCAGGTGGCGTTGTCACAACGATGGCTGACAGTGGCGATTCAGTCTGACCAGCAATGGCACATTCACTGGGTATCGAGAGACAGACCGCTGGATAACTTTACTCAGGAGCTGGATGGAAGTGGCCGTTTATTGTTGTTGCCTTCAGTCAAATCGGCGTTGTGGTATGAAGATAATCAGGCTGTTTTCACCAGCCCGGACTCAAGCCAACGGATTGTCACCCAACAGCCTATTGAGACCGTTACCGCGTTCCCGGATCATAAAGCCGTACTGATTGGCTTGGAGGGAGGCGAAGTGCAGAAGTGGTCGAGCTTTAATCAGCAAGGCCAGTTTGTGTATCAGCAGATTTATACCCTGCCTGAACAGGTTTCAATCAGGCAGATGCAGATGTTCAGTGGCAAGGATCTTGGCGTGATCCTGTCCCACGAACAAGAACTGTTGCTCTTTCTTGGCAGTACCGGTGAAATACTCCAACGTCACACGCTGGACAAGCCAGCACGGGGATTTTTCCTTTCCGGAAATAAGCTGTTTGTGCATCATAACAGCAGTATTGAACAGTGGCATATCGACCATGCCAGTTCTATTGTCAGCTTTGAATCTTTGTGGGAAAAAGTCTGGTATCACGGTTACGAAGAGCCGGATTATATCTGGCAATCCACCACATCTGCTGATACCGCTCAGGCAAAATATAGTCTGGTTCCACTGGTGGTGGGTAGCCTAAAAGCAGCGTTATTCGCTTTAATGGTGGCCATTCCTCTGGCCCTGGGCGCCGCGATTTATACCGCATACTTTGTACCCGACAGCCTGCGCAGCTGGCTTAAGCCCGGTATTGAGATGCTCGAGGCGGTGCCTTCAGTGGTAATTGGCTTTATTGCTGCTATCTGGCTTGTTCCTGTTGTCGAGCACCACATGCTGGCAATTGTACTGTTTCTCTGGGGCTTGCCTGTGGGGCTGATTATCAGCGCATTTTTGCAAAAACCCGTATCCCGTTGGTTTAGTCTGAAATGGCAGTCTGGCTGGGAGTTAATTATGGCTGTGCCACTGGTACTGCTGATTGCCTGGCTGGCATTTGAATCTGGTGGCAGCCTTCAGCAATGGCTGTGGCCACAGGGCTGGTTTACAGACAGTCATACCTACAGCAGCAAGAATGCTCTGGTGGTGGCATTGGCTCTGGGTTTAGCCATAGTACCCAGCATTTATTCTCTGGCCGAGGATGCTATTTATGAAGTGCCTTCCCATTTGCGACAAGCGTCTTTTGCACTCGGCGCGACCCGTGCTCAGACCTTAAGATATGTGGTGCTGGTGGCGGCTTATCCGGGGATCTTTTCTTCGGTGATGCTGGGTCTGTCGCGAGCATTTGGTGAGACCATGATCGTATTGATGGTGACAGGTAATACACCGGTGGCAGACTGGGATCCGTTCTCCGGGTTAAGGGCCCTTACGGCAAATATTGCCATTGAGTTGCCAGAAGCCGAGGTGAACAGCATTCATTACCGTATCCTGTTTTTTACTGCCCTGTTACTTTTTGCCTTTACCTTTGTCATTAATACGCTGGCGGAACTGATTCGGGGCCGTCTGAGGAGGCATTATCAGAATGTCTGACGGAAAATGGTTTAAGGCTCAGAAAGAAGGGCTGCCGGTGATCACCAGCGCGGCCCTCGTTGGTATCATTCTGCTGTTACTTGGCGGCATCATCACGCTGATGTTGTTTAAAGGCGCGCAGCATTTCTGGCCACCCTCACTGTATAAGGTGACATATATAGAAGAGGACGCTTCAGATCAGCCGGTTAAGACAATCTACGCAACCCTGCTGGCCGATGATTTTGTTACTACCGGCAGTGAAACGCGTTGGCTGTTTAACGAGGCCAGATTGGATCAATTCACTGATCAGCAATACCTGATCCCTAAGGGGCAGCTTATTGAGCTGTCGACTCCGGAGTCTCTGATAGATATCCGGCTTACCAGTGGTAACCGGCTTTTCGCCAGCTTGCAAAGCGTGGTTTTTGATCAACATGCCATCGCAGCTGATGAAATTGAGGCAAGATGGAGGGAGGTCACAGAGCACCAAGAGCGTATTCTGGACCTGACTGTGAATGAATTAGCCGCTGTTCACTCAGAGCTGGCGGAACTCGACCGACGCCAGGTTGAAGCAGACGCCCCGGCCAGAGTAAAGCTGTTGCAACGTTATCAGGAAATTAATCAGCAGATCAGCGTATTACAAAAGGATATCGATCGTTATCGTGTACGGGTCCGGCTTGCTGATGGTTCGGCCAGATCTCTGGCGCTGGCTGATATCGAAGAGTATCGCTTGCTAAATCAGTTATCCGGGCCACAAAAGGCCGGCGCAGCACTGGAAGCCATATGGCGGTTTGTCAGTGAAAAGCCGAAACGAGCCAATAATGTAGGTGGCGTATTCCCGGCTTTGTTCGGCACGGTGGTAATGGTGCTTATGATGACGGTTATTGTAACGCCTCTGGGGGTGCTGGCTGCGATTTATCTGAACGAATATGCACCGGCTAACATGCTGACATCACTCATTCGTATTGGCGTAAACAATCTGGCGGGTGTCCCCTCTATTGTTTATGGCGTGTTTGGCCTGGGCTTTTTTGTCTACCAGGTGGGTGGCAACATCGATAAATTGTTTTTTTCCGAACAGTTACCCGCTCCTACCTTTGGCGCACCGGGTATTTTTTGGGCTGCGCTGACCATGGCGATGCTGACATTGCCGGTCGTTATCGTAGCCACGGAAGAAGGATTGCGACGGGTACCCAACACCCTCAGACAGGCGAGCTTTGCTCTTGGCGCGACAAAGTTTGAAACCATCTGGCGTACCGTTATTCCCATGGCGAGTCCCGGCATAATGACCGGGGTTATTCTGGCGATTGCCCGCGGGGCAGGGGAAGTGGCACCGTTATTATTGGTGGGCGCAGTTAAATTTGCGCCCAGCCTGCCAGTGGACGGAGAATTTCCTTATCTGCATCTGGAGCGGCAGTTTATGCACCTGGGAGTACTGATTTATGATGGTGCCTTTCACAGCAACAATATCGGTCATGGCTCGTCAATGATGTTTGCCTCATGTCTGTTGTTGCTGCTGGTAGTATTGTCTCTGAACACCATAGCGGTGATGGTTCGGGCCCGGTTACGTCGTCAGTATCTGGCTATGTCCAGATGAGAAAACTGAACTCAAGAGAGTATTGAATGTTTGATTATTTCGATTTGGTAAAACCACAGGTCAGTCTCGATAACCTGCCTGCTGATCAGGTAGCCATTGATGTGGTGGGGCTGACTTTAACCTTTGGTCAGACCCGGGCCCTGCATAATATCAATATGCGTGTTCCAAAGTGTCAGATTACCTCATTGATTGGTCCCAGTGGCTGCGGCAAGTCTACGTTGCTGGGATGCTTTAACCGCCTTAATGATCTGACGCCAGGGTGCCATGTAGAGGGCGAAGTGTTGATTAACGGTAAGAATATTTACCATCGCAGGCAGGATGTGGCTGTATTACGAACTCAGGTAGGTATGGTGTTTCAGCGGCCAAACCCCTTTCCGATGTCCATCTATGACAATCTGGTTTATGGTCTGAAAATACAGGGGATTCGGGACCGGCGGACACTGGACAATGCGGTAGAGCAGGCGCTGATTGATGTGGCGCTGTGGAAGGAAGTCCGAGACCGGTTGTTTGACTCGGCACTGACCCTCTCCGGTGGTCAGCAACAGCGGCTGGTGATTGCCAGAGCAATCATTCTGCAGCCGGAAATCCTGTTGCTGGATGAGCCGACTTCGGCACTGGATCCGATCTCGACCCTGACCATTGAGGAGCTGATCTACCAGCTCAAGGAAAAATATACGGTGCTGGTGGTGACCCATAATATGCAACAGGCAGCCAGAGTCTCCGACTTCACTGCCTTTTTACACGAAGGGCATCTGATTGAATATTCCGATACTAATCAATTATTTACTCGTCCAAGACAACAGCAAACCGAAGAATATATAACGGGCAGATATGGGTAAGAAAGAGGAGTCAGGGGTGAGGAGTCCTCACGCTTAACCCCTCACTCCTAACCGATCATTCTTTTTCGGGCCTTATAAGTAACGATATGTTAAATTCGCCGGGCTATAAATGGCGAGTCAGGCATTTTCTTATGCAAGAAATTAAACTCAATACGCATATCTCCGGTCGATTTAATCTAGAGCTGGAAAATCTGCGCAATTCCGTACTGACCATGGGAGGCATGGTTGAACAGCAGCTTTGTGATGCTATCGCTGCGCTGAGAGATAATCATATGGCCCTGGCAGAGAAGGTCATTGTCAATGATTTCACGCTCAATACCATGGAAGTGCAGATCGATGAAGAATGCACGCGGATTATTGCCAAACGTCACCCCGCCGCCAGTGATTTGCGACTGGTTCTGGCCATCAATAAAACTACCGCCGACCTTGAAAGAATGGGAGATGATATTGAACGCATCGCCAATCTGCTGATCAAGGGCAGCTTACCTGTTTCTCAGGACATCAAGAACGGCATGATTGCTACCGGCAATCATGTGATGGAAATGCTCAGGAAAACGCTCAATGCTTTTGCCCGGCTCGACGGTGAAGCGGCATTAGAGATTCATATGGGCGATCAGGAAATTGATGAGCAATATAAGCAGTTGCTGACCCTGGCGGTGACCGAAATGCAGCAGGATACGGAACTGTTACCTCAGTGGCTGGAAGTCTTATGGGCAATGCGGGCCCTGGAGCGGGTTGGAGACAGGTGTAAGAATGTATGTGAGTATATTATTTATCTGGTTAAAGGTAAGGATGTCCGGCATATCTCCAGGGAAGAATTGCAGAAACGACTTGCAGAGCTTCGCCAGAGTTAATCTCTACACTAAAATGTTACTTAGGTATATGGTTGTCATCAAACTGAAATATTTCTGTCATCTACTATGGTGTATTATGCGCCGCACAAAAAAGGGTTAATGTTGTGTCATTTATGTCTACAAGTGCATTCCTTGAGGTTTTTGCCAAATCACCGTTAAAACCTCTCGAAGAACATATCAATACCGTACATCAGTGCAGTCAGGGTCTTTTGCCGTTTTTTGAAGCGGTATTCAAAAACGACTGGAAACAAGCGGAGAAATGTCAGGGCGATATCTCTCATCTTGAACGCAAAGCTGACGCACTGAAACATGAACTACGTGTGAACCTGCCGGCCGGTATATTTATGCCGATTCAGCGCCAGGATTTGCTCGATCTGCTAACCACTCAGGATAAAATTGCTAACCGGGCCCGGGATATATCCGGTTTGGTGCTGGGACGTGAACTTCAGCTCCCGGAGCCGATGCAGGAAGATTTTCTGAAGTATTTACAGCGTTGTCTGGATGCGACAAAGCAGGCCAAAAAGGTTACCAACGAACTGGACGAATTGCTGGAAACCGGTTTTCGTGGTCGTGAAGTAAAAGTGGTTGAGGAAATGATCAACGAACTGGACCAGATTGAAGATGATACGGACAAGATTCAAATCAGTGTTCGTCGATCCTTATGGAAGATGGAAGACAAGCTCAATCCTGTTGACGTGATGTTTTTATATAAAATCATCGAATGGATCGGCGACCTGGCCGATATCGCTGAGCGTGTTGGTTCACGCCTGGAACTCATGCTAGCTAAGTAAAGGCCTGATTGATGGATATACTTACAACATACGGTTTTGTACTGATCATCACTGCTGCGGTAGTGGGATTCTTAATGGCCTGGGGTATTGGTGCCAATGATGTGGCCAATGCTATGGGCACTTCCGTTGGCTCCAAGGCACTGACGATTAAACAGGCGATATTGATCGCCATGATTTTTGAGTTCGCCGGGGCTTATCTGGCTGGTGGTGAGGTGACGTCCACCATTCGTAAAGGCATTATTGACAGTGCTTATTTTGTAGATAGTCCGGAGCTGCTGGTATATGGCATGATTGCCGCACTTTTTGCTGCCGGTATATGGCTGGTTATCGCGTCCTGGTTGGGCTGGCCGGTTTCCACTACTCATTCCATTATCGGCGCTATTGTTGGTTTTGCGGCTGTAGGCGTCAGCCCCGAGGCTGTTGAGTGGATGAAGGTGGCTGGTGTTGTCGGCAGCTGGGTTGTAACGCCGGCAATTTCAGGGATTATAGCGTACATCATCTTTATGAGTGCTCAGCGGCTGATCTTTGACACCGACAATCCGTTTGCCAGCGCTAAACGTTATGTGCCTTTTTATATGGCATTAGCCGGGTTCGTGATGGCGCTGGTGACGATAAAAAAAGGCCTCAAACACGTGGGCCTGGGAATGGGCACCGCCGAAGGTTTTATGCTGGCAATCGCTCTGGCCGTAGTGGTCGGCTTGATCGGCAAGGTTGTTATCAATCGCATCAAAACAGACAAGTTATCTAATCGCCGCATGCAATTTGCCAGCGTGGAGAAAGTCTTTGCTGTTCTGATGGTGGTTACCGCCTGCTGTATGGCCTTTGCCCATGGTTCAAACGATGTCGCCAATGCCATCGGTCCTCTTGCCGCAGTGGTCAGCGTGGTGCAGAACAATGGTCAGATTGCCAGTAAAGCGGCGTTGGCCTGGTGGATTCTGCCGCTGGGTGCAGTAGGTATTGTTATGGGGCTTGCACTGTTTGGCTCAAGGGTAATGGCCACTATTGGTAAAGGCATTACGCACCTTACGCCAAGTCGCGGGTTTGCCGCCGAGCTGGCCGCCGCAACGACAGTCATCATCGCTTCCGGCACCGGATTGCCTATTTCTACCACACAGACACTGGTGGGTGCAGTACTGGGTGTGGGCATGGCACGCGGTATTGCTGCATTGAATCTTGGTGTGGTGCGGAATATCGTGATTTCCTGGGTTGTTACGCTTCCGGTCGGTGCCGCACTGTCTATTATGTTCTTCTTTATGCTCAAAGGTATATTTGCCTGAGAGGCCAGTTGACCTGTTCCCAGAATAACCTCGTTGTATATGATGCCGGTCAGCTTAGCTGACTGGCATTTTTCCTTTTCGTCAGGCTGTATTCTTTTGGTGTCAGGCCGTTCCAGCTTTTAAAAGCACGGTTAAAACTCCGTACATCGGAAAAGCCCAGCGCCAGTGCCACATCCTCTATGGCTAACTGCGCAGACAGCAGCGTTTTAGCCTGATGATCCAGCACCTGCTCTTTTACGGCCCGAAAGCTGGTTTGGTATTCTGCCAGTTTGCGCCTGAGGGTCGCGCCACTGCAACCTAAGTAATCTGCTACGGCATCCTGACTACGGTAATCCGAATTAATTGCCTGTCTGACCTTTTCGAGAAAATCCTGATGTTGCTGGTCTCCTGAAGGCGCGATTATCCTTCGTTGTAACTCACTATAAACTTTGGCTGAAGTCAGAGTACCTATTCTCTGCCAGTCAAGAGGCTCAGAGGCAACAGTATTGGCATAGCGCAGAGCGTAACAAGAGGCCTCAGATTTAATCGGGGTGGCATTGAGAACAGATTGTAATAATGTATGTTTAGTTGCAGGGGCCCGGCTATAGATCTTCAGCAGAGGAATATGGGGCTTATCGGGCAGTAAAGCACATATGATTCCGTGCACATACAGCAATACCGATTCCAGATTAAATTGGATGTATTCAGATCTGGCATCAGACAGATAGGGAAATTCTCTGTCATCGATAATATATTCCAGGTGCCTTTCTGATAACTCTGCCTGATTGTAATTACCACCGTGAATCACATTATAGGATAAGGCTAATTGTTTCAGGGCGTCATTCAGGTGCTGGCAATGCCCCAGACTTGCCAGCACATAGTCATTAGTACCGGGTAACAGAGGCCGCTTGGACATATGCCAGGACTCATCGCCAACTTCCAGCGCAAAAGCTTCCTGAAGTCTCAGGAAATCTATGATTTCCAGTCCAGGCTCATCCGTCTGAATATGCAACTGCCGCATCAGGCGTGCCAATGAAACATCCACCGAGGCCATCATGGTTTGCATCAGCTCAATATTCCCGGACGGGATACAGGTTTTGCTCGTCACAGACTGATGCGCTCCTGTCATAATCTTGAGAATAAGTAGATCAAGAATAGAGCACAAAGCGCCAGGCGGGTCAATCTGACTAAAGTACAGGCCCTGTGTGTTTAAGGGCCGTGAATGCCCTGAATCAGATGGCATTTAGCTGTTATCCAGATCCTCTTGTAATTGTTTGGCGAGCAGGGCTCGTGTCTGTCTGGCGACGGGTAATACACCAAAAGACAAAAACGCGTGAATCGTTCCTTCCTCACAGTGATAACGACTGAGCACGCCATCCTCCCTGAGCCTGTTTGCAAACTCCTTGCCTTCGTCCTGAAGGGGATCGAGACCGGCAGTTATGATCGATGTAGCGGGCAGGTGACTGAGTTTTGACAGAAAAACCGGTGAAACTTCCGGATTATCGCTGCGGCTGTTTTCATCCAGATACCAGTCGCGGGTGCCATCTATAGCATCTCTGGATAGCAGATAATCGCCGTTACCATAGGTGATCCTCGACGGATATGTCTTATGGGGGTTGTGAACATCCATTACCGGGTAAATCAGGTACATGGCCGTCAATCGTATTGAGGTTTTGCTGTGCAGCCGATGACTGACCGCAATGGCCAGGTTGGCGCCGGCACTGTCTCCCATAATAGCGATACGCTTGCTATCTGCCCCTAACTGCTTTGCATTGGAAAATATCCACTCCATGGCATCGGTGGCATCGTTGAGTCCTTTCGGATATTTGTGCTCCGGTGCCAGACGGTAATCGACACTGATAAAGAGGCAGCCGCTGAGACTGCATAGCTCTCTGATCAGGCCGTCGTAGCAGTCCAGGTCTCCTAAAGACCAGCCTCCGCCATGCAGGAACATCACCAGCGGCATATTTTTTTGCGTTGTTAACGCTGGGCGATAGAGCCGGGCGGTGATGCTTTGAGTCGGGCCGTTTATGTTCAGCTCTTTTACCTGGCAATCGCTATCAATAATCCCGGCGAGGTTGAGAAACATCGCCCTGGCACCGTCCCGCGCGCTCAGGATTACGTTCTCAGCGTCGGCTTCTGGCTGCTGAATATCCGGCGTTTGCTGATTGAACTGTGCCAGTAACGCCTGGGTATCTTTATCAATCATGTGCTTCAGAACCTGTAGGTAAAGTTAATGCCAAAGGTACGGGGAGCCCCGTAATAGCCTAGTTGCACGCCAGGAGAGGCGCTGAGATCAAAAGCATGGTGACGGTAACGTTTATCGGTAAGGTTATTGACGTAGAGGCTGGCCTGCCAGTCCTGGTCAGAAAGGTAATTCAGTGATACATCCACCAGTGAGTAACCACCCTGAGCAAGAATTTCACTGCTGCTTACTGTCAGATAGGTTTTGGAGCGATAGCTGACAGAAGCATTTAATGACAGGCTGCCGCTGGTGACGCTGTTGAACCAATATTCGAGGGCCGCACGACCATTCCACTTTGGGGCATTGACCAGCTCGCGCTGATCACTGACTTCCTGTTCAAAATCACCGATGAGCTCGTCATAGCCTCCGCCCAGATAGCCGGCATTCAGGTTCAGCGTCAGTGCATCACTGATAACAGCACTGAGTTCCATTTCACCGCCGTAAATCGTGGCTTTACCGGCATTTTCAAACAGTGATAAAAAGGCGCCTGTGTCTGCATCGATGGAGAATCGGCTTAGTTGGAAGTTTTTGTAATCATTGTAAAAGGCGGCCAGATTCAGTCGCACGTTTTGCTGATTGAGCAAGGATTTTGAACCTATTTCATAGCTCCAGAGGGTTTCCGGGTCGAATGGCTGGGCAAATGACGTCAGCCGCCCATTAAAACCACCACTTTTAAAGCCTTTGCTGGCACTGGCATAGAGCAGTGTATCCGCTGAAGCCTTGTAATCGAGAACCAGTTTGGGAGAGAAATTACTCCATTGTTGTTCTGCACTAAAACCCGTCTGACCGTAGCCGATTCCGGTACCGAAGACAGCCTCCATTTGCTCTGCGCTGTCGATGCCCGTGCCGGCAAACTCTTCACCTGCGCTGATAACCTGTTTTTTCTCTTTGGTATAGCGTGCGCCAAGGGTCAGTCCCAGAGCATCGGTCAGATCCATGCTGAGGTTGGCATATATTGCCCGGCTGCTATTTTGTTGGTCCCTTTCTCCGGCATTGATTACGGGAAAAGGCAGGAATACATCATTACCTAATGGCACAAAAAAGTCCGGTGCAACAGCACCGCCAAAGGTCAGATCATCTTCGCTGAAATAGTACAGTCCTGAAACCAGAGAAAGGTTATCGGTGCGATACAACAGCTGTAGTTCCTGACTGACCTGGTGTTGATCTTCGAAGTTGTAAATACCAAACGAACTGTCCGGGGTGCCATCCAGATCCAGATGGGTGCGGTATTCCATTTCCCGGTAAGCGCTGATGGACTTCAGAGTCATGTTTCCGACCTGATACTCAAGCGTCAGGGCTGCACCCTGGGTTTCAAGCTGCTCAAGATCGTTATAATTGGCATTAACCGTGAAAGGATCGCTGCCGGGTTGGCGGTAGTCATCACTGACAACAGAATAAATGGGCGTCTCTCGATGGGGCGTTCGAGAGCGATCGGGGCTGTTATCAGAGCCATCTATCACCAGGTAGGCATTAAACTGCTCGCTCGGGGTGTACAAGAGACTGCCACGCCAGGCAAGACTGTCCTTGTCGTAATCTTCTTTTTCGTCAAACAGATTGTCGGCATAACCATCGCGATCGGTTTTGGCGATGGCAAACCGCCCGGCCAGCTTACTCTCCATTAACGGGCCGCTGATACTGGCTTTGAGTCCCCGGTGATTATAGTTGCCAATGTTAAGGCCAACATAGCCTTCGGTATCCTGGGTTGGTTTGGCACTGGTGAATTTTACTGCACCGCCGATGGTATTGCGGCCATACAATGTGCCCTGGGGCCCACGCAGAACCTCTATTTGCTGAGGATCTACGACATCCAGAAAGGAGCCCTGCACACGTCCCATATAGACATCATCAAGATAAACGCCGACACCGGGATCGTTAAAAGAGATGGAATCTATCTGACCGACCCCACGAATATAGATAACCGCATTGGAGGCATCACCAACGTGCAGATTTAAGTTAGGAATATGGGACTCCAGATCACCGAGATCCATAATCTGCATCTTTTCCAGCTCGCTGGCTGAGAGGGCCGTGATGGCAATGGGTACATCCTGAAGGTTCTCGGTCTGGCGGGTGGCAGTGACATTAATGACTTCAATACTGCGCTGCAGCTCCTGGTCTTGTTGCTGTTGTGCTATTGCCTGATGGCAACAGAGGCTTAAAGCCAGCGCAGTTAGTTTGAAAGCGACGGGATACACCCTGTGCTCTTGCATGGATAAAGCAAACATAAGCTCTCTCTATGTAAACGGATTGTTATATCGATGTAAGGAATCATACGTGTTGCTGAACCGCCAACAAGGACAAAACCAGTCAAATTAGGTGGGTAAAACAGCTCATATGAGGATGTTTACGGCTGCAATCAACGCTGGCCATATTAGTGAAACTGATTGATAATGGGTTTTCTAATCGTTAAAAATGGAGTTTCTGTTAATGAAATGGCCCAACCTTAAGCATCTGCATTATCTGGTTACTCTGTATGAAGAACAGCATTTTAACCGCGCAGCGCAGCGCTGTTTTGTCAGTCAGTCTACCTTAAGTACGGCAATCCAGAACTTAGAGGAGCAACTGGGCTGTCAGTTGCTGGAGCGGGATCACAAAACCTTTATCTTCACTGCCCTGGGTCTGGAGATGGTGGAGCGTAGCAAAATTTTGCTAAACGGCGCCAACGAACTGGTTGAGTATGCACAAAGCGCAGGGAACTGGCAGGCTGGTAAACTCAAACTGGGCATTATTCCCACTATTGCGCCATTTTTACTCGAAGGGTTGATCGATAAGGTAGGCCAGTCTTTACCCCAGTTGAACCTGCAACTGCAGGAAAATACCACCTCTAATCTGCTTAAAGAGCTCACTAGTGGAGAGCTGGATCTGTTAATTCTCGCATTGCCTATGGACACCCCAGGTTGTAAACAGATGGTGATTGGTCATGACCCATTTCATCTGGTTGCCCATCCTGAAATGATGAAGCAAATGCCCATGCCTATGGATTATTCGGCGCTGCCCAAAAATAGTGTGTTTCTGCTCCAGCAGGAACACTGTATGACCGGTCATGCGGTGAGTGCTTGTGGGCTAAAGCATAAAGAGCAGGTGAGTGCCCTGGCCGCAAGCAGTCTGTTTACGCTGGTTCAACTGGCCAACAGTAAACTGGGGCTGACGTTCTTGCCTGAGTTGGCTTTAAAAAGCGATATCCTCTCTCATAGTCAGTTAGTTTCATTTCCGGCAGAGGATAAAGCCTACCGGGAAATAGGTCTGGTCTGGCGCAGCGGTACTACCAGAGTTAAGCTGTTCCGGCGTCTCGCCGAATTGTTACAGCCGCTGATGCCCATTCCAACTCTCTGAACGGGTTTCTTAAACACTAAAAGCGGATTTTCACCACAGAGACACAGAGGGCACAGAGGTTTTCCGGCTATTGGCTCCGCGACCTTTGCGGCTCTGCGAGAAATAGCAATAGGTTCGTGCTTTTAGTGTTTTTCGTGGTTGAAGGCTTTTTACCAATTACCACGCGAAAAAAAAGTCTGCAGTGATTTTTAACGCCAGTAGTTTAATGGTGACCCGAAGGCCACAGAGATAAGAAGAGTTCTAATCCTCTGTGCCCTCTGTGTCTCTGTGGTTAATTTTTTAATAAAAAGTTTTTTCAAAACCGGCAAACTTTTTTGCAGCAGCTAACGACTTTATAACTAAGCCGATAATCAGAGCGCGATAAGAACAAGAAGGAACGGCCCTAGAGCGCCGAATGGTTAGATAATGAACACCAGCGGAGACTGAAATTTTTCCAGACAATCCAGGTCGTTTTAGGGTTTAGTGGGCCTAAATCTTAAAACGCCTGGGGCAGACTGGGGAAATTTCAGCCCCGCCCTTCGGGAGCCGCCTGAAATTCGCTCATCCTGCGTTGCGGCAGTTTGAAATATGGCCGATATTCCTGCACAGCCACGCCTTGACTGAGCGAATTTCAGTCAGGCTCTGGTGGTTATTATCTAACTATTAGGTGCTCTAAATGTTTTCACAAAGTGATGCCAGCCTGATTCACAAGGCGCTGGCTGGCAATAATAAAGCCTGGCTTAAGCTGATCAAGCGCTATGAACAGGCAATCTATAACTATGGCCTGCGCATGACCGGCAATGCCGATGATTCAATGGATCTGATGCAGGAAGTGTTTCTTTCTGTATTCAGAAACCTGGCCAGCTACCGGGGAGAGGGGAGTTTTAAGAGCTGGTTGTTTCGTATAGCTCACTTTCGTTGTGTAGAGTTTTACCGGCGCAAACGGTATCACCAGGATATTGATGAGGGTGAAGAAATGATCGATGACCGTGCCTGTGCAAGCCAATGGACGTTTGAGCACACTCAGAGCCAGGAACTGGTGGCCGCGATGCAGGCCTTGCCTCTGGAGCAAAAGGCCGTTATTGAACTCAAGTTTTTCGGTCAGTTTACCTTTGAGGAAATCGCACAGCAGCTGGATGTATCGGCGAATACAATCAAATCTCGTTTGTACAGCGCGTTGGGTAAAATGAAGACGCTACTGGAGGTAACCGATGTCTGACAAAGAAAATTTATTTGCGCTGTGGCTGGAAGAAAGACTTAATCCGGCGCAACAACAACAGTTCGAACAGCTGTTAGCGCAGGACGATGAGCTGGCGCAACGTGTAGCGACTGCCCGGCAGATAAAACAATCTGCCAGTGAATATCGCCCTCAGTCTGTGCCACCCTGGCAGCCCGGTGCTGTTGCACATCGACAACAACGTTCTCAGCCCTGGCGGGGATGGCTACCCTTGTCATTTGCGACCTCTATGCTGGCTATCGTGATGGTGCTGCTGCAGGTGGAAATTCAATGGCATAAACAGGGAGTGATGATCAGTTTTGCCGGTCAGGGCACCGAGCAAAAAATTGCCAATGAGGTTGCAGCCCGGCTGGAGAACTTTGAACAACAGCAACAGCAGCAACTGGCGCAATATGTAAATGAACTGGAGAAATCTCAGCAGCAGGCCAATATGCAACTGACTAATTATCTGCTCTCATCCAGCCGCACCGAGCGTCGAGAGGATTTTGCTGAGTTAATTAAGTTTGTGAATGAGCAGCGCAGTGATGATCAACTTTATTTTGCGCGGCAGTTAAATCAAATACAGCAGCAGGTTTATGAGACTACGGTACCAATGAGTCTGGAACCCAAATCAGTGAATAACTGAGAATGAATGAGGTGTACAAGATGAAAAAGACAACGATTGCACTGGCTTTATCCGCTCTGGTAGCAGGCAGCGCGGGCGCAGCAACGGACATGCAGGAACTGCATAAAGAACTGGAAATTATGCAAAGTATTATGCAGACGGCTCTTGAGCAGAACAGTAAAGACGAAAAATTAAAGGTTCGCGATCTGGATGCCACCTATCTTGACGGATACGGTGTGGTGTTTGAAATCGCTGCGGCTGGGGGTAACCGTATTTTCCGTTTTAATTTTGGTGAGTTATTTGAGGGGCTGGCACCTAATCCGCCCATGCCACCCTCACCCGGTGGCGAGAATGGTGATTTTGAGATTAACCTTGATTTCGATGAGCAGACCATAGAAGAGAATATCGAATATGCTATGGAGCAGGCCTCAGAAGTGTGGCAGCAGGTGGCCGAGAAAACACAGCGACTTAAATCAGAGGTTCGTGAACTGGCCTGGGAGATGCGGGAAAATGAACGCAGGCTAACGGACCTGAGGTTCGAAAAACGCCATGCCGATGAGCAGCGCCTGAAAGAAATTGAACAACAGAGTGCCGAATTGAGAAAAGAACTGCGTGAACTGGAGCAGAAAAAAGAAAAGCTGACCGCATCTGCCGAGAAAATGGAGCAGGAAAAGCGACAGCAAATAGCACTTAAGCGTCAGGCCAGACAACAACAGTACAAGAGCTTTCTGGCGCGCTTTGAAGACACCCTTGCCGATACACTGTGTAAGTATGGTAGTGGCCTGAAATCGTTGCCAGAGGATGAGTCGGTTTCCGTTGTACTTAAAGATTTTGTACAACAGGATGAGCGTGGTGATCGCCAGGATAAAATCTATATTTTCCGTCAGCAGGATATTACTGCCTGTGTTACCGGCAGGCTGGACAAAGACACGCTGTTAGGCAAAGTGAACACCTATCAGTTCTGAAAACGAATATCTGTCCGGATTATATTCGGGAGCAGGGGCATCCTGTCATGACAAAACAGGCGTAACTGGTTAAGCTAGGGCAAAGTGTCCTTAATCGGAATCAATATGCCTTCAAAATCTGTCGTTATCAGTGGCAGTGGTCTGTGGACCCCGGAATACAAAATTACTAATGCCGAACTGGTAGAAAGTTATAACGCCTGGGCCGACCAGTACAATCAGCAACATCAGCATGAAATTGATCAGGGGGAACTAACAGGCAAACCCCAATCCAGTGTCGAATTTATCGAAAAGGCTTCAGGGATAAAAAGCCGCTATGTTTACGCCAAGGAGGGAGTGCTTGATATCAACCGTATGAAGCCCCGTTTTCCTGAGCGGAGTGATGACGAGTTATCTCAGCAGGCTGAGATTGCCCTGGCTGCGGCGAAAAAAGCGCTTAAAGCGGCAAATAAGCAGGCATCTGACATCGATGCAGTGATTGTCTCCTGTGCCTATACGCAACGTTCTTATCCGGCCATTGCCATAGAAGTGCAGGATGCGCTGGGTATTGAGGGCTTTGGTTTCGATATGCTGGTGGCCTGTTCGGCGGCGACTTTTGGATTGCACCGGGCTTATGAGATGGTCAAAGCCGGTAGCGCGGGCGCGGTACTGGTGATCAATCCGGAACTGGTATCCCCCCAGGTGAATTACTGTGACCGGGACAGCCATTTTATTTTCGGTGATGTGGCCACGGCCATGGTGATCGAAGGGGCCGATACTGCAACCAGCGAACATCAGTTTGAAGTTCTGGGTACCAAAGCTGTGACAAAATATTCTAATAATATCCGTTCAAACTTTGGCTTTATGAGCCGGGCGCAGGATACGGATCCATATGCACCGGATAAGCTGTTTCATCAAAATGGTCGCAGTGTATTCAAAGAGGTCTGCCCCATGGCGGCCGCGCATTTAGAAGCGCATCTTCTCCAGTATGGCTTCACCACTGCGGATGTGCGGCGCTGGTGGCTGCACCAGGCCAATATCAATATGAACCTGCTGATCGTGAAGAAGCTGTTGGGTCGTGACGCCAGCGCTGACGAAGCGCCCATTGTGCTGGATGAATACGCCAATACGGCTTCAGCGGGTTCGATGATAGCGTTTAATCTGCATCATCAGGATCTGCAATCCGGTGATATTGGTGTGCTGTGCTCCTTTGGTGCCGGTTATTCCATTGGCTCTCTGGTGATTAAAAAGCGCTAAGCACAAGAATACCGGGGCGGGTAATTTGTGTCAGCCCCGGAACCTCTCATCAAGCTTGCTTCACAGCGTAAATTGATAATCATGACGGGTAAGCGGCTGGGGCTCTCCCACTGCATAGGTCTCTACCGTCACTTTCCCTGAGCGGCTTACGCTGAATACTCTGAACATTGGCGAATGGTTGCTGGCATCAGGTATTTTGGTGCGCTCCAGAGCCGGAATGTGCAGGTAATGCACACCATCTTTCTGTTTGGAATGTACGACTCTGTCCATATCCATATGCAAATCACCTGAGATGATTGCACCAAGATTCGGCTGCGTAGCGACTTCAGCAAAACGAGGATGGGTAATCCCCTTATCTGCCCGTTCAGGGTAAATACCAGTCTGAGCGCCATGTACTACCAGTAATACCGGTTTGGGATGCAGGCGTTGTAATTGTTTAAGTAACCACTTAATGCCCTGATCATTAAAATCCCGGCCATGATCCGGTGAGGCCATCACCAGTGCTACAGAATCAAATTCCAAAACATACTTGCTTGACTCAATAGCAGGCTTACCCTGATTCCATTGACTGGCGAAGTCCAGAAAGCGTTCAACGGCGTTTTCAGCATTATGCTCTTCATTACCCATGATGGGGTAAAAGGGCAACTCAAGACGCTGTAACACCGGAGTGATATTCTGATACTGAATCATGGTGCCTTTGTGGGGCAGGTCACCCACACCTATTACAAAATCGAGTTTACGTTGCTCTGCCAGCCGGTTTACATCCTCAACGGCGCGGATCAGGTTAGGAAATTCAGGCAGAGGCTTGGGCTCGGCATCGCCTAATACGGCAAAGCGCACGGTTACTTCCTGTTCCTTGTCGGTGTCAGCCTGGGCGCTGCTGAGTAACATCAGCTTTCCGAGTAAAACCGCCAGCAGCAGTGTGAGTCGTTTCATTTTATTGCTTATCCATTGTGTTAATGCCCCTGATAGCAGGGGCGAATTGCCGGACCTGGCAGTCAGTATCTCTGATCTGTCCGTCTTTGTACCTGACGCCAGTGCGGCCTGTTTATTGATACCCGGAATCAGCCTGTTGCCGTTACATCTTCCAGGTGAAGCCTAATTCAAAGGTACGGCCATATTCTTCATACTGGGCATTGCGGCTGCGCTGGTTAAAATAGGCGTAAAAGGGCTCATCAGTAATATTGATGGCGTTCAGATACAAATGCATATCCTCGCTGATGTAGTATTTTCCGGAGAAATCCAGCTGTTGGTGGCTGTCTTCCATTAACAGCATATCACCGTCGACCTCCTCCAGATTCTCACTCTTGTGTGTCATGGTCAGGCGCAGACTCCAGTGATTGTCCTCATAACCCAGTGTGAAGTTGCCGACCCGGTCAGACTGATTGGGCAGAGACGTTTCAAAACGTTCGCCGTCTAACAGGGTCACGGCCTCTGAGTCTGAAAAGGTGGCGTTGGCGGCCAGCAACAGACCGCTATCAAAGGTTTTTACCCAGGCCAGCTCAATACCCTGCAATTTGGCATCTTCACCGTTAATGGGCTGAACGACTTCATCAAAGCCATCCCACTCGGGTAAATCTGCCACATCGGCAAAAATAACGAAGTTACTGATATCTTTGTAGAAGTAACCCGCCGACAGCACGCCTATACCACCGGGGTAGTATTCTAAGGTGAGGTCAATATTATCTGACTCGAAGGGCTTCAGTTCCGGGTTACCCACTTCGGCTTCACGCTCAGTATCGAACCCGCCTTCATCATTTTCTTCGGTTTTGGATTCGATGATCTGAAAGGCGGCCGATTCCTCAAATTTTGGCCGGGCTACAGTCTGCGTGTAAGCAAAACGCGCCAGCATGTTATCACTGATGGCGTAACGCATATTCAGACTGGGCAACAGATAGTCGTAATTTTGCTCAGCTATCCAGGGAGTATTGACGACCTGTTCGATATCATTGAGTTCATCTTCAATCAGTTCAACCCGTTGTCCGGAGGTGCTGAAGTCGGTTTTTTCATAACGCAGACCTGCCACGATACGCAGGTTGTCCATGTCGATTTTACCCATCAGATAGGCGGCAAAGATATCCTCCTCATTGACAAAAGACTCCCCGTTGGACTCGATCTCTGAGTCCAGTTTCGCAATCTCAAAGCCACTGCGGCTGGTATTGAAATAGCTTCGCAATGCGGCTTTATCCAGGCCCTGACCAAAATCTCCCAGACCCCAGTCCGGCGTCTCGTCTGCGAACATACCCGGGTCAATATCATCAAAGTCACCGTCAAAGAAGGTAACATTGGTATTCTGTTGCTTTTCGCGGTTGCGGTATTTGCTACCAAACTTGATTTGTGCAGCATGGCCGGAGAACGTCAGATCGCGGGCGATATCAACTTTAATGCTGTATTCCTGATCCTCAGCCTGGTTACTGGCAAATTCAATTTCATCCAGTTCATAGTTACTTAGCTGTGAAACGCCGGCTTCCTGTTCAACATAAGGGATCTGATCGAGCAGATCAGAGTTAATCGCGAAGCCGTCTGTTTTAAACACATAGTAAAGGGCATCTGGTTCGTCTTCGGAAGACTCGGAATAGCCCGCCTGATAGGTGAGCAGCCATTGATCGAGCTGGTGTTCGGCACCGGCGGTTACTGAGAAAATCTGCTGCTCTTCAAAACGGTCTTTAGACTCGCGCTCGACTTCTGAATCTTCACCATCGAAAACAAAGATATTTGCCTGTCTGAATTCGGTATCGGAAAACTCACTGTACAGGGTGCGCAGGTAATACTGGTTGTTAAAGTCCGGGCGATAATCCAGGTTCAGTGCAGCGCCCAATCGTTCCCGGTTAACCGTGTAATGGCGCTGCTCCAGTTCATCTTCACCGTTTGTTTCGATATTGTCTGAGCCAAAATCGCGGTCAAACCAGGATACGGCTGTGGCAATGCCCAGCACATCCTGCTTGCCAGCCAGATCGTAGCGATTGGTGTAACTGGCAGAAACTTTCGGGCTGGTTTGATCCCGTAACTGATTCTGGCTGCCTTGCACTGTAAGGCTGGCTGACTGACCGGCGCGATCAAAGGCACTGAGACTCTTCACTTCAATGCTGCCGCCGATGGCATCTGCGTCCATGTCCGGGGTGACCGTCTTAGAAACCTCAAGCCCTTCCACCAGCTCAGAGGGGAATACATCCAGCGCCACCGAACGCACACCGGCTTCCGGAGAAGGAATGTTAACGCCATTAACCGTAACATTGTTCAGGTTGGGATCCAGCCCGCGGATCCCGACAAAACGGCCTTCACCCTGATCTCTCTCAATCGACAACCCCGGCAGACGTTGCAGCGCTTCAGCCACATTCTGATCCGGAAACTGACCGATGGCATCGGAGGAGACAATGGACTTAATGCTGTCGGCACTGCGCTGCATATTCAGAGCACCAGCCTGACCTGCCCGTTGCCCGTAAACCACTACATCCTCAATCGGTGAGCGGTTATCACTTAAGGTAAATTCACCAGTGCGGGTCTGATTTTCCGCAATGGTGATGGTTTTTGTTACGGGCGCAGTGCCCAGGTAGGAGATTTCCAGCGTGTAGGTCCCGGCATCCAGATTGGTAAAACGAAAACTGCCGTCACGCCGGGTTGTGGTGGTCAGATTGAGCTCCTTTAGCCTTACCTGAGCCCCCTCAAAGTAAACCTGTTTGGCGCTATCACTGAGTTTGCCGACAAAGCTGCCCTGGTCGGCGAAGGCGCCGGTGCTGATGAGTGCAGCCACGCAGGCTGTGGTGAGTGTGGATAATCTGTGTTGCATCGCTGTGCGTCCTGTTTTTCTGTATGAACTTGATGCAGGCACGCTAAAGAACAAGGATGACGGATTTATGAAAGATTTATGGCCAGACTAAGACAGACGGTGTCTCAGAGCGGGTTTTGTATTTATTCCGGGTCTGTGTGAGCTTTTCTGACCCGGTAAAATGGCCCGCTGTACGAGCGATGTGAGAGCGATGCAGGCAGGTGGAAGCTGCGAACGTCATCAGGTTGTCATCTGGCTGAGCTAATTTGACCCTGATGAGAAGTGTTCTGTGTCGTTATTCTGATAGAACACCGTTTACTGGGCAATATTATGAACTTTTCCTTACTAAGACTGCATCCGCAAATGCTGCTTGTCAGTGGCTTCGCCATCGCCCTGGCTATTGTTCTGAGCTTTAGCATTGGGGACCTGAAACATTCGCATCAGATTGAATGGCTGGACGTAGTAGGAGAAGGCGGGATTGTACTGCTGACCATCCTCTGGCAGTTGTTTTTGCTGATTAGTCGGCCATCGGGTCGGGTAACCACGTTGCTGACCATTGGTCTGTGTTGCTTTATGTTTTCCAGCCTGCTGGACGCTCTGGATGAATTTATTCATTACCCGGAGCAAGCCTGGCTGCCTTTGTTTGAATCGGTTCCGGCCCCTTTTGGTATGATTCTGATGACATGGGGGTTGTATCAGTGGCATCAGGAAATGCTCACCCTGAATGCGCAGTTGCGTCGCCGCGAGGCGGATGTGCGGGAACATGGCCGGGTGGATCTGGTGACCCGTTTATACCGGGCCGATTATATGCGTGAGCAAATTAACCAGCTTTTAAATAAGCGCAATACCAACTTTTGTGTGGCGCTGGTGGATATCGACCAGTTTGATGCCTTTAACCGCCGTTTTGGTCATCCTGAAGGAGATCGGTTATTGCGCGAGATTGCCGAACTGATCCTGATGAATGTGCGTCAAAGTGATCTGGTCTGCCGTTATGCCGGTGACCGTTTTATTTTACTGATGCCTGATCTGCCTCTTAAACGAGCCCGGCAGCAGGTGCAGCAAATTGCCAGCGCGGTTAAACATCTGGCTTTTAAAACCGGTAATCAGGCGGTATTTCATACCCTCACCACCGCAGTAGCCGCAGCGCAGGAGAACGAGTCTTGTGCTTCATTGTTGTTGCGGGTGAATCAGCGCCTTGAACAGGACAAGCAATACAGCGGGGAAAAGCAACGTGCGCCGTTATATCACGCAGGCAGATAAGTTTCTGCCCGCTCATGGTCTGGCCGCCTGCCTTGTGGATCTTGCTTGTCAGCGCCAGGTTAATCAGCACAAACTGCTGCGGGGAACCGGTATTTTCCGGGAAGATTTATTGCGCCCTGACTGCTATCTGAGTCTGTCGCAATTGATGCGACTGCTGAGCCAGTTTCAGCGGCTTATGCCCGGCCATGACAGTGCCTTTCAGCTCGGGCACCGGCTGTTTCCCGATTTCAGCGCCGAGGCTAATGCCATCCGTTACAGTAGCCATTTGTCCCAGGCTTTGCGTCTGCTAACCCGCTTTCGCCTGCAGCTGGCACCGCTGTTATTTGCGTATCGTTATCGCCATAAGGGCTTCAGTTATTTGTTACTCAGCGATGCAGTGGGAATGGATAGCCGGCAATATCAGTTTGTGGTGGAGCTGTATTGTTGTCTGCTGGTGTCCGCCAGCCGTCATTTACTGGGTCAGCGGATGCCGTTTTGGTTTGAGTTTCCCTTTAGTCGCCCCCGGCATATTCAGGAATATGAAGAACATCTGGGCTTAAGGCTGGCCTTTGACAGACCGGCGATGGCGATCCGGTTTGAGGAAAAGTGGCTGAGCCAGCCATTGCCTCAGGCCAGCGCGTTACGACAACAACTGGCTTTGCAACAGATTCAGGCCAGCAGAGTGGTCAGGTATACCCTTGTGGAGGCGGTTTCGGGCTGTCTGCGACGCCAACGTCATGGCGGTTTGCAGGAGGTAGCTGATCGTCTGGAAATGAGCCCGGCAACACTCAAACGCAGACTTAAAGAACATAACTTACGTTTTTCTCAATTGCAGGACAGGGTCAATATGCAAGAGGCTCTTTATTTGTTGACCGTACAAGGTTTAAACAATGGAGAGGTGGCAGAGAAACTATCGTTTAACGATGTGCCGAACTTTCGCAGAGCCTGTAAGCGTTGGACAGGTTTAACGCCCAGCGAACTCAGGGCTTTGTCCCCAGGCTGCTGACTTATGATCAGCGACAGTTTTATAGCCGGTTTAGTGAGGGCATCGACACGATCGTTGTAATTAACCGGCAGCTGGCTTAAGTTTACGACTGATAAAAACAACATCAAAGGAAAGAATATGGATTTTCACTTTACCCGTGTGCTGTGTGTATCGGCTCTGGTACTTGCCCTTTTCAGTGGCTGCAGCCAGTTAAGCTCAGACTCACCTCCCGCTCCAACCCCCGATCGTAGTTCTGTTGAGCAATACAGTGCTGAACAATTTTTTGAAACCCGTAACTATCGTGGCAATGACATTAATCATCGCAATGATGCGTTACTGGTAGCGTCTGATGAAAGCGGTGTTTATAACCTGTACAAAGTATCACTGGACGGTGAAACCTGGACACCGCTGACCGATTCAAAATCCGACCCGCAGTTTCCTATCAGTTGGTTCCCCGAAGATGATCGGGTGTTGTTCACCGCCGATCAGGGGGGGAATGAGCTGAATCACATATATGTGCGCGAAACTGATGGCACGGTGGTGGATCTGACGCCCGGAGAAGACCTTAAGGCGATGTTTTTAAAGTGGACGACTGATAATAACCTGTGGCTGGTCTCAAATGAACGTGATAACCGATATTTCGATATCTATCGCTACAATAGTGAGGATTATCAGCGGGAGCTGATGTTTGAAAATAACCTTGGTTATACCCCGCAGGCACTCAGTGATGACGGCCGCTGGCTGGCGCTGGTTAAATCCCGTAATAATGCTGACAATGATGTCTATCTGGTAGATCTGCAACAACAGTCAGCACAGCCGGAGTTAATCACGGCTCATGACGGAGACATCTCCCATAGCGTGTATGGATTCAGTCGCGATAATCAAACCCTGGTTTTTGGCTCCAATGAGGGCTCAGAGTTTGTGCGGGCCTTTACCCATGAACTGAGTAGTGGCAAACAGCAATTATACAGCGAGGCCGACTGGGATATCAGTTTTATAGGTTTCAGCAAAGACAACCGCTACAGAGTGGAGGCGGTAAATGCTGATGCTTCTACACAGATAAGTATTATTGATCAAAAAACCGAACAGCCTTTGCAGCTTCCGCAGCTACCCGCCGGAGATTTGCGCGGCATCCGCTTTTCTGATGACAGCAGTATTCTGAGCTTCTATTTAAATGCCGACAACAGTCCCTCGAACCTGTATGTCTGGCATATCGGTGATGTACAGGTAAAACGTCTTACCGAAGCACTGAACCCTGCTATAGACGAGCAGGACCTGGTGGTGAGTGAAGTCGTGCGTTTTCAGAGCTTTGATGGATTAGAAATTCCCGCACTGCAATACAAACCACACCAGGCCAGCGCACAAAATAAGGTTCCGGCGCTGATTCTGATCCACGGTGGCCCGGGTGGGCAGTCTCGCACAGGTTACAGTCCGCTGATTCAACACCTGGTCAATCATGGCTATGCGATTCTGGCAGTAAATAACCGTGGGTCGTCGGGTTATGGTAAAACGTTTTACCATCTGGACGATCTTCGCCATGGTGAAGATGACTTGCAGGATATCGTGTTTGGTAAGAACTATTTGCAAGGCATGGAGTGGATAGATGAAAAGCGTATCGGTGTAATGGGTGGCAGCTACGGTGGGTATCTGACGATGGCGGCTATGGCGTTTACCGATGAGTTTGAAGCGGGCATCAATATATTTGGTGTTACCAATTGGGTACGCACACTGACTAGTATTCCGCCGTGGTGGGAAGCGTTTCGTGAAGCACTGTATGCAGAACTGGGCGACCCTGAAAAAGATGCTGAGCGTTTACATCGAATCTCGCCGCTGTTTCATGCGGACAAAGTGCAGAATCCGGTATTGGTGGTACAGGGGGCCAATGATCCCAGAGTGTTACAGGTAGAGAGTGACGAAATGGTGGAAGCCATCCGCGCTCAGGGCGTGCCGGTGGAATATGTGTTATTTGATGATGAAGGCCATGGTTTCTTAAAACGTGAAAACCGGATCACGGCACAGAAAGCCTATCTGAAATTCTTACAGCAGCATTTGTAGTCGCTGTTATTTCAGTAGTCTCGCCAAGGCGCAAAGACGCAGAGAATATTAATAGTAATCTTTACAAACCTCTGCGTCTCTGCGAAATAGATCAACAATCTGACAAAATCATAGTATCCGGCCGATCCCGGGTATTGTTTAATCAGCCAGACGCTGTTTCATTTCCAGACGTTTTTTATGCAGTACCGGCTCGGTATAGCCACTGGGTATATCCAGCCAGCTATACCCCCGGGAGTGATTTATCCAGCCAGACGCTGTTTCATTTCCAGGCGTTTTTTATGCAGCACAGGCTCAGTATAGCCGCTGGGCTGATTACAGCCCTCAAAGATGAGCTCTGCTGCGGCCTGAAAGGCTATGGCATTGGCGGTATCCGGTGTCATCGGAATATAATCCGGGTCGCCTTCATTCTGTTTGTCTACCAGTCTGGCCATTTTCTCCAGTGAAGCCTGAACCTGCTCGCGACTGAGAATACCGTGATGCAGCCAGTTGGCAATATGCTGGCTGGAGATACGCAGGGTGGCTCTGTCTTCCATCAGTCCCACGTTGTTGATATCCGGTACCTTAGAACAGCCAATGCCCTGATGCACCCAGCGCACCACATAACCCAGAATGCCCTGCACATTATTATCCAGTTCCTGTTGGATCTGTTCCGGACTGAGAGCGGTATCCGCAGGCATTAAGGGTATTTGCAGAATCTCATCCAGAACATCAAACTTTTCCGCCGCCAGTTGTTGTTGACGGGCAAACACGTCGCACTGGTGATAATGCAGGGCGTGCAGGGTGGCAGCCGTGGGTGAGGGCACCCAGGCGGTGTTGGCGCCCGCTTCGGGGTGGCCTGTTTTCGCCTTCATCATATCCGCCATCTGATCCGGGATCGGCCACATGCCTTTACCGATTTGTGCTTTACCGGATAACCCTGATTCCAGCCCTGCCGCCACATTGGCCTTTTCGTAGGCCTGGATCCAGGCCATGGTTTTCAGCTCAGCTTTGGGCGCAAAGGCGCCGGCCAACATACTGGTATGAATTTCATCACCGGTTCTGTCTAAAAAGCCGGTGTTAATAAAGATCACCCGTTCGCGGGCTGCCGCAATACAGGCTTTTAAGTTGACGCTGGTGCGGCGTTCTTCGTCCATAATACCCATTTTCAGGGTGTTGGCTTTCAGCCCCAGCAAAGATTCAACCCTGGCAAATAATGTGTCTGTGAAAGCCACTTCCTCAGGCCCGTGCATCTTCGGTTTAACGATATAGACACTGCCACTGCGACTGTTTTTATAACGGCCAAGACTGAGCAGATCATGTTTGGCAATCAGGCTGGTGATCACGCCGTCCATGATCCCTTCGGGAATTTCTTCACCTCTGAATAAGATGGCACTGTTGGTCATCAGGTGGCCTACATTGCGCACCAGCATCAGGCTGCGCCCTGGCAGGCTGATACGTTCGCCAGTGGGGCGGATATACTCGCGATCCGGATTCATTCCGCGAATGCGGGTCTCTCCGCCTTTACTGATTTCGGTGCTGAGATCGCCACGCATCAGCCCTAGCCAGTTTTTATACACCAGGGTTTTGTCTTCACCATCCACTGCCGCTACGGAGTCTTCACAATCCATAATGGTGGTCAGGGCGGATTCCATCAATACATCCTTAATGCCAGCCGGGTCGGTTTTGCCGATGGGATGATCTTTGTCGAACTGGATCTCCGCGTGTAACTGATGATGCCTGAGTAAAATCGCGCAAGGCTGGCTGATATGACCGCGGTAGCCTGTATAAGCTGACGGGTCTTTTAAGTTGCTGGTGCTGCCATCACTGAGCGTCACCACCAGCTGGCCACCGCGGATATCATAGGCCACTGACTGTTGGTGTGAGCCCGCTGTCAGTGGTGCGATGATATCCAGCCAGGCTCTGGCCCAGGCTACTACTTTTTGTCCGCGTACCGGATTATAGGCCCCGCCTTTTTCTGCGCCGTCAGTTTCGGGGATCACGTCAGTGCCATAGGCGGCATCATACAGGCTACCCCACCGGGCATTGGCGGCGTTTAAGGAATAGCGGGCATTGTTGATCGGCACCACCAGTTGTGGCCCGGCCATGGTGGCGATCTCCGCGTCCACATCAGCGGTACTGATCTGGCTGTCATCAGGCTGGCGCTGCAGATAGCCAATCTGTTCTAAAAAGGACTTATAGTGTGCGGCGTCAATCTCTTTATGCTGGCGATGATAGTCATCAATCTGCTGTTGGAGTAGCTCGCGTTTTTTAAGCAGAGACTGATTCTGCGGTATCAGGTCAGCGCAGATCTGCTCAAAACCCTGCCAGAAGACTTCTTTGTCCACATGGGTGCCGCGCAGCGCCTGCTGATTAATAAACTCAAACAATCCGGCGTCGATACTTAACTGACCTTGTTCGATTCGATCTGGCATGGGGAAGTCCTCTTGTTGCATGGGCGATGACATAAATCTGCTCGCTTTTTATAAACTGGTCCTGCCAGTCTAGCCACCCCACCGTCTTTTGTTGAGTTTATGAAGTCTATCTTCACTATTCACAGTGCTTATGATTGGAGCGACTTGCTCCGTTATCCTGGCTGTGCCTAAAATACCAGGGGTGCCGCAAAGCAAATGGAGTACCTGATGAAATGGATGATAATAGGAGTGAGCCTCATATTCATGGCGCTGGCTTTGGTCGGCGTTTTTGAGCAACAGGAAGCGGCGCTTCCCGACTCGCATAAATCCTCTGCACCATCTTCTTTGAATCAGCGTAAGGCTGACGTTAAGCAAAACTCTGAAAATCCTTTTGCGCTTGTAACTCGTTCTCAGAATCAACAGTCTGAACGTAGCCAACCAGGTAACGAAGTCCCCTCAACTGAGCCTGAATTGAAGCAACAGGCACGGACTGATTCAGTCGATACCGCGCTTCGCGGTTCCTCTGAGGCCAGGTCAAGCGATGAGCACTCACAGTCGACTTTTGATACGCCGGAAGAAGAGCAAGCAGAACGAACACAGATCAGTTTAAAAGCGGCTAGAGATTACTGGCCTGAGGCTATTGTTAATTATATTAAGGAACTACCTGGGGGCATCCCATATGCGATTGCCAGACATGTTAATACGATATTATTATCTGACCAGCCCAGGCAAACTGGTATGGAGACTCAGGTTCAGGCGTATATAAAGTCTGAGTTAGGAGCTTATGGTTTGGAGAGTAACGCTACGTTGTGTCGTGATGATCAATGCATGCTGATTTTGCTGAAGCGATACGACTCACCTCGCAGGTCTTTAGATGAGGCAATAGACTTCGGTAATGGTATGAAGCGCCAGTTTGGATTATATCCAGAGCGAGCTTTAGTGGGAGGACATCCAGTCAACCATTCCCACCACGTGCATATAAGATTTTACAGTAAGTCGGGGCTTGGCGCTCAACCAGAATCTGATTAAGCCTGTTTCTTCGCTATTTCAATAATCAACCGGCGCAGCCAGATATGTCCGGCGTCGTGTTGTAGCAGCGCGCTCCAGGCCATTTTCAGGGCAATAGGCGGAATATCAAAGGGCGGTTCGAGGATCACCATATTGGGATCATCTTTATGAATGCTGGCGGCGCGACTTGGCAGGGTAGCCACCAGATTCTGCTCCCGTGCCAGCTGCAATGCCACATGGTAGTGGCGGGTAAACACGCGGATACGGCGCTTTTTGCCCAGTTTGGACAGCTCCAAATCAACCCAGCCAAGCTTTTGCACTTCATTAGGATCGATGCCTACACCCACACCAAAGCCGGTTTTACTGACCCAGATATGCTGGGCACTTAAATACTTATCCAGGGTAAAGTCTTTCACTACCGGATTGAGTTTATTCACCACACAGGAAAAGGTGTCATACCACAATACCTTTTGGTGAAACGACAATGGCAGCTCTTCAAAGCGGTTAATGGCCATATCCACTTTGCCATGTTCCACATCGTGAAAGGTCACATCACTGGGGGTGATCACATCCAGTGTAATACCCGGTGCCTGCTGATTAAGCTGGCGCACCACCTCTAGCAGCAAAGTGGACTCGGCGTAGTCACTCGCCATGATCCTGAAGGTGCGCTCTGAGGTTTTCGGATCAAACTCGGTCTGCGGTTGGATCGCCGATTCCAGCTTTGACAGTGCATCTCTGACCACAGGCTGCAACTGTAATGCCCGCTGAGTGGGAGTCATGCCCTCACTGGTGCGTACCAGAATAGGATCGGCGAGCAGATCGCGCAGGCGTTTCAAGCCGTTACTCATGGCAGGTTGGGTGATACTGAGCTGATTGGCGGCACGGGTTACGCTGCGCTCACGCATCAGCACATCGAAATACACCAGTAAATTCAGATCCATTTTGGATATATTCATAAATAAAATACCGAATATGAATTTTATAAATTGGTTGAATTATAGGGTGTCCGACTATGCTTGTCAGCAACAGATTCGGCTGTCGGACAAATCCGGCGCAAGACAAAAATCTGATTCACAACAAGTTTGAAAGCATTACGCCAGCGGCGTTAAATACCGGAGAAACCCTATGTCAAGCTATCAACAGGATATCGAACAGTTCAGACAATTGCTTAAAGAGCGTCAGACCTGGAACGCCATTAACCCTGAATATGCGGCACGTATGAAAGCCCAGAACCGTTTTCAGAGCAGTCTGGACATTGCCCGCTACACCGCCGGTATTATGCGCCGCGATATGGACGAATATGACGCTAATCCCGCCAATTATACTCAGTCTCTGGGTTGCTGGCATGGCTTTATCGGCCAGCAGAAGATGCTGTCGATCAAAAAACATCATGGCAATACCAACAAGCGCTACTTGTATCTTTCCGGCTGGATGATTGCCGCCCTGCGCAGTGAGTTTGGTCCATTGCCGGATCAGTCAATGCACGAGAAGACCTCGGTGCCGGCGCTGATTGAAGAGCTGTATACCTTCCTGCGTCAGGCCGATGCACGCGAGCTGGGCCATTTATTCCAGGCACTGGATCAGGCCAATGCCGCCGGCGATATGGTTAAAGCCCAGGGAATTCAGCGTGAGATTGACAATTACCAGACCCATGTGGTGCCGATTATTGCCGATATCGACGCTGGCTTTGGTAACGAAGAAGCCACCTATCTGCTGGCGAAAAAGATGATTGAAGCCGGTGCCTGCTGTATTCAGATCGAAAATCAGGTGTCTGATGCCAAACAATGTGGTCACCAGGACGGCAAAGTGACGGTGCCCCATGAGGATTTTCTGGCCAAGATAAACGCCGTACGTTACGCCTTTCTGGAACTCGGTGTTGAGGAAGGTGTGATTGTGGCCCGTACTGACTCACTGGGTGCAGGTCTTACTCAAAAGGTACCGGTATCGAAAGAGCCCGGTGATCTGGCTTCACAATATACCGTCTTTCTGGAAACCACACCGGTAAATGGTGTCGAGGATCTGGCAGAGGGTGATACCGCCATGAAGATCGATGGCAAGCTGGTTAAACCCGTGCGTCTGCCCAATGGTCTGTATAAATTTATAGCCGGAAGTGGTGAAGATCGTGTAGTACTGGACTGTATCACCAGCCTGCAAAACGGTGCCGACTTACTGTGGATTGAAACGGAGAAACCCCATATCGGGCAGATCGCCGGTATGGTAAACCGGATCCGTGAAGCCGTGCCAAACGCCAAGCTGGTGTACAACAACTCGCCGTCATTCAACTGGACATTAAGCTTCCGCCAGCAAATTTTTGATCTCTGGAGTGAGCAGGGCAAAGATGTCAGTGCTTACAACAGAGAAAATCTGATGAGCATCGAATACGATTTGTCGGAACTTGCTCAGGAAGCCGATGCTAAGATCCGTAGCTTCCAGGCGGATGCGGCGAAAGAGGCGGGTATTTTCCACCATCTGATTACCTTACCCACTTATCACACGGCTGCGTTGTCTACCGATAATCTGGCCAAAGGTTATTTCGGTGACCAGGGTATGCTGGCCTATGTGGAAGGTGTCCAGCGTCGTGAAATCCGTGAAGGTCTTGCCTGTGTTAAACATCAGGACATGGCGGGCTCTAACCTGGGAGATGATCACAAAGAGTACTTCAGTGGTGAGCAGGCGCTTAAAGCCTCGGGTGACAATAACACCATGAACCAGTTTGGCTAACTTGCCATAACAACCCAAAGCCGGGCATCGCCCGGCTTTGTTGTATGCGTAGTCAGGTTAATTCCGTCAGGTTACAGCGTTACTCTGCTACCTGAAGTTGAACAGGCAGGCGGATAACAAAACAAGCTCCGCTACTGGCATCTTCACAGGAAAGTTCTCCCTTAAGAACATGAACGACGGCGTTATAGATGATATTCAGGCCCAGCCCTAGCTTACCCTGGCCCAGTTGGCTGGTATAAAAAGGATCAAATATCTGTTGTTGTTTGTCTTTGCTGATCCCCGCACCATTGTCCCGATAAGTTATAATCACCTGTTCCATTTTGCGCTCGATATAAATTGTGACTCTGGGAGAGTCTTGCTCTGAAAAACCATGGGAGCAGGAGTTATCTAACAGCTGCGAAATAACTTTCAATAGTACCTCTGGGTGAGAAAAGATCTCAACATTGTCTCCTTCCAATAACACCTCTACATGTACAGGAAGGCTTTGGCGAAGCAGTGGCAGTTTGTCTCGCAAATAACTGAGGACTTCGAACTGATCGGATTCACTCGAGTCCAGACTAGCGGAAATCGTTTTAAACCTGGCGATCATATCGGCCGCCCGGGCTGAATTTCTGGCGGTTAACGTCAACATTTCGGCGGCTTCATCAAGGAAACGCCTTAGTTGATTACTACTTAGCTGTCGCTCGGTTAGTTTTACCCGGATCTTGCTAAGCTTGTCCTCCAGGCACGACGCAGAGGTCACCACCAGGCCCAATGGCGTGTTGAGCTGATGGGCCATACCGGATACCAGTGTTGTCATTGCTGACATTTTTTCCGCTTCCAGTAGCTGTTTCTGGGTGTGCTTAAGGTCGCCAAGAGTGGCTGTCAGAATACGGTTCTGGCTCCTGATCCGGAGAATGAAAAAGGTGGTAAGCAAGGCAATAACAGATACTGAAATGATGACTATTAACAACTGAGTCCGGGCGGCTTCGGTGTTTGCTTTATGTAGCTCATTTTCCTGTGTTAAGCGTACGATGTCTTTCTCTTTTGTGGCCATATTCATCTGTGCTGCATAAAAGGCGACACCGGTGGCAGCTTGTTTCTCCAGCAAATCAAATTTACTCTGCATATATTGGTCTGACGCATCCAGCGCTTTTTGCCAGTTCTCCAGCTGCTTGTGGTATTCCCGCAATAGCTGGTAGGCCTCGGCTTTTTCCTGCAACCGACCCAGGGTGGTGCTGAGGTCTATGGCCTCGTTCAGCAGGCTCAGTGTGGTGGCGCTATCTTTTTGTTGAATATGAAGTCTTGCCAGGTCAATTTGTGGGGCAATACTGTCTGCCAGACCTTTACCCTGGCGGCGAATGTCGATGGCTTGTCGAAGATGATATTCTGCCCGTTGCCCCTGCTGCAGGGCCATATAAGTGCGGCCTAAATTGTGGTGAGACCACGAGCTATGGTAGGTAAATCCATGCGCTTCACGAAGTTGCAGACTTCGAAGGTGGTAGGAGAGCGCCTTTTGCCATTGCTCCAGACCGAAATAGGCTTCACCTATGTTGTTGAGTCCAACCGCCTTTTGCGAGGGAAGCTGACGTTCTTCTGCATCCTGATAAAAACGCGTGAAATAATCCAGTGCCTCCTCGTAACGGCCAAGTTTCAGATAGATATTGCCGATATTATTCTCTGTCTGGCGCAGATATTGTTCGGTGTCCATCAGGCCCGCGATATGATAGCTACTGAGGTAGTTTTCCAGTGCTCTTTCGTACATATTCAGGCGGCTAAAAGCACCAGCTGTCAGGCTGTAATAGCTAAACAGGATTGTCGGGTCAGATACTCTGGCGCTCATCAGCTTGCATTGCGAAAGTGTATCAATGGCACTGTTGACGTCATCTGTCTGAATCTGAAACCAGGCCTTACCGTACAACAGCCGGATTTGCTGGGCCACAGTCAGTT
This sequence comes from Lacimicrobium alkaliphilum, assembly GCF_002591895.1. GTDB lineage: Bacteria > Pseudomonadota > Gammaproteobacteria > Enterobacterales > Alteromonadaceae > Lacimicrobium > Lacimicrobium alkaliphilum. The sequence continues at coordinate 219,353 of NZ_NISX01000006.1, forward strand.
TGTGCACATGCCCTGCCAGAATGTCATTGGTTTTGCTGATTGCCCTGGAAGGGGACTTCGATGACACCTTGTTGATCTCATTTCTGAGTTGCTCGAATTCCGCCTCGGTGTAAGGGTCCGCCAGTGCGAAGAACACCGGTAATGAAAGCAAGAGGACTAGCCATCGATAAAGCATTGTAATGTGAATACACCGTTGAGCTATCTTCACAAAGCATAGCACTTAGATCACCAGAGTAGATCTGTATATAACAGCGGACACGAGCCGGTAAGCACGCAATAAAGCCAAGTGTGACGAATGTGCTGGTTTCAGGCTATTATTGTGATATCAGTCAGTTAAACGATACTTTATGTCAAAAATACTCGCGTCAGTCGATCAACGTACCAAGCTGGTGGGCGAAAACCGCCTGGAGTTGTTGATGTTTCGTCTCGGCTCAAGGCAAATCTTTGCCATTAACGTATTTAAGGTCAAAGAAGTCATTCCTGTTCCGGCGATGAATAAAATGCCGGGCAGCCATAACAACCTGCGCGGCATTACCAATTACCGTGGCAAATCTGTGCCTGTTATTGATCTGGCGCAGGCCATCGGGATAAAAAAACGCCAGGCGGATAAATCTGATTTAAATGTGATTGTTACCGAGTATAACCGCTCGGTGCAGGGCTTTCTGATTGGTGAGGTAATGAACATCGTCAATACGTCCTGGGGAGATATCTTACCGCCTCCGAGCAGCGCAGGGCGCAATAATTATCTTACCGCCATCACCCATCACGAAGAAGATGGGGTGCGGGAAATTGTTGAGATTGTGGATGTGGAAAAAGTGCTGGCTGAGATTATTTTTTACGATGTAAAAATCTCCGAGGAGCTGCTTGCCGACGAAGTCACGCAGAAGCTTAAAGGGCATAAGGTACTGATTGTTGATGACTCTTCCACCGCCAGGGCACAGATCCGCGATACCCTCAAACAACTGGATCTGGAAATACTCGAATGTCGGGACGGCCTACAGGCGCTGAATTTGCTGAAAGGCTGGGCCGATGAGGGTAAGAAGGTCACCGACGAGATCCTGATGATGTTTACCGATGCAGAAATGCCCGAAATGGATGGTTACCGGCTCACGGCAGAGGTGCGCGAGGATCCGAGAATGAGTGATCTTTATATCACCCTGAATACCTCTTTAAGCGGTAGCTTTAACAATGCCATGGTGGAAAAGGTGGGCTGCGACAAGTTTATTTCAAAATTCCAGCCCGATTTGCTGGTGGTGGCGGCACAGGATCGTATGCGCCAGAAAATCACCGGCGGATAGTTAAAAGATACTAACCACAGAGGGCACGGAGATATGGAAGGAGTGAAGCCCTTGATACCTCTGTGTCTCTGTATTTAGCTTTGTTTTCTCAAAGGGCGCTGGATGCCCGATAACAACATTCGGGCATGACAACGGTGTAGCCTGTAAGGAGCGTAGCGGATTGCGGGGATATAAAGATACCGCCGCATATTATCCGGGTTACGTTTCTCTGCGTCCTCCGCGACTCTGCGGTGAATTGCAGCATCAACAGGCCATTATTTCGTGAGTTTAGTGTTTTTCGTGGTTGAAGGCTTTTTACCACGAAAGGCATGAAAAAATCCCAGGAGCGATTTTTAACGCCAGCCGTTTAATGGCGGCCCGCAGGGCGTAGGACAGGGACAGTCCGGAGAAAAAGGCATTTTTCACCGCGGAGTCGCAGAGGGCACGGAGAAGAGCAGTATTACGGTTCCTGAAGCTGCGCGCGCNAAAAAGGCATTTTTCACCGCGGAGTCGCAGAGGGCACGGAGAAGAGCAGTATTACGGTTCCTGAAGCTGCGCGCGCTCTGCATCTTTGCGATGAATTGCATAACCCGCAGGCCACTATTTCGTGAGTTTCGTGGTTTTCGTGGTTGAATGCTCTTTACCTCTGCGGCCTCTGCGTCTCTGCGGCGAATCAGGGATGACGGCGTAAAGGATTACAAACGGCCTTCGCGCTTTAGCCGCTGGCGTACCCATATACGATAGAGCCAGGACAGCATGGGTTTAATCAGCGGCAGGCTAATCAGCCAGGCCAGCCAGCGATAACCGGGCAAACGGCTCAGGAGTATCTGATAAGCGGGCAGTTCCCGCCAGATCTTGCCGTTTTCATCCTGTACATGTAATTCCAGCATCGCTCTGTGGGGATCTATCCCAAGCGCTTTTAGCTCCTGCTCACTGCTATTGATATCCAGCCACTGAACCTGTTCACCCTGACCCACACGCTTCTCATACCAGGCCCGGTCTTTGATGCAGCCAGGGCAGGCGGCGTCATAAAACACACGGATAGGGGATTTTTGAGAATGATTATCCATACTCACAGCTTAGCCGATATAGCGGGCTGTGTTTAGCCTCAAGCGCATGTTCGAGGACTCTTTGGCGGCGTTATGGCAATAGGCTTTCATAATCTGTAAATTTCTGTAAGGTACAGTGACTATTAAACTCATTAATCATATTGATATTTTGCACAAGAAGTAGCTTGTCTGAAGACATGCACCCTAAAACGCTCATCACCGATGTATACTTTGCCTGTAATTTATCGAGTGCCTTTTGTTTGGAATTAACTCCATTACCAGTCCATATCGGTTCGTGATGGAAAAGTCGGTTTCTCAGTTTATTTAGAGAGTGTAAAGGATTTTG
>NZ_NISX01000007.1 GCF_002591895.1 Lacimicrobium alkaliphilum
CACAATCGGCGTACCGGCAACCAGATCCTCTTCGTGCAACCTGGAGGCCACATCAAAGCCATTCATATCAGGTAGCTGAATATCCAGTAAAATAAGATCATATTGCTGCTTGCGGGCCATATCCAGGGCCTCCTGCCCGGTCATAGCCACTTCTACTGACTGGCCAAGTTTTTCCAGCAGCGCTTTGGCCACCATCACGTTAAGCTCAATATCCTCTACCAGCAATATCTTCAGCCCACTGACTTTCAGCTCGGCCAGTTGTGCCGGGCGGGTGCTGACAGCCAGCGGTAGCACAACACTGAAACAGGTTCCTTTGCCCACTTCACTGCTGACGCGAATTTCACCGCCCATCAAATCCACCATCTGCTTGCAGATGGCAAGCCCTATGCCAGTGCCTGTGGCACTTTGATGATCAGGATGCTGCACCTGATAATACATGGCAAAAATCTTATCCAGTTCTGATTCAGGTATACCTACCCCGCTATCGGCTACCTTGAACACCACCTCACAAATGCCCTGCTTTGGTGTTGCCGCCGTCATACTGAAACTGATAGAGCCTTTCTGGGTAAACTTAACGGCATTAAATAAAAGGTTCCATAGCACCTGGCGCAATCGGGTGCCGTCGGCTTCAACAAAGTCCGGCAAGGGTTCATCCATGTGAGTTTGAAAACTCAGATTTTTATCTGCCACCAACAGCTGAATGATGCTGCTCAGTTCAGCAAAGAAGTCCTTCAGGTTGACGGTTTTCAGCGACAATTCGAGTTTGTCACGACCCAACTTGTCGATATCGATAATGTCATTAAATATATTGCCCAGCGTAATCGCACTGGCATAAATCGTACTGACCCAGCTGTACTGCTCATCAGACAGCTGTGTATCCCGTAGCATCCGGCTTAAGCCAACAATACCGTTCAAAGGTGTACGTAACTCATGGCTGATGGTAGCAATAAAGGCTGTCTTGTCGCGGCTGGCTTTTTCCAACGCCACCTGAGACTGTTTGCGCTCAGTAATATCCCGGCCAAAGGCAAGCAGCCCGAGACGATTACCTTCTTTATCGTAAAACGGCACCTTACGCATTTCATAATAGCGCTTACGACCATCGGCAAAGCGCAACCAGAGCTCTTCTGTGATGCCGGCATTACTCTCCAGCACTTCGTGGTCACTCTGAACGACCTGGCGGGCGAGCTCTTCATCATAAACCTGGTGAGGTGTGAGACCGATGAGCTCTGCTTCCGTTTTGCCTGTCATCTGCTCTGCAACCCGGTTACACCCGGCAAAACGTCCTTCCTCATTACGGTAGTAAATCAGATCCGGTGATGCATCGATGATCGAGCGAAGTAAAGTGGACAAGCGCTGAGCCTGTTGCTCCTGTTCAGATTTTTTATTGATCTCCAGCTCAAGTTCAGTAAACACTTTCTCCCGGTCTTCCTGTGCTTTACGACGCTCCTCCACCTCTACATTGAGCTGCCTGACGTGATTCTGCAGTTCCCTGTTGAGCAGCACATCCTCTTCTCTGAGTCGTTCCAGCTGCGCGACCACCTCTTTAAGATTATTGCGACTCTGCTGCAGCTGATTGACTAATTCACTGAAAAAATACAACACCCAGGGGGCACTGAGCAGGGTCAGCATAAGCGCCGAGACAAAGTCTTCTATATGCACTTCACCGGTCATATACATGCGGATAAAGTAGGAACCGGCGATGGTAAAAACCAGCGTCAGGAAAACAAAGAAGATGCTGATTCGTACGGTGCCAAAACGGGCCACAAACTGAGCAAACCGGATGGCCCAATGGTCGTTCTGCAAAGATGATGGCTGCATACAGAAGGGCTTAAGCTGATTGAATAGCAGGCAATGCTATTAAAAAAACATCCAGGTTAAAAGAAATCTCTGTAACAAGCCTGCTTTTAGCCAGCCGGAAAGTGGGTAAATATCCAGATTCAGATCAATATTTATGCCTGCGATACGTTCATCCAAAGGCCATACAGCTGTTTTTTAGGGGGTTAAATACCGATGCGGGCCTGCATCAATTTTTTGGTTATAACCCAAAATAAAATCCTATTAAATGGTTTATTTTTCATCTAAACGAAAAATACATCCTAATTTAGGCAGAAATGAGCGCAATACATTCCCACTTCAAAAGAACGTCGGAATTGATTTCTGATCACTTTGTGGGTATGTTCTATAGCCGCTTGCGATGAGTGAATAAAAATTCTTAAAAATTGCCTGTTCGGTACAGGAAAAAGCAGCGCAAAGCCAATAATAATAACCCGCGATAATACGCCGGAAACAATTAACAACCGCGTCAACGGGTTTGATGCGATATGAAAGACTGGTAAACCCCTTATACAACAAGCCTGTCACAGGCCTGCCTTACGACAAGGACGCGCAACGAACCGGATCGACAAGAATCCTGCTGTGCCGTCATAGATAGAACATTACCCTGCCCAGTCGTTAGAGCGTAGTTATCTCTCAACAGAGACAGGTACGAGAGGTAAAGCGTCCTTAATGAAGGAGTCATAAGCAATGAGACTATATAGCCCGAACGATTCACGGGACAACTGTGGTTTTGGTCTGATCGCCCACACACAAGGGGAAGTCAGTCATAACCTGGTAAAAACAGCTATCCATGCACTGGATCGCATGCAGCACAGAGGCGGTATTGCCGCCGATGGCAAAACCGGTGATGGTTGCGGCCTGTTATTGCAAAAGCCCGATGCGTTTTTCCGCGCCATTGCCGAAGAAAATGGCTGGAAGCTGGGTAAGAAGTACGCAGTGGGTATGATTTTCCTGAACCAGGATCCTGTACTTGCCGAACAGGCCCGCAAGGTCCTTAATGAAGAACTACAGGCAGAAACCCTTGGCGTGGTCGGTTGGCGAGTCGTGCCTACCGATCCGTCTGTACTCGGCGAACTGGCATTAAGTGGCCTGCCGAAAATCGAACAGGTATTCGTCAACGCACCGCCTGGCTGGCGAAAAAAGGATATGGAACGCCGCCTGTATATGGCCCGTCGCCGTGCAGAGAAGCGCCTGGAAGAAGACACTGAGTTCTATATCGCCTGCCTCTCGAACCTGGTCAGCATCTATAAAGGCCTGGTAATGCCCAAAGATCTGCCCAATTTTTATCTGGATCTGGCCGACGAGCGCATGCAATCTGCCATTGCTGTATTTCATCAGCGGTTTTCCACCAATACGCTGCCCAAATGGCCGCTGGCGCAGCCTTTCCGTTTTCTGGCCCATAATGGTGAAATCAATACCATACGGGGTAACCGTGAATGGGCTGAGGCGCGCACCTATAAGTTCCGCACCCCACTGCTGCCGGATCTGCATGATGCCGCGCCTTTTGTGAATTTTGAAGGCTCGGATTCGTCTTCGCTGGACAACATGCTGGAGTTGTTCCTGGCTGGCGGTATGGACCTGTTCCGTGCCATGCGGTTGCTGGTGCCGCCAGCTTATCAGAATAACCAGACCATGGATGATGATCTCAAAGCCTTCTATGAATTTAACTCCATGCACATGGAGCCCTGGGATGGCCCCGCCGGCATTGTTATGACCAATGGCCGTCATGTGGCCTGTAATCTGGACAGAAACGGTCTGCGCCCGGCTCGCTACGTGATTACCAAAGATGGCCTGATCACCCTGGCCTCTGAAGTAGGTATCTGGGATTACAAACAGGAAGACGTGATTGAAAAGGGCCGTGTTGGCCCCGGTGAAATGCTGGCGGTGGACATCTACAACGGCAAAGTCTGGCGCTCCAATCAAATCGATCAGGAACTCAAGGAACGTCATCCCTATAAAGAATGGCTGGATAAACATATTCGTCGTCTCAAACCGATTCAGGACTGCGATGCCAGTCAGATTGGCGTGCGCATGTTTGACGACGACATGATGGCTACTTACCACAAGCAGTTTAATTACAGCTATGAAGAGATTCAGCAGATCGTCAGAGTACTGGCAAAAGACGGTCAGGAAGCCGTTGGCTCCATGGGTGATGATACCCCAATGGCAGTGCTCTCCACCAAGCACCGGGTAATTTACGATTACTTCCGACAGCAGTTCGCTCAGGTAACCAATCCGCCTATCGATCCGCTACGGGAAAACCATGTAATGTCGCTGGCCACCTGTATTGGGCGCGAACAGAACCCCTTTAGTGAAACCTCCGGTTATGCGAACCGGGTGCTGTTTGAGTCCCCAATCATGGTGTACACGGATCTCAAGCAGCTCAGAGAGTTTGATCCTGAATACTACTACTCTGAAATAATTGATATTAACTATCGTCCTGAAGAGGGTCTCAAAGCAGCCATCAAGCGTATCTGTGACGAAGCCGAATATCTGGTGAAACAGAAAAACGCCGCCTTTGTGGTATTATCGGATCGCAAAATCAAGACCGATCGTTTGCCCATCCCCGCGCCGATGGCAGTAGGTGCAGTACAGCGCCGACTGGTAGAAAAAGCGCTGCGTTGTGATGCCAATATTGTGATCGAGACAGCCTCAGCCCGCGATCCGCACCATTTTGCGGTGCTCATCGGTCTGGGTGCCACAGCGGTTTACCCGTTCCTTGCCTATGAAACGATTGAACAGATGGTGGATAATGGTGAGCTGCAAATGACCGCTATGCAGGCCATGCTCAACTACCGTAAGGGTATCAATAAAGGCCTGTACAAGATCATGTCGAAAATGGGCATCAGCACCGTGGCCAGCTATCGCTGTTCCAAGCTGTTTGAAGCCATTGGTATCAACAAAGAAGTCATGGAATTGTGCTTTCAGGGGGTACCAAGCCGCATTCAGGGAGCGAATTTTGACGACTTTGAACAGGATGTGATCCACCTCAATCACATCGCCTGGCTGAAACGCAAAAAGCTTGCTCATGGCGGGCTGCTTAAATATGTGCATGACGGTGAATACCACGCCTATAATCCGGATGTGGTCACCAGCCTGCAAAAGGCCGTGGTCAGCGGCAACTACGATGATTACAAAGTGTTCTTCCAGTTGGTCAATGAACGCCCGGTTGCTCAACTTCGGGACTTGCTGTCACTGAAACTCAGCGATAATCCGATATCGATAGATGATGTAGAACCGGCGGAAAACCTCTACCCCCGTTTCGATACCGCAGCCATGAGTATCGGCGCACTGAGTCCGGAGGCCCATGAAGCATTAGCTATTGCCATGAACCGTCTGGGCGGGCAGTCAAACTCTGGTGAGGGCGGCGAAGACCCTAAACGCTTCGGTACAGAGCGGAATTCGAAGATCAAACAGGTGGCTTCAGGGCGCTTCGGCGTGACCCCACACTATCTGGTCAACGCCGATGTGATTCAGATAAAAGTAGCCCAGGGCGCTAAGCCCGGCGAGGGTGGCCAGTTGCCTGGTGACAAGGTCAATCAGTATATTGCCGAGTTGCGCTTTTCTGTGCCCGGTGTGACCCTGATTTCACCGCCCCCCCATCACGATATTTATTCTATTGAAGATCTCGCACAGCTGATTTTTGACCTTAAGCAGGTTAACCCCGATGCATTGATCTCGGTCAAGCTGGTGTCTGAACCCGGTGTAGGAACCGTAGCCACGGGTGTGGCCAAGGCCTACGCGGATCTGATTACTGTATCCGGCTATGACGGCGGGACCGGTGCCAGCCCGCTCACATCGGTAAAATATGCCGGCTGCCCCTGGGAGCTTGGCCTGGCCGAAACACAGCAGGCGCTGGTAGAAAATGGCCTGCGGCATAAAGTGCGGGTGCAAACAGACGGTGGCCTGAAAACAGGCTTAGATGTGATTAAAGCCGCGATTCTGGGCGCAGAGAGCTTTGGCTTTGGAACGGGCCCCATGGTGGCACTGGGATGTAAGTACTTACGTATCTGTCACCTCAATAACTGTGCTACTGGTGTGGCTACTCAGGATGAAAATCTGCGGGACAATTACTTTATTGGCCTGCCTGACATGGTCATGAACTACTTTAAATTTATCGCTCAGGAAGTGCGTGAATGGATGGCTGCGCTGGGTGTGGCCAGGCTTGATGAACTGATTGGTCGCACCGAGCTGTTAGAGGTGATCGACGGCTTAACGGCCCGTCAGAGCCGCCTGGATCTGTCACCGCTTTTGGCAAAGCCTATGGCTGCCGAGCACACCCGGTTGTTCTGCTCTGAAGTGACCAATGAACCAATGGATAAAGGCGAGTTAAATCAGCGGATTCTGGCCAATAGCAAACGCGCTATTGAAGACAAAACCGGCGGCGACTGGCACTACCTTATCCGCAATACGGATCGTTCCGTAGGTGCGCTGGCCTCTGGCTATATTGCCCGTCAACACGGCAATCAGGGCATGGCCGATCATCCGCTTAAACTGAATTTTACTGGCACATGTGGCCAGAGTTTCGGTGTCTGGAATGCCGGTGGCCTGGAGATGCGTCTGATTGGTGACGCCAATGATTATGTGGGCAAAGGCATGACCGGCGGAAAACTGGTCATTCACCCGCCTCTTGGCGTGTCATTCGCTTCTCAGGACAGCGCAATTATGGGCAATACCTGTCTGTACGGCGCAACGGGCGGCAAACTGTTTGCCGCGGGGCGCGCCGGCGAACGCTTTGCCGTGCGTAACTCCGGCGCCATTGCTGTGGTTGAGGGCACCGGTGATAACGCCTGTGAGTATATGACCGGTGGTATTGTCGCCATTCTCGGTAAGACCGGGGTGAACTTTGGAGCCGGCATGACAGGGGGGTTTGCCTATGTGCTGGATGTGGCCAATGATTTCGAACGCCGGGTTAATGGTGATTTGGTAGAAGCCATGGAGATCGAAGATAAGCCGATTCTGGCAGAGCATCTACGTGGCCTGGTTAACCAGCACTACGAAGAAACAGGTAGTGAGCACTCACTGGTAATATTGGGAGAGTTTGCCCGTTACCTGAAAATGTTCCGCCTGGTGAAACCCAAAACCAGTGATGTGAAGAACCTGTTAGGTCATATCAGTCGTTCAACCGCCGAATTACGCATTCAGGCCCAGTAAGGAGGAATTAGCAGTATGGCAAAGAATGTTTATCAATTTGTCGATGTCGAGCGTATCGATCCTCCCAAGAAGCCGGCCCATTTGCGCCGTCAGGAGTTCGCCGAGATCTATCAGCCCATGAGTGAAACCCAGGTGGCCGGTCAGGCCGATCGCTGCCTGGATTGTGGCAATCCCTATTGTGAGTGGCAGTGCCCGGTGCACAATTACATTCCACAGTGGCTGGATCTGGCCAATGAGGGGCGCATTCTCGAAGCCGCCGAGTTGTGCCACAAAACCAACAGCCTGCCGGAAGTCTGTGGCCGGGTCTGCCCGCAGGACAGACTCTGTGAAGGGGCCTGTACCCTCAACGATGATTTTGGCGCGGTTACCATCGGTTCCATCGAAAAATATATCACCGACACTGCCTTTAAAATGGGCTGGCGCCCGGATATGTCTGATGTAATCAAAACCGATAAAAAGGTCGCTATTATTGGCGCCGGACCAGCCGGGCTCGGTTGCGCGGATATTCTGGTGCGTAACGGTGTTAAACCGGTAGTATTTGATAAGTACCCGGAAATCGGCGGCCTGCTGACCTTTGGCATTCCGGCCTTTAAGCTGGAAAAAGACGTAGTAAAACTGCGCCGGGAAATTTTTACGGATATGGGTGTGGAGTTTGTACTGAATACCGAAATCGGCAAGGACATTCCGTTCCAGCAGCTGATCGATGAATACGATTCGGTGTTTCTGGGCATGGGTACCTACAAGTATATGCGCGGCGGTTTTGAGAATGAAAATGCTCCTGGCGTGTATGAGGCGCTGCCTTATCTGATTGCCAACACAAACCGGCAGATGAAGCTGGAACAAAACGACGCCGATTTTATCGATATGCGCGGTAAAAAAGTGGTGGTGCTGGGCGGCGGCGATACCGCCATGGACTGTGTGCGTACTGCCGTGCGCCAGGGTGCCGAATCGGTGATCTGCGCCTACCGCCGTGATGAAGAGAACATGCCCGGCTCCAGACGGGAAGTGCAAAACGCCCGCGAGGAAGGGGTGGAGTTCCGCTTTAACCTGCAACCACTGGATGTGGAAGTGGGCGCTGAGGGTAATGCCTGTGGCGTTAAGCTGGTCAAAACCGAACTCGGCGCCGCAGACGCTGCAGGACGTCGCAGACCAGAACCAGTGGCGGGTTCTGAGCATGTGCTGGAAGCCGATGCGGTGATTATTGCCTTTGGGTTTCAGCCAAGCCCGGCAAACTGGTTTGCCGACTATGGCATCGTGCTGGATGAAAAAGGCCGGATCAGAGCACCGGAAGCGGGTAAATTCGCCTTCCAGACCTCGAACCCGAAGATTTTCTCCGGTGGCGATATGGTACGCGGCTCCGATCTGGTAGTCACCGCCATCTTCGAAGGCCGCAAAGCCGCTGAAGGCATACTGGATTATCTGAAGGTATAAAGGGAAATTCACCACAGAGCCACGGAGGGCACTGAGGTGTAAAAAGCTTTTCACCGCAAAGACGCAGAGGGCGCGGAGAATGCAAAACGCACAACCTCTGCGTTCTCCGCGACTCTGCGAGAGGTAATTACAGGTTGAGATAAAAAAGCCCTTAACCACGAAAAACACTAAAATCTCGAACAACGCAGATCCTGTAGCCCGTGATGCAGCGAAGCGGAATCCGGGGATACCCTCGCCTATGTACAGATTAAATCTATATCCGAAATCTGGTCATGCCCGAATGCAGTAATCGGGCCTGTCCAGCATCTTTTATTGCAGGGTGTTATTTTTCAGCAAAATGCAAGTTTAAAGGTGCTGGGCATCCAGCGCCCTTTGAGAAAAACAAAAATAACCACAGAGGCACAGAGAACACAGAGAACACAGAGGTTTAAATATATCAATTTCTTAACCTTCACCCTGATGCTACAAGCTTGCGATAAGCCGTCCCAACTGCTCAGTCAGGATTGATTTCAAAAGCTATGCTCTGTTACCCGTTTCCCTTGCTCGAACAGTGTTCTTTATACGCTTTTTCTGTCATAAATTTTTACACTAAAGATGTGCTGCATCACAGTAACGCCCATAACCCATTGTTTATAATAAGCATTTATTCCTAGGCATGAATGCTGCTTAAAAGACATTGTATATAACAATTTGATAAGAAACTTAGGTGGTAACAATGAAAATAATAATAAACATTCTTCTGGTTGTTGGCCTGTTAGTACTCCAACCTGTGGCGCATGCAAGTATAGTTAAGTTTACTTTCGAAGGCGTTGTAACTCAGGTTAGTACACACCCTGAATTAAGCAACCTCACTGAAGTTGGTGGTGTATTTAGCGGACATGTCATCTTTAACACTGATGCCCAAGATAGAGATTCAAATCCGGAAATCGGCTTTTATGGAGCTGAGGAAATTATGGTATCACTAAATGGCTTCACTGGCTTTTCGGATTCAGTAGACTTAACCATAGGCAATCAAGCCACTGTGGATCAATATGTTGTGTGGGCAGGGCGTCTGGGTGGAGTAATAGGCTCATCACAGCTAGGTGATTTAATACTGACAAATATTGGTTTAGGATTTTACGAAAACACTGGCCAACTTTTTGAAAATGATCTATTAACTGGTTACGTACCCGATTTGAATGATTTTGGTCAGACTGCATTTTCAATGGGTTTTTCTTCTTCGCAAAGCATAGATGCCGGATATATATATGGCACTGTAACAAGCGTTAATGCTGCTGTAGTCCATGAGCCTGGTTTGGTTGCTTTTTTCGTTCTATCTTGCGCATTCTTGGTAAGAAGACAGCGTGTTTCCCCCTGATTTTGCGAACACGTCAGAAAAAGGTCATGCCCGAATGCAGTAATCGGGCTTCCAGCACCCTCCAATAAATTGAAATTCACCACAGAGACGTAGAAAAGCCGCATAGCCTCTGCGTTCCTGGCGACTCTGCGAGAGGTAACTACAGGTTCGTGGTAAAAAGCCTTCAACCAAACACTAAAGGCTGATCTGTATACTCCGTCATCCTGATGCAAATCAGGATCTCTCACCAATAGCTCATTCAGAATCGAATGTACTTTACCCCCAACAACTACGTCCCCTGGAACAAGCTGCACACCCGGTATTAATTACGCATCATCTGATTAATATCGATCAAGGGGTCATAGTTGTTGAAACCTAAAAACCCTTAAACAATATATCCAGGGCTTCGGAAATCTGGTCATGACAGGCGCCGAGATTGCCTGCAATCTTTTTTAACTCAGTAACAGGTACGGCGGCCATAAATTGCGTCACCATCACCGTCTGTTGCCCTTGAATCTCAAAAATGGGATTGAGTCCACGGGCTGGTTGAGGAGATTCTGCTTCCGGCAACAGAGGAACAACCACACGAGTATTTAACCCATAAAGCAGATCGGTTTGCACATCCAGCATATAGCCTGCGCCATCGGGGTTCCGGTAAACGTCGTATCGTGCCATCAGAAGTTTCTGTACTTAGCCAGAGGCAAACCCTGCTTATTCACAAATTCATTAGAGCTTTCAATGGCCTGAGCATTATCTTCCAGCCACAACGCTGTTTGGCGATCCCTGACAGCTTGTGCGATGCCCTTTTCGGCAGAATCAGAGATGTTAATGCCAAGGCGTTTTGCTTCCTGCAACAGCGAACCATCCAGTGACAGGTTAGTGCGTTTTTTTACTTTAGTGAGAGATTTCACGGAATTCATTTTCTTCTCCTGAAACGCTTATACACATTCAGCATACACAATATATTTACACATTCCAATTTAGGCTCTGTAGTTGCTGTTTGCTGCGCTATGATGGGTTTGATCCTTTAGGTTTAACTGAGCATTAATGGCGGATACCACTCACTACTTAAATAAACTGGCCAATTATCTGTGGCTGATGAGCCCCGGATGCTACAAGCCTGCCAATATTGAAGGTACCAGGCTGGTGGCCCATCGCGGTGCCCATGGCAGGACTGAAGCTGGTGTGATTGTGGAAAATACCCTGCCGGCTTTTGATCTCTGTCTGCAAAATCAGATCTGGGGGATTGAGCTGGATATTCAGTTAACCCTGGATGGAGAACCGGTGATTGCTCATGACGCCGATTGCGGGCGCTTGTATGGACGACCAGACTTAGTGATCGGCGAAACCCGTTTCGAACAACTGCGCAAAGCAGTGCCGGAAATCCCGCATCTGGATGAGATCATCAGCCGCTACGGAAACAAAATGCATCTGATGCTGGAGATTAAAGAATCATGGCGGGAAAAACCTTTACTGGTTTCCCGTGTGCAACAGTCCCTGAATTCACTTGAGCCGATCAGGGATTACCACCTGCTCAGCCTTGAACCGGATCACCTTAGCGGCTTTACTGCACTTCCCCCTGCAGCCTTTATTGATGTGGCACTGACCAACACCAAATCCATTATTAAGCAGAATCTGCAGTTGGGTCATGGCGCCGTGGCCGGCTCTTTTGCCCTGCTGACGCCGGCATTGGTGCAAGAGTTAAAAGCCGCAGGCAGACGGGTGGGCACGGGTCAGGTGGAACACCCGTTAATCGCTAACCGCGAGGCTCATCGCGATATTGACTGGATCTTTACCGATAATATTCTGAGCCTGCAAAAAGCCATCGCCCGACAAAATAAATAGTCCGGGTAGCGTTGCCGCGATTAGGAACACGCTGTGAATCCATCTCTGGACGCTCCGCCACAGCTTCCATGCTGTGGAGGGTTCCAAATCGCAACAACACCACCTCTCAATTGTTGTATTCAGGGCTGTCACTCCCGCCAGTTATCCGCGGCGTCACTGCCGCGCTGCTCATTAATAGGTAATACGCTGATAATGGCCAGCACAAATAATAACAAACAAAACACAATCGCATCGGCCAGACCAAAGGCCCACTGCATCAGCCCAAGGCCAAGCATGCCGAATACGGCGGCCAGCTTGCTGGCCATACTCCAGAAACCGAAAAATTCGGCGGCTTTGCCCTGGGGTGTCAGTACCCCAACCAGAGCACGGCCAGCCGACTGAGATGAGCCCAGACTGAGCCCGGCCAGCAAACCGGCGAATAAAAACACATACTGGGCCTGCCAGTTAACCTCAAACCACTTCTGGCATAACTCGGTAAGCAGCGGCGTCTGCCAGATCGCCAGTATGGCCACCAGCCACAGTATCAAGGTAAGGATATACGTGACCCTGGCGCCGATTTTACTTTGCAAAAAGCCAAAGCCCACTGCACCCATGGCGGCAGTGATCTGCACAATCACAAACATCAGTACCCGCACGTTTTCGTCCCAGCGGATCACCTGCGCACCGTAGATAAAGGAAAAGGCAATAATGATATAGACCCCGGCCATGGCAAAGAACACGGAGATCAACAACAAACGCAGATCGCCGAAGTGGTGGATTGCCGCCCAGGTACCCTTAAGTCGCTGCCAGCCCATTTTTACCAGGGTACTGCCTGGCGGTGGCGTACGTTTTTGCCCGCGCTCCTGCAACCAGACAAAGGTGGGAATTGCCGCCAGCAGGAAAAACACTGCCGCAAAAGGCCCGACCCAGCGTATGGTCTGGTAGTTTTCTGCCGACACTTCGCCTAAAAAAAACAGCGCAAAGGCCGTAGCCACCAACCCGCCGATATAACCCAAACTCCAGCCCAGACCGGAAATCCAGCCCAGCGCCTTGCGAGGACCTAAATCAGTGAGGAAGCTGGCGATAAATCCCTCACCAATGGAATAGGCAAAGTTAGAGATAATGACGAGCAACATGGCTGGCCAAATCCAGCCAGGTTCAACCCAGTAGAGCATGGCGGTACTGACAATCGTCAGCAGGTAGCTGGCAAACAAAAAGCCTTTGCGACTGGCAGAGTAGTCCATCACCGCACCGCATAAGGGATTCGCCACCACTACCATCATGTAACTGATCGCCAGAGCAATGCTCCACAACAGATTACCCATACGATAATCTGGCCCGTCAGCTACAATCACCCGGGTGAACAGATCCCCGTAAATCACCGTGATAATCAGCAGAGTGTAAGCCTGGTTGGCAAAATCAAACATCGACCAGCCAAAGATCTCCCGCTTCGGAGCTAGCCGGGTCACGCTCATAGCATTGCCTTTAAATACATAACCTTATCCCTGTTCACGGCGATTCTTACCTTGTGCCAACAGTCGCAGAATATCCCGCCAGCTGATAATGCCGACGGGCTGTTTATGCTCATTCACCACAGGGATACAGGAAATTTTCTGCTGCAGGAATAGATCGATGGCATCGTACACGCTCTTATCCGGCTGCAATGTCCATAGCTGCCGGCTCATAATCTGATGTACTTTCTTATTCAGAGTGGCTGTATCCCTGATGGTCTCAGACGCCGTTCCCAGATTAGGGCTGAGCGCCTTAAACAGATCGCGGTCCGAGACTATACCCACCAGCACCTTGTTTTCCACCACCAGCAGATGATGGAAGGCCGCCGCCTGGAAAATACGCTGTACCTCAGCCAGGCTGGTATCCGGCCCCACTGTTGCCAGCCTGTTGGTAAGAAATTTTTTCAGACTCATTCAAGCACTCCTTTATACCGGCAGGTGTGATGCCATACCTAATACTATCAGGGCATTATTGCCCGACGCACCACCAACACCTATATTGTATCAATCCTCTGTGACAGCAAGCTGCTCAGTAATGGCTCTGTTGTCCGGCAAGCTCCATTTTATCAAAAGGTTATGGCATGAAAGCAATGCAAAAACAATTATCAACGATCATTCTCTCGGGCCTGGCAGCGGCCCTGATGTTGCTGAGTCCATCTGCCATGGCACAGTCTGAATGCCCCGAGCACTTTCGCACTATCCCACTGACCGGGGACGCCAGATTCTGTCAGCAATTTGACGATAAACTGCCCGCTACCCTTAGCTTTCACTCCGTTGTGACACCCGATGCGGCGCTTAACTTTTATCTTGAGCAATTCAGCAATGTACAGCAAACCGCCAGTAAAGGACGCCAGGTATTGCAAGCACCCGGCGGTGATTGGGTGTTAGTGATATCAGCCGATGGCGAAGGCAGCCAGATAGATATACTGGTCAAGAAGAGTGGTGAAGAGTGAGGGTAAAGAAAAGAGTAACATAGAGTCGCACTGGCACTGTTTTTGCAGTTCTTCCGGTAACTTAATCAGGCGTCAAAAGCTTGTTGTGCAACATACCGGAGTGATAAATGGAACTGACATTAATTTTACTGATGATCTTGATAGTGATTGGCGTTGCTGCTGTTAAGCTCAATGGTGAATCACTGGCCTTTCCTTTTAAAAAACGTACCAACCTGTTTACCCCTGTAGAGCGCTCTTTTCTGGATATGCTTGAGCAGGCGGTAGGAGATCAATATCGCATTGTGTGTAGGGTAAAACTCAGTGATATTGTTGCCCTGCGACAGGGAACAGATAAGAAAACGGCCCGCAGTGCCATGGTCAGAGCTGGCAGCCGACACCTGGATTTTGTGCTTTGTGACCGCGAAGACTTAAGCCCGGTAGTGGCTATCGATCTGGTCAGCCCCAAAGGCAAAGAAGGGTACAAGGGTCAGCGTGACTGGTTTGTCAGCAGCACACTGGATGCGGCACGAATTCCTCATCTGCGCATTAAGATCAAATCCGGCTACAGCAAAGAAGAAATCCGCAACTGTATCGAAGCCAAACTGGCGCCGGTCAGGTATAAAGAGCCGGCCAAGCCGCTGATTCAGGGTACCAATAAAAATCAGGATAAACCCGGTATGCGTCGCCCTGTTACTGCCTGATTATATACCCAAAGATAAGATGCCACTGTTGAAAAAGCACAAAAAAGCGACTCATCGAGTCGCTTTTTTATTATACGATTACTAAGAGAACTAAACCCGGCGGCGTAAACCCAGCCCAACCAGAACCAGACCCAAAAGCGCCAGTGTGGATGGCTCAGGAATCGCCTGCGCATCAGCAACAAACAAACGAACATGCGCATCAGCGGCTCCGTGACCACCAGATACCGGTGCGCCAAAGTTTGTGAAATTAGGGTTCTGAACAATGGATGTCAGACCATTCTGTGTATTCCCCGTTGTGTCAAAGGCCCAGAGTCCGCCAACATTTGCTATTGCACCAATGTCGTAGGAATTACCGGCTAACAAGGTAAATGAGAATAACCCGGAGGTTTTCCATGTCATGCCGTCATCCACAAAAGATTGAGCACCAGAGTCAAAAAGGAGTGCATGAGAGTCATGGTCAAAAATCAAAAAGCGCAAATCACCATTTTCGTTCAGATCGTTTTTAACAGCAATCTGGTTAATAGTGGTATCAACAGATACGTTGATAAGCGCACCAGGAGAAGACCCGGCTGAACGGTTGCTTGTCTGTTGTGACGGATCGGCATTATCAAATATAAGTGCGGCGTCAGCCGTTGAAACAATGGTCAACAACAAAGCGGCGATAAGAGACTTAAATACTACAGCTTTATGCATTTGAAACTTCCCGTGAGTTAATAAAATAGACTTTAATAGACTTTAATAGACTTCAACGATAAGCCATATTCATGCCAACTCGTAACCATTTGTTTTTTATGTAATTTATTAACATTTTTTGAAATAAGCCACTGAGTATGTAAACTATATTGACAGTGGTGTCGGCTATTTTTTCACCATTGATAATGACAAGCTAAACAAAAGCAGGAATAAGCTGCACTGATATTAGTAGTTGGCCTGTCCTGCAGCTATCAGTAAACTACTCCTATTCGCCCTGTTAGAGCTGCGCAGTAATGAAAATCGCAATTCTGGGTGCCATGGATCAGGAAGTGGCACTGCTTAAACAAACCCTGAAAAACGTCACCCACTCCCGTTATGGTCATCTTGATTTCTATGATGGCACCTTGCACGGGGTGGAAGTCATTGTCGTCAAATGCGGCATTGGCAAAGTAGCCGCCTCCATCGCCACTACTATTATGATCGACCGCTTCGCGCCCAATTATGTGGTGAATACGGGCTCGGCCGGTGGCTTCGACACCAGTCTGGATATTGGTGATGTGGTGATTGCCTCTCACGTGCAACATCATGATGTGGATGTCACTCACTTTGGTTATGAACTGGGTCAGGTGTATGGCATGCCCGCCCGCTATGCCTGTGACCCGACGTTGATTGCGGCAGCTGAGCATGCCGCCAAAGATGTGCTGCACCTGAATTGTAAAAAAGGGCTGATTTGTACCGGCGATTCCTTTATCGGCTGTGATGAAGCCGCTGGCAGACTGCGCAACCTGATCCCCGATATGTGTGCTGTGGAAATGGAAGGGGCAGCCATCGGCCAGACTGCCTATATGCTGGCAACGCCTTTTCTGGTGATCCGCTCATTATCGGATATTGCCGGTAAAACCTCTTCGGTGTCCTTCGGACAATATCTCGACAAGGCGGCCAAAAACTCGGCCAGCCTGGTAATGGACATGATTAAAACGCTGGCCAGATGATAAGCAATCTGTTTCTTGAGCCCTTGTTACAGCCTGTATGGTTAGTACTGCTGGTTATTCTTATTGAGCGTTTGTGGCTTTGGCCGGTTGCCTATCACCCACTTAGCTTTTTCCGCCTGCTGGCCAGTCGTATGGCCGACAAGGTAAATCGCCGTGATACAGACGCAATCGATCAGCAGAGAATTTCCGGCACCCTTGCGCCACTGGTGCTGCTGGCCCCCATTCTCATCAGTATCGGTCTGTTTATTAACCTGGCCGAATTTCCGCTGTTTTTTGATGCCGTCTTGCTGTTAATGGCTATCTATTACAAGCCGGTGCTGCAAAATCTGCACCGTGCAGAAATGGCGTTAAAGAATAATAAAAAAGCCCTGGCCCGCGATCTCAGTGCGCGGTTGTTACTCCGCCAGACCGACAGCCTTTCACCAATGGGGCTAAGCAAAGCGCTGACCGAAACCACAGTATTGAGGTTTTTCTATCAGTTCTGCACACCACTATTCTGGTTTTTTGTCGGTGGCGGATTAGCGGCACTCACCTACAGAATCCTCTATGAATTCAGTCAGGCCTGGAACACCCGTCAACCCCGGTTTCGCTATTTCGGTCAGCCCGTCGGGATGGTTGTGGTGGCACTGCAAGCCCTACCGGTATACCTGGCATTGTTCGCATTCATGCTGGCTGAAAATATCTCCGGCGCAATAACCGGGCGAAAACAGCTGAACAAAGGAAGCTGTTTTCACACCCGCATTCTGGCCCTGGCTGGTGGCGCGTTAAACTTGCAGCTGGGCGGACCGGCCTATTATGACGGACAGAAACGGCGCACTCAGAAGTGTGGCGGGAGCCGGTTGCCACAGATTAAGGATATTCGTCGGGCAATACTCGCTACGCATAAGTGCACTGCTATTCTGCTATGCCTGGTTTCACTGTTATATGCCGGACTATTTGCGCTCGGGGCAGGTCGATGAAACGCCTGGTGATATGTCTGCTAAGCCTGCTTATGCACCCTCTGTGTGCAGCAACCCCCCAACGTATTGTCAGCCTTGCTCCCCATACCACCGAGCTTGTTTACTCACTTGAGGCCGGCGAGCGTCTGCTGGCGGTCAGTGATTACAGTGATTACCCTGAAGCCGCGCAAGCTTTACCGCGTATCGCAAGCTATCAGGGCGTCAATTTCGAAGCACTGGTGAGACTTGAGCCAGATCTGGTGCTGGTATGGGAAGGTGGCAACAAACCTCAGGACATCCGCAAAATACGCACTCTGGGATACAACGTATTTGTGTCCAGTCCGGGGCGACCTGAAGATATCGCCGATGAAGTAGAAACGCTCGGCGACTTGCTTGGAAAAGGTGCTCTGGCAAAAGATCTGGCCCAGACCTATCGTCAGTCACTGAAGCAGATTGCTGCGCGCTATGCTCACACACCACCTATCCGGGTCTTTTACTATATGCATCCCAAGCCATTGATGAGTATCGGATCCGGGGCCTGGGCCAATAAACTGCTCAGCCTGTGCAACAGCAACAATGTTTTCTCTGATGCTATTAATGATTACCCTGAAGTGACCATGGAAGAAGTCATCAGACGCCAGCCTCAGGCCATTGTCGCGGCGCAACATCAGGATGAGGGGTCAATTCAGCAATTCTGGCAGCCATGGCATAGTTTACTTAAGATGGATGGCGAGCATATTGTCAGGATCAATCCGGATAAACTTCATCGATTCTCCCTGCGCCTGAGTAACGGTGTGAAGACCCTTTGCCAAAAACTCCACGGATTAAGATGACCCACTAAACAGGTTTATCGGTGTCTATCAATTGGGGAAAACCGCACACATAGCCAGAGCAAGGCTTTGTCGTGTACAATCTGCCCTTTGAATTTTTAACACAGATAGCAAAATTAATGTCGGAATATGATGTAGTAGCGCTGGGCAATGCCCTGGTTGATAAAGAGTTTCTCGTTAGCGAAGCGTTTCTCGCCGAGCAGGGCATTGAGAAGGGTGTGATGACCCTGGTAGACAGAGACGAGCAGTTAAAATTACTGGAAAACCTCTATCAGCACTGCGATCTGAGAAAACGTGCCGGAGGCGGATCTGCGGTCAATTCAATGGTGACTGCGGCTCAGTTTGGCAGCAAGGTATTTTGTTGTTGTAAAGTGGGTGACGATGAGCTTGGTCAGTTTTATCGTCAGGATCTGGCAGCGGCTGGCGTGGATAGCCGCCTTAAGGAACAAGCCACTAAAGGCGATACAGGCCGCTGTGTGGTGATGATCACTCCGGATACTGAGCGCACGATGTGTACCTTCCTTGGGGTAACCACTGACTTTTCTGTCGCCGAACTCCATCAGCAACCACTGAAAAAAGCGAAATATCTGTATATTGAAGGCCACCTGGTTTACTCAGACACCGCGGTAGAAGCCATACTCGAAGCCAAACGCGCTGCGCGTAAAGCCGGCGTCAAAGTGGCCCTGACGTTTTCAGATCCGGCGGTAGTGAAATATGCACGGGAGAATCTGGAGAAAGTGATTGGCGATGATGGAATCGACCTGCTGTTTTGCAATAAAGACGAGGTGATCGATTATTCAGACAATCAGGATCTTGATACCGGTATCGAAAAACTTAAACAAGTGGCTGATCTGATTGTGGTCACCCATGGTAAACATGGAGCACGTATTTATAACGGTGCGGAAAACTACCTGCCGGTTGAACCCTGCAAGGTCAAAGCGGTTGATGCTACAGGAGCGGGGGATACCTTTGCCGGCGCATTTTTGCACGGCATTACGCAGGGACTGAGCCTGCAGCAGGCCGGTGATCTCGCCAGCCGGGCTGCATCTGAATGTGTTGCCAGTTTTGGGCCCAGACTGCCTTTCGAATTACAACAGGATATTCTGGACGAATTCAATCAATAGAGGATCACTATGCAATACGACAATATGACAGTAAAAAGTGGTGACTATAAAGTAGCGGATTTATCACTGGCAGAATGGGGGCGTAAAGAGCTCACCATTGCCGAGAGCGAGATGCCCGCACTGATGGCCATTCGTGAAAAGTACAGTGC
Source organism: Lacimicrobium alkaliphilum (assembly GCF_002591895.1). Taxonomy (GTDB): domain Bacteria; phylum Pseudomonadota; class Gammaproteobacteria; order Enterobacterales; family Alteromonadaceae; genus Lacimicrobium; species Lacimicrobium alkaliphilum. Next base: position 19,452 of record NZ_NISX01000007.1, read on the forward strand.
CAATAAACCACTCGCAGGAGCCCGGATTCTTGGTTGTATTCATATGACTATCCAGACAGGTGTGCTTATTGAAACGCTGCTGGCATTAGGTGCAGAAGTACGCTGGTCTTCCTGCAATATTTTCTCTACTCAGGATCATGCTGCCGCCGCCATGGTTGCCGCTGGTGTGCCGGTGTTTGCCTGGAAAGGCGAAACCGAAGAAGAGTACGACTGGTGCCTGGAACAAACCATTGTCAAAGACGGCCAGCCCTGGAACGCCAACATGGTGTTGGATGATGGCGGCGATCTGACGGCCATGCTGCATCAAAAGTATCCGCAAGTGCTGGAAAATGTTCACGGCATTACCGAAGAAACAACCACAGGCGTGCATCGCCTGCAGGAAATGCTTAAGGCCGGAACGCTTAAAGTACCGGCTATCAACGTTAATGATGCCGTAACCAAGTCTAAAAATGACAACAAATACGGTTGTCGTCACAGCCTCAATGACGCCATCAAGCGCGCCACCGACCACCTCCTGGCCGGTAAAAAGGCGCTTGTCATAGGTTATGGGGATGTAGGCAAAGGCTCTGCCCTGTCATTGCGCCAGGAAGGTATGATTGTCAGGATCAGCGAAATCGACCCCATCTGTGCTATGCAGGCCTGCATGGACGGCTTCGAGGTGGCATCTCCGTACAATGATGGCGTCAATACAGGAAAAATCGAAGATATTAATAAACCTCTTTTACAAAGCACCGACCTGCTGGTCACTACCACAGGAAACGTGGATGTCTGTGATGCAGCCATGCTACAAAGCCTTAAGGCTGGGGCAGTGGTTTGTAATATCGGCCATTTCGACAACGAAATAGACACCGCGTTTATGCGCAAGAACTGGCAATGGGACGAAATAAAGCCTCAGGTACACAAGATCCTGCGCAGCGACGATCCCCATGACAACTTACTGTTATTGTCGGAGGGCCGTCTGGTCAACCTGGGCAATGCCACAGGTCATCCATCGCGAATTATGGATGGCTCTTTTGCCAATCAGGTCATGGCACAGCTTCATCTGTTTCAACAGGGATTTGCCAGTATGAGTGTTGCTGATCAGGCCGATGCAATGCGGGTTGAAGTGTTGCCTAAACAACTGGATGAAGAAGTCGCCCGTTATATGGTGCAGGGATTCGGTGGCGTAGTGACAAAAATGACAGCCCGGCAAGCGGATTATATTCACGTGCCCGTCGAGGGTCCATTTAAGGACGACAGCTACAGGTATTGATCTGTTTTTCATGCCAAAGCGTTTTAAGACCGCCCTTTGAGGCGGTCTTTTTATGCTATCTATTTACTCAACAGCACAGTAGACGTAACATCAAAGCATGAAGCTCAATATCTGGCTATTTCCTATGAAAGTCATCCTGTTTTCTCTGCTAATTCTGGCAACACCCTTGTGTATGGCACAATCTACGGAGTTAGTGAGCCCCGAGCAGGTGAAGCAGAGCAACCAGGACTTTCGCATTATTGATGTACGCAGCCTTGAGGAATACAACAATGGCCATGTTCCCGGTGCATTGAATATTCCTCACCATGATATCGCCAATCACGCAGGACTATTGCCGGCAGATACTGAACAACCAGTAGTACTGTATTGTCGCAGTGGCCGTAGAGCAGGATTAGCTGCCTCAGAATTGAAAAAGATGGGCTATAACAATCTGTTTCTTATGCAAGGTGATATGCCAGCCTGGCGGGAAAAAGGATTCGACATCGCCCATGACTGATTCCGTCAGCAGAAAAGATAAATACGGCAGCTATCAGTTACAGTGCCATGATCATCAGGACTGCAAAGTGGTAGAGGCCAGGTTCGTTGGTGCTTTGGGCTCAGGCCTGGCCCTGCATTATAAGAAAGATTTACTCAGCATTGCCGACCAGATTGCGCCGCAGCCCTGGGCCTATGTAGCCGATTGCACGAACTATCAGGCTTCAATTCCACAAGCCGCTGAGTACTTAAAGCAGGCTTATGAGGGCGCTTTAAAGTCTGGCTGCGTGGGTGATGCTTATTGTATTAACACGGCCATGGGTATAGCCCAACTGGCCAAAATCCGTCATCAATGCGGTATTGAGAGCCCTATTGAAGCGCGTATTTACGCGTCAATGCCGGACGCCAGAGCGGCCGTACTGGAACTGCTCGAATCTACCCCGTCACGTACCTCTTAAGCCAATGGATATAACGCTTACTACGCCCGCCATGTTATTCCCGGCCATTTCCTTGCTGTTACTGGCTTATACCAACAGATTTGTCACTCTGGCCTCGATTATCCGAAATTTTGAAGATGACAGCGACAGCACTCATAAACAGGTCACTAACCTGCGTAAACGTATTCAATTGATTAAACGCATGCAGGAAGGCGGAGCGGCAAGCTTTTTCCTTTGTGTATTGTCTATGCTGGCTATCTACCTCCAGTACCAGAGTGTTGGCAGTTGGATATTCGCTGCCAGTCTGGTGTTATTGTTATGGTCGTTGTGGCTGTCTGTACTGGAAATCCGCATATCAGTGGAAGCACTGGATGTGCATCTGGACAGCGTCAATATTCAGGTCAGAAAAACGAAATAAAAGACAGCATATGAAACCTATTGATTATCGGGAATTGCAACCCGAGCATTTTGAGCGCCTTCTTCTTCTCGCCAATACTGTGCACGGCGACAATTATATGGACCAATCTTCTCTTGAAGCGTACTGGGAGGCTGGCTTTGACAACCAGATCAACGCCAGTTGGGTGGCACTGGACGGTGAAAAACTGGTGGGATTTCGCCTGACCCTGGCCGCAGGCAACTGGCAGCCGGACAAATGGTGTTCACCCACGTTGTGGCGGCTCCCGGAGAATGACGTATGTTACTTTAAATGTAATACAGTGGATGCTGAATACCGTGCCTACGGCATCGGTTCAAAAATGCTTAGTCAGTCTGTTCAAAGCGCCGCCAGGCAAAGCGCCCGCGGCGGACTGGCGCATATATGGATGTCCAGTCCCGGTAACAGTGCATATAAATACTTCAGCAAATGCGGTGGCGAACTCGTCAAAGAACATCCGGGCAAATGGCTTGAGAATGTGATCAACGACGGTTACAACTGCCCGGTTTGTGATAGCGGATGTGACTGTGTCGCCGCAGAAATGTTACTGCGTTTTGACTGACAGCCGCGATGTACGATCCCCTGACCACGTCCTCGCCGGGTATAGGTGAGCCTTATCCCGAGAGCTACTGGGCCAAAAATGTACAAACGCCAACGCCCAACCCTCTTATCGGGCATATTGACACCCCGGTAGCGATAATAGGTGCGGGTTATACCGGCTTATCCTGTGCCTGGCATCTGGCGAAAAACTACCAGATACCCGCCGTGGTTCTAGAAGCAAATCAAATTGGCTGGGGCTGCAGTGGCCGCAATGCTGGTTTTGTTCTTAATGGCACCGGACGACTCTCCTGGACGCAGATTCAGAGCCAGTGGGGAGCACATACCGCAAACAGACTCTATGCCGAGTACCGCCAGGGTATTGATACCGTCACAGACCTCATTGAACAAGGAAAAATTGCTTGTGACAAGCAAACCGGTGGTTACCTGAAGGTTGCCCACAAAGCCTCGCTGGTAAGTGGTCTGCAACAACAGGCCGGGCTATTGCAACAGCAATTTCAGGATCCGGTACGCTTTATTGATGCGAAAACGCTACAGCAGCAATACCTGAATAGTGAAGAGGCCCATGGTGCGCTGTTATTCCCCTATTGTTTTGGCATACAACCGCTGAAACTGGCCCGGGGCTATGCACAATTAGCCTGTGAGCAGGGCGCCCAACTTTACTCACATTCACCGGTAACGCAATGGCACAAAGATAAAGACAAGACGGTTTTAACCACGTCCGAAGGCACAGTTTCTGCCGATAAAGTTGTGATCGCTACCAACGGCTACACACCGCGTCAGTTTCATCCAGGGGTCGATAATCGCCACTTTCCGGTATTATCCAGCGTGATCGTCACTGAGCCACTCACAGATCAACAACTTAAGGCCTGTGGCCTTAAAGCTGGTCTGATGGTAATGGATACCAGATCACTGAAATACTATTACCGCTTACTGCCTGATAATCGAATTCTGTTTGGTGGGCGCGGTGCAATTCGCGGCAAAGATGCCAATCACCCATGCTATCGTCAGAGGCTGCTGGGCGCACTAATACAAAGCTTTCCTCAATTAAGAGAATTGCAGGTAGCCCATTTCTGGAGTGGCTGGGTCAGTGTATCGCTGGATGATTACCCGCGTATTTGCCAGGCAGACGAGGCCGGCAATTTGTTTTACAGTATGGGTTATTGTGGTTCAGGCGTCTCTTTTTCTACTCAGGCAGGTAAACGCCTTGCTCAGCGCGTAGCCGGCGATAATACGTTACCCGACCTGCCGTTCTTCCAATCGCCACTGCCACGGTTTCCTCTAGCCCGTGCTCGTCGCGTTGGACTGTGGGCCTTTTATCATTTCGGAAGGTTAAAAGACAGGTTTGGATAGCCCCGAAGAAGGTGTACCAACATGCCGGGAGCGTCTTGCAGACAATGTTAACCGACCAGCGTGATGGGGGTCGACAGCAATATCGTGCATAAAAAAACCGGTGTGTTGAGCACCGGTTTTTTTAAATCTGAATTAAATCAGAAGAACGACGCCATCGCGTAAGCCGTCTTATCGAACATCAATGGCTGAGCTTCTTCCAGCTCAAGATTAGCCTTGTTAGCTGTTGTCACCACGCGGGTACGATATTCCTTGAGATTTGTCGCCTCGGAATAAGTAGTAGTGGTAGCACCATCATCAGAGATTTTCGCATTTACTTTGGAATCTTTTCTGACAATAACACCTTTCTTGGCTCGCTCCTGAATCTGGATATCCGCTACCAGCAGGTAGGTGACATCTTTGACAAAAGCGTTGGCTGCGGTCGATACCAGACCTCCAACCAGTCCGGCAGCCGCCGCACCACGATAACTTCCGCCCGTAGCATAAGACGCTGCAGCTCCCATTGCCACACCCTGATAGCCACTATGCAGCGCATTTTCCGCAGCAGAAGGTGAAGCCTTTTCCAATTGACGAACGAATACACTCATGGTGTATTGGGCTTCATCAGGATCTTCAGTAAAGGTATAACCGTTGCCGCTCTGGCTAATCTGGTTGTTTAACGCGGTACGAAACGCATTGCGATCAAACTCCATCACCGCGCTTCTGACCTCAAGATAAATCTTACGTTTTTCTTTAGGTACAGGGTCAACAAAGATAGAGGTGCTCAGCTTAGTCTGAACATCCAGATCTTTCTTAGAGATTGAGGTGTGCACTGCCGCACAACCCGTCACCCCCAAAATAAAAACCCCAACCATAAAAATTCTGAAGGTGTGCATCCATTTATTCATTTTAATACCTTAATGACTATTGTTTTAACAGAGAAGTTGTCCACTACCTGTAATAGTGCCCATGGTAGCGATAGTAGTACCGGCAGTTCCTGTACTGGGTCCAGTTATAACGAAGTAAGTCCCTGCAGGTATAACCAGGACGCCAGTACTGGCCCTGATACTCCTTGGGTTTTACATTCTGCTTAAGCATGCTTTCGATATATTTATCCACCTCTTCGGGCCTCTCAGCGAGAAAAGGTTTTGACATGACTTCGGCGTTCATCTGAGCCTGCGCTTTAGCAAGCGCATCGTCTTCATCGTCAGCCAGAGCACCAGCAGACAATAAAATCCCAGATAAAACAAAAAGTGGTTTGAAGTTAACCAGAGACGAGCGAAACATTTCCCAACTCCTTGTTTAGTATGTTTATCCCTACTGCAAAACGGGAACAGCAGGAAAAAAATACACCCTGAAGATAAATTTCACAAGGAGTTTTTGGTTATCTCAGGTACTTTTTGCAGCCCGGAATTTGTTGAACGTCGCTCACGACTCACTGCGATGATTCGCGGATCGTTTAAAAAAACGCCAGTACTCAGTAATGATGCAGGCTATTGAGGAACCTTTGAAAGGAAACGGGCGATGGTAACTACCACTCAGTGTTACTGATTTATCTTTATACGCGAGACGATTCCACAGCAACAGTTCCCAGCCGCGCAATCCCTCAGGGAGATGACCTCCGCCGGGGCGGAGGCTAGAGCTGTACGATATTAACCCAGTGTGATGCGGGCGAACTTACGCTTGCCCACCTGGTAAACGGCCTGCCCCTTCTCAGTCAGCACCAACCTGGTATCGGTAACTTTCTCGCCGTCTATTTTTACCGCATTTTGTCTGATCATTCGTACCGCTTCTGAAGTGGAACCCACCAGGCTAGCCTGTTTGAGCAAGTTACCCACAGCGATACCCTCTTCAGGCATGGCAATATCAAACTCTGGCATCTCATCGGGCATCGCGTTCCTGGAAAAACGCCGGGTAAAGTCCGCATGAGCCGCCTCGGCCGCGTCATTATCATGAAAACGGGCAATAATTTCCTTGGCGAGCTGGATTTTAATATCTCTTGGATTCGCCCCTTGCGCCACCTGTTGCCTGAGGTCAGCAATGTCTTCCAGCGGCCTGAAGCTGAGCAAATCATAGTAACGCCACATCAGCTCATCGGATATCGACATGATCTTGCCGAACATCTCAGAAGGGCTATCGGTGATGCCAATGTAATTGCCCAGCGACTTAGACATTTTCTGCACGCCATCCAGACCTTCAAGCAGTGGCATCATCAATACGGTCTGCGGTGTTTGCCCTTCATCTTTTTGCAGCTCACGCCCCATTAACAGGTTAAAGCGTTGGTCTGTGCCACCCAGCTCCACATCGGCCTTAAGGGCAACAGAATCCCAGCCCTGTACCAGTGGATAGAGGAACTCATGGATGGCGATAGGCTGACCACTGCTATAGCGCTTTTTAAAATCATCCCGTTCCAGCATTCTGGCTACCGTCTGTCGGGCCGCCAGCTTTATCATGCCGGCCGCCCCCACATCATTCATCCATTCAGAGTTAAAGCGAATCTGAGTCTTTTGCGGATCGAGGATCCTGAAAACCTGTTGCTTATAGGTTTCCGCATTTGCCAACACTTCCTCATTGGTAAGGGGTTTGCGGGTAACGTTTTTGCCGGTTGGGTCGCCAATCATCCCGGTGAAGTCACCGATCAGGAAAATCACTTCATGGCCAAGCTGCTGGAAAGCTCTCAGCTTATTGATCAGTACGGTATGGCCTAAATGCAAGTCCGGAGCAGTCGGGTCAAACCCGGCTTTAATACGCAATGGCCTGGCGGATTTGAGCTTTTCTGCCAGTTCCTCTTCAATCAGGATTTCTTCCGCGCCCCGCTTGATTTCTGCCAGTGCACTTTGCCAGTCATTCATCTGTATTTCTCTTTACTGCCCGTTTTAAATAAGCCGACCATTCTAACCTCTCGCACCCCGACACACAATTTATGATCCTTATATCCTCTGCCGTTTTCTGGGCAGATTAACCTTATAGTTATACCTAAGTACCGGCTGATGAGTAGAAATTCTGCACAGAAGCAGATATTCTGCTATCAGATGATTATTCAGAACTATTGTTCTGTTATTCTGTCTGATAGATTTATTGTGTGCGTCGTTATCTGAAGAGGTTGCTGTAGGTGGTAAAACAAACTGTAAAACAACTGCCAAAACCCCATAAGCTGTTGATAGTATCATTAGCACTTGTCGCGGTCGTGCTGTTCATTGTTCCTTCCGAGCCAGCCAGCGCATCCCGTCATACCGCCGAGCTGGAGCCGGGCAAACGTTATCCTCTGGAACTGGAACTGGAGCAGACCAGTTCTGACATCGTTAATGACGAAGGCCCTGACTGGCAAAAGTACCGGGTAAAACGTGGTGACAATCTGGCCCGTATCTTTGATCGTGCAGGCCTTACTCCACAAGACACATATCAGGTCAGCCGTGCCGGCGATGCAGCAAAAAGACTGCTGAAAATGATGCCCGGTGACGAATTACAACTGGCCAAAGATGAAAATGGTCATTTTCTGGCGCTGAATTATGCTTATTCACCCTTCGAATCACTGCATATAGAGAAAAACGATAGTGAAATCACCAGCAGTATCGAGGCACGTCAGGTGGATACCCGCCTGGGTTATGCCAGCGGCATTATTAGCAGTAGCTTCTGGCATTCTGGTGTTGCGGCAGGACTCAGTGAAGCACAGATAATGAATCTTGCGGGCATTTTCGGCTGGGATATCGATTTCGCCCTTGAACTTCGCGCCGGAGACAGTTTCAACCTGGTTTACGAAGAAGAGTACGTTGACGGCGAATTTGTTGGCAAAGGAAGAATCCTGGCTGCAGAATTCAGCAATCGCGGAGAAACCTTCAAAGCCATACGTTATGATGATGGTAACTATTACACCCCTGAGGGCAGAAGCATGCGGAAAAGCTTTTTGCGCGCGCCTGTAAGCTTCAAGTATATCAGTTCGAGTTTCAATCCCCGTCGCTTGCACCCTGTGTTAAAGAGTGTACGTCCGCATAATGGTATTGATTATGCGGCCAGTACCGGCACACCGGTTATTGCCGCAGGTGACGGTAAAGTCGTTGCAGCGTCTTATAATCGTTACAACGGCAATTACGTATTTATTCAGCATGGTGAAAAATACACCACCAAGTACCTGCACTTTTCCAGGCGTGCAGTTAAAAAAGGCCAGAGCGTAAAGCAAGGGCAGGTGATTGGCTACGTGGGTGCGACCGGATTAGCTTCAGGTCCTCATCTGCATTACGAATTTCTGGTCAACGGTACGCATCGTAATCCCCGTACTGTGAAGCTGCCAAAAGCAGAGCCTATCGCCAGCAGTGAAAGAGAAAAGTTCGCCACCATTGCCGAAGAATATACAGGCTATCTGGATACCAACAGACGCATCATGTTGGCAATGAACTAACGGGAAAGGATATACCCCATGCGTGCGCTGGATAATACCGATCTGCAAATACTGGCAAACCTGTTCAGGGACGCCAGACTGTCGAATAAGGATCTGGCCAGAGAAGTAGGACTGGCTCCCTCTTCCTGCCTTGAGCGCGTAAAACGTCTGCAGAATGATGGCGTGATCCAGGGCTGCAGTCTGAAGCTGAATATGAATGCTCTGGGAGCCCATATTCAGGCTATGATAGCCGTGCGCCTGTCAAACCATAACCGGGAAACCTTTGAGAGTTTTATGCAGGCCGTACAACCTGCACCTGAAGTGTTAAGCCTGTATCACCTCGGCGGTGATAATGACCTGCTGATTCACGTTGCCGTGGTGGATACCCAGCATTTGAGGGATTTTGTCTTCAATACCATCACCTGCCGTAATGAAGTCAGCCATGTGGAAACCGCACTGGTCTACGATTACAGGCAAAGCGACACAATGCCGAAATTCGTGCTTAATAGCAGCCAGGCGGTATAATTTTTCAGCTAGAGCGTCAATAAGGAAAGCTTCTCAAGGCTGGCAATCCAGTGTGCCTGATAATGCTCCTGCATTTCCACGTCCGCCAGTTCACTGTGAACCAGAGTCATAGAAGATGTCGAATCATTCAGCCGCTCAAAGGTCAGTGCTACCTGACTAACCGGTTCCTGATCCCCAATCTGCCAGGTAAATGCCAGGCGCTGGTTTTCTTCAATTTCCGTATACTCGCCGGTGACATAGTACTGCTGATACTCGGGATCCTGCATCACCATGCGGTATTTTCCCCCCACGCTGAAGCTGGACATGGCCTGAGTCAGGATCATTTCCCCCGGCGCAAACCATTGCAGCAGAAGCTCAGGCTTAAACCAGGCTTCGAACAGGGCTTCAACAGGGGCATCGAACTTAACTTCCAGTTTTACTTCATGCATTTATGTACTCCTGAATGTGCTGCCCCTGTATCGGCAAAAATATCCGTTACATAATACCTGTTGAATCACTCTGCCAGTAATTCAACCATACTGGCACTGGAGCCATAATGCTGGCGACATACCTCAGTACTGATTTGTAAATACAGCGCGTCAATCTCTTCGCCAGCCATAAACTTATCACTGAAACCCGGACGAACAGGATCTATGTGCATTCTGGCCGAGTGAATAAAGTGTGCAATCAACTCCTTGATACTCTCGGTGCCCACGGCAATACGCATAGTAGTAAGAAAGATACCCGCAGCGTGTTGATCTTCCTCTGCAAGCTCCGAGTGAGATGTCAGTGCCGGACACAGAATAATGGTGTTGTTCTGACCAATAGACACCTGATGGCTGAACCCCGGTTCCAGTGCATCGAAGAACCGGACAAAGGAATCCCTGTCCAGAGCCGCATTTTCCATATCTACAGTAAACAGCGCACACGGCCAGCCGTGGCGATGCTGTTTCTCCCGCAATCCGGCATTGGGATGGTCTGGCAGAGCATGGCAATTTACTCTGAAATCAGGGTGGGCAGCTAACACCCGGCTCAATACCTGGGTATTGATTACCTTGTTCATCACCCGTTGCTCGAGGGTTTTCATGCCGTTGAGTACATCGAAAGCTTTCTCAGAATCGAGAAACGCCCCTTTGATATAGAACACATCCCAGAACATGGTCTGTGACCAGTCTACTCCGTTGGCATTGTCGCCCTTAGGCTGGAACATGCGATAGGTTTCACCGATGACAACCCCTGCCGTAGTGGCACCACTGCCACAAATGTCCTTGGTATAGCTGTGAATAACATAATCCGGGCGCTCTGCCTTGTCTTCACGTTGTAGTGGCGTAGATAAAATCGGCGTAGCGAGTGTTGCATCCAGCATCACCAGATGACCTTGTGCATGTGCTGTTCGACAGATCCCCGGCACATCCAGTACATAGCCATGAGGATTACAGGGTGATTCAAGATAAACGTGCAACGCATTGCCCTGATCCAACCGCTTGGTATGACGTTGCTTCACCCCGGCTAAGAATTCCCTGAAACTTTGTTCATCATAGCCGTCAAACCATTCCAGCTGTATATCCATGCGGTTACTGCGAGCGAAATAATCCTGCAGTAACTGGAAGACCCCGCCATAAACATTACGGGATACCACCAACACATCACCATGGTTGAGTACATTGCTGAGCACGCCATCTATAGCTGCCATGCCCGAATTGAAATTCCAGGCCAGATAATCGGCCGAATACCTGCCCGCTTCCAGATCGACAATAGCGTTTGCCAGTGAGATGGCTGTAGGATTAAGCAAACGTGAGTAAATCTGGTGAGTAAACTCTTTCCCCTGGAAGGCGTCGTCTATCCATTCTGTGCAGGCATAAACATAAGTAGCGGTACGCACAATTACCGGTGTTGCGGAGAACAATGCCGTTACATTATCAAATAGCGGGTAGTGCCCCTTGACCATATGTGAGCCCTGCTGTTTATGCAGACTTTGATGCACTGCTCTGAAAGGGTTTTGCAGGGTATCGAGGATTTTAGCTAACTGGAACGACAGAAATTTCTTCGCATTAAAACGCGCGATCTTGTCTTCATGGCTAAGACTATTCAGAGTTTGTGTGGTTACTGCCCAAAGCTGGCTGACATCCACCTGCGCCTGATACAGGTGCAAAGCCGTGTCGTACAAAGCCTTACCATAATCCGTTTGCATATCGATGCCAAAGTGCTGTAGCTGCTCTGCAGCCAGCGCCTCCATAGAGGCAGACTCTGTCGTATTCCGGCGTGGAGAGAGGATTTTAGCCTGGTCAACTTGTTCCTTGGTGTACATTGATAAACTCCGCACATAAAAAGTATATGCAGAGGTTATACCGAATATAATTCTATGACAAAGGATGTTGCTGGTATTTTTAACAGAACAGCAAAGTTTTCTTTACTATAGCGCCACCAAGCACCATCGATCATGTTTCAGACAGTGAATAAATCGGTAAGAAACCTGAAAGGTCGGGGGCAGGTGTGCGGTACAGAAACGTTTGATGGGAACATATCCACACCCCGGATCAGGATGTGGATAAAACTTCGTTTATCCGGCTCCCTGATACTCTTTGACAGACTCCAGCATCATTGTGACAAGGGCCCTTTCATCTTCTGTCAATTCGGGACGCCAGATATCAAACAGCAGTACAACTCTGTCCTCATCGCTGTTGTTCCAGGCTTCGTGTTCGATGCTGTCGTCAAAGATCAGGGTTTGACCTTCAACCCATTCCCGCTGATCACTGCCACAGCGCAGTGTTCCACATTTATCCGGGACTATCAGCGGCAAATGGCAAATAAGACGGGTATTAAGCATGCCATGATGAGGCGGAATATGTGTATTAGCAGCCAGACGCGAAAACAGCACGATAGGTGTCTGACTGGTAACATGAGGCAAAGGTACCTTATCCATTGCCACCATGGTGTTTGGGCAGGCACGGGCGTTTTCTTCTACCTGCTGGCCATATTCCCATAGATACAAAGCGCCCCAGTCAGGATTATTGATAATGTCTTTCCCGGATTCATTGATCTCCGGAATGTCTGTATCTGATTGCAGATAGGGCGAGAAGCGTTCAGGGGTTTTCAACAGGGCCTGAAGCTCAGTTCTGATATCACCTGTGTGCGCTTCCAGTTGTTCTATCCAGTCAAATTCATTGCGCTCATAAAACTGTCGCTGCGGCAGCCCGGGGAAATAAAAGCGATTCGGTTGCTGGTGATAAATTTGTTTGCGCCCCAGACAGATATCCAGAGACAGGTTGAAGCGGTCGCTGGCCTGCGCCGGCTGATACCCCTTCTGTTTAAGCTTGTTGAGAAGAAAGTCAGTGTATTCAGCAGAAAACTTATCCGTCATCTGCTGTGCTCTTTGTAAACCTTTTTGTATGTCACCTGGCAAAGGCTCCTGAATATTGGCTGCCAGACTCAAAGCCGCTTCAAAAAACGGCAACGCCGTGCGGCTCTGCCCCGCATTCTCCAGGTGCTCCCCTTTAAACAAAAGCGCTCTGATATTTCTCGGCTCGAGCTTAAGGCAACGCTCAATGGCCGCCATAGCGGCTTCAGTGTCGCCCAGGTTGGAACAACTGAATGCCAGACCCAGCCAGGCTTGTGCAGCCTGAGGCACTTGCTGTACCACTGTATTAAACAGTGACCTGGCTTCATGAGCCCGGCCTTGTTGCAGCGCGGTGATAGCTTGTTGTAATTGTTCTGATGCTTGCGCCTGATTCATACTTTTTCCTGTCAGTCAGGGTTTCGGGGATCGGTGGTGGTGACTTCAATACGGTCCTTATGCCTGGCCTGAAACTCCAGCAGGGCAGGCATTGCCGAGAGATCGTGCAATTCCCTAAACTCAATCCAGTCCACCAGGCAGTAGAGGCAGATCTCAGGATAATGCCATTGGGAAAACTCCCCTTCTTCAACCAAACGGTTAAGGTGCTCCAGAATAGTCTGAATACGCTCATTCTGAAGTCTGAAAATCAGCTTGTTATTGTCTTCTTCTATTTCAGAACGTCTGAGGATCAAAGACTGCACCAAAGAGTCATTAGCCGAATCGATAAGGGTCAGCAGATTCTCATGCTCCCAGTTCAGTGGATTTTCAGAGAACTTGTCAGTCAGGTAACGAAAGATGATTCTGGAATCATAGATAACCTTACCATCATCCTCAATCATTGGGACTTTGAGGGTCGGATTCATACTTGCCAACAGTTCGCGATCCGGACCGGAAAAGATTTGCATGTTGATAAATTCATGCTGCACATTCGCCAGCCAAAGACGCAGGCGCCTGACAAAGGGCGAGGTGGTTGATCCGTACAATTTAAGCATTACCTTTCTCCTCTGAGAGTTTAGTGTTTAAGGTTAAACACTAAAACTGGCACCACAGCCGCAGGTCGTGGTCGCATTAGGATTATCAATCAAAAACCGGCTGCCCTGCAATCCGTCTACATAATCCACAATGCCACCAACCAGATATTGAAGGCTCATTGGATCTACCACCAACGTCACATCATCTTTGTCTATGGTCATGTCGCCCTCATTGACTTTCTCATCGAAGGTAAATCCATACTGAAAACCGGAGCATCCGCCACCGGTCACAAATACCCTGAGCTTAAGGTTCGGATTTTCCTCTTCTGCCACCAGTTCTTTGACCTTATGGGCCGCGGCATCAGAAAACTCTATCGGACAGGCTGTTTGAACGGACATGATTACCTCAGTGAAAGCGGGATATACAGAATGAAACGGCAGGCATTATCTAATACCTGACTAATTCAATCAAGTATTGCCTTGTGTACTGTTCTGAACAGTGTTTTTCAACACCCAACGGAAACTGCGCTCGAGCCTGCCCCGTTTCGGTTTGGTAACATTGCAATCTACCTTGAGGCGCTGGGGAACAAAGCCCTCTGGCAACTTAAACGTGCCTGACAGTACTTCAAAATACTGAAAATTAAAGCCCAGTTTAGCAGGCGGCTCTTCCATCAATGACAATAAATCCAGCTCCTGGCTCTCGCCGTTTACTGTACCCTGCAACGTCAGTGAAGCATTCCCCTGCACCATGCCTTTTTTCTGATTTTTTTGCATCAGCACCAGCGCAAACCGGTAATATCCCCGGCTGTTACTGGCTTCAATGTCCAGAGATTCAATCACTACCCCCTGCTCTTCCAGCTCAGGAGCCATAATTTTCTGAAAAAATGCCAGCTCCTGACGCAAAGAGGCTTCACCTTCCATGGCCTGCTTAAGGCTGGTCTGCAGTTTCTGGTTGGCAAGACGTTCCACTTCCAGCTCAACCCCAACAATATTCAGACCCTTGGTCAGCTTGTGGTTTTCGTCGGTAATGGAGTCAATCGTCTGCTCCAGTCCGGCGATCTTTTCTTTCTGGTATTGATACTGAACATTTCCCATCCGCACACCAGCATAAAGCGCGGCTAACAATAACGCTGCCAACAACAGGTAAAAACGCATGGCACCCAGCCGCTGTTTAATCTCACTTCCTCTTAACAAGCCATACTCCAGATGTTGTGATTTCTTCTTTAGTTACAGGTGCTTGTGTTAGACTTCTGGACATAAGCCTCAAAGTCAGCATAACGATGTCACTACAGGGACTGCGCCGGGAACTTGCTCACCCCCGAACTTCGGTTCAACTTTGCCTGCTCGGAATCGTGGGCGGCGGTTGTGCCGCGCTGCTTATCATACTGTTTCGTCTGAGTATTGAAACAATACAGCACCTGTATATTCAACAGATTGACAATTTTACCACCTTAGCTGCTATAGACAGATTTATTCTGCCGATTATTGGTGCAGTGCTGATTCTGTTTTTTGCTTATATCACAGGTTTTAAACATTATCGCATGGGCATTCCCTATGTCATTCATCGGGTCAAGCATCGCTACGGTCTTATACCCCTGCGCACCACGATTAACCAGTTTTTTGGCGGGGTAATTTCGCTGGCTGCAGGATTTTCAGTAGGCCGGGAAGGGCCTTCAGTGCATTTGGGCGCAGCGGGCAGCAGCTTTTTCGGCCTGTGGCTGAAATTGCCCTATAACAGTATCCGTATTCTGGCTGGCTGCGGCATCGCCGCCGGTATTTCTGCTTCGTTTAACACCCCCTTTGCTGCCGTGATCTTTGTCATGGAAGTGGTGCTCAGGGAATACAAAATCCATATATTTATTCCGGTGATGCTGGCTGCTGCTTGTGGTTCCGTGTTAACCAGGCTCGTATTCGGTGAAGGCAGCGAGCTGGATTTATTGCATTTTGTCAATTTCAGCTACTGGTTCTATCTGTATCTGATCCCTGTTGGAATGGTATTGGGCGCACTGGCGACCCTGTTTAACAATCAACTGATGAACCTTATTCGCTGGTTCCGGCCATTAAACATGGTCAGCCGCCTGTTACTGGCGGGGTTATTAACCGGTGTGATCGGTTACCTGCTGCCTCAGGCCATGGGCTCTGGTATGAGCTCAATTCAGTTTCTGGTTAACTCTCCGGATAATCTGGTACTGCTGTTTGCCATTCTCGCCGCCAAACTGGCCCTGACCCTGATTGCACTGGGCCTGGGCATTCCCGGTGGAATCATCGGCCCCGTTATCGGTATGGGCGTGTTAGCCGGGGCCATATTATTACTGCCGCTGGGCATCTTTATTGAAGACACCTCTGAGCTGACCGGCAGCTTCGCCCTGTTGGGCATGGCCGGGCTGCTTACCGCAGTATTACACGCACCACTGGCGGCACTGTCTGCAGTAATGGAACTGTCTTTTTCACCCCAGGTGATTTTGCCTGCCATGCTGGTGATTGTGCCGGCCTATGTTACTTCTACCCAGCTGTTGGGTAACCGCTCCATCTTTATCCGCCAGCTTGATTTTCAGAAGCTGTCATACACCAGCTCTTCGGTTCGCGAGCATCTGCAGAAAACCGGCGTATTGGCAGAAATGAGCCCTGACTTCCGTCTCTTTAACGACCCCATGGAAAGCCAGTTGCTGGCACATCTGCAGGAAAATCCCACAGAGCTGGTAGTACAGGCGCAGGACTTTGAAATTGGTAAGCAGTTTGCGCTGGTTCAATATGACACCAGTCTCGGCTATGAAGACACCAAGCCACTGAAGTTTTTTACCATGGAAGGGCTGCCCTCCCAGGCCACCCTCGCAGAGGTGTATGAAGAGCTGCAGGCCAGCCGGGATGGCGCGGTGTATATCTATGAAGATACCCCGGAAGAGATCGTTGGCATTATTACCTGGAACAGGCTACACGCCGAATTACTCAAGGAGCAATACTGATGTTGTTATGGTTTAAGGCCCTGCACCTGTTTTTTATGGTGGCCTGGTTTGCCGGTGTTTTTTATCTGCCCAGGCTGTTTGTGTACCATGCCGAAACCAACGACCAGACAACCCGCAACACTTTTAAGATAATGGAGCGGCGCCTGTGGTGGTTTGTGACCCCTTTTGCCCTGCTCACCCTGGTATTCGGTTTAGGCCTCATCCACCTTTATGGTATGCAGTGGCTGAAAGCTTCTGTCTGGATGCATATTAAACTGACTCTTGTAGCCCTGCTCTACGGCTACCACTTCTATCTTTACAAGCTGTTAAAAGACTTTGCCGCCGACAACAACCGCCACTCACCGAAATTCTACCGCATCCTGAACGAGGCCCCGGTGCTGGTATTGCTGGCAGTGGTGCTGCTGGCGGTACTTAAACCGGGGTTTTGATATTGGTAATATCCATCATTCAAATGAAAAACCCGACGTCACCACGAAAGAAGGGCGACTACACGTTTTTCATCAGCGAGCAGCGAAAACGACCAGCCATTGCGCTCACACAACCGTTGCACAATCCCCAGCCCCAGGCCATAGCCGTGAGACGGCGGCTCGATCTGCGTGTGCCTCTCATCAGCATCACGGCTCACCTGATTGGTGACTAAGAGCTCGTGCTCTTTAAGACGAATCGTGATCGGTCCTTGCCCGTCGAGGGTGTGCTCGAACGCATTTCGCACCAGATTATTAACCGCAATTGAAAAAGCCTGTGGGTGCCCGCAGACGCTGGGGTTTGCGAGTTCGTCAATTTCAACATCGACGAACTTGCCGCTCAACAGGTAGCGCTGCTGATCTATCGCATGGCTTACCAGCGGCATTACCAAAAACTGCTTATCATACAACCCGTCATCGGTTTCGCGGGCGAGACACAAGAACATTTCAATCGTGGTTCTCATGTCGAGGGTCGCCCGCCTGACTCGATCCAGCGCCTTCACATCGGTCGCTGACAGATCGCTTTGTTCCAGCAGCTCAAGTGCACCTGTTATCACCGTGATGGGCGTGCGTAACTCATGACTGGCTGAATCGGTAAAGTATCGCTCCCTCTCAACAAATGCGCTGATACGCTGAAGCGTCTTCTCAATAGTTCCAGCGAGCAGGCCAACCTCATCATCGCCGAACCGCCCGGACTCTATGCGTTTATGATCTTCGTCTGACAGGTGTTCCGGATCGATATCTGCGACCACTTTGGCGAGCTGCACAACCGGGGCGACAGCCCTGCGCATCACAACAACCCCCAACCCGAAACCAAGGGTACCAAGCGTACCCACGACACCAATGATAACCAGCAGCAACCACCAATCCTCTGATGAGGCCGCCTCAATCCCGGCAACGTCGAAAACCACAAAGGCGCGCGGCGATTCATTTTCGGCTGATGGCTCTTCATTGTCGGTAGGCAGCTTTTCATTGTCGGTAGACAGCACTGCGACATGCAACTCTTCGGATTCGAATTCATACAATCCCTCAGCGGGGTTTGTTTGCGCCCACTCCCGCAGTGATTCCGGCAAGCTGGCAACGTCATCGTAGCCGCGAAGATTTGTTGTCAGAGAGGGATAGCTTTCGGCGGCAACCTGTAGCTGTTGCGTCAGTACCCGGTCTTCGCTCAACCTGATCGCAGCGAGGAAAGCAAATCCCCAGACCATGCTGAGTACAGCAACACAGATCGCAAATGCAATCGCGACACGCTTGCGCAAACTGTGCCGGTACATGAGAGGCTGTTTATCTTTCATATACCCCTCTGTTGAGAGATAAAAATGGCTCAATCAAGGCGCGAGTGGTGTGGTTTAGCCATCTAAACGAACCGGGCGCAACGCAGAGTGAGCCATTTTTAGCCTCAACCCCCTCCCTTTTAAAAAAGGGGGCTGGGGCCATTTTTACTCGGATCATCCTTGATACTCGCCGGCAAGCGGCCAGCCAAGCTGTTAAAAAATGCTCCAGGCATTTTTTTCCGCCCAGCGGCGTTATATGAAATATATCCCTATATTTCACCGCTTCGCGGCCAGCTTTGCTGTTCCAATGGGTTTCATTCCCATTGGTCAGTCGCTTATTTAGGCCCACTAAACTTTACTCCTGTTGCCTTGCCGGACAATAAAATGGCCGCCAGCAGAGCGCGTATATGAAAGATAAATAGCCTCTACGCATCCTCTGCAATTCGGTACCCGATACGATGTACCGTATGAATTAGCGGGCTATCAAACGGCCTGTCAATAGCCTGCCGCAGCTTGTACATGTGCGACCGAAGTGCATCACCATCAGGGTGCTCATCAGCCCATAACAAGGTTTCGAGGTCATCCCGAGCCACAACGGACGGCGCCTGTTCCATCAGTCGTTGCAGTAATTTCATGCCAGCAGGATTGAGATCGACGCGCCTGCCTGCACGATGGACTTGCAACGTGGACCTGTTCAGCGTCAGATCACCAACAGTTAACAGGTTGTCGGTTTTTCCGTGGCTGCGTTTGTAAAGCGCCTGCAGTCGGGCATGCAGTTCCTGTAATGCAAATGGCTTGACCAGATAGTCATCGGCTCCCGCTTCGAACCCCTTAAGTTTATCGTCAAGGGTGTCTCTCGCCGTTAGCATCAGCACAGGCGTTTCTACTTTGGCATCAGTTCGCAACTTGTGGCAAAAACTCAGGCCATTCATCCCCGGAAGCATCAGGTCCAGAACAATAACGTCAAACGGATGCGTCAACGCCAGGTGCATCGCGCTGATACCGTCATAGGCAAAATCCAGTATATAGCGATGCTTTTCGAGATAGGCGGCAATATTCTCACATATGTCGCGGTTATCTTCGACAATCAAGGCTCTAACCGGCGCCGCACCAAGCGCGTGTACCATTTACTGTTCCTCCTTACCAGGCCGTTACCATGCATAGTCCAGTCGCAGACCAATCAGTGGCTCGGCTTCGCTTTCGTCTTCCACTTCAACGCCCCGGCGGTAGTCAAACTCGGTATCATCACTTGAGGACGCTGCCGTTACGTTAATGACATCGAGAAAGGCGGTGACATCTATGGGGCCAATTGCGCGCCGATAGTCAACACGAACGTTCAACAAGCTGGAACCGCCTTTACGACCGATATTGCGCTCAGTGATCTCTTTCGAGTAGCGCAGAGGTTGCCCTGGCCCCAACACGTCTGAGTGAATGATAAATTCGTTGTCTGGCCTGCCGGAAAGGTATTTGTAGCGCCCGGCGACCTTCCAGCGGTCGCTGATTTCCCAGGTCAGACCGAGGGTTGCGACATGCTCCCGACTGAATTCAGCGGCTACCTCACCGCGACCGTCTTTGCGGTCGACTACGGCATCGTTGTAAGAATAGGTTGCGGTAGCGTACAGGCCTTCGCGGATCGTACCATTGATCACGATATCGACGCCGTACGATGTGCCGTCACCAATATTGGCAAACGTACCGTTTGCCCGATCAAGGTCTACCACCAGGTCGTCGAGGTTTTGATAATAGGCCTCGGTTAATACCGACCAATTGTTGTTCGGGAAATATTTTATACCCACACTACCATGGGTGATTTTTTCGGTCTGAAGGTCGTTTGACTCGTTAGCAGCAAGCTCTAAAAACCGTGGCGACTGATGAAACAGCCCTGCGGTGGCAAAATATCTGACCGTTTTGCCCGGCTGCCAGTTGACGCTGAACCTGGGCGAGGCGAAGCTTTCGTCGGCAAAACCGTCCCGCTCGACCCGTAAACCCGTGCCAAAGTCCCAATGATCGAATTCATACACCTGATCGACGTAGCCAGCATAGCTGGTTTCTTTCTGACGTATTGAAGAGTTAATATTCCCGGGCTCAAGCACAATAAAACGCTGTTCGGGATCGGGTCTGAAATCATCGTCGTCGTAGACAAATCGGATCCAATCGCCATCCAGGACAGTGTTATAATCCAGTTCAATTTGCGTTACCCGAACACCGGCACTGAACACACCCCATTGATTCACTGTCTCAAAGTCGCTGCGCCAGCCGATCTCTGTTTCATCTTCACCTATGGTAATAATGTCCTCCCGCACTGGAAAACTGGACGCGGGCGATCCCGCAGGTACGAGATCAGGAAAAGCTTCACCCTCTGAGCTGATCTTGTCGCTTTTGCGATAGTAAACCTTATTGGTCCAGACAGCTTGTTCACCGATTAATGATCGCAATGTCAGACCATACAAATCACTATCTTGTTCAGAATTCTGAAGCGCAGCATCTTCGAAATTGGGCGACTCGAAAACGTGAGTCACGTCGCGATAATAGTCCTCGTGTGTATCCATCAGCAGAATTTCAAATGTGTGATTCTGATTGATGGGTATGACCGACTTGACGATGATATCTCTTAACACAGGTTCCCCGATGTCCAGTTCTTCAATCGTTTCAAATAAAGCGCCAAAGTCCAGTCGCCTGGCAGAAACGAGCATCGTTGCGTCTTCGGTTATACCGATAGGGCCGTCGTAACCCACTTCATAGCCTGCAAGGTCGTAGCGCAGACTTGCTGAAGGGCTTGGATTGCCATCGGCAACTTCCAGTTTGAGTAGCGACGCAGCACGGCCACCATAAGCCGCCCCCCATCCACCGGGTGAGAACTCTGCTCCGCTGATAACATTCGGTGCGAATATCGAGAAACGGCCACCACCACCGACATCTTCCTCTTCACCCAGTGTTGCATCAAAGTGCACCGCTTTATCAAAGGGAAAGTCATCAACGAAGAGTAAGTTATCTCTCGGGCCTCGGCCGCGTACACTAAAGCTTGCAAATTCACTGGCGGATGACAGGCCAGGCAATCCGTCCAGCGAGAGGAGTGGATCTGCGCCACCGCCTACAGCGCTTCGCAACGCTTCTCTGTCGAGATAGGTGCTGGAAGCTGATGCAAACGCATCGGTTTGGTTTCCCAGCACCACGACTTTCTCAATTTCCACTTGTCTGAGTTCGAATTCTATCCTGATATTTTTGCGTGTCACCACGCGTACGCTTGGCTCATATAACGAAGCGAAGCCGCTTTTGGCTACATTCACCGAGTAGAGGCCCGGGTCTAGCGGTTCAACGACAATGCGACCTTGTTGGTCGGTTTCTAAGGTTTGCGTGGAAGAGGTTTCCCGTTCCTTGAGCGTAATCTGCACGCTTGACAGTGGCCGCTCAGTATTCTGATCTTTGACTATGACAGTCAGCGCACCGGGCGCCTCTGCAGCGTGGGTAAAAAGTGGAACGCCAATCAGCAGCGCCCACAGCGTTAACCACGATGCGTGTCTAAAGTGCCTGCTCATAATGTTATCCCTCTAAGAGTTAACCACGAGACCTGTTTCAATTGCCTGCTCATATTGCACCCCTCCAAAAATCGACCGTATTGATTTGATGAATCGCAGGGAGTCTAGCAAAGCAAATGTGACTAAAAAGTCGCTGAAATGTGGAAGCTACATCATAGTCTGGATGCCTGTAGTTACTTCAACGCATGGGAAAAACCGGCAAAACGCCTTCTAACGCGGGGAGAATATGTTCTGGTAGCAATGTATCCGCAACAATCAAAGATGTTCAGGGATCTTTCATCGGACCGTTCGCCATTGGTAGACATTGCGACAGGCCCTGACTTATATGACACGGTTTCAGATCTTACCCGATACCCTGTCCCAGAATTCCTGTCGGTGATTGGTTCTTGGAAAAGGTTTATCTGGCGCCGGTAATTCAAGAAAATTGCAGAGCGGTTGCCAGCCTTCTTTTACCTCAAAGACCAATAATTGCCTTGCCGGAATGGTCGCTTTAACCGCTTCATTGTGAGCGATAAAGGCGTCCTTTAGTTGTTGATGTTCAAGGCCGGAGGGAAAGCCGGTTTTTTCAATCACGCCAGAGCACATATCCAGCCAGTCACGCATTTCCTTCGTCGCATCACCTCTGGTGCCCAACAGCGTATAAATGGTGGAGCCAAAACTGCTTGCCCAGCTCTCCGGTTCGCGGTGAGATAAGATGAATCTGGCATCCGGGTATGCATCATAGAGTTCGCGGAAATACCCTGCCGTTGGCCAGTCAACCGCACTGTTGTAATTAGCGTAAATGGCAGACCAGTCAGCCTCCCCACGCAATGCATCCTTCCAAAGGGGTACCTGCAAATCCATATTATGCAGCACCTCTTCCATATGATGGCAGGGGCCGAGGCCAAGCTCATTAATTGCCAGTTTAAGTGAATAAGTTCCTGTACGTCCTACGCCTGCGCCGATGATACGCATCGCTTTGCTCTTTTTTGAATGGGTAATTGAGCTTAGCAGTTTATTGTCAGAAATCTCTATGCTCTGAGTGATGAAGGGCAGTCGACTAAAGTCGACCCTACACCAAACAGGCCACTTTCTAACGAACCTGACTGGCCAGATAGTGATCCTTTTCCAGCTCCACTTCTACTCCGGCGAGCCAGATACGCATCAGCCTGGAACGGGAAATGCCGGTTTGTGCCGACAACAGATCCAGCGTATTCCTGGCCTCTGCGGTCAGAGTAACGCTGGTTGTTTTCAAAGGCTCATAATGGCCCTCTTTAGTCACTACTGTTGAGGGATGGAGTCTGACGACCTTCTTTAAGCCACGGGCGTAATTTTCCGCTCCTTCGATAAACTCATCAACACTGACCGCCTCAGGACTGGCCGACGGCGAGCTTTTCTTCAAACTGGCGAAGATCATAGTTCTCTCCTTTGGCGCGGGCAAACAGTTCATCAACAATGGCTCGGATTTCACAGGCAGCTTTACCCTGTGGTTCGTTCTCCATCACCGACAATCCCAGCTCTTCGCTGTCGTCATACATATTTCGACTGAAGGTAACCGAGTTCAGCACGGGGATCTCAAAGGAACGACAGACTTCTTTGGCTTCAATAATGCGCGGTGCCAATGAAGGCAGAGACGGACATTGCGTGATCAGAAACGCCACATTCATTTTCGGGTTAACCATCTTGCAGGTAGAGATAATGTCTTCCATATGTGGCACAGTCTTGAGGTCGCGGCGCTTGGGTCTCAGCGGAATCAGAATATGATCGGCAACGGCCATTGAAGAACGCAGGGCCAGATTGTCCTGCCCACCGCAATCAACAACCACATAATCATAATGATTGCGCAGGCTTAGCAGCTCATTACGTATTTTGCCGTATAATTGAACACAGTTGATATTGGCTAGCTCTGTTTTGTTGTTATTCCGCTCCTGAATCCAGTCGGATGTCGTTCGCTGAGGATCACAGTCCACCATCAGTACTGAGGCATTGCGCTCGGTGCGCAGGTAAACCGCGATATTCTGTGCCAGGCAACTTTTACCGCTACCGCCTTTTTCACCACCAACCAGAATGATCATAACCTTTACCCTCTTGATTCTGACATGTACCTGCAGGAATTCCTGCCCATGTCTTATTGAATGTAATCCAGACATGAAGCACAGGCCAGAAAATGCTGGCATTGCATTCGATTATCAGGAATGTAAGTTAATACCTTTTATATCCGCTACTGTGCGCAATCAGTGATTGGTATAACCCTTCAGCCTTGCTAAAATTGCCGCACTTTTGCCGTCCAACAGGTTGTCAGTGCCATGAATCAGTTTAAAGGTCAGCATATTCTCTCAGTCAGCCAGTTCGACCCCGACAGCATCGCGCAAATCTTTGCTGTGGCAGACACGATGCGCCCTTACGCCCATCGTCTGAAACGCACCAAGGTGCTGGATGGCGCGATTCTGGGTAATCTTTTTTTCGAACCCAGCACCCGTACCCGGGTGAGCTTCGGGACCGCCTTTAATCTGCTCGGCGGTGAGGTACGGGAAACAGCCGGTATGGCCACCTCGGCACTGTCCAAAGGGGAATCGCTGTATGATACGGCGCGGGTACTGTCGAGCTATTCAGATATCGTGGCTATGCGCCACCCCGATGCGGGTTCAGTAGCAGAGTTTGCCGAAGGTAGCCGGGTTCCTGTTATTAATGGTGGTGACGGTGCCAACGAGCACCCTACTCAGGCGCTGCTGGATCTTTATACCATCAGTAAAGAACTGCAGTTTCATGGTCATAGCATTGATGGCATGCATATCGCCATGGTTGGCGATCTTAAGCATGGCCGTACGGTGCACTCATTGTCCAAATTGCTGAGTCTGTATAAAAATATTCATTTCACCCTTATTTCCCCCAAAGAACTGGCTATGCCGGATGCCATACTGGAACTGATTACAAATAGCGGCCATACCTTTAAGGTCACAGAACTGATGGAAGGCAGTATGGATGCGGATATCTGCTATCAGACCCGGATTCAGGAAGAGCGCTTTGAGTCACAACTGGAAGCGAATAAATACCGCGGCCGTTTTCGTCTGAATCAGGATATCTACACGCGGCATTTTCAATCTAAAACGGTGATCATGCATCCGCTGCCACGGGATTCCAGAGCAGATGCAAATGAGCTGGATAACGATTTAAATCTGAACCCGAACCTGGCCATATTCCGCCAGGTAGATAATGGGGTATTGATCCGAATGGCCCTGTTTGCCCTAACTCTTGGGGTAGAAGATATCGTCGCAAATTACGATTGCGAAGTGCAGTGGTACAGCAGTAAACAGAATCTTTAGAACCGCCACCACGGTGAGAGCCAAAAACGAAGGTATTATGCAAAAATCCATAGAATTATTTGAGCGCGCACAACAACATATTCCCGGCGGCGTGAATTCGCCGGTACGGGCTTTTAAAGCTGTCGGTGGTACGCCGGTGTTTATTGATAAGGCCGATGGCCCCTGGCTGTTTGATGCCGACGGCAAGCGCTATATCGACTATGTGCAGTCCTGGGGCCCCATGGTGCTGGGCCATAATCACCCGGAGATAAAAAAAGCGGTATTAGCCGCGGTAGAAAAAGGTCTGAGTTTCGGCGCCCCAACTGAAGCTGAAATCCATATTGCCGAGCTGGTGAGCAAACTGGTGCCCTCCATGGAGATGGTTCGCATGGTTAACTCAGGCACAGAAGCCACCATGAGCGCGATTCGTCTGGCCCGCGGTTATACCGGGCGGGACAAGATCCTGAAATTCGAGGGCTGCTATCACGGTCATGCCGATTCCCTGCTGGTTAAAGCCGGCTCCGGCGCATTGACCTTAGGCGTACCCAGCTCCCCTGGTATTCCAGCTGATGTGGCGCAGCATACCCTGACCGTGGAATACAATAATCTGGATTCCGTGCGCCAGGCGTTTGCAGAAGTAGGTGAGCAAATCGCCTGTATTATCGTTGAGCCGGTGGCCGGCAATATGAATTGTATTCCTCCGGTAGAGGGTTTTCTGGAAGGGCTGCGCGAGATCTGTGATGAGTACGGCACCGTTCTGATTCTGGATGAGGTGATGACAGGTTTTCGTGTTGCCCTTGGCGGTGCGCAGGGCCATTACAACGTCAAGCCTGATCTGACTTGCCTGGGTAAAGTTATTGGCGGAGGCATGCCGGTAGGCGCCTTTGGCGGTAAACGGGAGATTATGTCTCACATTGCCCCATCCGGCCCTGTGTATCAGGCGGGTACCCTGTCTGGTAATCCGGTAGCCATGGCCGCAGGGCTCGCCTCATTAACTGCGATCCAACAGCCCGGCCTTTATGCCACACTGACTAAACGCACTGAAAAGCTGGCCAAAGGCTTTAAAGCCCTTGCCGACAAACATGGCATTCCTATGAGCATTAACCATGCGGGTAGTATGTTCGGCTTGTTCTTTACCGGTGTGCCGCGGGTCACCAATTATCAGCAGGCCATTAACTGCAATCAGCAGCAGTTTAATCAGTTCTATCATGGCATGCTGAAACAGGGTGTATATCTGGCACCGGCATCCTATGAGGCGGGCTTTGTATCTGCGGCCCATAATGACCAGATTATTGAGCAAACACTGAATGCCGCCGATAAGGTACTGGCAAACCTTTGATGCCTGAACGACAGGGATTGTCGGGCTTTTCTTTACTGAGTATGACCTGAATCATGATGACGGAGCTGTTTTCCCACCCTGTGACACTGCTGCTGATTGCCACCTGCGTCTTTCTCGCAGTGTTGGTACTGATCCTGGCGAACCTGCTGCGCCAGGCCAGAGTGGCCTATCATCGCCCGGTGGTAAGACTGGAGTCTCATACCTTTCAGGCGCCGCAGGATTATGCTGCAGGCCATCATTCGCAATCGGAGCAGGCTGCACGCATCAGTAAAACCTTCGAAAAATTTGTACCCCGTCAGTTTGCCGAGCATTTTGCCAAGCATGGCCTGGATACGCTGGAGCTGGGCCGGGCCGATGAAGATGAAGTGGCCATCCTGTTTTGTGATATCCGCGGTTTTACGGGTCTGTCGGAGCGCATGTCACCACAGGAGCTGATGAACTTTCTGAATTCCTACTTTATGCGTATGAATGAGCCGGTTCACACCAATGGTGGCTTTATCGACAAATTTATCGGCGACGCCATTATGGCACTGTTTGATCATCCCGGTGGCAGCAATAAAGACAAGGCCCGGGACAGCATAAAGGCGGCGCTGGCGCTGCGTAAAGCGGTGCTGCAATACAATCAACACCGCAGCAACTCAGGCTACCCGCCGATCAATATCGGTATCGGCATTCACTTTGGCCCGGTAATTCTCGGCACTGTGGGCTCTGAAGACAGAATGGACACCACCGTTATCGGTGACAGCGTCAATATCGCTTACCGGCTGGAGTCTCTGGCCCCGCAATATGAAGCGGATATTCTGGTCAGTGCGCAGTTGCTGGATACAGCAGAAGCGAGATCACAATACGAGTACCGGCTGATGGACTGGGTTCGTGTCAAAGGCAAGAAGAAACCGGTGGAAATATACGAAATCATCGCTCACCAAAACGATGATATTAAAAAACAGAAGCTGGCCTGTGCGCCCCTGCTGGAAAAAGGCATCACCCACCGACGTGCCCGCGAATGGGACGAGGCCATCGCCTGTTTTGTGGAAGCCAGCCACCTGAGTCCCGGCGATACCCTGCTGAATCACCATATCGAGCAGTGCCAGCTGTTACGCCGCCAGGTGCTGCCCAAAGACTGGGATGGGGCGCTGAATCTTTAATTACAGGTTTTTTCGCTGCTCATTCAGCAGTTCACTCCCCTCCAAACAGCTTCTGCCACCAGCTTTTTTCTTTTTTCTCCGGCTTTTTCCTTTCGGTACTGAGACAATCAGCAGGTGCCGGCAGAGCGTCTGTTACCGCCGGTACACTAATACTGCCAGCACAGCCCGGTTGCACGGGCGTGCCGCTTTGAAGATCAAAATGCGCGATGCCGAGCCCCTGCGGGAAAGGCCGGGACAACGACTTAGGATGACTTTGCTGCAGGTAATCCATGTACAACGGCAGCGCGCCACTGGCGCCTGCCAGACCGGTACTCTTATTGTCATCCGTTCCCAGCCAGATGGTTGCCAGATGGTTGCGGTCAAAACCGCTATACCAGGAATCACGGTAATCATTAGTGGTACCGGTTTTTCCGGCCAGGTGCAATTGCGGAAAGCGTTGTTTGAGTGCCTTCGCGGTACCCTCCCGGGTGACCCGGTTAAGGGCATAATTGAGCAAATACACCGCCTTACGATCGGCCCGTTGCCTGGCAACTTGCTGATGCTGCCATAGCACTCTTCCATCATTATCCACCACTGCGCTGATGCTGTGCACCGGAATATAGCCACCTTCATTGGCAATAGTCTGATACAGCTGATTTACCTGCAATGGCGAGAGTGACAACGCTCCCAATGTCATCGCCGGATAACGGGGAACATGCTGATGTACCCCCAGTCGTTTAATGGTGCCGGCGATGGCATCCAACCCAAGTTCCATGCCTAGTGTCACAGTAGGCACATTCAACGACTCACTCAGGCCCTGCAGTAATGGCACCTGTTGCCGAAATGTCTTATCCGCATTTTGTGGTGCCCATAACTTACCTTCACTGCTTTTCAGCTGAATCGGTTTATCGGCAATCGGTGTACCCAGGTTGTAATAAAAAGGCTGCTCCAGTGCGGTCAGATAAACCGCCGGCTTTATAAGCGAGCCTATTGGCCGCCTTGCATCCATTGCCCGGTTAAAGCCCTGATAATGGGTATTTTTATCCCCCACCATGGCACGAATTCCACCGCTGGCGATATCTGTGACGACCATGGCGCCCTGTAGTTCCGGTAGTTCACGCTGTTTACTGATGCGCTCTATGCCCTCACTTATTACCGACTCAGCCTTGCGCTGGGCTAATGGATCTAAGGTCGTAAAAATCTTAATGCCTGCCTGTTGCAGAGAAACATCGGGCAATACGCGCTGTAATTCTTCGCGCACTTTATCCATAAAAGCCGGATGGGTACTGCGGTTATGCCGACTATACCGACGCAGCGTTAACGGAGTCTGTAACCAGGCCTGATACTGTTGTGGCGCAATTGCCTGCGCCTCGAATAATAATCTTAATACCAGATTCCGTCTTTCCAGCGCCCGTTCTTCATTGCGTCTCGGATTGTAGTAAGAAGGGCCCTTGATCATCCCCACCAATAATGCCATTTCGGGCACCGTCAGCTCGTTCAAAGGGCGGTCGAAGTAAAAATAGCTGGCTAATCCAAAGCCATGAACACCATTTATGCCATTCTGGCCAAGAAAAACTTCATTCAGATACGCCTCCAGAATTTCGTCCTTGCTGTAGCGAAGTTCAATTACCAGCGACATCAGCGCTTCATTTGCTTTTCTGATCAGGGTCTTCTCGTTACTTAAAAACAGGTTTTTAATCAACTGTTGGGTCAGCGTACTGCCCCCTTGTACGGCACGCCCTGCGCTGATGTTGGCGACCAGGGCTCTGAGTATCGCTAAAGGTGCAACACCGTGATGTTGATAAAAGTCCCGGTCTTCTACCTGCAACAGCATGGTGATCAGTTCCTGAGGCACATCTTCCAGTTGCACCAGCATGCGGTCCTCACCGCTGCTGTTGGTAAAACGGGTAACCAGGTAGGGTTCGAGACGCACCTGTTCAGTGGCGCGGCCGTTAAAACGAATATCACTGAGTTCGCCTCTGGTAAAAGTCAGCCTGACAGGAGCCCCCGTCTGTGGCCCTTCGGCAAACAACGCATCCCTTCGATAAAAGAATAACTGGTTACCCTTTACGGCATACTGTCCACTGCTTTGTACCTGTGCAACCGGACGGTATGACAACCATTTAAGTTCTTCTACTACCTCAGATATGGTTAGTTGTTGTCCCCGGTTCAGGGTATAAGGGCGGGCATATATCTGTGCAGGCACCTGCCATTTGTTGCCCCCAAAGCGAGCCTTAATGCTGGCATCCAGATACAATCCATAGGCGCTCAGACACAACAAGCCGACCAGCATAAACTTCCAGCTATTACGCCAGCTCCAGGACCAGATTCTGGCTGCCAGGGAAGGTCGGGCTTTGCTATTACTGGCACGGCTTTTACCTGCATTGCTCTTAGTAGCATTAGCGCGACGGGTTGGAGCCTTGCGGGACGTGTTTGAAGTATTTTTCTTTACCATTACATCTTCTTCTTGGTTTTGGTTGTAGCCTGGGCACTGGCCGGATCATCCGGCCAGAAATGCTTAGGGTAACGGCCTTTCATCTCTTTTTGGATCTCTTTATAGCTGCCGGCCCAGAAGCCTTGCAGATCGGCGGTTTTTTGCAATGGTCGCTGCGCCGGTGACAGTAACTCCAGCTGTATTGTTATCTGTCCGCGGCCCAGCGTAGGGGTCTGTGTCCAGCCATAGAGTTCCTGCATTCTCACCGCCAGCACCACCGAGCCATCGCGGCGGTAATCCAGTTTGCAACGACTGCCACTGGGCACCTGAATCTGAGCGGGAAACAGCTCATTCAGAGTCTGTTGCTGTGCCCAGTCGAGCCGGTTTTTCAGCAAAGCCACAAAATCCAGCTGTTGCAGTGCCCTGAAACTCGTGCAGTTATCCAGATAAGGCAGCAGCCAGTTTTCCATATCCTCCAGCAAGGCAGACTCACTCCAGCACCCAAGGCCTCTCAAGCAAGTGGCCGCCAGCCTGGCCCGATTAATAAACTGCCAGGCATTATCGCTCATCGGCAGCCAGTTCAGCCGCTGCTGGCGAATCAGCTCCAGCCAGCGCTGCTGCAAAGCCTCTCCCGGTTCTACCGGCACCGGCTCACTGGATAATACCAGCTTACCCAACCGCCGCTGCGCCCTTGCCTGCATCGCTTTTTGTGCAGGCTGCCACTGACAGACCGTTTCTGTGACCATTTGTTCGCTGAACTGTGACATTAACTCTTCTTCCCTGAGGGGGGCAGCAAGGGAAATTCGCGCATCCCCTCCGGTGCCTGTTTGCAGCAGATTGGCAATCACAAGATACTCATTGCGGGCCAGGCGGTCGTGTTCAGACAACATAGCCCCGGTTCCCCGGGCCATAAGGTAACGGCCCTGGCCTCGTGATTTGGCTACACGATCAGGAAAAGCCAGAGCCAGCAACCCGCCGGCAGGCTGCGGATCCACCCCGGAAAAATCAGCTCTGCGCTCATTGCTGAGTCGTTTAAACCACGTTGCAGCCAGGCGATAAACAGGATCGTTGGGGTATTGGCATAAATAACTCAGACGCTCTTCTACCGATGCCGTAGAAGATGTGCGAAGTGGGTCTTTACTTTCAGTAAGTGCGGCAAGAACACAAGCCAGCTTGAGTTCCTCTTTACCAAAGTCTTTAGCCCTTATCAACATATGAGCCAGCCTGGGATGGCAACCAAGAGTGCACAACTTACGGCCATGAGGGGTGATGCGGCCCTGGCTGTCCAATGCCTGCAGGGACTGAAGCAACGAGCTACCCTGCTCAATTTGCGCGTCGATGGGCTGATCCAATAACGCCAGATTGGTGATTTCTGTGCCCCATGCCGCGGCCTCCAATATCATCGGTGACATATCGCTGAGCAATATCTGGGGGGTACTTTGCTCCGCCAGCCTTGATTGCTCCGCCTGCGGCCACAAACGGTAACAGATACCCGGCCCCAGCCTGCCGGCACGCCCGGCTCGTTGTGTAGCGGAAGCCTGAGAAATACGCTGAGTACGCAGATGGCTGATACCCTGATTCAGATCAAAACGAGCCACCTTCTCCAGCCCGCTGTCGATGACCATATTGATCCCTTCAATGGTCAGGCTGGTTTCGGCAATATTGGTGGCCAGTACCAGTTTCCTCTGATCCTGTTGCAGTGGCGCCACCGCAGCCATTTGCGCCTCTTTGCCCAGCTCGCCAAATAGACAATAGAGACGGCAGTTTGAAGGTAATCTGTCCGCCAGCACCTGTGCCAGGCGGCGGATCTCGCCGGCGCCGGGCAAAAAGGCCAGTGCGCTGCCGTCGTTATCCTCCAGCGCCTGTATTATCACACCCGCCATATGCTGCAATACGTCGCTCCGGGCAGGGGCTGGCTTATAGTGGATTTGCAACGGGTGGCTTCGCCCCATGCTCTGAATATTCTGCGCCTTGGGTAGCAGCGTCTGCAACGCCTGTTGCTCCAGCGTGGCTGACATTACCAGAAGCCTTACATCCTCACGCAACGCCTGCTGCACTTCCAGACACAGTGCCAGTGAAAAATCAGCATGCAGACTGCGTTCATGGAATTCATCGAAAATCACCAGCCCGACACCTTTGAGTTCGGGATCCTGTTGCAGCACCCGGGTCAACAAGCCCTCTGTAAGGATCTCCAGTCTGGTTGCCTGGCTTACTTTTGTCTCGCCACGAATGCGATAACCTATTGTCTGGCCTACAGGTTCACCCAACTGCTGCGCCAGGTAGCCGGCGATGGCCCTGACTGCCACTCTGCGAGGTTGCAGCATCAGAATTTTCTTGCCGGACAACCAGGGTAGTTTTAATAACTGCAACGGCAACCAGGTAGATTTACCGGCTCCCGGCGGGGCAGACAGAATAACGTTTTTCTGCTCCAGCGCCCCAGTCAGCTCGGTGTAAACATCCATAACAGGTAAGGAGAAAGGCGCACTCATTAATACAACAGTAACTCAGGCAAAAAAACAGAGGGGGAGTTTACCAAATCCTCTGAGGTTAAGGGCAATTAGTCACGCAATTTCAGATTCTCAAAGGTTGGATCCTGCCATAGGTCAACACCCTCCAACACCATTCCGTCGGTCCCATCCGGAACCGTTGTAACCATACATGGCTCAGCCATAACTGCAGGGCGTAAAATGCCAATGCCATCAGGGTCGTTGCTGCTCGGCCAAACTCACCGTACAGGCCGGCACCATAACCATAAAACAGCATCGTAAAAACAACAGACTGGAGTAAATAGTTGGTCAGCGCCATCCGCCCTGCCGGTGCAAGATAGGTTACCCATTTAGCTCCGCGCAAATACAGCAATGAGAAGGTACCTATATAGGCCAGACACAGCGCCAGATTAGCGATCTGACTGACGGACATCATCGTCGCATATTCCACGGTAGGATAAAGGGGCTCCAGAGTCTGTCCCTTTACCCCCCAAACCAGTGTAGCGGGCAAGCCGAGTCCATAGCCCCAGAGCACCAGACGTTTAAATAAAACCCGGTTAGCTGACAGACTGGCAAACACCCCGGCACGACCGAAAGCAGCACCGATAAGAAAAGCGCCAAATACCACCGGCCCGAAGAATAACAATCCACCATCGAGGTACATGGCATACCATTCATGGAGCCGCCATTGCACTGCCTGCCAGTAACTACCAGAAGCGTAAATGCTGTCGGCCCGGGCAATATCCCCGAGCAAAGTGACTCTGTCCTGTTCAAACTCTGACTGCATTTCGGCTGCTGTCCCGGGAATACTCATAGCCCCCTGTAACGCCAGCGCTCCAAGCCACAGCATCAGTAAGGGGATCACCAAATTAAATGCCAGCCCCCACTTGCATAATTTTTTCACTGTGCTGTTAATAAAAAACAGCAAAAACACCCCCAAAAAGCCATACAAATGCAGAATATCGCCGCCCCAGATTAGTAACAGGTGCGCGACACCTATCAGCATCAGGATGACCAGCCTGCGTATAAATAACATCCGCACACCACTGGTTTTACTTATGGCCCGGTCCATAAACACAACAAAGCCAAGACCAAACAGAAAAGAGAACAGGGTGTAGAATTTGCCCTGTACAAAAGTGAAAGAAAACCAGGCTACGGCATAATCAGCGCCCTGCTGCCTTACATCAAAACCCAGCATAATTGCCTGCAGCGGCCGCTGGAAGTATTCAATATTCATCAGCAGGATACCCAACAGCGCAAAACCACGAAGGGCATCCAGCAGCACTATCCGCTCTGCTGAGGGCGCCGCCACAATGTCAGTGTTTGTTGTATTGTTCATCAGATCATTCCTTTTGAGTTATGCGGATTCAATTCCGTAACCTTTGTCGCCGGATTCAGTGCGCCCCCGAATAACCGGCGCTTTGTTGCTGATTAAGTTTTGCCAGCCGCTGTGCATAGTGTTGTGCCTGCTGTGAATCGCCTTCCTTGTGCAACAGCTCCACCAGCGTTTTCAGCACCCAGGGCAGGTCATCATGGAAGATATCAGGATTACTGTCAGCCAGTGTGACCGCCCGGCGCAGATAACTGACGCCGTCTGCCACTTCCCCCTTATCCAGATATGCCCTGGCCATGGCCACCAATGTTGCATACTGCGCCGGGTGCGAAGCATCCAGACTCTGCCAGCCGGCAAGTGCCTTCTCATACAGTGCAAAGGCTTTATCTGTGGCCTGTTGCTGCTGATGGATCCGCGCCATGACCAACGCCATCGGCAAGGTTTTCGGATGGGCAATACCCCAAAGCTCGAGTGCCCCGTTAAGCGCGACCTCACTCATCTGGGCTGCCTGGTCAGTACGCCCGGTCTGCAGCAGCAAATCAGCCAGTGTGCTTTGTATCTGCAACACCACCCCATGCTGCTCTCCCACCAGTGCAGGTAAGCCTTGCAGGCCATTTCTGAGCAGGGCTTCGGCCTCTTCGAAGTTCTTTTGTCTTAACAGAACCCGTGCCAGCCGGTATTTAGACTCATAGGTATCCTGATGCGCTTCACCCAGAACCTGCGTGGTGCGACGCAAATATTCCCGGGCCATGTCTTCGGCTTCACTGTAGCGGCCGGTTTCTTCAAGCAAGGTGGCCAGACTGCCCAGGTTGTACAGGGCAAGAGCATGATTTTCGTGAAATACCTCTGTACTGCGCTGTAAACCGAGACGGAAATATTCTTCGGCATCCTGATAACGCCACAGAGAGATATAGTCGGCACCCAGGCTGGTGATCGCCAGCAGCGTAATAAAGCTGTCTTCACCCAGTGCTCTGTGGCTGGTGGCAAGAATTTCAGTATGCAGTTCGATAGCCTCCTGCGCCCGACCAATATCGTTATAAAACCCGCCCAGGTTAGTCATCATCCCCAGTGTCTGCTCACTTTCAGGGCCATTGATCCGTTTAGAGATTTCTACAGACTCTTCCAGCAACGGCAGCCTTTCATCATGACGATCTGCCCTGCTGTAGGTGTTACTCAGAGATAACAATACTCTGAACAGATCTCTGGGGTCATTGTCAGGATGTTGGCGTAATATCGACAGACTCTTTTCCAGATGAGCAATGGCTGTCTTTAACTGGCCAATACGATAATAGATATCACCAATTTCGCGTCGTATTCTGGCTTCAATCAAGGGTTGCTCACTGAGCTCATGGTCTGCTTGCTGATCTAACTGTGCGCTGGCTTTATCCAGTACTTCTCGCAGGCTGACTTCGCGGCCCTGTGCTTCATTGGGGCGCAAATCCGTAAACATACCGAGTAAAAAACGGCTCATGGCCTGCGCTTTACCCTGTTCTACCTCTGCTACATCACGCTGTTGCTCGGCCAGGTCCCGCTCCACTTCCAGCTGTCGGGACTGTAGCCAGATCGCCGTGCTGAACACTGTGACCAGGATCAGAACACTTGCCGCCAGTGCGCTGCTCAGGCGATTACGCCGCAGAAATTTACCGCAACGATAGGCAAAAGAAGTCGCCCGAGCCTGCACTGGCCGATGCTCAAGAAAGTTGGTGACATCCTCTGCCAGTGCAGAAGCAGATTGATAGCGCCGCTGTGGCTCCTTACTAAGCGCCTTCATCACGATATTATCGAGATCACCACGCAGCTGTCGCTGCAGGCCCTGGGCCGTTGCCGCGGGAATCTCCTGCGCACTGTGCTTAGTCTGCGTTGTCAGAGCCACACTGGGAGGTATCACGGTATCATTGAGAATGGCCTGTTCAAGCTGATATCGGTTACTCAGCGCTTCACCATAAACAGGCTGCCCGGTAAGCAATTCGTATAGCAACAACCCCAGTGCATGAACATCGGTGGCTACGGTAATCGCCTCGCCCCGAATCTGTTCAGGGGCAGAGTATCGAGGGGTCAGGGCGCGTTCCTCAGTACTGGTCTGTACTGCCCACTCATCATTACCGGATTCAGCAAGTAGTTTGGCAATACCAAAGTCCAATAGTTTGGGTTCTCCGTCAGCGGTGACCAGCAAATTGGAGGGCTTAAAATCACGATGTACGATCAGTTTCTGGTGCGCATACTGAATCGCTGCGCAAACCTTCACAAATAACCTTAAACGCTGAACAATCGAAAGCTGCTTATCCGTGCAGTACTGATTGATTTCAACACCATCAACATATTCCATTACCAGATAAGGAATACCCTCATCAGTAGCGCCCCCATCAAGCAGATGAGCAATATTAGGGTGCTCCAGTTCTGCCAGAATCTGACGTTCTGTTTTAAAACGTTGCAATAGCATTTCGCTGGCAATAGCACTGGCTCGAATCAGTTTGATGGCCACCTGCTTCTCGTACTGGTCATCTGCCCGCTCTGCCAGATACACTGCGCCCATGCCGCCGCTAGCCAGTAATCTGATAATACGATAGGGGCCGAGCCGCTTCCCACATAAGGCGTCTGCGGTCTCAAAAAAGTGCTCAGCGGCGCCTTCAATGGGCCTGACCAGATCAACAGTGTGATCGGCATGTTCCAGCAAAGACAACACAGCCTGCTTCAATTCGGGCGCATCGGCACAGGCCTGCTGCAGAAAAGACTCTATTTCATTTTGTTTCAGCTCAAGCGCCTGATGGAATAGTTCCTCCGCTCGTTGCCAGTCATTTTTATCCATAACCTCACTCCATTTTTTTGCAGCCGACAACAAGGCGTAACGACCCAAGCCACGGATTGATGTTTGTACTTCAGCTTGTATTAATATGCAAGGTACCCGCTCTTTATTACGCCAGGTACTCAGAGTGTTATCCACACTGACCATCGTAAGTGGCCCCGTTCAATACTCTGCCACTCTAAGGGGCCGTTGTAACTCATAATATCCAACAGACAGCTGCGCACCTGCAAGTAAGAGGTACAGGGTTTAACGTTAATTACCACTGTGTTTATATCTGCATAGTACTTTGTGACAACTATCCGTTGCCTGCAATAGTATGCACACCTATCATTGGCCCAAATACAATGGAGAAGGTCTGGTATGCGATTATTCTTTGGCCTTGAGCTGGAACCATCAGTAAAGTTAACCATAGACAAATGGCGTGAAATAAACCTCCCTCCGCTGGAAGGCACGGTGCCGGTGGCGAACTTTCATATAACCCTGGCATTTCTGGGTGCCGTACCCGTGCAGCAGCACGAAACGCTGCTTGAACTGGCTCAACAGGTCAGCCATCCGGCATTCTCCATCACTCTTGATCAGATGGGCTACTGGCCCAAACCAAAAACGCTCTGGATTGGGCCTTCCCATATTCCGCCCGCGCTGAGAGACCTGGCCAGCAGTCTTTCTGCAAAAGCCAGTCGATTAGGGTTGCCCAAAGATAGCAGACCCTATGTTCCCCACATCAGCCTCTATCGTAAACAGGCCAGTAATCCTCCTGTTTGTCTTATGCAACCGGATATTTCCATCGACTTTGAGCACTTTTGTTTATTCGAATCCCGCTCCGGTCGCTCGGGTGTTCAGTATCAAGTACTGGAGCGCTGGCCATTAAATACCGGGTTAAGTGTCAGAGAAAAACTGGCTCGAGGAAGGCTCGACCACTAGAGGCTACAGTCAGCTTCACAGTCACTGGTAGCTGCTACGTCAGCTATTTACAGAATGTTCATATACCGGCCTGACGGCAAAGTCACTGGCGATCCCCTGGCCGGTCATATATTCTGTGTCCGAAAAACTCTATTCACCAGTATGAGACAGGTACAGCATGCAACAAACCTTTCGTCTGGTCATTGACTGCCCTGATCAGGTCGGTCTGGTGGCCGCAGTGAGTCAGTTTCTGGCCAACCATAACGCTACGATTATTGAAGCCAGCCATCACACAGACCAGCAAACCGGCCGCTTTTTTATGCGCCATGAAATCAGGGCAGACTCTCTTCCCCTTAGTCTGGAAGCGTTCAGGGGATTGTTTGAGCCCATCGCCAGCCAGTATGATATGCACTGGCGGCTGAGTGATTCTCACCACAAGCAGAAAGTTGCACTGCTGGCCAGCAAAGAATCTCACTGTCTTAATGATTTGCTTCATCGCTGGCATACCCATGAGCTGCATTGTGATATTCCCTGTATTATCGCCAATCATCCACATCTGCAGCAATTTGCTGACTGGTATGATATTCCTTTCCATTGGGTGGATTTTGAAACGCTGGGTAAACCACAGGCGTTCAGTGACATTCGTAAATTACTTCTTCATTATCAGATTGACCTGACCGTACTCGCCCGCTTTATGCAGATTCTGCCCGATGACCTGTGCCAGGATCTGGCCGGTAAGGCGATCAACATCCATCATAGCTTTCTGCCTTCTTTCGCGGGCGCACGCCCCTATCAGCAAGCCTATGATCGTGGCGTTAAGCTAATCGGTGCCACCTGCCACTATGTAACATCAGATCTGGATGAAGGGCCGATTGTTGAACAGGAAGTGATGCGTATCAGCCACAGTGATACTGCAGCGGATATGGTTCGTAAGGGTAAAAATTGCGAAAAACAGGCACTGGCTAATGGTGTGCGCTATCACCTGGAAGACAGAGTGATTATCCACCAGCACAAGACCGTGGTATTTGCCTGAGACATTACACCTGAGAAAGCAGAGGCGGGAAAAAGGGGTCGTAAAAAGGGGTCGTAGTTAATTTACTCTGTGTCTGTTACGACATAGACAGATCTAGTGATAAATTAACTACGCCCCCTTTTTACTTAATTAACTACGACCCCTTTTTACTTTTTCCCGAGCAATTTTTCAATTATCGCCTTATTGGCCTGAGGAAAAGGATACTCTGGCAAAGATGTTAACGGCACCCATTGGCTTTGCTGGCCTTCGCGCCCATGGGGTTGGTCAGAAAAGTCCCGCACCAGAAATACCTCGAGACACACCGCCTTGTCTCCATAATCGTGCTCAATTTGCATAAAAGGCACTGCGGTATTTACTTTAATCCCGGTTTCCTCATGTAGCTCACGCACCAGCGCCTGGGCTGGCGTTTCATTTTCCTCGCATTTACCGCCGGGGAATTCCCACTTTCCACCCTGATGAAGGCGTGTTTCGCGCAACGAGATGAACACCCGATCGCCTTCAAGGATAACGCCAACGGCGACTCTGACTTGTTTTTTTGGCATAGATAATTTCTGATTTATAAAATAAAGGCCGGAAAAACCGGCCTGTTGTATTCATCACAGTATGCTATGACAACTTGCCATGGCATTGTTTGTATTTTTTACCCGATCCGCAAGGGCAGGGTTCATTGCGGCCTACTTTCTGGCCTTCACGAAACTGCGTCTGAGGTGTACCAGCGGCGCCCTGACCATCGCCAGGATGACGTTCTGTCTGGTTCTCATGGCTCTTGCGACGTTGCTCTTCTACCGCTTCAACATCAGATTCAGCCCTGACCTGCACTTTACTCAGTACGCTTATCACCTCAACTTTAAGGTTTTCAAGCATTTCGGTAAACAACTCAAAAGACTCGCGCTTATATTCCTGCTTGGGGTTTTTCTGTGCATAACCACGCAAATGAATACCCTGTCTGAGGTGATCCATGGCCGCCAGATGTTCTTTCCAGTGGCTGTCCAGGCTTTGCAGCATAATAGCCTTTTCAAACTGTCGCAGTACAGACGCGCCGACCATCTCCTCTTTGGCTTTGTAAGCCTTGACGATGGCCTCCTTAATCCGTTCACGCAGGATTTCTTCATAGAGCTTATCGTCTTCATCCAGCCACTGCCCAATAGGCAGGTCCACCTGAAAATCTGATTTAAGACGTTCTTCCAGACCAGGCACATCCCACAATTCGGCAAGCGAC
Organism: Lacimicrobium alkaliphilum; assembly: GCF_002591895.1. GTDB lineage: Bacteria > Pseudomonadota > Gammaproteobacteria > Enterobacterales > Alteromonadaceae > Lacimicrobium > Lacimicrobium alkaliphilum. The sequence continues at coordinate 59,308 of NZ_NISX01000007.1, forward strand.
TGAGGAGGAATATACTGGCTGATCACCGTATCCACCACATCATCGCGTATTGCCTCTATGGTCTGGCTGATATCGGATTCATTGAGCAAATCGTTGCGCTGTTCATAGATCACTTTACGCTGATCATTAGCAACATCATCAAACTCAAGCAGCTGCTTACGAATGTCGAAGTTGCGGGCTTCTACTTTACGCTGTGCATTCTCTATGGCTTTGGTAACCCAGGGATGTTCAATGGCTTCGCCACGTTCCATTCCAAGACGCTTCATCATATTGGCCATCCGATCTGAAGCGAAGATACGCATCAGTGAATCTTCCAGCGACAAATAGAAACGTGAGGAACCGGGATCACCCTGACGGCCCGAGCGGCCGCGCAGCTGATTGTCAATACGGCGGGATTCATGGCGTTCGGTACCAATGATATGCAGGCCACCGGCCTCAATTACCTTGTCATGCTCTTCCTGCCATTCACTCTGAATACGCTCTACGGTACCAGGCTTAGGATCTTTGATCTTATCCAGCTCCGCCTGCCAGTTACCTCCAAGTACGATGTCCGTACCACGACCTGCCATGTTGGTCGCAATGGTTACAGCACCGGGTCGACCGGCCTGAGCGATAATGTCGGCTTCGTGCTCATGGAATTTAGCATTCAGGACTTTATGAGGGATCTTGCCTTTTTTAAGTACGCGGGACAAAAGCTCTGAGTTTTCAATAGAGATAGTACCTACCAGAACCGGGCGGCCTTTCTCCACACATTCCTTAATATCCGCAATGATGGCCTCATATTTTTCTTCGGCAGTCAGATAGATAAGGTCTGCTCTGTCATCTCTTATCATCGGCTTGTTAGTAGGAATCACCACCGTTTCGAGACCATAGATGGACTGAAACTCAAAGGCTTCGGTATCTGCTGTCCCGGTCATTCCTGCCAGTTTATCGTACAGACGGAAGTAATTCTGGAAGGTGATGGAAGCCAGCGTCTGGTTCTCGTGCTGAATCTTCACCCCCTCTTTGGCTTCTACAGCCTGGTGCAATCCCTCAGACCAACGACGACCTTCCATAGTACGCCCTGTATGTTCATCGACAATGACGATTTCACCCTCTTTGACGATATAGTCCACATCCCGCTGAAACAGCTTATGTGCCCTGAGTGCGGCATTAACATGGTGCATCAGGGAAATATTGGCGGCCGCATACAGTGATTCGCCCTCAGGCAACAGACCGTTCTTGTGCATAATGTCTTCCACATGCACCTGGCCCCGTTCGGTTAGATGAATCTGCTTGGCCTTTTCATCGATGGTGTAATCGCCATCACCTTCCTTGCCTTCCTCGTCTTCATTTTCCTGCAGCTGCAATTCGGGAATAATCGCATTAACCCGCTGATAGAGCTCAGAACTGTCATCAGCCTGACCGGAGATAATCAGCGGGGTTCTGGCCTCATCGATAAGGATCGAATCCACTTCATCCACAACGGCATAATGCAGGGGCTTCTGAACCCTGTCATCGGGACTGAACGCCATATTGTCACGCAGATAATCAAAGCCAAATTCATTATTGGTGCCGTAGGTAATATCCGCAGCATAGGCGGCTTTCTTTTCTTCATGAGACATACCTGGCACGTTGCAGCCGACGGTGAGCCCCAGAAATTCAAATAACGGGCGATTCCATTCGGCGTCACGGCGAGCCAGATAATCATTCACTGTTATCACATGCACGCCTTTACCGGTCACGCCATTAAGATAAGCCGACAAGGTGGCGGTAAGGGTTTTACCTTCACCGGTACGCATCTCCGCAATTTTGCCTTCATGAAGCACCATGCCGCCGACCATCTGCACGTCAAAATGACGCATTTTGAATACACGTTTACTGGCTTCACGTACCACAGCAAAAGCTTCCGGCAGAATATCATCGCTGCTTTTCCCCTGGCTCAGTTGCTCCTTGAATTCAGCGGTTTTCTGCTTAATCTGCTCATCGCTGAGCGCCTCATACTCAGATTCCATCTGGTTGATGGCATCGACCACTTTACGCAGCTTTTTAATTGTTCTGTCGTTACGGCTACCAAATATCTTTGTAAAAATGCTCGAAAACATGGATTTACGGCTTCCAATTATTTAGATTCAATTATCAACTTTGTGCCAGGGAAACATCACGGCAACAGCACAAAAGTCCCTCTTTTTTTTCTGCTCCTCGCGGTGTAACTGCCTCCACCGAGGAGACAAACACCAGGAAACGTCCGGAGCGTTTCAGGACAGCTTTAGCTGGCCCGCGCAGCGGGTTTGTCTCACGGATGAGACAAACACCAAGAAACGTCCGGAGCGTTTCAGGACAGCTTTAGCTGGCCCGCGCAGCGGGTTTGTCTCACGGATGAGACAAACAAAACAATCGGCCGTAGCCGATTGTGCAAAGATCAAACAGGAGTCAGGGATTTAGCCTTTTCGGTATACGAATGGCAATGGATCTATCTGCTTTCCTTTCTTCAATACTTCATAATGCACATGGGGCCCGGTTGACCGTCCGGTGGAGCCCATCACACCAATCACCTGGCCTTTGGTCACCACGTCGCCCACATGAACCTCGAGTGATTTATTATGGCCATAGCGGGTGATCAGGCCATTGCCATGTTCAATTTCCACCAGATTCCCATAACCATATCGCTCTCCGGCCCAGGTTACCAGCCCTGCACCCGTTGCAACTACGTCATCGCCTTCACTTCCGGCAAAATCGATACCTTTGTGCATCGCTGGCATTCCGGAAAAAGGATCTTTCCTGACGCCATAGTATGAAGACAACCAGCCCGAATTAATGGGGCGCCCGGTAATTGCACTCTGGCTTTCAATATGGTGATGACGTAATACAGATTCAAGCACCTGCAATTGCCTGGTCTTATTATCCAGTTCCGCCAGCATGTTATCCATGCGGCTAATGAGATTGTCAGCCGAGGCTAAGTCCAGATTTGCAAGCTCATGAGTTGGGCCGCCTGTTGCGGGTAAATCAGAAAAATTAAATTCCTGAGGATTCAGGTTAGATCCTGCAACCAGCTTTTCGCCAAGCGCATTGAGCCTGAGCAATTGCCCCTGCATTTCACCCATTTTCACCAGCATTCCGGTCAGTTGCTCTTCGGTGGTTTGTTTTAGTTGCTCAATTTCCTGCTGCTGTTGCCTCAAACCGGTTTGGGTATACATAACCCTCTGCGCACCATCTGACAGCGGATCGGTTCCACGAGCCGCAATAATAAAGGTCATTGCCAGGGTCAGCACAATCGCGGCAAGCAATTGCCGACGACTCAGGCTAAAGCGAAAGCTTTTCTTATTCGTACTGATTTCCAGCGTAAAACTCATTGCTACCCTTACTTTAACACTTCAACGACACCGTAAAACTTGCGATAGCCAGAATTGACGGGCGATGCACATTATTCTGATTCTAAACTGAGTTGACGTTAAAAAAAAGTTTGTCGGACGTTTGAAATCATAACCATGTACCGGTATCTATACCGCTTGTATCAATATTGCTGAATTCACGCATATAATATGCCGAAAAAAATAATGCCGCTGAGTGCGGCATTATTTTTTCTGGCTATCATTTACCCGACCATCACCGGTAAACCAAATTGAATTGGCAATTTGTCTTCAGATTCATAGCTGACATATTCCCAGCAGTCCTTTTGTGCCAATAACTGGTTCAGTAACTTATTGTTAAGACCATGACCAGACTTGTAAGCACAGAGTTCACCAATAATAGCGTGGCCACCCAGATACAGATCGCCGATGGCGTCGAGAATTTTGTGTTTCAGAAATTCGTCTTCATAACGCAGACCTTCCTGATTCAGTACCCGATATTCATCCAGTGCAACGGCATTTTCCATACTGCCACCCAGCGCCAGGTCATGGGAGTGCATATACTCAAGATCTTTCATAAAACCGAAGGTACGGGCACGGCTGACTTCATCAATGTAAGAGGAAGTATCAAAATCCATGATCATATGCTGTCGGGTCTGGCTGATCACCGGATGCTCAAAATCAATCCTGAAATCCACCCGAAAACCATTGTGAGGTCTGAGCTCCGCCCATTTTTCGCCATCTTCCACGCGGACGTTCCTGGTGACGCGGATAAAACGCTTTGCAACATTTTGCTCTTCAATGCCTGCAGACTGCAGTAAGAAAATAAACGGGCTCGCACTGCCATCCATGATCGGCAGTTCGTTGGCATCCACTTCGACGATAATATTGTCGACTCCCATACCGGCAAGGGCAGAGGACAAATGCTCTACAGTAGAAATGCTGATACCGTCTTCATTACTAAGGCAAGTACACAACATCGTATCTCCTACCGCATCAGCACGGGCAGGAATATCTACAAAAGGAACAAGATCAACACGCCGGAACACGATCCCAGTGTTCGCAGGCGCGGGTCGGAGAGTCATGGTGACCTTGTCACCTTTATGCAGACCTATTCCGGTTACCTGTACAGATTGCTTCAGAGTACGTTGTTTGATCATCTCGCTATAGCTCAAAAATTAATCAGCATGCAAAAAGGGCGCGTATTTTAGTGGTTTGACCACACTTTGTCAAAATTTCTGTTTTGGCTAAGTTACAGAAAAACCTGAACTTATCCGCCAATATGAATTTAGTGTGACAACCAATCACCATAAAGGTGCAATATTCAACCCGGTTTAATCCGCTTGCTTGCGCAAAAACGCAGGAATATCGAGATACTCCAGATCACTGTTCTGCTCGGATTTTTCCTCTGATGGCGTCACCGCAGCCGTTTTATCCTGGGCCTGAGCCGCTCTGTCAGCCTGACCTGCTGACTGCAACTTAAACTCAGTGGCTTCGCTGCTTTGACGCCCTGAACTGCGGTTACTGACCAGGGAAATTTCAGGCTTGCGCTCGGCACCAATGCCGGTAGCTACAAGGGTGACCCGCAGCTCGTCTGACATATCCATATCGATAACCGTTCCCACAACTACGGTTGCGTTTTCAGAAGCGAAGGCTTTAATCGCATTACCCACGGTTTCAAACTCGTCAATCGCAAAGTCAGGACCGGCGGTAATATTAACCAGGATCCCACGAGCACCGGAAAGATCGATGTCTTCCAGCAGCGGACAGGCGATGGCTGCTTCAGCCGCTTCTTCGGCGCGATCTTCACCGCTGGCCACACCGTTACCCATCATTGCCATGCCCATTTCTGACATTACAGTGCGCACATCGGCGAAATCCACGTTGATCAAACCCGGGCGGGTAATCAGCTCAGCAATCCCCTGCACCGCACCACGCAGTACATCGTTTGCCGCACTGAATGCCTGTAATAGTGGCGTACCACGCCCCATGACTTTGAGCAGTTTTTCGTTCGGAATGGTGATCAGCGAGTCTACGTATTTAGACAACTCATCAATGCCCTGTTCAGCGAACTCAATGCGCTTACGCCCTTCAAATGGAAATGGCTTAGTCACCACCGCAACGGTGAGAATTCCCATTTCTTTGGCGATACGTGCCACTTCTGGTGCAGCTCCCGTGCCGGTGCCACCACCCATACCAGCAGTAATAAACACCATATCAGCGCCTTGCAGACACTCCTGAATGGTTTCGCTATCTTCTTCAGCGGCCTGACGGCCGATAGCCGGATTTGCTCCGGCGCCCAGCCCTTTGGTAACACCTGAGCCGATCTGCAAGGTGACATTGGCTTTAGAGCTTCTGAGCACCTGAGCGTCGGTATTTACCGCAATAAACTCAACACCTTCAATATTATGTGCCAGCATATGCTCCACGGCGTTACCGCCGCCGCCGCCTACACCTATGACTTTTATTACTGCTTCTTCGTTATGACTATCCATTAATTCAAACATACTCTCTCTCCGGTTTTTTTCTTAACAACATCCGGCCCTTTGCCGGGTCAGATCCCGCTAAACTTATCTTTAACAGTGACTAAAACTCACCCTTAAACCAACTCTGAACTCTGTGCCAAATACCCTGGGATGCTTTCTTCTGAGCCAACTGTCTCGCTCGCCAGTGTTCTTTTCCATATTGCAATAGTCCGATCACGGTAGCGAAGGTGGCATCTTCCACATACTCAGACAACCCTTTGATATCCAGGGGCTGCCCGACACGAACCGGCATCTGAAAGATCTCTTCGGCAAATTCAACTGCTCCTTCCATCTTCGCCGTGCCGCCTGTCAGAACTATACCTGCAGCGATCTGCTCCTCCAGGCCACTGGCACGGATCTGTTCATGTACCAGTTCGAACAATTCCTGATACCGTGGCTCAATCACTTCTGCCAGGGTATGTCTGGACATGGCTCTGGGCGGACGTCCTCCTACACTGGGTACCTCAATGCTCTCTTCCATGCTGACCATGTCTTTGAGTGCACAGGCATAATTGATTTTGATTTCTTCGGCGTGACTTAAAGGCGTGCGGAAGATCTTGGCAATATCGCTGGTGATCTGATTTCCGGCCACAGGAATTACGGCTGTATGGCGAATGGCGCCATCGGTGTAAATAACAATATCGATGGTGCCACCACCAATATCAACAACACAGACACCCAACTCTTTTTCATCATCCGTCAGTACGGCATAACTCGATGCCAGCGCGGAGAAAATAAGCTGATCATCATTCAGCTCACAACGTTCCACGCATTTGACCAGATTCTTGGCCATATCGTCGGCGCAGGTAATAATATGCGCTTCGGCTTCCATTCTGACACCAGACATGCCCACAGGGTTCTTGATCCCCTCCTGCACATCAATAGTGAATTCCTGTGGCAGTACGTGCAACAGCCTCCTTTCAGCTGCAATCGGAACCGAACGGGCCGCGTGGATCACATTGTCCACATCTTCCTGGGTCACTTCTTTGTTATTGATCGGAACCATGCCATTTTCATTCTGGCACTGCACGTGACGACCAGAAATGGACATAAAGACCGACGATACCCTGCAATCAGCCATCAGCTCCATTTCATTAATAGCGCTTTGTACCGATTGCACCACCAGATTCAGGTCATTGACTCCGCCTTTGTCCATCCCCCGGGCGGCATGGGTACCAACACCCACCACACTGATACCACCGTCATCGAGAATCTCGCCAACCACGGCTTTGACCTGACTGGTACCAATGTCCAGTCCTACGATTAAATTGCGATCCGTTACCTTAGACACCTGTCGGCTCCACTGTTACTGCTCTCATTTTCTGCTCTTTTAATAAACTCATTATTAATCAGCTCTGCTGCTCATCAGCTTGTTTCCAGCCCACTGCCAGACCTGTGTCATATCGCAGATCGACATATTCCGGTTCGCGTTCTCCCTGCATCAGCAAGGGATAGATATCGACAAAGCGCTGTAGTTTGTCGATAAACTCACTGCGCCCCAGATTCAGCTCAAGCTCGTTGCTTAACTCTACATGCCAGGCAAAACGCTCCGTTAAAACCAGCTCTGTGATGCCAAAACCACTTTGCTGCAGCAACGCCAGCATCGCCCTGTAACCATCCAGGGCGGCCTCTTCACTGCCCTGCGGGCCGAACAAATCAGGTAATTCCAACCCTTGTGGAACCCTGGCCATAAAGCTCTCGGCGCGGTTGTTGAGTAACATATCCTGATTCCAACGCGCCACCGCTACCTGCTCAACCAGATGCACATGTAAATTGTTCGGCCAGTCTTTGCGAACAGATGCCCGATAAACCCATGGCAGCGCTTCTATATCTGCTCTGGCTTTTTTAACGTCCAGCTGAAAAAAGCTGCCTGGTTGATTCGCCCGCACAACCCTGTCAACGTCCTGCTCAGATATATATTTGAAGTCACCACTGACTCTGATTTTTTTGACCGGCAACCTCTGTTCATCTTCCAGCCAGGCATTGAGCTGATATAACCCATAAGCCATTACTGTCAACACAGAAGCCAGAAAACTCAGCCCTATCCACAGACCAGGCCGTTTGTTTTCTCTGATCGCCAGCTGTCTCATCCGGCCCCCAAACTGGTCTGCAGAATCGCCAGAGACAACTGCCCGAAGTCCATTCCTGCTTCACGCGCCGCCATCGGCACCAGGCTCTTTTCGGTCATTCCGGGCACCGTATTGGCTTCGAGCAAATAAAAGTGGCCTTCTGCATCCTGCATAAAATCTACCCGACCCCAACCATTGCCACCTAAAGCTATGAAGGCGCGCTGTGCGATTTCCGCCAGCCTGAGTTCAAGCTCGTCGGACAATCCACTGGGACAGAAATATTCAGTACTGGAAGCCTGATATTTGGCTTCATAATCATAAAAATCCCGGGGGGTTTGCATGCGAATTGAAGGCAACGCCTGGCCCTGGAGCAGACTGACAGTATATTCCTGTCCCTGAATATACCGCTCCAGCAATACCTGTGAATCATATTCAAAGGCACTGACTACTGCCTGCCTCAGTGCATCAGCAGTGCTGACTTTGGCCATACCAATACTGGAGCCTTCGCGGGCTGGCTTAACCATAACGGTGCCACCCAGGCGCGTAATTATATCGTCACACCTTAGCTGTTCAAAGGTGGATTTATCTGCCACCACGAAGTCCGATGTTGGCAGGCCCAGACTCTGCCATAGCTGCTTACTGCGTATTTTGTCCATGGCCAGCGCCGATCCCAACACTCCGGAGCCGGTATAGGGTACCCCCAGTAATTGCAGTGCCCCTTGCATGCTGCCATCTTCACCACCACGACCGTGTAACATGATCAGGGCCCTGTCGAACTTTTCGTCCAACAGTGCAAAAAGGCGCTTCTCTGACGGGTCAAAAGCATGGGCATCAACACCACTGTCCACCAAAGCCCGCAATACTGCATCACCGGATTTCAGAGACACCTGCCTCTCAGCAGAGTCACCACCCAACAGCACCGCTACCTTGCCAAAATCAGCTACCTGCATCAGCCCTTCTCCCCGGATCTTTTCATTTCGCTGATGTTAAGCTGGAGGGACTGAAGCCTTTTGGCCAGGTTGCCTATATTGCCCGCTCCCTGAGTCATGACCAGATCATTGTCCTCAATGACACCGGCCAGAATTCTGGGCAGCTCGCCTACATCCGAGACATACACCGGTTCAATCTGCCCCCTCTGGCGAATTGAACGGCACAATGACCTGCTGTCTACACCTTCGATGGGTGTCTCACCGGCCGGATAAATTTCCAACAGCAACAATACATCCACCTGTGACAATACGCGTACAAAATCTTCATACAAATCCCGGGTACGAGAAAAACGGTGTGGCTGATAAGCCATCACCAGGCGGCGATCAGGCCAGTTGCTGCGCGCTGTGGCAATGGTCGCTTCTACTTCCGTTGGATGATGACCGTAATCGTCCACCAGAATAGCCTGGCCTTTGCCCGTGTCATATTCACCAAGATACTCAAAGCGCCGTCCGATACCTTCGAAAGACGATAACGCATCAACGATAGCCTGTTCATCCAGTCCTTCTTCCAGTGCCACCGTTATCGCCGCAAGCGCATTAAGAACATTGTGTCGGCCCGGCAAGCCCAGCTTCACCTCAAAATCATTGCCATTGCTGCTCTGCACTGTGAAGCAACTGTGGTTAAAACCGTGACGAACATCGGTGGCGCGCACATCCCGTTGTTGCGAAAAACCATAGGTCAGCGTCTGGCGCCCAATTCTTGGTAACAACTCCCTGACCACCGGGTCATCGCCACAGACAACCGCCAGACCATAAAAGGGCAGGTTATGCAAAAAGTCTATGTAGGTATCCAGCATGCGCTGAAAGTCCCCTTCATAGGTCCCCATATGGTCCGCTTCTACATTTGTCACCACAGACACCATGGGTTGCAGATGCAGAAACGACGCATCGCTTTCATCGGCCTCGGCAATCAGGTAACGGCTGCTTCCGAGTCGCGCATTAGTACCAGCACTATTAAGCAGGCCACCAATCACAAAAGTCGGATCTTTACCTGCATGGGCAAAAATCGTGGCCAGTAAACTGGTCGTGGTTGTTTTACCATGGGTTCCTGCCACAGCGATTCCGTGGCGAAACCGCATCAGTTCGGCGAGCATTTCTGCACGCCGGATAACCGGTATGCGCCTGGCTCTGGCGGCCTGGATCTCCGGGTTTTGCGAATCGATGGCGCTGGATACCACCACCACATCGACACCCTGAATATTATCCTGCTGATGGCCAAAAAAGACTTTCGCCCCCTTTTCCTGAAGACGCCCGGTCATGCCGCTGACCTGCAGATCGGAACCTGAAATCTGATAGCCTTCGTTGAGCAATACTTCCGCTATTCCTCCCATACCGGCACCACCGATACCGATAAAGTGAATACGTTTAATGCGCCGCATTTCTGGCACGGAATAAGAATTCAGGGTTGTCATAACTTCTGCTCCACAATAAACCGACAACATGCTGCTACCTGCGCGGTAGCATCCGGACGAGCAACCTTTCTTGCAGCCGCAGACATTGATTGCAAACTTTGCTGATCGTTCACCAACTGCTGCAATCTGAGCCTGAATTCTTCGTCATTCAGGGTGTCCTGAGGTGCAAGTATCGCGGCACCGGCTTCAACCAGTACCTGGGCATTTTTACTCTGATGGTCATCAACAGCATGGGGCAATGGCACGAAAATAGCTGGCAAACCAGCCAGAGCAACCTCTGACACGGTCAGCGCACCGGCACGACAGATAATCAGATCGGCCCAGCCAAAGGCGCCGGCCATATCCGTAATAAATTCCTCTACCTGCCAGTGTTCAGATCCCTTCATGAGTGATTGATAGGTCTGCTCTACCTGTGTTTGATTACCCTTACCACATTGATGTCGTACCTGCAGATTCTGCAGCGAAGACAATACAGCTGGCAAAGACTGGTTTAAGGCCCGGGCACCAAGACTTCCACCGATCACCAGCACTCTGACTCTGTCGTCTTCTGACAGGTTGCGTCGCACAATATCACTGAAGTCAGCACGCACCGGATTACCCACCCACTGGTATTTATCATCGTCACTGACACCAAATGCACCGTCAAAACCTGTCAGTACTATTCTGGCCAGATACCGAAGCAGCTTGTTGGTCATTCCCGGCACAGCATTTTGTTCATGAATCAGCAGCGGCACTCCTGAGAGCCATGCCGCGACACCTCCCGGTCCGCTGGCGAATCCCCCCATACCCAGCACCAGATCCGGCTGATTTTGCTGAATCACCTTACGCGCCTGCCATACAGCCCTGAGGATCTGCAACGGGGCTGTCAGTAAACGCAACAGACCGTTACCCCTGACCCCCTGGACCGATAAGAAGGAAATAGGGTAGCCCGCATCAGGTACCAGTTCAGCTTCCATTCTCGCCGCCGTACCGAGCCAGTGAATCTGCCAGCCAAGCTCACGCAAATAGTCGGCCACAGCCAGCCCCGGGAAAATATGTCCGCCCGTGCCACCAGCCATGATCATCAGGGTTCGGGTCATTTTCCCCTCCCCCTTTTCTTGGTTTCACTGATAGCCTGTACGCCATCCATTCTTAGCTCAAAATCAATCCGCACGAGTATGGCCACGGCAATACTCATCAATATCATGCTCGAACCACCATAACTGACCAGCGGCAGGGTCAGGCCCTTCGTGGGCAATATACCGGCGCTGGCGCCCACATTAACTGCAGTCTGAAATGCCAGCCAGATACCAATAGCATGGGCCAGATAGCCCTCAAAATACCGCTCCTGCTGGAGAGCCAGATTACCCAGTCGCAATGCTTTAATCACCAGCATCATCAACAGCGCCAGTACCGCGCAGACACCAATAAACCCAAGCTCCTCGGCGAGGATCGCCATGATAAAATCCGTGTGCGCTTCGGGCAGATATTCAAGTTTTTGTAAGCTGTTCCCCAGCCCCTGCCCTGAGAAATGGCCACGGCCGTAAGCCATTAAAGACTGGGTTAACTGATAGCCACTGCCGAAAGGATCGGCCCAGGGATCCAGGAAGGCAGTAATTCGCCTGAGCCGGTATTCTTCAAACATGATCAGTGCTACCACTGCCGACAAACCGCTTAACAGCAGGCCGAAAAACTGCCACAGCTTTGCACCGGCCAGAAAGAGCAGTCCCACCGTTGTCGCGAACATAACGACCACCGTGCCTAAATCAGGCTGCATCAACAGTAATAGCGCGAGTAAAAACAGCACCGCCAGTGGCTTGATAAAGCCTTTCAGGTTCTCGGTGACCTCCTCATATCGGCGCACCAGATAGCCGGCCAGATAACAAAAGAAAAACAGTTTGGCCGGTTCTGCTGCCTGAAGTGTCAATGGACCGATAGCCAGCCAACGTGTGCTGCCGTTGACGGTACGACCCACCAACAACACCGCCACCAGTAATACCAGTGACAATAATAAAAGATAAACATTACTCGCCTGCCACCAGCGCATCGGAATCTGCATGGTGATCAGGGCCGCAGAAATCGCCAGCACCAGGTAGATCCCATGGCGAATAGCAAAGTGAAACGGACTGTCAAACATTCTTGCTGCCGTAGGCATTGACGCTGAAGTGACGATCACCAGCCCCAGACTCATCAGACTCAGGGCGATCAGCAGCAAACCCAAATCATAGGGTCGCTTGCCACTGGCACTATGGCGAAGCTGAAACAGACGCTGCAGCTGACTGGCTGTATTTGCCATAGTCATATCAACGCCTCCACCGCCTGACTGAATACCTCGCCCCGCTGCTGATAGTTATCAAACATATCCAGACTGGCACAGGCCGGTGACAACAGCACCATATCACCAGGTTTAGCCATTGCATCTGCGGCTGTAACCGCTGCCTGCATACTGGCAACCCTCAGAGCACCGGGCTTCATTGAGGCTATTTGTTCTGCATCTTTACCCAGACAAATCAGATTATCGACTGCCCCTAGTGCCGTTTGTAACTGATTAAAGTCAGCTCCTTTACCGTCACCTCCGGCAATCAGCATGAGTCGCCCCTGTACCTGGGACCTTAATCCGGCAATCGCTGCCTGTGTCGCTCCAATGTTGGTACCCTTGGAATCATTAATCCAGACCACGCCATTATGTTCCCGTACTTTCTCACAGCGATGGGGAAGCCCCTTAAAGCTGGCGGCAGCTTTTGTCACGCCTTGTACATTCGCGCCACCAGCCAGTGCCAGTGCCGCCGAGGCCTGGACGTTAAGCAGGTTGTGCTCACCTACTAACTGACATTGTGCAAAGTTCAGTAAATCCTCACCATTGAGGGTAATAAACTGGTCTTTTAAGCGATAGCCCAACCCCTGTGCGGATTCGTTTAAACCAAAACCGATCTGAGAGGCGCCGGTCTCAGTTCCGGATTCAGGCAAGGTCAATGCATCTTCGCGATTAACCACCTGCAAAGCCGCATTTTTATAGATACGCAGTTTAGCCTGACGATAGGCTTGCACATCAGCATAGCGATCCAGATGATCGGGACTGATATTCAGTACAGTGGCGGCACTCATCGATAAAGAGCTCAACGTCTCCAGCTGGAAACTGGAGAGCTCCAGCACAGCGATGTCGTAACTCTGTTCCAGTAAATCCAGCACCGGTGTGCCGATATTCCCGCCACACACTGCTCTGACACCGCTGGCTTCCAGCATTGCGGCGGTCAGGCTGGTTACCGTACTTTTGCCGTTTGAACCGGTAATGCCAATAACCGGGCGCCGATTAAAACGAGCGAACAGTTCAACATCGCCGATCACCTCACAACCTGCTTCCACAGCCTGCTGAATAGCCGGTTCAGCCAGAGATACACCAGGGCTGAGTATAATCAGTGGTGTTTCACATAACGCACTGGCGTCGAAAGGCCCCAGATTCACCGATACTGTATCCGGCACGCTGGTTTTAAGCTCAGAACGGCTATCAAAGGCCGTTACTCTGGCTCCCTGAGCACACAAAAAACGCACACAGGAATGCCCGGTCAGTCCGAGACCGACTACAGCTACCTGTTGGTTTTCCAGTACTCTTTCGTGCATTCGCTACTACCTGAGTTTCAATGTGGCCAGCCCGATCAGCACCAGGATCAGGGAAATAATCCAGAACCTGACAATGACACGGGGTTCTGGCCAACCCTTAAGTTCATAATGATGGTGTATCGGAGCCATACGAAATATACGCTCCCCTCTGAGCTTGTAAGAGCCCACCTGCAATATCACCGACAACGCTTCAATGACAAACACCCCCCCCATTATGATCAGCACCAGTTCCTGACGTACCAGTACCGCCAGAATTCCAAGTGCGCCACCGAGGGCCAGTGATCCCACGTCACCCATGAAAACCATGGCCGGGTAGGTGTTAAACCATAAGAATCCCAATCCTGCTCCAACGATGGCAGTACAGATGATCACCAGTTCACTGGTCAGGGGAATAAAAGGAATATTCAGATAACCGGAAAAATTGACATTACCCGTCACATAGGCAAACACAGCGAATGCACCCGCCACCAATATCGTTGGAACAATAGCCAGGCCGTCCAGACCATCGGTCAGATTCACTGCATTACTGGTTCCCACCAACACAAAGTAAGTCAGGACGATATACATCAGTCCCAGCTGCGGCATGACATCTTTGAAAAAGGGCACAAGCAGCGCAGTTTCCGGGGCTTGTTGACTGCTAGTGTATAAATAAAACGCCACCACCAGCGCCACCAGCGACAACCAGAAGTATTTCCAGCGGGCGATCAGGCCATTGGCATCTTTTCGCACCACTTTGCGATAGTCATCCACAAAACCAATCAGGCCATAACTGAGGATCACAAATAACGACACCAGAACATAACGATTGCTCAGATCGGCCCACAACAGGGTACTGGCCAGTATGGTGGCAACAATAAGTACACCGCCCATTGTAGGCGTGCCTGATTTGGACAAATGCGACTCCGGGCCGTCATCACGTACGGTCTGCCCTATCTGCAGTTTCTGTAACCAGCGAATCATAACCGGTCCCAGCAGCACCGACAGGATCAGAGCCGTCAGGGTACTGAGAATCGCCCGGAAGGTCAGGTAAGAGAAGACATTAAAACCTGTATAGAACTGTTGTAACCAGTCCGTCAACCAGATCAGCATGCAATTCGCTCCCTTTGGCGTTCAAGCTTTCCCAGCTTGGATGCCTCAATGAGCTGCACGATCTCCTCCATTCGTGCGCTGCGGGATCCTTTGATCAATATAGTGATATCCCGCTGTTCACCCTGCAGTTGCAGCTGTAAGTATTCTAATAAAGCCGACTTGTCGGTGAAGTGTTTTCCGGCCTGAGCAAACTGGTCACTGGCCTGCTGACTCAGTACACCTACGCTGAACAGGTTATCAACCCCTTTTTGTCTGGCGTACTCCCCCATTTCTTCATGGTAGTAACGGGCTTTCTCGCCCAACTCCGCCATATCACCCAGTATCAACACGCTGCGGCCACTGAAGCTGGCCAGTAAGTCGATAGCGGCGCGGGTGGAGGCAACGTTGGCATTGTAACTGTCATCAATCAGCCGGACCTGGTTGGTCAGCTGGCGGATATTCAACCGGCCAGCCACATTCGACATCTGCAGCAGGCCCATTTTCACATCTTCCAGGGTTGCACCAACAGCCATCGACAGCGCCGCGGCACAAAGGGCATTGGCCACATTGTGCATACCCGGCACCACCAGTGAAATATCTACCGTCCCTGTTGGCGTATGCATCTGGAACTGAGCACAGCCATCCATTCCCAGAATCACATCTTCGGCATAAAAGTCGCCCTCTCGCTCGGAAAACGTCTGGACTCTCTTATCATGCAGCTTGCCCTGCCAGAATGACAAAAACTGACTATCGGCGTTAAGCACTGCCAGACCTTTTTCAGAAAGACTCTTAAAAATTTCACTCTTAGCCCGTGCCACGCCAAGCAGACTGCCAAAGCCTTCCAGGTGAGCGGCGGCGGCGTTGACTATGGTTGCGGCATCAGGGCGCGTCAGCGAAGTGGTATAAGCTATCTCACCGAGGTGATTAGCACCCATTTCCACCACTGCAAAATCGTGCTCCGCAGTAAGTTCCAGTAAGGTCAGTGGAACGCCTATCTCATTATTAAAGTTGCCTTTGGTCGCCAGCACTCTGCCTTTTCTGGATAAAATACAGGCGACCATTTCTTTTACTGTGGTTTTGCCGCTGCTTCCGGTGATTCCCACCACCTTCACCCTGGCCAGCTGCCGAATAGCACCAGCCAGCTGGCCCAATGCCTGACGGGTATCGTCCACCAGAATGCAGGGCAGCGAGGTTTCTACCGGGCGCGATACAATCAGCGCACTGGCACCTTTTTGCTCGGCCTGGTGAATAAATCCATGGCCGTCAAAGTTCGGCCCGGTCAGCGCCACAAAGAGATCACCGGCCTGTAAATGACGCGTGTCAGTACTGACACCGTTAATCGTCAGATTATCGCCCTGCAATGAGCTGTTCAGTTGTTGAGCAATCCATTCGAGTGTCACCGGGATCATGCGCAGTTCCTCTTTATCAATGTGGCTGCAAACTCACGTTCGTTATAATTAATTTTATTATTTCCAATCACCTGGTAGGGCTCGTGGCCTTTACCGGCTAACAGGATCAGGTCACCGTCATCTGCCTGTTCAAAAAGACGACGAATCGCAGCCTGGCGATCCAACTCCAACAACGCCTTATCCGGTTGCTGCATGCCGCCGAGGATATCCTCAGCAATCCTGTGCGGATCTTCTGAACGGCTGTTATCGTTAGTAATCATCACCACATCGGCGCTGGCCTCCGCCACGCGACCCATTAGCGGTCGTTTACCTTTGTCTCGGTCCCCGCCGCAGCCGAACAGACAATAAAGCTTGCCTCGGGCATGTTGTCGCAAGGCCACTAAAGCCTGCTCCAGTGCATCTGGTGTATGCGCATAATCCACCACCAGTGCGCCATGACCGGCCCGATGGAACACCTCTAAACGTCCAGGAACCGGGGCCAGTTGTGGTACCGATTCCATCAGTGATTTCAGCTCAGCGCCCAGTATCAACTGAGTGGCTAAGGCCCCGAGCAGATTAAGTACATTGAACTGGCCCATTAACGGCGACATCACCTGCCCATTGCCCCATGAACTCTCGATATCAATTCTGGTGCCCTGCGGCAGATAGTCGACTTTTGCGGCAATCACATGATCGTGTTCGGGGTAATGTGGGCTTTTTAAACCGCAGAACACGCTGTGTAAACGATGGCCGCCCACGGCTAACCAGTTTTCACTTTCCGGATCCTGTTGATTCAGCACCATCGCTCGCAGACCAGGCTGATTCAGCAACATGCGCTTGGCAGCCGCATACTGGTTCATATCGCCATGATAATCCAGATGATCCCGGGTCAGATTGGTGAACACCACCACATCGGTCTTGATACTGGCGATTCGGTGCTGCACCAAAGCATGAGAAGACGCTTCTAAGGCAACCATTTGTGCCCCCTGTAACTGCATCTCACAAAGCAACTTATGCATACTGATGGCATCGGGCGTGGTATTCGCCACTTCCTGTAGCTGACCTTGCATACCAGCGCCCAGCGTGCCGATGGTGCCGGCCTGCTCGCCCGTAAGCCGGGCCAGTTGAGCAATAAGTTGCACCGTGGAGGTTTTACCATTAGTACCGGTAACCGCGGCCACCTTTAGTTTGTCAGCGGGATGCTGATAAAATTCCGCCGCCAGAGCTGACAGACATTCACTGAGCCGGTAAAAATGAATGATCAGCGACTGTTCGCGCATTTCCACTTGTCCGTGCTGTTCCGGCTTGTCCGCTTGTGCAAGTATGGCTTTGGCGCCCAGGCTTACCGCCTGAGGGATAAAGTCACGGCCATCCTGATGATGCCCTTTAACAGCAACAAAAAGATTGTGAATGGCCACTTCACGACTATCCAGTATCATCTGTGCAACACCAATAGAAGGCGCTTCGATGCCAAAGGGCAGCAATAGTCGGCGCAGATCAACCACATCACTACGAGTCATGATGCTGCCCTCCTACAATGGCGGCCAACGAAGATACTGCCTTGTCATCAGGCGGTATATTCAACATCTGTAACGCCCCGGACATGATTCTGGAAAAGGTGGGTGCGGCGGTGTCACCGGAATAATAGAGATCTCCGCCCGGCTCATTGATCAATACCACCACCACCAGCTCAGGATTGGATACCGGTGCCAGTCCTGCGAAGATATTGACATATTCCTCGCCATATCCGCCCGCAACCGCCTTGCGGCTGGTTCCTGTTTTACCCGCTACCCGGTAACCATGAATCTGAGCTTTAGGCGCCGTTCCTCCATCCATTACTACCGTTTCGAGCATCTGAACCATGGCCCTTGCATAATGCGGGGATACCACAGACTCAGGCTGCGCCGGTGCTTGCGATTTAATCATTCTCAGGGGAAGCTTATCGCCATCATTGGCGATAATGCTGTACATTCTCGCGAGTTGTAAGGTGGTGACTGACAGACCATAACCAAATGACAACGTCGCCAGCTCAAAGTCAGACCAGCGATGGCGATCGTGAAAAATTCCACCGCTCTCGCCAATCAGATTGGTACCGGTGTCTCCTACCAGGCCAAACTGATAATAATTGTCGATAAAATGATTTTTCGGTACCGACAAAGCCAGTTTTGAGGTGCCCATGTTGCTTGATTTACGAATTACACCGGTCAAATCGAGCACACCATGATTTTTACCATCCCGGACCATGCTTCCCCCAATACGCATCCATCCTGGTGAGGTGTCCAGTGTATCGTTCAGATCCACAGTGCCAAATTCCAGTGCGGCCAGCACTGCCAGCGGCTTTGCCGACGAGCCGGGCTCGAATGTATCGGTGATGGCCCGGTTACGGATTCTGTGCGCCGAAACATTACTCCGATCATTGGGGTTAAAAGAGGGGCTATTGACCATCGCCAGAATATCCCCTGAATGCACATCTACCACTACCGCAGAGCCCGACGCCGCTTTATAGGTACCTACCGCCAGCTTAAGTTCTTTGTAGGCAAGCGCCTGAATACGCTGATCGATGGTCAGTTGCAGATCCTTGCCTGCCTGGCCTTCAATCTGCTCAAGTATTTCAACCTGACGCCCCTTGGCATCGCGTCGAATCTGACGAGAGCCCGGTGTGCCCGTCAGCCAGTCATCGTAAAGGCGTTCAATTCCTTCTATGCCCTTGTCGTCAACATCCGTAAATCCGATCACATGTGCAGTTGTCTCACCAGCAGAATAATAGCGCCGGGACTCATCACGAAGGTACACACCAGGGAGGTCGAGCTTGTCAACATAGTCGGCCATCGCCATCGAAACCTGGCGCTGAATATAGACAAAGCGCTTTTTGGGGTTTCCCAGACGGCTGGTTATCTGGGGTAACTCCTGACCCAGTACATCAGCGAGAGCCTGCCAGCGGCGATGATCGGAAAATCCGCCGTTGGCATGAATCACCTTTGGATCGGCATAAATCGCCCGCACCGGTATGCTGACCGCCAGCTCTTCGCCGTTACGATCGGTGATGATGCCCCTGTGTGCGTGGGTAATACGTACCCGCTTGGTGCGGTTGTCCCCTTGCTGAATCAGCGAATCGGGCTCAATCACCTGAATATATGCGGCCCGGGCCACCAGAGCAGCAAATACCCCAACCACTAGTGTGATCACCAGAATAAAACGCCACTCCACCAATCTGGGGCGCAGGTTCTGTTTGGCATGATTCCTACGGGCACTCATTTAATTCTCACCACAATTTCATCTGCTGGCTCCGGGCGTCTCATGTTCAATTCTTTGGCCGCCAAAGATTCGAGCCGGTTATGTTCTGTCAGCACACTCTGCTCCAGAACAAGATGACGCCATTCAACATCCAGTTGATCCCGCTGTTGCATCAGTTGCTCATGGCCTATGGCCAGTTGCCTGTTGTGGTGAACACTGAGGATGACCGCCAACGCGCTGATTACTACCATTAAAAACAACAAAACCCGCCCGGGGTGGCGAGTCAGATCGGTCCAGATAAGACTGATAAGATTGAAATGAGGGGTGGCTGTCTTCATAGTTTTTCCGCCACCCTGAGCACGGAGCTGCGCGCCCGGTTATTGACTTCCAATTCAGCCTGGGATGGCATTATCGCCTTGCCAACCAACTTCATCGCCTTGCTGGCATCCAGTTCCGCTTCTGTTATCGGAAATCCGGCGGGCACCTGTTTGCCACGGCTCTGCTCGCGCATAAAACGCTTTACCAGCCTGTCTTCCAGCGAATGAAAACTGATTATCGCCAGCCTGCCTCCCGGTCTGAGGGCAGCCAACGCGCCTTTAAGGGCCTGTCTGACCTCATCAAGTTCACTATTGACGTAAATTCTGATGGCCTGAAAGCTTCGGGTGGCAGGATGTTTATGCTTTTCACGAAACGGTACGGCTTCATCAATCAGCTCTGCCAGCTGCACAGTGCGGTTAATCTCTGTGGTATCGCGAGTGGTAACGATGGCATGGGCAATACGTCTGGCAAAGCGCTCTTCACCAAACTCTTTCAGTACCTGTACAATATCTTCCAGTTCCGCGCTTGCCAGCCAGCTGGCCGCACTTATCCCGCGGGTAGGATCCATACGCATATCTAACGGACCATCCCGCATAAAGCTGAAGCCGCGTTCAGCATCATCAAGCTGTGGCGATGACACCCCCAGATCCATCAGTATTCCGTCGAGCTGGCCGGTAACACCCAGTTGATCGGTTACATCGAGTAATTGGGAAAAGGGACAATGAACAATCTCAAAGCGCTTGTCATCAGCCAGGCTTGCCGCCGCATCGATAGCTGCCGGATCACGATCTAAAGCAATCAATCGCCCCTGTTCTGAGAGAGACGCCAGTAATGCGCGGGAATGCCCCCCACGACCAAAGGTGGCATCAAGATAGATACCATCGGGTTTGAGCGCCAGTCCCTGCAGCGATTCCTGCAGCAAAACGGGCTGATGAAGTTGATTGACGGACATTACAGTGAAAAATCCTGCAGTCGCTCAGTTAATTCAAAACCACCCTGCTGCTCAGTATCAATATCCTGATGAATTTGTTGCTGCCAGGTCTCTGCGTCCCACAATTCGAATTTATTCAGTTGCCCCACCAGCATCAGTTGCTTGTCGAGTCTGGCATGTTGACGTAATGGGCCGGATAACAAAAACCGGCCATTACTGTCCATAGTTCCTTCGAGGGCATATCCCAGCAGCAGGCGTTGTAAGCGACGTTCATGAGGATTCATACTGGAGAGACGAATGAGCTTAAGTTCAATTTCTTCCCATTCGGAAAGTGGGTAAAGTAGCAAACAGGGCTGTTGTATATCGATGGTACACACCAACTGTCCCTGACAATCGTCCAGCAGTGCTTGCCGGTAACGGGTTGGAACCGTTACACGTCCTTTACTGTCCAGATTGATTGCATTAGCGCCGCGGAACATTCCCCTAGCCTTCTTATTAAAATTGTTTTTTCCACTTTTTGCCACTTTTACCCACACAGCACAGTTTAGGTACCACCATGGTCTAGTGTCAAGGAATAAAAAACGAATAGATCAGGCCCTATAGAGCCTGACACACAAGGCTTTTCCGGAACTGATTGATAAGGTGGGAAAAAGTGGAAATCGAAGCGTAAAAGTCAGTTGAAACGGGTGAAATAACGGGGCGACATAAAAGGGCAGCCAGGTTGACTGCCCATACTCTTTAGTTGGCTTGAGCGGGCTGTTCTGCCGTTTCGCCCTGAGCCTCTTCTTTAGGCAAGATCTGTATTGCAGCAATCGGCTGCTCGCTTTTCTGTGACAGCTGTACGAGTTTGTTTAACTGCCCCATTGATCCGAGCATCGCATACATGGCCCCCAGGAAACCGTTGCGGTGAAGTTTCAGTACCTGCTCGTCGTCCAGTTTCATCAGCTTTTCTTCGCTGATGCTGTGCAGCCCGACCAGCTGACGCTGTTCGCCGCTGGCATAACGAATGCCCAGACGCAACTCTTCAACCAGATCGAGATCGGTGAGGGTTTTGACAAACTCCTGGGTCAGATTCTCACTGTTCACCAGTTCAGACATCAGCTTCTGACGACTTTCCATATACTCAGATACAGAACCATCTTCATTAAACAGTGCGATACCTTCTTTTTCATTTACCAGGTCACTGTCTTTATCTATAAAAATAGACAGTTGCTCACCATTGGGACGAACGTCAAAGGGATAACGTTGCAGATTCAGAGGCGCAAAATGACTCTGCCAGCCATCTGCTGAATAATAGAGGTTGACCCCTTCAACCAGACCATACAGACCTGTGCAATGATAACGATCGGCCGCTTCATCTTTAATCAGTACCAGTGGAACACTGCTGGCGGCTCTGGCAAATTCACGGATGGAAATCCCCACCAGATGTGACCCTTTACTGTGAGCCAGGCTGGGATCCTGCTTTATTTTGATATTTTTATGTGCTTCTTTGTCCAGTAAAACGTAGTTTCTTGCCATT
Source organism: Lacimicrobium alkaliphilum (assembly GCF_002591895.1). Lineage (GTDB taxonomy): Bacteria > Pseudomonadota > Gammaproteobacteria > Enterobacterales > Alteromonadaceae > Lacimicrobium > Lacimicrobium alkaliphilum. The sequence goes on from NZ_NISX01000007.1 coordinate 81,687, forward strand.
TTAAGGCCTCTTTGAAAAAATGTTATTTCTATGTGGCGGCAAGTTTCCCCGATTTCAATACCAAAGTCACCCCCACCCGGGAATTGATCATCGCAACGTGAGCAGAATTGCTGAAGTTACCTTGCTTTTGCCCCCTCAGAGCATTAGCGTTACCCGACAGAACTTATGAGTCAGACAAGGAACATGTATGAGCAGAGCCTGGGCCAATAATGCCATTGAGAGTATACAGGCGGACTTTCAGAGATCCTCTGACACGCATTTAATCAAGCTCCAGCTTGACGCCTTCAAAGATATCGATTTTTATCTTAAGGACGAAAGCACTCATCCTACCGGGAGTCTTAAGCACAGACTGGCTCGCTCTTTGTATCTATATGCTCTGACCAACGGCTGGGTCCGCGAGGATACCACCATTATTGAGTCCTCCTCTGGCAGCACGGCAGTGTCTGAGGCCTATTTTGCCAGGCTGCTCGGACTGCCCTTTATTGCCGTCATGCCAAAAAATACCGCCTCCAGAAAAATCCAGCAGATCGAATTCTACGGCGGCCAATGTCATTTTGTTGATAAGAGTGACCAGATTTATGCCGAATCTCAGCGACTGGCAGAAACCCTGAATGGTCATTATATGGATCAGTTCACCTTTGCCGAGCGTGCAACTGACTGGCGAGGCAACAATAATATCGCCTGTAGTATGTTCGAACAAATGCAATATGAACGCTTCCCTGTGCCGGAATGGGTGGTAATGAGCGCAGGCACCGGTGGCACCAGCGCAACAATTGGGCGGTATATTCGCTATAAATGTTTCAATACCCGACTACTGGTTGTAGATCCGGACAATTCGGTGTTTTACCCCTTTTATCAGACCGGTGATGATCGTCTGACGTCCTGCGGCAGTAAAATAGAAGGTATAGGGCGTCCAAGAGTGGAACCGTCATTTGTGCCTTCCGTGGTAGATGAGATGCTGCAGGTGCCAGACGGTGCCAGCATTGCCACCATGTTATGGCTTGAGAGCATGCTGGGCAGAAAGGTAGGCCCCTCTACCGGTACAAATATGTGGGGTTCACTACAAAAAGCCCGGTTGATGAAAGCCTCAGGAAAAGCCGGTTCAATCGTGACGCTGTTGTGTGACAGCGGTGAACGATATCTGGATACCTATTACAATTCACAGTGGGTTGAAAGCAATATTGGCAAGACCGCTGATCATGAAGCGCAGTTAAAGGACATCATTAACGCGGTATAAAGGAAAGCAAATCCCGCTTCAGCCTGTCCTTATTGATATCGCCCCTTTTCAACACCTGGTGTGTTACTAAATACAGGAAGGCAAGCATGCTGATTAAAGTCCCAAAAGCGAGCCAGTGCAGTGAAAACGACGTAACCGATGAAGCCATTTACCTGAAAAGGCGCCAGTTACTAAAGCAGATGGGGTTCATTGGCGCCGGCGCCTTACTGGCGGGCAGCCCGGGTGTTCAGGCCATTAATTTGTTTGGTGATGATGACGAAACCGCGTTTAACACCCGGGAGTTAACCTACAGTCAGCAGGACAGCGCCCAGACCCTGACGCCTGAATCCAAAGTCATCAGTCACAACAATTTCTATGAATTTGGCACCGACAAAACCGATCCCAAAGAAAATGCGCAGGGTCTGAATGTAGACCCCTGGCAATTGCGCGTTGATGGTCTGGTGGAAAAGCCTTTCACTCTTGGCTTTGAAGATCTGTTCAGTAGTTTTGAACTTCAGGAGCGCATCTACCGCATGCGCTGTGTCGAAGCCTGGTCGATGGTGATTCCATGGATCGGCATACCGCTGCAATCTCTGCTCAACAGAGCCGCACCCCTGAGCAAGGGTAAATATGTTGCCTTTGAGACACTGTATGATCCTGAGCAAATGCCCGGTCAGCGGAATCCCTTTATCGGTGGTGGCATAGATTATCCCTATGTTGAGGGGCTGAGACTGGATGAAGCCATGCATCCGCTGACCATACTGGCCGTGGGGCTTTATGGAAAGAGTCTGCCGCCACAAAATGGCGCCCCAATACGATTAGTGGTGCCCTGGAAATACGGTTTTAAAAGTATTAAGTCCATCGTCAGTATCAGACTTGTGGAGAAACAGCCGCCCACCAGCTGGAATCTGCTGGCGGCCAATGAGTATGGTTTTTACGCCAACGTCAATCCCAATGTGGATCACCCTCGCTGGAGCCAGGCCCGGGAACGCCGGATCACTAAAGGAGGCTTATTTTCCTCTAACAGGATCGATACGCAGCTGTTTAACGGCTATGACGAAGTGGCGCCGCTGTATCGGGGCATGGATCTGAAACGCTTCTATTGATGGTTTCCCGTATTCATTTCAGACCGTGGCAGATACTGGGCCTGAAGCTGCTGATTCATAGCCTTTGTATTGGCTGGGCAGGCACAACCTATTATCAGGCTGTAACAGACCAACTCGGTGGCGATCCGGTTAAGGCAATACTGCATTTTACCGGTATCAGCGCCTTCAACCTGCTATTAATGTCCTTATGCATGTCGCCGCTGGCAAAATACTTCAGACAGGCACAGTTTATTCGCTTCAGGCGTTTGCTTGGCCTGTATGCCTTTCTCTTTGCGATATTACATCTGCTTAGCTATTTGTTGTTTGAGCTGCAACTGGAGTGGGGCATGCTGATATCGGAGATTATCAAGCGCCCGTACATCACGGTGGGTATGATCGCATGGCTACTACTTATGGTATTGACGCTAACCTCAACACAGAGCATTCAGCGAAAACTGGGCAGGCGATGGCAGAAACTGCATAACTGGGTCTATCTGGCTGCCTGCCTGATCGCGCTGCACTATATCTGGTCAGTTAAATCCGATATTGTCCAGCCCGCACTCTACATCGCCATGCTGGCAGTACTTTTGGGGTTGAGAAAAGATAAACTGCTGAAACCCTTACAAGCCATCAGGCGAAAAATCAGCACCAGAGCATAAAAAAAGCCCCGCTGATGCGGGGCTTTGAAGGGATTGGACAATTCACTCTCCCGAAATAAGAGGCGTCAAGACCTTCAGAAGAGTGATGTCCAATTCGGTACCAGCGTCACTGGTTTATTGTTGGAATCCTGAAGGCTTGCCGACACAACGTGTCGACTCTTAATTCTGTATTGCATAAGCTGACTGCAAAGCCAGCATTTGATTAACTGATTCTGGACAAAAGCTCTTTGCCGATTTCACTTGAGATGTGACCGTTGGCCTCAGCCCAGTCTTTTAGTGCCATGCCGTCTTTTTCAGTAGTAGACAAGTCGGATTTGCTCATGCGTTTAATCATATACACACCAGATTCAACCGAACCGGTCTCCATGGCGTAACGAATCAAACTGCTGCCACCGCAGCTGATACCACCATAGTAATCACCGAGGCGCAGCTTATAATCGTCCTGCACAGATTTAAGCTTTTTGCGCAGCTCTGACTTATCATCATTTTTCACGATAGTGCAAATATTGGCCAAATCATCATTGATATCTGCCTGACTGACAGGAGAGAATGCAACAAAGGACAAACTGGTAAACAATGCGATTGCGGACTTTTTCATTTCGGTGCCTCTTAACTTTAGAAGGTATGGTCGGTCTTGACGCAGAGAAGAATACGCGATTGCTCAGAGAGCCGATAGAGGCTTACCGGTACCTTAGTATAGCTTTTTATACCTAATATTATGAGCACAGGAATATGAGGATACTGAGCAGGCTGAAGCTTAGAGTACGTCCGCTTCAACCCCGGCTGAGCCAATGCTTATGCGCCCGTTTATCTGATTGCAATAAAGCGTTGGAATAAAAAATAAAGATGCAGAAGAGGCTCCAACATGGCTTGTGAGGAAGGCAGGCCACGATACCCTGTCAGCCAGCACAAAGAGGTGCAGGCCATGAAAGATAAGGCATAAGGGCAGAATTGCCCATTCGCTAAAAAAGGGGAGCTGGCCGATAAGCCGGGTTCTGTCTAAGACAATCATTCATCTAGGTCAGCAATCGCTCGCTGACTCAAGCAACCTACCCGGTTCCGACGCGGGCCGCGCCAAGGAACCCTATTTGGTCTTGCTCCGGGTGGAGTTTACCATGCCACAAACTGTTACCAGCTGCGCGGTGCGCTCTTACCGCACCCTTTCACCCTTACCGCCCGGCGAGCCGGGGTTGGCGGTCTGCTCTCTGCTGCACTTGTCGTCGGCTTGCGCCGCCCAGGCGTTACCTGGCACCCTGCCCTATGGAGCCCGGACTTTCCTCCCCCCGACCACCTAATTACACGACAGCCAACATTCATCGTTTATGGCATACAATTAGGTGGTCGGGCGGCGATTGTCTGGCCAGCTCCGGCGCCGATTCTACCTGCTTTACCTGACAAAAACTATGGGAACAGGTAGATTAGCGTAATTGGTATCGCAAACAAAAAAGATAGTGAAAGATAATCAAGTTCCGCCGATACTAGTATCTGAACACTCATTGGATACAAACACTCATTAGGGAGTAGCTAAGACAATGAATCTGGTACAAAAACTCATGGCCGCATTCGGCTTTATCGTACTGGTGATGATTATCCTCACCATATCCGTATCTGTAAGCCTGTCGGGAATGCGCGCGGCTACCGATATGACCAATCATACTATGCAGGTAATGAATGATGCCGATGATATCGTTAAACACCTGCTGAGCATCGACAGTGGCCAACGCGGCTATGTGATCACTAATAATAAGGACTTTCTACAACCCTATAATGAGGGCAAAGCCGGCGTTGAGAAGAACCTTAAATCATTGCGTCAGCTAGTATCGGAAAGTCCCGGGCAGTTAAAACGCCTTGATGAAGTAAAAGCCATGTATGAAGAGTGGCTGGAAAATGCAATCGACCCCGCCATTCAGCTCAGGGCCATTGGCCTGGAACAAGCCTCTAATTTCGTTGCCAGAGGTGAAGGCAAAGCCAGAATGGAAAAACTTCAGGGTGTACTGGATGAGTTTATCGCCACCGAACAGGGCATCCTGACACAGCGTACTGAAGATGCCGCAGATGCATCAGTGACCACACAGGTTGCGGCGATTCTGGGCGGTATTCTGGTCATACTGGTAGCCGTCGGCGCGGCCTGGTTATTCAGCCGGCAGTTAAAAAGACGGCTGGACATGGCTATGCAGGTCACCACAGATGTAGCCGATGGCAAGCTGGATACCCGCATTGATGACAGCGGCAATGACGAAATTGCCGAGTTACTCTCAGCCATGAACCATATGCAAACCCAGTTGCGTCAGATGATGCAACAAATCGGCACCGCCTCTACTGAACTAAACGATGCCAGCCAGTCAGTGTCCAGTACTGCTGAACAGCTTTCTGTCTCCTCGGATGAACAATCTAACTCCAGTGATTCCATTGCTGCTTCGATACAGGAACTCAGCGAAAGCATCCGTCACGTGTCGGAAAATGCACAGGAAGCGAGCAGTATCGCCACAGAATCCGGTTCCAGTGCAGAGCAAAGTGCCCAGATCATGGAGAAAATGGTCGCCGCGATGAAACGGATTAACGATGTAGTGCGTGATGCGTCTTCACAAGTGGTTGAATTAGGTAAGCAATCAGAACAAATCAGCTCGATTGTCAATGTGATTAAATCCATTGCCGATCAGACTAACCTGCTGGCATTAAACGCAGCCATTGAGGCGGCACGAGCCGGCGAGCAGGGCCGTGGGTTTTCAGTGGTAGCCGATGAAGTCCGTACACTGGCTCAGCGCACCAGTGAGTCCACCGATGAGATTGAAACAATGGTGGGGCGTATTCAGCAAGGCACTCAGGGTACCGTTCAGCAAATGGAACGGGGCGTTAAGGAAGTGGAAGAAGGGGTTGAGCTGGCCGATCAGACGGGTATTGCAATCCGTGAAATCAGAGAAAGCTTCGATCGCGTGTTGAATGTGGTTCAGGATATCAGCCATGCTCTGAGTGAACAAAACCAGGCCAGTGATGAAGTGGCCAAGCATGTTGAACGCTTCTCCGCCATGACGGAGCAGAATAAAGAAGCGACTCAGCATACCAGCAGCACAGCTCACCAACTGCAGACGCTGGCCGGGCAACTCGGCAAGGCGGTCAGCCGCTTCCGTTACTAAAAAAATTAGTATCTGCATAATTGCTTATCAGAGATGGCCGATAACCTTAGGGTTATCGGCTGTGGATGATATCTCTGCTAAGCTAAAGGGTCGTTTATTTATCAATCAGTCAGGAATAGTACGGCACTATGAGTGAAACCGTAGGCGAGAGCCGCTACACGAAAGAACTACGCGTCTTAATCAGCAAAATACATGATGTCACGCCGGTCAGAGATTCGCTGTACGAACACGCCACAGAGTACTTTGCCCTTCAGGCTGCTGAAGAACAAAAGCAGATTCAACTCAACAGCCAGTTGCAGACCGCCAGTGAGGCAACGAGCAAGAATGCCGAACAGCAGCAGAAAAAGGCCCAGAGCAACCTCAGGGAATACCAGCAAAAGCTCCGGGAGGCAAGAATTGAACGACTGAACAACCTGCTCCAGATCTGTGAAAAAATATTACACCTGACAGACGGCAAAGATGAGCAGGAAATCCAGCGCAATTGTGCCCGACTGTTAGGTACGATGTTGTTGATCACTCCCACTGAAAAGCGAAAAGTCGGGCAATCTAACCAGCGAACAAAACATCTGTATAAAGCAGTATTGAGTCTGCTTTTGCTTGAACGCATGGTGGCAGACAATCAAATCAGCAACCAATATGTACTCAAGCATGCGGGGCAACGAATCAGCGCCCCGGAGAACAAAGACACAGCCAGTCAGTGTCCTTATCGCAATCATGTTCAGGTACCGCTGCTGATGACCGCTCTGATGCAGGACATAGGCCAGTATCATCCTGATGCACAGCGCATTCTCAAGGGCCCTGACGGTGACCTGAATGAGTTTCGGGTGCTGGAAAAAGATCAACGCCTGAACCTGCTGAAAATAAGCTATCAGCAGACTCTCGCGTACCTTAAAACCGGCCTGGGTAAAAACATTTATGTGGGCAACTCTAAGCAGGAAAGGGACGATTTCAACCAGAATGAAGATGAAAAGATGAAGTTTATCTTCACCCTGTTAAAGTCCTCACTGGATCCTCAGCAGTCCATCGGCAACTTGCTCAAAGTGCCACAGGTTTATACCTCCGTGGTACTTTCCACCAAAGCGGTGTATGACTACGAGTCTTTGCCCAAGGCCGCTATGGTGCTGGAGAAAGCCGCCGAAAAGGGCGCCCTGAATAAGACTGCCGTCGACAGTTTTGTGCGCATTGTGGGCTATTTTCCCCAGGGATTTGGTATCACCTATATTCCTAAGGACTCCGATCGCCGTGATCTGGACCGATATGAATACGCCATAGTCACTGCGCTGTATCCAGAGGACCCGCACGTTCCCAATTGCCGGACGGCCACCAAAAGCCTGACATTTTCACAGTTTGGTCAGGGCCTTAGGGTCGGAAAGGATAACAACCTTTACTACCCCCAGGCCCGCAAAAAACTGGAACGTATGAGTAAAGAACGACTGCTCGAGATCCTCAGTAAACTGGTGTCTAATTTTGAAGAGCGCAAAGAGCTGGACTTACTGCCAAAATGCTGGCATCCCTACACTTACTTCTCTTATGCAAAACACCAGAATCTGTGGAACAAGAAAACCACTAAAACGAACTGATATTGCGGGTCATTGCTGCAGCTGCAAACCCAGCTGGTAAAGGGCATTTTTTTTCAGTTTATAATGCCCCGCCGTAATCGCGGCGGCTTTTTTAAGGGGCAGCTCCTGCATCAATGTGGTGAGCAAATTTATGGCCTCCGCCGGCATCTGGCCACTGCGGTCCTCTCCGGGGCCTACCATCAGCACAAATTCACCTTTCTGATGTACCGGATCTGCCTGCAACCACTGAGCAATCTCAGCAGCGGGGCCGGTCCGGAATGTCTCAAAGGTCTTGGTCAGCTCTTTAGCCAGAGCAAGCTGTCGGTCGGCGCCCAGTTCTTCAATCAACAGCAAAACCGAATCCAGAATGCGCCTGGGCGCTTCATAGAACACGGCTGTGCCGCTGGCATCTTTCAGCTCAGCCAGTTGCTCCCTACGCGCCATTTCTCTGACCGGCAAAAAACCGAAAAAGGTAAACTGATCCGTCGGTAGTCCTGAAGCACAAAGGGCAGTAATTAACGCACAGGCACCCGGAATGGGTACGACAGGGATAGTATTCCGACGACACAAATTTACCAACTGATAACCAGGGTCGCTGATCAGAGGGGTACCTGCATCGCTGATCAGCGCGATATCCAGCCCCTCATTCAGTTTCATCAATAGCTGTTGGGCGCGCTGGGTCTCATTATGATCATGCAGCGACAACAACCGGGCTGAGATATTATAATGATCAAGCAGGCCCTTGCTGTGTCGGGTATCCTCGGCGGCAATCACAGCCACCTGCTGAAGAACCTGCAATCCCCGGTGACTGATATCAGCCAGGTTACCTATAGGTGTAGCAACTATATACAAAGTACCACTTGCAGATTCACCTTTTGTGCTCATGGATTAACCCTTTGATTGTGTTCCCATGAGCCACATCATAAACTAGCAGTACTGATATTTCGCCAGTAAGTTATTAAGGTTGCCAATGTTGAATCTGCGCAAACTGACCATGTCTATTACAATGATGCTGCTGACGGCATGTGCCACAGCACCAGATGTCAGTGACAAACGGGTTATTACTAAGGGCTCAGAATCGCCGTCCAGGCAACAAACATACACGGCTGAAGAACTTATCGCACAGGCAAGGCAGGCGGAACAAAGTGAGCAACCCGGATTACTGCTAAGTGCTGTCAAAGCGCTGTACCAGCAGGGTGACTGCAAGACCACATTGAAAGTACTGCAACCACTGATACCGGCCATCAGCGATATAGTACAGAAGGAGCAGGCCAGACTGATTTTCAGTCAGTGTTTACTGGCAATTGATCAGCCCGCGCTGGCAAAAGCCAGTCTGGATAAGGTCAGCAATAAACTGCATATTCTGCCTGCACGACTCAGGTTCAGCGCTGAATTGGCCGAATATCATCACGACTATCTGACGGCTGCCAATTATCTTGCCGAGTTAATTAGTCTGAATCCGTCACTGGCGGAATCACATTACCCTAAAATATGGCAATTACTGGAGCAACTCGATACAACTGAACTGACAGAAGCATCAGCAACGTCAGGTTATCTCACTCCCTGGCTCGAATTAGCCCGGCTGACACGGCAAACTCCTTCTTTGGAGCTGAGCCAAGGTATCAGTTTGTGGCAGCAACAATACCCTACATTGCCTATTCCGGAGCCCGTTCAGCAACTGTTTGAACAGGCTCGTTATCAGCCGCAGAATATTGCGGTCATTCTTCCTTTGTCCGGGCGTTTAGGAAATCAGGGGCAGGCCATTAAAGAAGGGGTTCTCGCGGCATATTTTGCTGAAAAAGGGCAGCAGACCTATGCGCCACAGCTCAGATTCTATGACTCAGTCCTGCTGAATGAATCCGATATACAGAACCTGGTGTTGCAGCACGATTTTGTTTTGGGCCCCCTGTTAAGAGAAAATATTCCCGGCGTGCTGACACAATTACCCCCGTCGACTCCGGCGTTATTGTTAAACCGGGTTGAGCAAGAAAAATCTGTGGCACATCACTATTTTTATTCTCTCGCTCCGGAAGATGAGGCCAGACAACTTGCCCGATACCTGCATGGTCGCGGCTACAAAATGCCTATGCTGATCAGTGCCGGGCGCCCGTTATTTGAGCGTATGGCAGAGCAATTTGTACGCCAATGGCAGGAGCTGGAGCGCCAGGAACCCACTTTGGTTACGTTCACCGATAACAAATCAATGCGCAATGCTGTGGACAGCATATTGGCTATTGACCAGAGTGAGCGACGGATCCAACGGGTGAGATCTGTGATTAATCAGGAAGTGTATAGCTTCGCTCGTAACAGAAGAGACGTTGACGCGATTATTGTTTTTTCCAACCCGGCGCAGACCGAATTACTTAATCCAATGATCGAGTCCAGCATCAGCCCTTTTTCCGACATCGTGCCGGTCTTCGCCACCAGCCGAAGTTTCAGTAAAGAACTGGGCAATAATAGCCTCAGAGATCTGCGTAATCTGGTTTTTGTAGATATGCCATGGATGTTGCCGGGAGCCGACTCTGATGTGAAAGCCGAAATTAATGAACTCTGGCCAAATCGAAGTGACAGTGAGAGTCGCCTATTCGCCATGGGCTACGATGCCTACAGATTGATTCCGGAATTAACCGTATTGCACGCACTGAGAGGCAGGCAGATCAAAGGTCTGACAGGAGAGCTCAGCATGGATAAGCAAAACCGTATCGTTCGCCGCTTGCCATTCGGTAAAATTGAACTGGATCGGGTCGTCTCTCTTGCCGGGGATTAAACAACGGCTCTCGGGCCTTTTGGGACAATCGGCTGAGGCAAGAGCCTGTCGTTACCTGAAGGCACAGGGCCTGACGTTGATCACCACCAACTACCATTGCAAATCTGGCGAGATCGATTTAATCATGCAGGATGACGATGAATTGGTTTTTGTAGAGGTAAAATATCGCACCAGGACCCATTTTGGGCACCCTGCTGAATACTTCGATACTCACAAGCGCAGGAAGTTTGAATCAGCCCTGTTTCATTTTATGCAATACAAAGGGTTAAACCCTGCCCACATTCCCCATAGAATAGATCTCGTGGCGATTACAGGCAGCCAGATCCAGTGGATAAAACGACTATGATAGAAACTATACGAGACAATTTTACGGAAAGTATTCAGACCAAGATAGCAGCGATTGAAATATTGCCTGAAGCCTTAGAGCAAGCCACTTACATGATGGTTCAGACGCTGATCGCGGGTCAGAAGATACTATGCTGTGGCAGTGGTGGTTCCGCCATGGATGCACAGCAATTTGCCTCACTGTTACTAAACAGGTTTGAAGGAGATCGCCCGAGTCTCCCGGCACTGGCATTGTCCTGTGATGCTGCAACAATCACCTGTGCTGCTGATGAAGCCAGCTATGATGAAATCTTTTCAAAACAAATCCGGGCATTGGGGCAAAGCAATGATATTCTGTTGGCCATTTCTGCCGATGGTAATTCCCGCAATATTATTATGGCGATGGAAGCGGCCCTGAATCGCGATATGACCATTATCGCCCTCACCGGCAAGGACGGAGGTGAAATGGCTGGATTATTAGGTCCCAATGATCTGGAAGTCCGGGTGCCTTCAAATAAAAGCCAACGCATCCACGAAGTCCATCAGCTGGTCATTCACACTCTTTGCAACGGCATTGATAATTGTCTTTTCCCCGAACATAACGGAGATGAATAAGGTGAAACGAACAACAAAACTCCTCACTCTGATAGTCAGTATTGCCCTGCTACAGGGCTGCGCCGCTGTCGTGATAGGAGCCGGCGTGGGTGCCGCCGCGGTGGCTCATGACCGGCGAACCGTGGGTACTCAGCTGGATGATAAGACCCTGGCTTCTCGGATCAACAGCGCATTGTCAGAAAATAACAATATTAAACAGCATGCCCATATTAATGCCACAGTGTTTAACGGCGTGACGTTGCTGGTAGGGCAGGCGCCTAATGATGACCTGAAACGTCAGGCCCAGCAGATCACCGAAGCTGTGCCTCATGTGACAAAATTACATAATCAGATTCGCATCTCTAGCCCCACAGTGACCTCTATACGCACCCACGACGTCTGGCTGGCTACCAAGGTTCGCAGCAAATTGCTGACTGACAAATCGGTGGACGGCTTGCATATAAAAGTCATAGTGGAAGATTCAGAAGTATTCCTGATGGGCCTGGTGACGCGACAGGAATCCGATAAAGCCGTTGAAGTGGCACGCAATATTGATGGTGTTGCGCGGGTGGTTAAGGCGTTTGAATACCTGTGAACCCAAGTATTCCAGAAAAAGGAAAATACAAAGAAAAAAATATAAGAAAGAGTAGTATTTATGTAAATCCTGGCTGACACTTTTCCACAGCATGGTTATATCTAACCGGCGTTTGCCAAATTCTGTTTTTATCAACTCCCTCACAAGCCTGCTCTGTCAATTACAAGCATTCAAATATTACAATTTATTACAAATGTATTACCAAATATTGAATTTCCCAATCATTCGTAATAAAAAGGTAACCGCACAATAGAAACAGCTCGTACCACTTGAGCTGGTAGTCACCAATATAGAAAAACAATATCAACTTCAGTTGTTGGTTGAATAATAATCCAGGGAAACACTATGATAAAAAAAAGCAGAGTCGCTAAAGCGATTCAATATTCACTGCTTCTGAGCTCTATGGCCATTGCACCAGGAGCTCTGGCCCAGGCAGAAGATCTGCTTGAAGAAGAAGAGCTCGAAGAAGAGCCGGTAGAAAAAGTTGTAATAACCGGTTCACGTCTGCGTCGGAGCGAATTCTCCAGCGCTTCCCCCATACAAGTCATCGATGGCGAAGTTTCACGAGAAATGGGCCTGTTTAATGCCGAAGACATGCTTCAGACCAGCACTCAGGCGTCTGGCCTACAAATTGACAACAGCTTTGGCGGCTTTGTACTGGATAATGGTCCGGGCAGCTCGACTATCGGCTTTCGTGGCCTGGGTGCCGCAAGAACACTGGTTCTGATGAATGGGCGCCGTATTGCCCCTGCTGGTGTAGGTGGCGCGCCTGTAGCAGCGGACCTTAACCTGATCCCCGGCGTGATGATCGACAGAGTGGAAAACCTTTTCGACGGCGCATCAACCGTATACGGTTCAGACGCCATTGCCGGTGTGGCAAACATTATCCTGCGTAAAGACGTTGAAGGCTTTGAATTTGAAGGTTCTTATTCAAACCCTGAAGCGGGTGGTGGTGAAGAAGAAATTTTCTCAGTGATGTACGGCAAAACCTCTGACAAGTGGTCTTTCACAATAGGTGCTGAATACAACAATCAGCGTAGCCAGTCCATCGCTCAGAATTCCTTCACCGGAGAGTGTACTGAACTTCATTATGAAGATGAGCAGGGTAATATTTTAGACACATATAGAAGTCTTGCGCCTTCATCACGGCCAAAAGATTCCTGTAATATCTTCCCGTTGACTAACCGTGTATTTTTCAACAATTTCTACGGTAGCCTATACTACACTCCGGGAAGCACCAATACCGGCATTGAAAACTTTAGCGAAACCGGTGTTGCAGCCAGTCTGATCGGCTTCCATCCTACCTGGGTAGCCGTTGATGACAATGGTGATGGTATTGCAGATGCCGGTATGGTAGACGGCAATGGCGACGGTTTACAGGATTTGTCTTTCCAGGACCCCTTCTACGCCTATGGTCGCAGTGATCACTACCGTTCCGGTGACTTTATCAGTGCAAATAAGCGTTACTCGGTAATGGCCAATGGTGACTATAGCTTCGGTGACGATAACGACACCAGAGCCTTCTTTGAAGGTTTGTATGCCAAGAGAAACTCGGATACGTTCAGCCCTGGCGGCCAGTTCTTCCCTGTCGTACCGGCATCAAACCCTTACAACCCTTGTGGTATCTACGCTGAACAAGACTGCCTGTCATTCATTGGTGCAGCTGGTGGGCCCGTTCTGTCGCAGCCTATCCTGAACATTCGCGGTGATCGTGACCAGAGTGACGTCGATGTCTCTCAATACCGTTTACTGGCGGGATTGGAAGGCAATATCGGTGCCCTGGATGACCTTGGCATGGGTAACTGGATGTACGAAGTACATGCTGCGTACAGTTCTTCAACCGGCGAGAACACCATACAAGGTATTCATGCCGGTAGACTGAGCAACTCATTGAATACCTCAGTATTAAATGACGATGGCAGCATTACCTGTGGTAATGGATCAGACGGTTGTGTACCGGTGAACCTGTTCGCCCCGAATATATACCAAACCGGTGGTGGGACCTTTAGCGATGCGGAAGCGGCTTACCTGTTTACCGATCGCTACATGGAAACAAAAGTAAAGCAAACCATGTTCAGTGGCTTTATTGCTGGTGATTTGTTCAGCCTGCCGTGGAACGATGAAATTGTACCTGTCGTAGTGGGTGCAGAGTTCCGTAAAGATGAAATCGAATCCAATCCTAATGAAGCCACTTCACAGGGCCTGATTCAGCATTACTTTTCAGATAAAGGAGCAGATGGTTCCCGCAATATGAGAGAAGTGTTCACTGAGTTTGAACTGCCGCTGGTGCGTGGTCATAAGTTCGCCGAAGAGCTGACTGTAACCGCTTCTGGCCGTTGGACAGATGAGAGCTACTATGATCCGCAGACCACCTACAGCCTGAAGACAGTATACCGTCCGGTTGAGTGGTTTACTTTGCGAGGAACTAAAGGTACCTCTTATCGCGCGCCCAACTTACGTGAGCGCTTCCTCAACGGTACCACAGGCTTTAATGACGTAACTGACCCTTGTGTTGTTCCCACCGCCGCCAGAGACGGTGATCCACTGGATCCAAACGCATTACCTACTTACAACGCCGGAAACGATACTCGTCAGCAGCGCGTACTTGACGCCTGTACGGCCAACGGTGTAGATCCAACCTCTTTGGGTATAGGTAGCGCACAGAACACCTACACACCTCAGGTAAATGTGGAAATCAGCACGGGAGGATCTGAAACCCTCAGTGAAGAAAACTCCACGGCCAAAACATGGGGTCTCGTGTTTGAGCAACCCTTCAGCGACGCATTCGATCTCACGTTGTCTGCCACATGGTATGACATCGAAATCGTAAACGCGGTCGTAGAGCCGGGTAATCAGTATATGGTTGACCAGTGTTATGACAACCCCGATTTGCCCGATGGCAGCAGTGGTTTCTGTAGCCGTATCACTCGTGATGCCAATGGTGATATGACGTTACTGGATGCCAGCTTTATCAATGCGGGTCTGGAAACCTCCAGAGGTATTGATTACAACGTTTATTACAATCAGGACTTTATCGTCGGTGAGAAGACACTGGGCGTGAGCTTTGACCTGTTGGCAACCAACATGAAAGAGCAGATGTTTGACATTCTGGGAACGATTGATGACAACGTTGGTGAGCCGGCCTTCCCTGAATGGAGAGCCAACTCGCGCCTGTCACTAGAGTACAGCGACTTCCGCTTTAGCTGGATCACTCGCTTTATTCAGGCTGGTGAACTGGATGAACCAGAAGAGTTTGATCCAACCAACGCAGCCTGTGACGGTCTCGATGTAGGTTGCCGCCCGGTGCCTTATACAGAAGACTACTATCGTCATGATGTTGCCCTGAACTACACTCAGGACAACTACAGTGTGACTTTCGGTATCCGCAACGTGTTTGACGAAGCGCCGCCTAAAGCCGACGACGATGGAGTGTTCTCTGTACAAAATATCCCACTGGGTATCGGTTACGACCTGTTTGGTCGTACAGCCTACTTGAACTTCGGTATGAACTTTTAAGTAGTATCGATTAGCAGGTGAAATAGCACCAATTGTCTGACAGTTGGTGCTATTTTTTTATTTCAAAAACAAAAGTGCTAGTTATGAAATGTAACAAGTTAGTTTCTATTACTCTTTTAGGCCTTGTGTCATTGTACGTGTCAGCAAAACAAACGCTGCCACTAGATGCCTTCGCCATGCTTCCCGCCATTCAGCAGGTCAGCGTTTCCAAAAATGGTGAGCGTTTAGCCATGCTAAGAGCAACCAGTAAAAATGGTGATTACATTATCGAGGTACATAACATCGATAATCTAGAGGCTGAACCTGTACGGCTTGGTGCAGAACGCATGGAAATTACCGGTTTCCAATGGCTGAACAATAAAAAACTGGGCGTTGTCTTTCGTCAGAATATTCAGGATGGCAACAAAAACTATTGGGTGAGCAAATATGCCATTGTTAATGCCAACGGTAAGGGAGACTGGCTGGTTCCCTTCAGGAGCGACAATCAGGCTAATTTTACTCTGTTGAGCTCTCTGCCAGGCGATGAAGACGAGATATTACTGGAATATGATATCAATAATAACCGTATTCCGGACGTTATTCGCTTCAACATTGATAATGGACGCAGCCGCACAGTGCTGCGTGGTAATACGCAAATCAGCGGTGGCTTTATTCCTGATAGCGAAGGCGAAATCCGTGCTGCGCAGGGCTTTAACACCGCAGATACGACCATTGATCTATACGCACGCGCGTCAAAAGAAGACAACTGGGTCAAGGTCAAAAGTATTTCACCTAAGAAACGGGAAGTGTTTGAGTTTCTCTACTTTTCCAATGAAGATCCCGCCAAGGTCTATGTGAAAGCCACTAATGGCGAAGATAAGGCGGGGATCTATCTGTACGATATAAAAAGCGGCGAGTACTCAGAACGCTTGTTTGGCCTGAAGTCCGTAGACGCTGGTTCGGTTGTACTCAGTTCTAAAGAGAAGGATCGCGGTACATTACAAGGCTTCAGTTATACCACTAAACACCCCGATGTGTACTGGACAGATGTAAATGAACAAGCCTTGCAGGAATCCATAGAAACATTATTTGAAGATAAGTTTGTGCGCATGGTCAGTCGCTCGGAAGATGACAATGTAATTGTTATCAGTACCCGTTCAGATAAGGACCCTGGGACCTACTATCTGCTGCAGGATAAAAGGTCACTGAATAAGCTCGGAGAAGTCTTTCCTCTCATCGAGCCACAGCACCTGTCTGATGTAAAATATATCAGTTACAAAGCAGAAGATGGCTTGAAAATTCCGGCCTATGTGACCCTGCCTTCAAAAGGGGAAAAACCCTATCCTACAGTAGTCATGCCCCATGGCGGCCCCTGGGCCAGGGATGTGGTCATCTATGATGAGTGGTCACAACTGCTGGCTCACCATGGCTATCTGGTGATACAACCACAGTTTCGTGGTTCGGAAGGTTATGGCCTGAATCACTGGATAGCCGGCGATAATGAGTGGGGTCAGAAAATGCAGGACGACATGGATCAGGGTGCTCAGTTCCTGGTTGAAAAAGGCCTGGCCGACCCTGAACGTCTGGCCATGTTTGGCTGGAGTTATGGTGGCTATTCTGCTTTTGTCGGCTCAATGCGTGACAACAATATTTATCAGTGTACCGTCGCCGGTGCTGGTGTCAGTGATTTAGCCCGCATCAATGCTACCCTGCATGACAGTATTTTTCTCAGAGAACTGCAACGGCCGACTATTTCAGGTGTTTCACCTCTGGACCAGGTGGAAAAGGTTAACATTCCTATTCTGGTTATACATGGTGACATAGACCAGCGCGTTCCGGTGGAGCACAGCAGGTTGTTTGTGGAAGAGTTGGAAAAGCTAGGCAAAGATTATAAATATGTTGAACTTGAAGGTGCCGACCACTTCTCCAACACGCTTTACTACAATCATAAAACAGAGTTCTATTCTGCGCTGTTAGACTGGCTGGATAACAAGTGTTTCTGATAACTCAATAACTACTAAAAAAGGCGCCTATGGCGCCTTTTTTGATTCTCACACTTGTTTGTTATGTCACTACTTAACCACTTTTAACTGTGGCTTGCCTTTAGTCGGCGGTGGTTCAGTAGGTGGTGGCGTATTATCCGGTTCGTCATCTTCCTGAGTGAAAATTGTACCTGCACCATTCTCTCTGGCATAGATCGCCATCACCGCTGCCATAGGTATGGTCAGACGCCTCGCCACACCACCAAAGCGTGCATCAAAGGTCACATCCAGATTAGACAGGTGTAATTTACCACAGGCAGAAGGGGAGATATTCAAAACAATCTGACCGTCCCGTACATGTTCCTGGGGTACCTGAGTCCCCTCAATGGTGGCATCTACCACCAAATGAGGAGTCAAATCGTTATCCAGGATCCACTCGTTAAATGCACGTAACAGGTAAGGCTTATTCGACGTCATAGTCATCAGAGCGGATTGTGGATTTCGCGTTCTTGATCAGTCAAAGACGCCTTAAACGAAGGACGGTCAAAAATACGATTCATGTAGTTTTTCACGTCCTTGGCACCATTACCACTGAGTTCTATCCCCAGCGCAGGCAGCCGCCACAGCAATGGCGCAAGGTAACAATCCATCAGACTAAACTCTTCACTCATGAAGTAAGGATTATCAGCAAACAACGGCGCCAACGCCAGAATACCTTCGCGTAAATCATTACGCGCGGTTTCTATATCGCCCTCTTTCTTCATAATGCGGTCAGCAATGCTGTACCAGTCCTGCTCAATACGATGCATCATCAGGCGACTCTGGCCTCTGGAAACGGGATATACCGGCATCAGCGGCGGATGCGGAAAACGTTCGTCCAGATACTCCATAATGATGTGAGAGCGATAAAGTACCAGCTCACGATCAACCAATGTCGGCAAGGTACCGTATGGGTTCAGTTCAAGTAAGTCCTCAGGCAGACTCGCCTGATCCACAAAGCTGATCTCTACCCCTACGCCCTTTTCAGCCAGTACGATACGTACCTGATGGCTGTATATATCCAGCGTATCCGAGAACAATGCCATAATTGAACGCTTATTGGTGGCAACGGCCATTCACACTCCTCCAAAACCCAAAAATAACGGATCTGCGATTACATCAATGCGCATAAATCCATTTCATAAAACGATAAAAAGGGCAGTGTCAACGCGCACACTGCCCTTAAACCCAAGTCACAAAAGATTGTTAGTTGGGTATTAAGATGATTTCGCTATTATACCTGAAAATCCGGGCATTTAGTGAACATCCCGCCAATATTCTTTTTTCAGCAGATATGCGAAAACAAAGAAGACCAGGATAAAGATGATCACCCAGCGCCCTATATCTTCTGCTTCCAGCCTGGAGGGCTCGCCCAGATACACCATAAAATTAACCAGATCCAATACTGCCTGGTCGTACTCTTCAGGGCTCAGTGTACCGGAACCGTCAGATTTGATGCCGGCATAGACTTCTTTCATCTCACCGTCAATCAGCTTTTCCTCGTGGCTATCATAGGGTATACCCTGCAATTCTTCCAACGCATGAGGCATGCCTACATCAGGAAATACCTTATTATTCACGCCGAAAGGACGGCTGTCATCCACATAAAATGTACGCAGATACGTATACAGCCAGTCAGCTCCTCTGACACGGGCAACCAGCGTCAGGTCCGGCACCGCCGTACCAAACCATTTTTCGGCCGAGGCTTTGGGCATGGCGCCTTTCATATAATCACTGACTTTTTCACCGGTGAACTGAAGGTTCTGTTCGCCCAGCTCAAGTGGCACCCCGATATCTTCAAATGTGCGCTGGTAACGCTGGTACTGGGCCTGATGGCAGCCCATGCAGTAATTCATAAAAGTCTGCGCACCACGTTGCAGCGACGCTTTGTCGGTCAGATCATACTCCGCCTTATCCAGCGGGTAGCTGCTACCTGCGGCAAACACCAGCGAAGGAACTAAAAAGCTCAGCAATACGACAAGTTTTCTCATTTGCTAATCCTCTCTGGCAGTGGCTTAGTTTTCTCATTCTTACTGTACAGCCATAGCAAAGCAAAGAAGCCAAAATACAGGAAGGTACAGATTTGCGAAGCTGTTATCTTCCAGGGCTCCTGTGGCGTTCCGCCCAGATAACCGAGGAAAATAAATACCGCAGCAAAGACCAGCAGATTATATCTGTGAATGCCGCTGCGATAGCGCCAGGATTTCACCCTGCCTCTGTCAATCCAGGGCAACAAGACCAGCATAATGATGGCAGAAAACATAGCGATTACGCCACCCAACTTATCGGGAACCGCCTTCAGAATGGCGTAGAAGGGGGTGAAATACCAGACCGGGAAAATATGCTGCGGTGTTTTCAGCGGGTTAGCCTGTTCAAAATTAGGATGTTCGAGGAAATAGCCGCCCATTTCCGGATTGAAGAACAGCACGTAGGCGAAACCCAACAGGAATATGGTGAAGGCCACCAGGTCCTTAAGCACTATATGGGGGAAAAATGGCACTACATCATCAACAATATCGTATTTGTTAGTGTAATATTCGTGCATCTTCCATTTGGTCTTCTCTTCCTCTTTGAGAGATCCCTTCTTGCGCTTCACTTCAACCCCATCCGGGTTATTAGAGCCCACTTCGTGCAGCGCAACAATGTGCAGGAACACCAGAATCACAATCACCAGCGGCAGGGCAATAACATGCAATGCGAAGAAACGGTTCAGCGTGGCACCTGAAATGACATAGTCACCCTGGATCCAGATAACCAGATCCTCACCGATAACCGGAATGGCACTAAACAGCGATACGATAACCTGCGCACCCCAGTAGGACATCTGCCCCCAGGGTAATACGTACCCCATAAAGGCTTCGGCCATCAGTGCCAGATAGATAAACATACCGAATACCCACAACAGCTCACGGGGCTTCTGGTATGACCCATAAATCATACCGCGGAACATATGCAGGTATACGACGATGAAGAAGGCCGACGCACCAGTAGAGTGCATATATCGCAGAATATAACCGTATTCCACTTCGCGCATAATGTACTCAACAGAGGCAAAAGCACGCTCGGCAGACGGTTCAAAACTCATAGTCAGCCAGATGCCAGTGACGATCTGGTTGATCAGTACGATAGTGGCCAGAAAGCCAAACACGTACCAGAAGTTCATATTCTTAGGTGCGGGATACTCTGCTGCGTGCATCTTTGCCACACGCATCATCGGTATTCTGTATTCAATCCAATCGAGCAGTTTGTTAGACATCTCAGGCTGCCCCCTCTGATGAACCAATCAATATGGTGTTATCGTCGACATAGTAATGGGGAGGCACCACCAGGTTCAATGGAGCAGGCACACTCTCAAAAACACGTCCCGCCATATCAAATTTTGAACCATGACAAGGACAGAAGAAACCGTCAGGTACTCCCTCCACCTGTTCGGCAAAGGCACCGTCTTTCAAGTGCTGAGGTGAGCACCCTAAGTGAGTACAAATTCCCAGCACAACCATATATTCCTCTTTAAGCGAGCGATAACGGTTCTGTGCAAATACCGGCTGTTGCGGCTGCAAAGATTCTGGGTCCCGCAGCTTATCTTCATGATCAGCCAGAGATTTGAGCGTCTCAGGGGTGCGGCGAACGATCCAGACCGGTTTGCTCCGCCACTCCACGCGCAACATCTGACCTGGCTCAATTTTACTGATATCGGCTTCCACATCCGCCCCGGCAGCCCGGGCCTTGGCACTGGGATTCCAGGAAGCGATAAAAGGCACTGCGGCACCCACCACTCCGACACCGCCCACTACCGAGGTGGCGATGGTCAGAAATCGGCGCCGCCCATTATCTACTGGCGCATTACTCATCCACTTTACTCCAAAGGTTGGATTATGTGCTTTCCCGGTCAATTGTCTTATTTTAAGTTGTGCAATTGTAACAGGAAAGTCTGAGGTTATGATTTTAGCCGGAAATGATAAAAGAAAACCCCTTTAAAACACAAGGAAATGATGGCTAAAACAACAGATTAGTTCGCGGAGCAGCTGAGAGTGCGTTAAAACTCACCTAAAAGTGCAAAGGATAAATGACGAACAAAAGTCATTCGCCGGGATAGCAGGGAAAATGGAAACAGTACCTGGGGACCAAAACTCTCACACTTCAGCGGTAAAACATTCCATCAGCATAAAAAAACCCGGCATTTGCCGGGTTTCTTGTATAACAACTAGGTTGTTCTAACCTGGATTCCGCAGTTGCGCGCGAGGTGAAAGTGCATCTGTCTGATTTGGATGGCGTAATGAAAAAATTCGTGGTCACCTTGTTGGTGATGAGACATTTTTTCATATAGCCAGACAAATCAAGGAGATGCGCTATCGCCCGTGGGTCAACTGCCGACTTCAGGTTTATTAACGCTTGGAGAACTGAGGGCGTTTGCGTGCTTTATGCAGGCCCACTTTCTTCCGTTCCACTTCACGGGCATCACGGGTGACAAAGCCGGCTTTGCGCAACGCGGGCCGCAGGGCCTCGTCGTACTCCATCAGTGCACGGGTAATACCGTGACGGATAGCGCCAGCCTGACCACTGATACCACCACCGGATACGGTGATGTACAGATCAAACTTCTCGGTCATCTCTAACAGTTCCAGAGGCTGACGTACTACCATGCGGGCAGTTTCACGACCAAAGAACTCTTCCAGAGAAAGACTGTTAACTGTAACTTTACCAGTGCCCGGGCGAATAAATACGCGAGCAGTGGAGCTTTTGCGACGGCCTGTGCCGTAATATTGATTATCTGCCATTACTCAATGCTCCTTAAATATCCAGAACCTGTGGCTGCTGAGCGGCATGAACATGCTCAGAACCAGCGTAGACCTTCATTTTGCGGAACATCGCGCGGCCCAGAGGACCTTTTGGCAACATACCTTTAACCGCTTTTTCGATGATCAGTTCAGGCTTATGAGCCTGTAACTTTTCGAAAGTAGTTTCTTTCAGTCCACCTACGTAGCCTGAATATGAATAGTACATTTTGTTCTGGGTTTTATTACCTGTAACCCGAACTTTTTCTGCGTTGATGACCACGATGTAATCACCTGTATCCACATGAGGTGTGTACTCAGGCTTATGCTTACCACGCAGACGACGGGCAATTTCAGTTGCCAGGCGTCCAAGGGTCTTGTCTGTGGCATCAACCACAAACCAGTCACGTTTTACCGTTTCCGGCTTAGCAACAAAAGTTTTCATTTCTCGTTACCCAAAATTTCAATATGTAGTTACTTATGCACTTGCTGTTCAGCTCCCGCTGGCAACAAGGCTGCTAAACCGGGTAAATTGCCCCTTCGAGCATCCCGGTTGTTCCGCTTTCCCAAAAGCGGCTGTCGTGTAACTGGGCAGGGCGCGCATTATACAGTAGAAAAAAATAAACGCGAGGATAAATTTTATCCATATTTGAGTGAGGAGAGAGGGGAGATGAGTGAGGTGGAAACCTCAGTCTCCGGTCATGTCCGAATGTCGTTGTCAGGCATCCAGCAGCCTTTGAATATTCAGATACGTCCCCATCAGCATTGAGCAATCAAAGTTGCTGGACAGACCCAGCAACTTTTTTAGAAGAACAAAACTGACCACACAGTCACAGAGAACACTGAGAACTACAGGGCCTATGCCTTAAAACCTCTGTGCCTCTGTGGTTAAATTTCTTTTCGTGAGATTCATAATAAAAAAACCTAAACTGCTATTGCAAATCATTCTTATTTGCAATAAAGTAAGACTGCACTACTCCTCAAGTCTACTGGTCTTTCTTGGGAGTGATACCAATTTTATCCAAACAATTGGTATTTACCGGGCGGGCTCTCCATGGCCCGCCCGGGTTTTTAAGCTGTTGGTCTGTTATTCTCTGCCTGTGTCCTGTGCTGATATTTCTTTCTGTTGCGTCTGCGTTGATTATTTCTTATTCTTCATCAACTGGATTAAAGGGGAAATGGTTATGGATGAACAAAAAGGACGACTGACAATAGCGGGTTGTGGTTTGCACCCCGGTCATATGACCCTAGAAACTCAAAGTCTTATCCAAACCGCTGAATCCGTATTACTGGTTGCTCCTAACCCCCTCTCAATACAGCATATACGCCAGCTTAATCCGCACACCGAACATCTGGGCCGCTTTTATAATATGGGCTATTCGCGCCCTGAGATTTATCGTCAGATGGCCCTGTATATTATCGATTTAGTGCATCAGGGGAAATCGGTCTGTGTCATATTCTATGGTCACCCCGGGGTGTTTGTCTCATCCACCCGTATGGCAAGCAGGGTGCTCGCAGGACAGGGCTACCCGGTAGCAATGCTTCCCGGGATCTCAGCCGATGCATGCCTGTATGCAGACCTGGGACTGGATCCTGCCGATACTGGCTGTCAGAGCTATGAATCCACCCGCTTTTTACTTACCCGCCGTGACGTTGATACCAGTGCCGCACTGATACTATGGCAACTGGGGCTCACCGGTGAACACAGCATGGACAAATTTGAACCGGGTAAGCAGGGCCTGGAGGCCTTATGCAAATTATTGCAGATGGACTATCCGTCTGATCATCAGGTGTGTTTGTATGAAGCGCCCACCCTGCCTGGATTCGAGCCCCGTAAAGACTGGATAGCCCTGACTGATTTAGCCAAAGCCGATGTTAATACCATTACTACGCTTTATGTCCCGGCCTGCCGGGAACCCACTTTTGCTGAAGAGCGCTTAGGCTGGCTGGGGCTTACAGAGACAGATATCAGTCACTGGGATGAATACGAAGAAGTTGAGATGTGAAACCCGTTGCAATAAGGCAACAACTAATAGTAAGAAGAGGAAATAATTATGGATAATCTAAGCCGTTTTTACTTAGAACTGGCAACTGACGCCAATAAGCTTCATGCCTTTAACCTCAGTCAGGCAAACCGTCAGCAAATGCTTGAACAAGCTGGCATCGAAGAGTGTCACGACATACTTGAAATGGATAAAGAAGCTCTGCGCCAGATGTTGGCGAAAAAGCTGATTGAACAGACCGGTGACTGGAAGGGTTTGGACAAAGCCTCTGACAACGATGATAATAAAAACAATATCGGTCGACTCGGCCGTACAGTAACGCACTGAGACAGTGCGTGTGCCGGTTATTATATCTTCTGGCGTTACTGGCACCGGTATTTTTATCCGGTGCCAGTGTACAAAAGCAGGTTAATAACCGGGCTTCTCATGTTAGTTCGCAGCAATCAGTTGGCGGTAACTGGTTTGCCGAGCGAAGCGAACAGCTTTCCCGCAACCAACCTGAAGACGCCCTTACCTTATCAAAGCAGGCGCTGACCTACTTTGCTGATAACCCCGAGCCCAAGGCTCATGGTCGGGTTTTAAATGCCACTTCCTATGCACTTTACTTTCTCGGTCGCTACGGTGAAGCCATGCAAATGGCCAGAGATGCTGAACTACTCTCCGAGCAATACAATTTAGCAGAGGTACGCGCCCGGGCGCTCATGCTACAGGGTAATGTATTGCAAAGTATCGGCGAATACCCCCGCGCTATAACAAAGTACCAGCATGCGGCGGGTTACTATCGTGAAGCCGGCAACCAGCTGTATGAAGGCTATTGCTATAACAACATGGGCAATACCTATAAGAATGCTGGACAGTTTCAAACAGCCCTTGAGTATTATCAGCACTATCGCCGTTTAGCCGCCGGTGAGGATAATCTGGCCAGCGCCGAAAAAGGCACCGGTCAGGTGTTTCTGGAGCTGGGTGAAGTCGAAAAAGCCATTGGGTACTTCACAAAATCATTAACCCTCTACAGACAGGATCAGGATAACCTGGGTGTAGCAATGGCCAACAATGCGTTAGGAGAAGCGCTGCTTATCAAAGACGATATTTCCGGTGCTATCGCCCTGTTTGATAAAGCGATCGATCTATCAGTTCAGAATAATCTTCAGTACACCTTATTCAGTTCACTTATCCTGAAGTCTTCTGCGTTAAGCAGATTCGGGGCTCTGGATCAGGCTTTGCAATTGCTTTTACAAGCCCGTCAAACCGCACAGGACATGGGTAGTAAGGCAAACCTTAGCAAGGTTGAATACCACCTGGCCGGTGTCTATCAGAAACAAGAGAAATTACAACTCGCCCTTGAAACCCTGAAATTGGCTCAACAAACAGAACAACAATATATGAGTGAACGCAGCGCCACTCAGCTTAGTGTTATGCAGGCGCTGTTTGACAGCGAAACCAAGGCCGCTCAGATAGAACAGCTCGAACAGCAAAATCAGCTGTTACATCTTGAGCAGCAAGTCAGTCAACAAAGTACCGCGAATGCCAGGCTGATGGCGGCGATGCTATTTGGCGCACTGGGTCTGATCACGCTATGGGCTGTACATATTTTCCGTGAGCGGCAACGCTTAAGCCGGCTGGCAGAAGAACTAAAACAAGCCCGCCAACAGGCAGAAGCCGCCGCACAGACCAAGGCCGCCTTTCTGGCCAATATGAGCCATGAAATCCGCACTCCTATAAACGCCGTGATGGGCTTAAGTCGACTGGCACTGGATACCGGTTCCAGTCAGGAAAGAAAGGAGCACCTTAATAAAATACTGGATGCCAGCAATACATTACTGCGACTGGTAGACGATATTCTGGACTTTTCACGTATTGAAGCGGGCAAGCTGCATATTGACCAGATAGCGATGGCACCCAGAGAAGTTCTGCAGTCCGCGATAAATATGAATGCCGTGCAGGCCCATGATAAGGGTTTATCTTTTATCACCGATATCGATGGGAATACACCAGATAGAGTCATCAGCGACCCGTGGCGTATTCAGCAGATATTAGTCAACTTAATCAGTAACGCGGTAAAATTCACCAGCCAGGGGCACATCACTGTGTCTGTTCGTAAATGCAATCGCGTACAGGATCCAGGTCCGATGTTGCTGTTCAGCGTAACTGACACCGGTATTGGCATGAGCCAGGAACAACAGCAACGGCTTTTTCAGTCTTTTACTCAGGGTGATGATTCCATTACCCGGCAATATGGGGGTACCGGCCTTGGGCTGGCCATTTGCAAACAATTGTGTCAGCTGATGGGGGGAGACATTTGGGTTCAGAGTGAAGTGGGCAAAGGGTCGACTTTCAGTTTTACGTTACCACTGCAACTGCCGCTAGAACCATCTTCCAAAGCCGTTGACTCAAAGCCGGCTGCTTCCACGACCTCGTTCGAGGCTCCCGATTTAAGTGGCTATTCCTTACTATTGGTGGATGACAACAGTATTAATCTGGAGGTTGCCCGTGGCATGCTGGGAAAAACCGGCATTAATGTCGACATTGCCACCAATGGTCTGCAGGCGGTTGATAAACTCAGGCAGCAACCCTTTGATCTCATCCTGATGGATATTCAGATGCCGGGCTTAGATGGCCTTAGCGCTACCCAGAAAATCAGACAAGAGCTTGGGCTGGACACACCGGTTATCGCCATGACCGCTCATGCCATGGCATCAGATCGACACAAAAGTCATCAGGCCGGGATGGACGATCATCTGGCCAAACCTATAGAGCCGGCGCAGCTGTATAGTAAATTGCAGTGCTATTTAGCCGCCCGCAAGCCTGTTGGTCACGCCCTGCAACCCAAATCACAAAGGCCCGAGTTGGCAGAGGTTCACAGCCCTAGAACAATCCCTGAGCATATACCAGCATCTCTTGCAGAGCTCAGCGCACTGGATACCAGCAAAGCATTACAGAGGCTCGCGGGCAATACCAGCTTATATATGAAGCTGATCCGCAGCTTCTACCGAGACCAACGTCATACTGCCTCAAGGATCAGACGCTTGCTGGCCAACGATGAACAGTCTGACCTGTTTCGTGCAATTCATTCGCTTAAGTCCAGTTTTGCCTATATCGGCGCTTTTGAGCTGTCACAGCGCTGTTCAACGCTCGAAAACAAGCTTCAGCAACAGCAACATTGCAGCGATGACATTCTGACTCTGTGCCAGCAACTGGAGGCATTATCAGACCATTTGTCTCCCTACTGTCCGGAGCTGAGTAAGCGAGAGTCCCCTTTAGCAACGACAGATTTCATCGTTGAACTGAAAGCCCTTATCCCGCTACTGAAGCAATCGGATCTCAGCGTCGAGGAGCGTTTAACCGCCCTACAGCCGGATTTCACCGATAACCCACTGGCGGAAGACTTTGACCGGCTGCTGCGTTCCGTCCAGGAGGTGGAATTCGAGCAAGCGGTCCGGCTCGCCGAGGAAATGTTGTCCCGGTTGCAGGCGGATTCAACAACAGCTAAGGGGAAAGATAACACCGACAGGAACAGTGAAACCCAATGAGCGAGCGACAGCAAATACTGATCATTGATGATGAAACGGACAACCTTAGGATCTTAAGTGATATCCTCAGAGATCAGGCGGATATCATCCTCGCCAAAAGTGGTCAGCAGGGGATTCGTAAGGCTGCTGAGCTAAAACCGGATTTGATTTTGCTGGATGTAATAATGCAGGGTCTGGATGGGTTCGAGGTGATGAGCGCATTACAGCATGACGCTACCACCTGCGATATTCCGGTTATCTTTATCACTGCATTGGGAGACACCCATCACGAAGAAAAGGGCTTTCATCTTGGGGCCTGCGATTATATACAAAAACCTTTTCATACGACGATTGTACTGGCCCGGATAAAGTTACACCTTGAGTTGCGCCGCCAACGGAATATGTTGGAACAGCTGGCCAATATTGATCCTCTGACCAGCATTGCCAACCGGCGTCGCTTCGAAGATGTACTGAAACGAGAGTGGCGTGTTGCCATGCGTAAACAAAGCCCCATTTCACTGATTCTGGTAGATATTGATGATTTCAAGCATTACAACGATCATTTTGGCCACGCCGCAGGAGACAAAGTACTGCAAAAAGTTTCCGCAGCCTTCAGTTCCCGTTTGCAGCGCCCCCGGGATCTGGTAGCCCGTTTTGGAGGAGAAGAGTTTATTATTCTGCTACCGGACAATGACAGACAGGGCTGTATGGATGTGATGGAGCAGTGTCGACAGGGCATTGAGGAGATGCCTCTGGATGATCTGCAAAATCCGGATATTTGCCATATCACCGTCAGTATCGGTGGCTATACCTGCAGGCCAGATACAGGCAGTAAACCAAAGGATGCCATAAAAATGGCCGATGACATGTTGTATATGGCCAAACACCAGGGTAAGAATCGCATTCTCTGGTTTTGTGAAAACGAAGGCATCAAAGAATCTCCCGCTCACTCAGAACAAGGCTCAGTCCCCCGTTAACGATTTTGCGACGATGACTCCCCCGATTGGGTCAGAATATGTTCAACTTTACCGGTGTCCAGCAAGGTTGTGATTGCACGGTTCAGAGGTGTCAGCAACGGCTTCCAGTTTCTATGTAGCTGAATATGCAGGGTTGCCCGATCATGCACTGGCCCTTTAAACACAGCGCCTGGGTGGCGATCCAGAAAATAGTCTAATACCCTTTCATTGACGATGCCCACATCGGCTCTGCCCAGCGCGATAAATTCCAGTACTGCCTGTTCATTTTTCAACTCAATACGTTCAGAAAAATTCTCTGAGCCGATATAGCCATAACCTCTGACAAGCGCTACCCGCTTTGTCCATAACACCGCCAGATTCTCTATGCTGAAAACTCTGTCGGGAGGAAACACAAACATGTCCTGGGTATAAAACAACGGGTAACTGAAAAGCTGTATCTGCTGCTGTTGTGGCTCTTTATACCAGGCAGGATTAACGCAACAGGCCATGGCAACTTTACCCTGTTCAAACATTCGCTGATTGCGGCTTGCTGGCATGGGAACGAAACGATAGCGAATGCCAGCTTCCTAACTGTTGGCAGAAGACAGCGACAATTTGCATTTGTCTCAGAAGAAAGTACTCTGTCGCGCCTCACATAGACTTATCGATAAGGGCTATGAGAGCATGACCACCTTTCCCTCACCCACCACGGATAAATATGTCCAGATTTCTGATATTCAGCATAATCCTTTTAGCGGCATCCGCCGCTCCCCGGGCCAGTGAACTTGAGCGTATCAGTGTTACCGCTCAGCGCCAGTCTCTGACCATGGCTGAAAACCCGCTGAGTATTGCCACCGTAAACGACGAAGACCTCGATTTGCTCAACGCTATTCATATCAATCAGGCGCTGGATCGTGTTCAGGGTACCTGGATCAGCCGCGGCAATGGTCAGGAGCACCTCACCGCCATACGCTCACCGGTGCTCACCGGTGCCGGTGGATGCGGGGCGTTTCTGATCGCCGAAGATAGTATCCCTACCCGCGCCAGTGGGTTTTGTAACGCGAATCAACTGTTTGAAATCAATTCTGAACAGGCTGGTAGCATAGAAGTCATACGCGGTCCCGGCAGCAGCTGGTATGGTAGTAATGCGGTACATGGCATCATCAACGTTATCTCACCTATGCCTGCTGAATCAACAAGTCTGCTTAGCGTTGAGACGGGCCCAGATAGCTTTTTACGGGGCAAGTTCCGCGTTGGTAACGACAATCTGTTGTTATATGGTAATGCCAGCCATGATGGTGGCTACCAGAACGAATCCGGTTACCAACAACAGAAACTGAACCTTGTGTACACCAGTGCGTTGCAGAACTGGGAAATGGTCAGTCGCCTTGCTCTCAGTAACCTCAATCAGGAGACCGCTGGCTATGTGCAGGGTAAACAGGCATATAAAGACGACGCATTGCGTCGCACTAATCCCAACCCTGAAGCTTACCGCAACGCCCGGTCCATGCGTTTCCACACACAAGTGAGCCGTGAATGGGGTCAACACCAACTCAGCATTACACCTTATTTCAGATATCAGCAGATGGACTTTCTACAGCATTACCTGCCCTGGCAGGCCATTGAAGAGAACAGTCAGGTTGGTGGTGGGGTACAAACATTATATGCATGGCAGCAACAGGACTGGCTGTTCCAGGCCGGTGTGGATACTGAGTGGACCCGGGGGAAATTGACAGAAACTCAACCGGATCCCTTCTCGCCGGCCATTCCACAAGGAAAACACTATGACTATGAGGTCATTGCTCGTAATCTGTCGCCTTTTCTCAATCTGCGCTGGGAGGCGAGCAGTAATCTGAGCCTGTCAGCGGGATTGCGCTATGACTGGCAGGAATATGACTATCAGTCCCATCTGCCCGCGGGGTCTGCCTGCGACGATGATGTCGTCAATTGCCGTTTTATTCGCCCGGACAACAACAAGGTCAGCTATCCCCATTGGTCACCCTCAGTGGGAATGATTTATCAACTGACACCTACCCAACAGCTGTATTCCAATATTAGCCTCGGTTATCGCGCGCCCCAGGCGACTGAGTTATTTCGATTGCAACAGGGTCAGGCCCTGGCCCGGCTGGACGCCGAACAAATGCGTAGCGTTGAGCTAGGCTGGCGTGGAGACTATCAGCGATGGTTTTACGATCTGACCTTGTATCAGATGGTTAAACGCAATTTCATTTTTCAGGATGCCGACAGACGCAATGTCAGTAATGGTGAAACCCGCCACAAAGGTCTGGAACTGGCGTTAAAATACCGTTTTAATCCTCACTGGAGCTGGCATTTCAGCGGCAGCTGGGCCAGCCATCGCTACGCCAATGACCTTTCTCTGACCAATACCAATATTAAAGGCAATACCATCGATACCGCACCGAAACTGATGCTGAACAGCCGTCTGCGCTGGCAGACTTCAGCGAATACAGAGGTAGAACTGGAATGGGTGAAAATGGGCCGTTATTATCTCGACCCGCAAAACGATGCTGAATATGCTGGCCATAACCTTGTGCATATTCGCGCCAATCATCAGTTAAAAGACTGGAAAGTCAGTATCAACCTGCTGAATATCATGGATAAAGATTATGCAGAAAGGGCGGATTTCGGTTTTGGCCAGTATCGTTACTTTGTCGGTCAGCCGCGTTCCCTGTATCTGGCTCTGACCCGAAAATGGTAAAGAAATACAGAATATGGCTCGGGTGCCGAAACAACGGCGTTAGCGTTCAATGTGATGCAGGCTTGAAGATGCAATCGTGCAGCAGATGAATTTAATGGTGATCAAGGCACAGACTGTTGCGGCCTGATGCCTTAGCCTGATACATGGCTTTATCAGCCCTGCCAAGCCACTCAAAGCCGGTTTCATCGCCATGATATTCAGCCACGCCCAGAGATATGGTCACTTTTTTGTGGCTGATACTGGCGTTGGCAATTTCTTTACGTAACTCTTCGGCCAGCTTAGCGGCCTCTTCGAGCTTGGTGTTTGTGGCCATGATCACAAACTCTTCGCCACCAAACCTGAACACGTTATCCGTACGCCGGATCCGCTGGCGTATAATACGCGTAACCTGAGTCAGAATATGGTCACCTTCCTCATGACCATATTCATCGTTGAACAGCTTGAAATTGTCCAGATCAAGCAGAATCAGAGACATCGCAACAGGTGCACGACGGTATTGGGCCACTGCCTGCAACAAACTTTCTTCCAGTGCGCGGCGATTTCCAGCGCCTGTTAGCGCATCTGTAGTAGCCAACTGCAGCAGCTTTTGTTGTTGCTGGCGCGTTCTGAATGCAAACACAAAGGTAAAGCCCACCGTGGCAGTAATGGTCAGATAAAAACCGGCCAGGCGCGTCAGTTCCATATCAGCGAATATCACAGGAAAGATAATCAACAAAGTAGGAACAACATAGGCCAGTGCTAACCAGGGCCTGAGCAGAAAGAATATTGCCAGCACGGAAGGATAAGCCCAGAACACCTGCTCGCTGCCACGTAATTCAACCGTACCCAGCAACGCCAGTGCCGACACCAGTGCCAGTAAATGGCTCATCAGACTGGTCTTACGGCGTACTCTTACATACACAAAAATGGTTGCCATGGCAAAAACCGCAAAGGCGTCCAGCGTAGCGATCAACCAGTCTCCCTGTAACAGGCGCATAACCATAAAGGGACTGATACTCACTGCACCAAGCAGACTGATGGTCATTACCACCCATTCTTCGGTTGTGCGAATCTGTTGCTGCATCAGAAATTCCTGGTCGTAATACTGCTCACCACTAAAGCGTCGAAGAGGGCTCACTTTTCCGATTCAGCACCAAATCAATAAAATCCATTGGTGCACAGGGTCGGGACCAGTAGAAGCCCTGCCCTTTTTCACATCCCAGCCGCCGCAGTTGCTCTGCCACCTCAGCCGTCTCGATTCCCTCGGCGACAATTTCAAGATTGAGGCTGTGAGCCATTTGTATAATCGCTCTGACAATAGCTTCGTCCTGTTTACTCTTATTGATTTTACTGACGAAGCTGCGGTCAATTTTGAGCATATTAACATCAAAGCGTTGCAGGTAACCCAGATTACAATAACCTGTGCCGAAATCATCGATGGCTAATATCACCCCATGCTCTCTGAGCCCCTGCAAACAAAGTTGCAGGCTGGGCTGCACATCCAGCAGCAAGGACTCGGTCAGTTCCAGCACCAGGCAATTACCCGCCAATCCCGCATTGCCGAGTGCAGCTTTTACCTGTTGTTCAAAATTGCCACGGCGCAGCTGAATAGCAGAAACATTGACCGATACACTGAGGTGGTTATAGCCCAGTTCATGCCAGCGTTTGCATTGCGATATTGCCGACTCCAGCACCCAGCGCCCAAGCTCCACAATCAGCCCGGCACGTTCTGCCAGTGGTATGAAATCAGCCGGTGATATCCACCCGCGCTGCGGATGCTGCCATCGCAACAGCGCTTCTGCACCTATGATCTTCCCGGTTTGCAGTTCCACTTTTGGCTGATAGTACAAACTCAGTTGATCCGCTGCCATGGCCTGGCGCAAATCCTGAGTCAGTTGCAATACCTCCAGCTCAGACTGATTCATGTTCTGGTTATAGAAGCAGTAACTATTGCGTCCTTTATCCTTGCAACTATACATAGCGGTGTCCGCTTTCTGGCACAGTTCGTCGAAAGACACCCCATCATTGGGCACCAGTGCGATGCCTATAGAACCACTCACTACCAGCTCATTTCCACTGATATAAAAAGGCTTTGAAATCCCTTTTAAAATACGCTGAGCCAGTTGGTGAATCTGTTGATCCTCAACAAAATTCTGACTGAGAATAACAAATTCATCTCCCCCAAAACGGCAGATGGTATCAGTGTCCCGGAGGGTAGCCCTGAGACGCTGGGCGACTTTTTTCAGAAATTCGTCACCGGTGGCGTGACCGAGCGAATCATTCACAGCTTTGAAGTGATCCAGATCCAGGAATATCAGCGCTGTTTTACTGTTTTCCCGCTGAGCCAGCGTCACCAACTGCTCAAACAACTCCTTTGCCAGCCGTCGGTTTGGCAAGTCAGTAAGTGGATCATGATTATACAGTCTGCGAATTTCATCTTTGGATTCGGATACTCTGAGGTTTTCTCTGGAAAGTTTTTCCAGCAGGTTGCGTAAGTCCCTGGATAACAACCAGACACTAAAACTGACAATAACCAGGATGGCACAGGTCAGAAAAGCGCTGTTCAGACTAGTAGGCTGCACAATATTGATATACAGACCGGTGTCATTCATATAACCGAGTAATATCACCGTACCCAGCATATACAGCAGGAGCAATACCAGCAGACCATAGCTGGCAATAACGGCAGAAAATATCAGAATCGCAGGGAATACCAACAAGGCTTCATCAGAAAGCCCGCCATGAGACCACATAAAGTAACTGGTAGTAATGGTTAATGCGCTTAAAAAAAGTGCGGCACCAACCTGCAGTCGGCCATATCGGGCGACATAATAGCAGCCGCCCAGCACCAGAGCCAAAATGGCCAGCACTAATGCAGTATGCCAGCTACCTATCAGTAATCTCTGCACTATGACAACCAACAGGCAACATTCACTGGCGATCAGTATCTGACGCAGCTTTTCCAGCTTAAACACCAGTGCCTGGTCAGCAGATAAGGGTTTTAATGAACGGGGAGTTTCCTCAGAAGGATTGTCAGACAAGAGTACAGCTCGGTTAACCACAGTAAAATTAGTGTAGACCTGCTCTTTAGCCCGGTCAAAGCGAGCTGTTCATCAGAATGCCAGCTGCGAGGTCTGTTGGCAGCCTTACATCCTGCTCACTGAGTAATACCTGCCCAGGAAAGGTTTGTTGCTGGCAGGAGAGTTGCTCTCAGTGCAGTCTGACATCGCCTCCCGTTCGGCTTTATTTTGCTGCTCAGCCTGGCTCTGTGAGAACTCACTGACACCGTGATTGACTCCTATCGAACCAAAGGTAGTACCTGAGTCCTGATTATTGATGCGCATGAGTATCTCCGTATGTTGCCTCTGTTTGTCGACTTCTTGTCCGACAGGCAGCAACTTGCGGACCACTCCTATTGCAGACTCACCGACTGGCGCCGGTATTGCCCGGCAACTGTCTCGAATATACCTTGTGCTTTCAAAGTACTGAGGGCCTGATTTAATTTGTCCCGGACCCGTTTGTTCACGCCCAGGCTCAGGGCAAGATAATTGGCCTCACCGAAATCCGGCAGACAAAATGCTTCGGACAATTCTGACACCGACATACCTGCCTGTTCCAGCTGATAGGGTGTAGCTAAAGGCGAGCCGGGAATCAAATCTACCCGCCCTTTTTCCAACATTCTGTAGGTGTCCTTGATATTCACCAGAGGGACCAGATGCTTACCGTCTTCAAAGCCATTTTCTTCCAGCAACCGATGTGTCTGCCCACCTCTGAGCAGGCCGATTGTATAGTCCTTAACGTCTGTCAGAGAATGGACCTGAATGTCTTTACGCACACGCAATCGGTACAGGCAGGTGTAAGAAGATACCAAAGGCCCAACCCATTGGTATCTTGCCTCCCGGCTTTCAGATCTAATCATGGATAACAGCGCGTTATTGCCGTGCTCTTCCAGCAATGCTAACGAGCGAGCCCAGTTTACCTGCTGGAATTCGTAATCGATTTCTGCCTTTTCCAGAGCCATCACCACCAGATCCA
The DNA here is from genome assembly GCF_002591895.1 of Lacimicrobium alkaliphilum. GTDB lineage: Bacteria > Pseudomonadota > Gammaproteobacteria > Enterobacterales > Alteromonadaceae > Lacimicrobium > Lacimicrobium alkaliphilum. The sequence goes on from NZ_NISX01000007.1 coordinate 117,112, forward strand.
GATTAATACCAACAAGTTTCCGATGCTCGTAATAATGGTAAGGCTGAAAGTCATGGGTATAGATAATCAGCCTATCCGCTTTAGGTTGCTGTGCATCAACCACAGAGGGAAATATTACTAAAAGCACGAAAAAAATAGTTTGCACAGGGTTCATAGACGCATCGCCATTACAACCAGAAACCTAATGAACTCACACTGACGCCCCCTGCTTTTTAGCGAGGTCGTCACGGTGTTCTTCGACCGCTACCGGCAACCAGCCCGTCATTTGTCTGTTGATCAGATCGACCAGCGCGGCAATATGTTCATCATCGGCATTCAGAGCGGCAATATACTCGTACCGTTGTCCGCCGGCTTCGAGAAAATAATCCCGGTTCTCAACACCGATCTCTTCAATCGTCTCCAGGCAATCGGCAGAGAATCCCGGGCATACCACCTGAACAGAACTGACACCCTCCGCAGGAAGCGCCTTTAAGGTAGCGTCGGTATAAGGCTTTAGCCACTCTTCACGACCAAAACGTGACTGAAAGCTGGTCAGATACTGATCCTGAGTCAGGCCCAGATTTTCCGCCACCAGGCGGGTGGTTTTGAAACATTGACAGTGGTAAGGGTCGCCATTGCGCAAATAGCGCTGGGGAATTCCGTGATAAGAAAACACCAGCTTATCGGCTCGGCCGTGCTCCTGCCAATGCGCCCTGATTTTGTTGGCCAGCGCCTGAATATAATTTTTATCATCACAATACTGTGTAACAAAACGCAATTCGGGCATCCAGCGCTTGCTTTGCAGATACTGACTCAGTTTGTCAAAGGTGGAGGCCGTCGTAGAGGCGCAGTACTGAGGATACAGCGGCAATACCAGTAACTTTCTCACGCCTCTTTGCAGCATGGCTTCTACAGTCTTATCTATACCTGGATTGCCGTAGCGCATCGCGAAATCCACTTCTACCGATTGGCCCCATCTCTGTTGCAATTCGGAGCGAATAGCATCCGCCTGGTCGCGGGTATGAAACAACAGCGGCGATCCTCTGTCTGTCCACACGGTTTTATAGGCGGCCGCCGATCGGGCCGGGCGAAAATTCAGGATCACCAGATTAAGCACAAACCACCACAATAAACGCGGCACTTCCACTACTCTGGGATCTGATAAAAACTCTTTCAGATACCGTTTTAAAGCACCTTTTGTCGGCGCATCAGGGGTGCCCAGATTAGTCACCAGCACGCCGACTTTATCCGTTTGTTGATGGCTGAATCCTTCACTATTGCGGTATTTCATTGGTTCTCCAGTTCACAGTCATAACAAAGCCCATTGTCCTTATGGGGTATAATAGGTTTCTGCGCCCGGCCCTACCGGCATCCCCAGCAGAAATACCCAGACGTAGAAGAGTAAGGTCCAGCCAACAAAAAAGATCATCGAGTAGGGCAACATGGTTGCCACCAACGTACCGATTCCCAGATTTTTCTTATACTGACTGGCTACCGCCAGAATAAGGCCGAAATAACTCATCATTGGCGTAATCAGATTGGTCACCGAATCACCAATCCTATAGGCAGCCTGAATAACTTCCGGGGCAAAGCCCACCAGCATTAACATAGGCACGAAAATCGGTGCTGTCACCGCCCATTGTGCCGACGCACTGCCCAGAGACAGATTGACCATAGCGCACATCAGAATAAACAGTACAAACACTTCGGGACCGTCCAGCCCCATGGCTTGCAACATGGCTGCCCCTTTTACCGCCAGCACGGTGCCGAGGTTCGTCCATTTAAAAAAGGCCACAAACTGGGCGGCGAAAAATACCAGCACAATGTACATGCCCAGCGTGCTCATGCCTTTCGACATGGCGTTAATTACGTCCTTGTCGTTTTTCATCACGCCGACTGTTTTACCGTAGACAAAGCCAGGAATGGCGAAAGTAATAAAGATAAAGGCGACGATACCCCGTAAAAAAGGCGAGCCCGCAACCTCGCCGGTTTCAGGGTGACGCAAAATACCCCATTCAGGTACTATGGTCAGCGCTAACAGCAGACAGACCACCAGGAACGCCAGACCAGCCAGCTTAAGCCCTCTTTTTTCAGCAGCACTCAGAGATTCCATCTTTTGTTCCGCGAGCTCAATAGTGGCCTCTTCAGGATCATATTCCCCCAGTCTGGGCTCGACAATTTTTTCGGTTACAAAAGCACCCAGCCCCGCGATCAGAAACGTGCTGATGATCATGAAATACCAGTTCACCTCAGGCCCGACGATATACTCAGGGTCAATCATATGAGCTGCAGCTTCAGTGATACCGGAAAGCAGCGGATCTATGGTGCCCAGCAACAGGTTAGCACTGTAACCGCCCGACACACCGGCAAAGGCCGCAGCCAGACCGGCCAGAGGATGTCTGCCAAGTGAGTGAAAAATCATCGCTGCGAGCGGTATCAGGACCACATACCCCAGCTCCGATGCGGTATTGGAAAGAATCCCCGCAAGCACCACGGTGACGGTCACCATCCGCTGAGAAGCATTCATCACCAGCCCACGCATGGCCGCCGACAACAAACCTGAATGCTCGGCAACAGATACGCCTAACAAGGCAACCAGGACCGTACCTAAAGGGGCAAAACCGGTAAAGTTCGTCACCAGCCCGGTAACAATTCGGGCAAGCCCCTCGGCACTAAGAAGGGAAACCACATGGATCATGCCGCCCGGCGCCCTGCCTGCAGCATCTTCGGGTCTGGGATCCATGACACTGACGTCAAAATAGCCCAACACTCCACTGAGTATGACGATAAACAGAGAAAAGCTGGCAAACAGGGTAATAGGATGAGGTAACAGGTTTCCGGCCCACTCTACAGTGGCCAGAAAACGATTAAACCAGCCACCAGAGGCTTGCGAGACATTATTATTGCTATTTTTTGCCTGCACAGTTTTACTCCTTAACTGCATAAAATATTGTACAAAACGCGGTAGTTTACCCCATTCTGCAATTGAACGGCACTGTGCTTCCTGACACACAGTGATCTATCCGGAAAGATAAAGAAAAGCGTCATCTAAAAACTGAACATATTTACAATGCACTGGTTTGCAGAGCCCCTTGCATGCTGGGAATTGCTTATATAAACAGAGGCTTTGGCAGTGCATGGTATAGATACAGCGCAAAGTTCGGAACGGGGGCTTTAATGGTTGTGCTGAATCTGGGCTTAAACTAAGCTCAGAAACTGTTGTCCAGACAGCTATTGCCAGAAATGAAATTGGTGATAGCATGCAGCCGAAATTCTGTAGACTGCGCGTTGAAACAGTGCGGGCAGGTAAAACAGACAAGATACCTTTGGAGGATTCGAATTTATGTCTCGCGTATTAATTATTGGTGCCGGTGGTGTCAGTTCCGTAACGGTAAAAAAATGTGCTCGTTTACCACAAATTTTTGACGAAATTTATCTGGCCAGCCGCACCTTGTCGAAATGCGAGGCCTTGCAGCAAGAGGTGGGTGCAGATCGCCTTAAAGGTGTATTCGCTGTAGACGCCGACGATGCCGGTCAGGTTATCGAACTGATCAAGAGAGTCGAGCCGGATCTGGTGATTAATCTGGCTCTGCCCTATCAGGATCTGCCAATTATGGATGCCTGTCTGGCCGCGGGTGTGGATTATCTGGATACCGCCAATTATGAGCCCAAAGATGTGGCCAAGTTTGAGTATTCCTGGCAGTGGGCCTACCAGGACAAATTTAAAGACGCGGGTTTGATGGCGCTGCTGGGCAGTGGCTTCGATCCGGGTGTCACTAACGTATTTACCGCCTATGCGGCCAAGCACTATTTTGACGAAATCCATTATCTGGATATTGTCGACTGCAATGGCGGCGATCACGGCAAGGCTTTTGCTACCAACTTCAATCCGGAAATCAATATTCGCGAAATCACCCAGCGCGGCCGCTATTGGGAAAATGGTCAGTGGAAAGAAACAGAGCCCTTGTCGGTGCGCGAAGATCTGGACTATCAGAATATCGGCGTGCGCGCCTCTTATCTGATGTTCCATGAAGAACTGGAGTCACTGGTTAAGAACTTCCCCAGCCTCAGGCGGGCACGTTTCTGGATGACCTTTGGTGAAGCCTACCTGACTCACCTTAAAGTCCTTGAAGGCATCGGTATGACCAGCATTGAACCTGTGGACTTTCAGGGACAGCAAATTGTACCACTGGAGTTTCTCAAGGCCGTGCTGCCTAACCCCGGTTCTCTGTCTGAAGGCTATCAGGGTATGACCTGTATCGGCACTTACATTACCGGTATCAAAGACGGTAAAGAGAAAACCATCTTTATCTACAATAATTGCGACCATGCAAAATGTCATGAAGAAGTGCAGGCGCAGGCTGTTTCGTATACCACAGGCGTACCGGCAATGATCGGTGCTGCATTAATGCTCAATGGCAGCTGGAAAAAGCCCGGTGTATTCAATATGGAAGAGTTTGATCCGGATCCCTTTATGGATATGCTCAATCAGCACGGCCTTCCCTGGCAGGTACTGGAATGTGAACAGAGCCCGTTCAGCAAATAAAAAGCATTGCACCGCGAAGACGCAAAGAACGCGGAGAAAATTGAGATTGAAGTCTCTGCGTCCTCTGCGACTCTGCGGTAAAAAGCCTTTTCGTGCGTTTCGTATAGTTTATGGTTATTAATAAAGGATAGTGAGCTTGAACGATCCGATGATAAGTCCCGATATTCCCTCTCCCTGTTACGTGCTCGAAGAGGCGCGCCTGCAGGCGAATCTGCAACTTATGCAAAAAGTGCAGGAACAGGCCGGTGTCAGCATTATTCTGGCCCTGAAGGGCTTTTCTATGTGGGCGGCCTTCCCGCTTGTGGGCCAGTACCTTCAGGGCTGTACCGCCAGCTCTGTCTGGGAGGCCAAGCTTGCTAAATTTGAGATGGGAAAAGAAGTACATGCTTACTCACCAGCCTATAAACAGGCTGATATCGACGATTTGATCGGGCTGGTTAATCATATTTCCTTTAACAGCCTGAGTCAGTGGCAGCGCTACCGGCAACAGGTCGCCGATGCCGGCATTTCGATGGGGCTACGGATTAACCCCGAACACCGGGAAGCCGATACCGAACTCTATGATCCGAGCGCACCCGGCTCGCGGCTGGGCGTGCGCAGCAGCGAGCTGGATGGCGTGGATTTAAGCGGCATCGAAGGTTTTCACGTACATAATCTTTGTGAATGCGACTCTTTTGCTGCCGAGCGCACCCTGCAGGCCGTAGAGAAGCGTTTTGGTCAGTACCTGCACAAGCTTAAATGGCTGAACCTCGGAGGCGGTCATCTGATGACCCGTGAGGGCTATGATGTGGAGCATCTGATACGCACCCTGAAAACCTTCAGAGAAAAGTATGAGCTCGATATTATTCTTGAACCGGGGTCGGCAGTGGCCTGGCAAACAGGGCCGCTGGTAGCCGAAGTGGTTGATATTGTTGAGAATGAAGGGCCTATCGCGATACTGGATATTTCCGCTACCGCGCATATGCCGGATGTGCTGGAAATGCCCTATCGCCCCGCGGTGCGCGGTGCCGGCCTTGCCGGGGAAAAGGGCTTTGATTATAAACTCGGTGGTAATTCCTGTCTGGCTGGCGATGTGATCGATACGTACAGCTTTGATCATCAGCTGGAGGTGGGTGAACGGATTATCTTTGAGGATATGATCCACTACACCATGGTCAAAACCAGCTTCTTTAACGGCGTTGAGCACCCTTCTATCGGTATACTGCACAAAGACGGTCAATTCGAGCTGGTGCGTAAATTTGAGTACGAGGATTTTCGCGACAAGCTGTCCTGATTAACTCAGTTTTACCAGTGCCCTTTCGACCAGGGCGCTGGCATCAATACTGGCGGGTAATGTGCCATACTGATGATAACCCTGCTCTGTGAGGCGCGCGTTAACAAACGCCTCAGCAACCCACTCTTCCCCGTAGCTGAGCAATGTCGACGCTTGCCAGGCCAGCGCCAGTTTCTCCATGAGCTGGCGGGCCCGGCCCTGAAGATCTGATTGTTCAGAAAAAGCGTTCAGTAGGTTATCCAGATACTGATCAAACAGGTGTTGCTTGCCCCGCGCCTGTTCGAATTCTGCAAACAGGGCCTTGAGGGTATCCGGCTCTTTATTCAGTACCCGCAATAAATCCAGACACTGCACATTTCCGGAGCCTTCCCAGATAGAGTTCACTGGTGCCTCGCGATATAAACGGCTACAGATGTTTTCATTTACATAGCCTACACCGCCGATACACTCCATGGCCTCAAAGGTATGCTGTACTGCCCGTTTGCAGATCCAATACTTGCCAATAGAAGTAGCACTGCGGATCAATGAGGCCTGATGCGGGTCCTGTTTATGATCCAGCGCATGGGCGATACGCATAGAGATAGCCAGTGCAGCTTCCGCTTCGAGGGCCAGATCCGCCAGTACGTTTAACATCAGCGGTTGCTGGTGCAGTGGCTTACCAAACACTTCGCGGCCCGCGGTATGCCAGATGGCTTCTCTGGCAGCCTGCCCCATCAGGGCACCTGACCCAATCATGCAGTCATAGCGGGTAAGAGCGACCATCTCAATAATGGTGCGCACGCCGCGACCTTCCTCGTTTAACAGCCAGCCATGGGCACCACGAAACTCAATTTCCGAGCTCGCATTGGACTGATTCCCCAGCTTGTTCTTAAGACGCTGGATATGCAGCGGATTCTTGCTGCCATCGGGTCGCCAGCGTGGCACTAAAAAGCAGGACAGCTTGTCATTGGTTTGAGCCAGAACTAAAAAGGCATCACACATAGGCGCACTGCAAAACCATTTGTGACCTGTCAGGCTATATAACTGTCCAGGCCCGGCTTTACCCACTGGTATTGCGGTTGTGGTATTGGCGCGCACATCGGAGCCGCCCTGCTTTTCGGTCATCGCCATACCAATGGTAACACCGGTTTTTTCAAAGTACGGCTTATTGTCACCGTCATAACAACAGGAAGTAATCAGCGGCAGCCAGACTCTGGCCACATCCGCTTGCTGGACAATGGCCGGTACACTGGCAAAGGTCATGGTCAGCGGGCAGCCTGAACCGGGATCGGCCTGATTATGCAAATAAGCCATCGCCGCACGCACCACATGGGTACCACGTTTATTCTCTGTCCAGGGCAAACTGGTATGCCCTGCTTCGATGGCATGAGCCATTAACTGATGATAGGCAGGGTGATAACTGACCTGATCTATACGGTGGCCAAAACGATCATGGGACTGAAACTCAGGCAATTGTTTATTTGCCTCGAAACCGGCTGACAACAGATTCCCTCCCACACGTTGTCCGAACTGAGTTAACTTTTCACGGCCCCAGGCACCATCAAAACGTTCAACCCAGTATTGCAGTACCTTGTCTGCACTGTAGGCGTTAAAATCCTCCAGCGCCGCCGGCTGATTAAACACCTGGTGAGTGGCCGCATAACTGCTGTCAGATTGATTCATCCCGTGACTCTCCCCTGCCGGTTAAACCTTGTTGTAAATCCAGCGCCAGTGACCCCTTTGGGCGCTCGACCATACGATACAACTCTTGTTCATCATCAAGAACAATAATAGTCGGGGTGTAAAGCAGGTTAAACCTCTGTGCTAATCCGGATGGATCTTTTTTATCCAGCCCCACGGCGATCAATTGCAACGACTGGAGATCAACCTGTGATCGGTGCAGCAGTTTTAGTAATCTCGGCACTTCACGCTCGCTGTCATGACACCAGGTGCCCAGAAACACCAGTACAGATTTACCGTATAGTACCTGCATCGCCTGAATCTCTGCATTTTCAGGAACATAACGTTGATATTCCTGGTTAAACTCAGGGTATTGTGACAACAGTTGTTCAGCCTTAAGCTCACCGGCCAAAGACGATGAATTTGCCTGATTGGCCGATAAGCAAGGGCTCAACAGCATTAAAAACAATAGATAAATACCATAGTGCACCGCACTGACTCCCTTAGATCTCAGAATACTCACATCATTATGTGCTGATCACAGGCTGTTATGCACATTAATTATTCTTAATAGCAACCATTATCATTCACATGCGTATTAATGTTTGGTACATTGTCGGGTAAATCATTTCACTACTCAACACTCCGGAAACCATGAAAAAAACACTGTTATCAATGGCCATCGTATGCGCATTGCCTGCTGCGGCAATGGCACAGGAAGCAACACCAGACAAACAAGAGGTAATTGAAAAAGTTGAGGTCGTAGGCAAGCGCAGCCCCTTTGGGGCCACTAAGACCAATACACCTATTGTCGAGCTGGCGCGTACCATTTCCATCGAAACCTTAACGGATCTGAAACAAAAAGGGGCGTTAAGCCTGTCCCAGAGTGCTACCTATATGGCCGGTGTGACCGGTGAAACCTATGGCTATTCTACCCGTGTAGATTCAGTGTCATCGCGGGGCCTGGGTATTCCACGTTATCGTGATTCGATTCAGGAACTGTTCGGTAGCTACAACTCAACCCGTGCTGAAATCTATACCATGGAGCAGGTGGAACTGCTTAAAGGCCCGGCTTCTGTTCTCTATGGGCAAGGCTCGCCAGGCGGTATTATGAACTACGTGTCGAAAACACCGGCACCGGGTAAAGGCAGCGAAGTTGTTCTGCAATACGGTACTTTTGACCGCAAACAGGTCAACCTTGATGTCAACGGCTCTTTGACTGACGACGATAAGTGGCTTGGGCGGTTCACCGGCATTTACCGGGACGCAGAAGCACAGGTGGATCACGTTACCGACGATACAACAGTGCTGATGCCCTCTGTATCTTACCGGCCGGATGAAGATACCACTGTCACCGTGATCGGACTGTTTCAGGACACCGACAGCGATACCGCAGCACAGTTTATTCCAGTAGAAGGTACGTTGTTACCGCTGGCCGACGGCACCTATCTGCCAGACCAGGATGTTTACGCCGGTGAACCGGGGTTCAATCAGTTCGATACCCAATCCAGCCAGGTTACGGTGCTTGGTGAGCACATCATTAATGATACCACCTCGCTGTCTTTTACCGCCCTTTGGCGTGACGGTGAAGCCGATTATCATCAGGCCTGGCCTGCCTTTACCGGTGGTTCACGGTATCTGAATGCCTTTATCGGTGCACAGGTTGCGCCCACCGATACCTATGTTGCAAGAACCTTCTATCAGGCAGATAACACCTTTGATCAGCATGCTCTGGATGTGCGTCTGGTGAAACTGTTTTATACGGGCGAGTTTGAGCATGAAGTGCTCGCCGGCTTGCAGTATCAGAATGTTGATACCGATACCAATTCGGCTTACTACCTGGGAGGCGGTGCGCTGCAGGGTGATTTCCGCTACATTCTTGATCTTGCCAATCCTCAGTATACCGGCGCTCCCGATCAATCGGTTTTTGATGCCATTTACAATGATCAGCCCAGGCAAAACGTTAAAGACAAAGGCCTGTATCTTTCAGATCAGATTTCTTATGGTAACTGGCGCATGACCCTTGGACTGCGCCATGACCAGGTTAGCAATGACAACAGCACGACACAGCAGGATGACAGTCAGACATCTTACTCTGCGGGTCTGTTATATGGCTTTGATAATGGCCTTGCGCCTTATGTGAGTTACGCAGAGTCTTTTGAAACTGTTGTGGGTCTGGATACCAGTGGTAATCAACTTAAGCCGGAAGAGGGGCGTCAATATGAAGCGGGCGTTAAGTACGAACTGAGTCATATTCCGGGCTACATTACCCTGGCCTATTACGACATCGAAATTTCAAACCTGCCGAATCCGAATAGTCTGCCCAATGAAGCTGACCAGCAACAGGGCGTGACAAATATCAAAGGGGCAGAAATAGAGGGGCGTCTGGAGTTTGGTGACATAAATGCACAATTTGCAGCCTCAGTTATCGACGCTGAAGACCCGAATGGCTTTGCGCTCTCAGCGCAGCCCGATAGCAACGCATCGTTGTGGATCAACTGGGAACCCGAAGCCTTTGCCGGTTTCCGTATGGGAGCGGGTATCCGCCATGTGGGTGAAAGCCTGTCAGAAAATGCAGCCGTTCGATATGAAACACCCGGCTACACCCTGGGGGATCTTATGTTGGCATATCGGTTGACCGAAAAACTGGACTTGCAACTCAATGTTCGTAACATCACGGATAAAGAGTACCTGACCTCCTGTTTGGCCAGAGGCGATTGTTTCCCCGGAGTTCGCAGAACCCTGAATGCCAGTGTCACTTATGAGTTTTAGCAGGTGATGCTATGTTTCAGTTAATTATTGCGGCTGGCTTTTCTGTCGCCGCAATCGCTACGGTGTACCAAAGCTGGCGCGCTCGGGCCCCAGCTGTTTTTTATCTCAGCCTGGTTTTGTTACTGATTTCCTGCGTATTGTGGTCATACAGCCAGGGCTGGGAATATGGGTTGGTTTACGCACTATGCCTGCCCGGTCTGTTAGTCTGGCCTTTTATCAGTGCTAATCAGGTTCAGTTGCCACCACCAAAAAATATACCCAAAGCCCGTGACATATCGGTATCCGTCAAATCAACGTTTTATCACATCAGTAATTACCTGGTGGTGCTGGTGGTTCTTATGCTTACCAGCCTGTTAGCTTCGCTGGCTATTTGCCGCCAGCTACCCTTTGCCGAAGCAGGGCAACTCGCCACAAGCGTCGTGTTACTGCCGCTGATATGGGGGCTGCTGGGGTATCACTACCTGGCCTGCGAATCGAAACCCAAAGCGCTGATTGTTTATGTTGTTATCGCCTCAGCCAGCGCTGCGGCACTCATATTTATCCCGGGGTAGGAGCATTGCATTATGGATAAATCCACCAAACAATCCGCCCTGCATGCACATGCCTGGGTAGGTGTATTTTTAAGCGCCTTGCTGTTTCTGGTCTGTTTCTCAGGCACGTTGGCGGTTTTTCATCAGGAGTTTGAACGCTGGGAACAACCGGGCATACCGGAAATGAACACAACCGATGCGGCGACGGTAGAGAAGGCCATGAACGCCTTTGTTGAAAAGCATCCTGAGCCAACTGACCATCTTTTTGCTGTTTTCCCTACCTCAGGCATACCCCGCCTGGTTGTGGAAAACGATACGGTGGCGTACTTCGCTGACAGCAATGGCAACCTGCTTGAAACAGAGCAAGTGCCCTTCACGAAGATGCTGGTGGACCTGCATCTTTACCTGAACTTACCCCATTCCTGGGGCATGATTCTGGTGAGCGCGCTGGGTGCGCTGATCTGCACACTGATCGTCACCGGTATCGTTGCTCACAAACGCATCAGCAAAGATGCATTTAAGCTTCGCAGAGGTGAAAACGCTCAGCAATATCAGATTGATTTGCACAATCGTTTTGGCTTGTGGGCAGCGCCTTTTCACTTGATTATCGGTGTTACCGGCACTTATTTTGGTATGGCAGGCCTGATTCTTGTGGTGGTGGCACAGCTTTACCACGATGGTGACAGAGATGCCGTGGTAGAGAAAATTTTCACCCCGGATCCGGTGCTTGAACAGGAAGTCGCGCAGCCACAACTGCAAAAAGCCATCGCGCAGATGAATACCCTGGCCCCACAGCACCCGTTGCTGTTCCTGACAGTACATGAAGCCAATACACCACAGCAGTTTATTGAAATATACACTCAGGTACCCGGCAAGATGATCTATTCCGAGAACTACCGTTTCGATACAGCAGGTAATTACCTCGGAACAGCCGGATATGCACAGGGGCATTGGGGTAAACAACTTGTCTACGCCATGTATCGTCTGCACTTTGGTAACTTTGCAGGTATTCCCGGTAAAGTGCTTTATTTTGTACTGGGTATTATGCTCACCGCGCTGTGTGTCACTGGTATGGAAATCTGGCTGGCGAAGAAAGCCCACCCGCCTGTATTGACGCGTGCCTGGTATTCAGTGGCATGGGGAAGTGTCAGTGCGCTGGCATTAACGGCCCTGTTTGGGCTCTTTGCTGACGTGTCGCTGATTATGCTGTTCTGGGTACTGATGCTGGTTAATCTGGTACTTTCTTCGGCGTTCAGTCAGTCCAGTAAATCACTGTGGCTGATCATTGCCGGGAGCAGTGTTTTGCTGTTAGTTTCTGTGTATACCCTGTACCACGGTGCCGCGGGCTTTACACCCGCGGCATTACAACTGAACCTTCCATTGCTTGCCTTTGCAGCCTGGAGCGTGCGCAAAGGCACAAAAACAGGGTCCAGGCAGACACCAGGGGGTGTCCCGCTAGTGAATCAGTCATAACAACCCGCAGGCTTTCCACTCTGAACCAGGGCCCAAGCGGGCCCCTGGTTTTTATCGCGTACTATTTTGATTCGTAAAGGTACTGCCACCACTGAGGCTCTTCCTTCAGGTGCATATCAAAATAGGCCAGCATGGTAGACCACCAGTGGAAGGTCTTCTCCCGGGTCAGAATATGGTGGTTGTCACCTTTATACTCCACCAGCTCAACGTCCTTGCCCAGTAACTTTAACGCCGTGTACATCTGTTGGCTCTCACCGGGAGGCACATTGGTATCAGCGTCACCGTGAATTAACAACATCGGATTAGTGATATTCTGCGCCTGAAACAAAGGGCTTTGCTGAGTATAGAGTTGTGGATTATTCCAGGGAAAGCTACCACGTGACGCAACACCTGAGTATAACGCTCCCCACCAGCCTTCGCCCCAGTACGATGCGATATTCGCGATACCGGCGTGGGAAATCGACGCGGCGAAAATATCCGTCCGCGTGGCCAGATACATGGTCATAAAACCACCATAGGAAGCGCCGAGATGACCGACTTTATCGCTATTAACAAAGGGGTAGGCTTTGAGGAAAGCCTGAGTGCCCTGAATAATATCATCGCTGGTATACTCTCCCCAGGCATTAACATGCCGGGCAGAAAAGTCCTGCCCAAAACCGAAGGTGCCTGAGGGCTGCAATACATACACCACATACCCCTGAGCGGCCCATAAATTAAAAGGGTAGCGACCGGTAAATCCGCGGGTAACAGGCGCAGTACCGCCATAGTAATAGACCAATGCTGGGTAAGACTGCGTCTCATCCAGATCATGGGGCAGATACACCCGGCCCTTGATGGTGTCCCCGCGGGCGTTTACATAATCAAATTCCTGCATCTGCGGTATCCGGGTATCGTCATACTCAACCGATGAATCACGCAGTTTGACGGCTTTACTACCCGGCTTGTGGGTATACAGTGCCTGTGGTGATGAAGCCGTGGTGCCAGCGTACAATAATCTTGGCTTCACGCTCTTTGCCACTGCAACATGTTTGATTACGTCCAACTGCGATGTCAGCCGGGTGTAAAGGTTATTGTTAAAACCATACAGGTAGGTTTTGTCCTGCTCCGTCACGTTCAGGATAAGGTTATCTTTGTGCGTTACCCACATGGCACTGATGGCTGGGTCGAAGTCTTTCGATAAAGGTCTGACTTTTTCACCCTGCAGATCCATATGGTAGAGCTGTCCGTCATAATCATTGGCAATTTTCTGATCGGCTAACGCCACACCAGCTCCCTGTGAGAAATTCGGACCGCCGAGCACATAAAGCCCTGAGGCGCTGTATCTGGCACTATTGAGTGCCCGGTATTCTCCAATCAGGCGTTCCTCAGACGTATCTATATTGAGCTCAAAAAGCGCATTCTTACCATGGGGAGGCTGACTGTAATCCACCACAGAACGCATTAACAACAGGCGCTTGTTATCCGGGCTGACATCCAGCAAATAAGTGGTGCTGTCTGCGGTCGTTAACTGACGTATCAGGCCAGAGCGCAAATCCATCTGATACAGCTGACTATTATCACGCCATGTGGACCATCTGTCCTCAAGGGCCTGATAACGCTTTACCAGCTTACCGTCATCTTCTCCTGCCTGTTTCCAGCTGAAAACCAGTGTCTGTTTATCCACAAAGCGAAATCCGGAGGCATCTTTTAGTTGTTCAGCCAATATTTGTGTTTTCAGCGTCTCCAGATTAAGTTGCACCAGGCGCTCTCCCTGCAGATACACCAGAGATTTACTGTCACCGGAAAAAACGGCACTGCCTAAAGAAGTGGACCACTTTTGTCTGACTCTTTGGGAGTCCGTCTGCAACAGTTCGGTATAGGTAATTGGCGTATCGCCCATACTCTGGTCATATCTTCGATAGCTCACCAGGGCATATTCGCCGTCATCAGACAGCTGCAGTGCCGAGACAACCTGACTGTCATACAATTGCTGCATAGAAAGGCGCTTTTTATCGCCTCCAAAAAGGACCACGCTGTCATGCTCATCTTTACCGCTGAATTCAAACTCCGGCGTCTTATCGGCCTCTGTACCCTTTGCCAGTACAATCACCTCATGTTCACCGGTCATTAATGCCAGCCTGTAACCCTTGTCACCTTTGTCGGCTTTGACGCCGTCAACATAAACCTGGGGTTTCTCCACCCCCGACAACACCAGCTCTCCCTGAGAAAAGCGAGTCGTTGAAACTGTCATTTTAAATAGCAGTAAACCTTGTTCAGCGGCATCAAACTGCGCCAGGGGTTGCCAGCTATGTTGTTTACCAAAAGCGTGAATTGAATTGCCAGTGGTTTCCTGAATCTGTCTCTGAGTATGTTGGTAGATTGCATCGAGATGCGGGCTGTCGACGCTGTGCTCAAAGGGAACCGGGCCGGCAACCTGAATCATTGTCTTGTCAAGGGTTTGTGCCTGAATCCAGGGTGATAAAATGATCAGCAATATGCTCAAAAACTTATACATAGATTTCCTTATTTTCTAACCATCAAAATTTGGCCCGGGCAAAGCCGGGCCAAAAATTACAGACTAACAAAATAGCAACAAGAGGTATCGTATAAGACGATAAACGACAATAATTCAGGCCGTATTACTGAAACGTAACCTGCATAACGCCACCTTTGTATAAGCCGAGATAAAGCTGTTGCTGGTGTATGACCATACTGAACACGCCACCAAAGAGGTCATTATCCGGATGCTGATAGGACTCCCAGCTCTGTCCGCCATCTTCACTTATTTCCACAATCAGCGACTGAGGATCCTCAAAATTCTTATTCCAGCCGGCGGTGTAGAGTATGTCTTTATTATCCGGATCGAGAACCAGGTCAAAATAAAACCGCGAGTTGTCGTTGGTATTCAGTGCCTGCCAGGTTTCACCATTATCACTACTTTTGATGATACCTCCCTCCCCTGATACAAACAGGGTATGAGACGAATCCGGAGCAAAAACGATACCTTTTACTGTACTTGGCACAGAGAGCAACTCGTCTATGTCAGGAAACGCCTCATAAGTCATATTGTCTGTACGGTAGTGCATCAACAGAGGGTTTTCTATTGCTCCCTGCCCACCGTACCAGATATCAACACCGTTGCTGTTAACCGTAAGTGCTGACATCCCCGTAGCAAATCCATTCCAGCTGCCGGCCAATAATTGCCAGTTACGGCCGAAATCCTCTGATACCGCTAACACGTTATAGCCTACGCCATACAGCTTATCCTGATGATACTGCATGCGTCTGATTGGCTCGCTCAGCCCTTGCGATTGCTGATCAGTGCCACCGAAATCACTCTGCGGTATTTGCCAGGTTTGCCCGCTATCAGTGCTTTCAGCCAGAAAGAATTTGGCGTCAATCTTATAACTTACCAATAGCCGTGTGTCGTCCACGATGGCCAGATCCATCACTTCCCAGTTCTGCTCAGTAAGCCGCTGCCATTGTCCTTCCTGCTGAGAAACATACAGCCCCTGATCTGTGCCGGCATAAAGCTGCTGCGGTGTACTGATAAGACGATGAATGATATGCCCGTCCAGGCCCTGTGAAGTAAATTCAGGTGTGGGGTCCGGCTCAGGAATGGATGCTTTCCCGTCCTCACTGCTGTTGCAAGCAGCCAGAAACAAGATGCTGACAATAAGGGAAATGACTTTTACTGCTGACATTAGACACACTCCTTTTATCTGTCTGGTTTCTTACTAAGGAGACTAGAAATTAAACAGGATCGAATCAACCCGGATATATCCTGCTCCTGAGCGGGCTGATTTTCCTGCGCGGATTTGTGTCTTTTTGTTACGTTTTGTCTTAATCGCTCTTGTTGTCATCCACCTTCTTCAGCGCCACAGCATTAATGCAATATCGTAAGCCGGTTGGCGGTGGTCCGTCAGGAAATACATGACCAAGGTGTGCATCGCAGACATTGCACAACGCTTCGATGCGCTGCATGCCATGGGTGTCATCCAGGTGGTAGGCGACAGCATCTTCCTGAGCCGGTTGCGTAAAAGAGGGCCAGCCACTGCCACTGGCAAACTTCTCACTGGCATCGAACAGCAATGAGTCACAACAGATACAAGCGTAACGCCCCGGCTCTATGGCCTCACAAAGGCCTGAGCTGAAAGGCCGCTCTGTGCCTTTGAGTCGGGTTACCTGAAACTGGTTTTCACTGAGTTGTTGGCGCCATTGATCATCCGTTTTATCGATCCGTCGTGGCGCCGCTGGATTGCCTTTTTCGGCAAACCTCATAATTGCATTCCAATCAAGCATTGTTACCTCCGAGTTTGAACCGGAATCCGGGTGGGCTGAACCGTCACAACAATTCTGGTGTGCCCAGTCCTGAGCGTCTGAGAAAATGTTCATACAAGCGTTGTTTGTTACTACCTTCTGGCGCCGCGACCCATAATGAAGGTGCCTGGTGAATATCTTCAAGTTGAGGATGTAACGCCTTCAAAGCATCAAAACCTGACTCAACACCAAGCTCTCCCCAGCTGTTCAGCGTAATCAGCCGCAGGCTGTCTACTTCGGCTTTCTGCCGGCGGCTTTCAAAATTAAGTACAAACATCACCTTAAGCAGCCTCACTGGTGCCAACAGCGCATCGCGGCTCAGTGCAGAGACCCTTATTGAAGGAAACACCTTCTGGCACTGCGACACCAATGCATCAAGATCCTCTTCCGTTACCGGTTCTGTGTGATAATCGAGAAAGATACGGGTTTTATTATCTACAATACGGTTCCATACCCCCCAAAGTAGCAGATCCACAGGGTTGTCACCGGATTTAAGCAGCACATTGTCCAGCCCCTGCGCGTCACAATTAATCTGATTGCCGCTGTACAGTGACCATTGGCGTTTTTTGTCGGGCATGTGTCGTGCCTTAACAGTTACCACTGCCCGGTAGAGTTCATCGTCAAACGCGCTGCGCAGATATTCAATTTTGTCAGGCTTTTTCGTGTAGTAAGTATCCAGTTTCCGGCCGATAACCGTCATATCTTCATCACTGACCGATTGCTCAGACAGACTGATTGCCGATGAGATACGCCGGTAACAAAGGATTAAAAATCCATGAATCTGTCTGCTCAGTAATGAAAACTCTCTGAAACTCCAGTGCCTGATATTGTCCAGCCGGGAAATCCGGTCCTGACTCCACCCCCAGTTCTGAACATAGCCCTGTATAATCCGGCGCTTAAAATTATCTTCACCCTTTTGAGGTTTACGGCTTAAAAAACAGCCGCATTTGATATACAGACAGGTTTGCAGTAACTCCACAATCTGTGGTTCATTCGCCGCCTTATAGTGTTCCACCAGCTCATCAAACATCAATCCATAGGGATCCACATGTTCGAGTTCTCCGGGTGAACGTACGCCACTGTGAACCTTCCTTTTAAGCAGGTTACACAAGGGCTGTTTATGTTCAATATTTTCCAGAAACACTTCCAGTTTGGCCAGTTTCAGCACCGACTTAAAAGGTGAATCCATGGCCTTACTGATTTGCCAGATTGCAGCGCCAAACAACTCGCCAGGCTCCATTTTCTGTAAGTTTCCAAGATCCATAAACAATCGTGGATCCGGCGGTTGCCCGGGCTGCAGTGAGTCCATCAGCTCCTGATACTGTGTATCCGTGACTTTATCTGGCATCAACCACCAAAAAGGCAACTTTCCTGCAACCACCACATTGGTGGTATAAAACTCTGCTTTGAGGAATACCGCCTGGGCAGAGCCAGAGCTCTCGCCATCGGCCTCACCAAAGTCGTTGTGGCGTACTTTTTCTATATCAGAGAGAAAAAAATGTACCTCCAGCCCCTGTTGATCAGCCCACTGTTCAACCAGCTCCAGCTTTTGCTGAAGTAAAGCACGTTTGCGTTGGTCAAACACGTCCCCCCTGACACACACCCAGTAATCAAAATCAGAGCCTGATGACTGGGCAATAGTGCCGATACTGCCCATCAGAACCAGAGACTCAATCCAGCGATGCTCCGGCCAGGCCCCGCGTACCTTCTCTGAACGGGCTTTTTCTTCGCCAAAAACCTCTGTCAGCGCCTCACTGACCTGCTTTCTTAACGAGTAATGATTCAGGCCGAACGGCACTTCAGCCTGTTCCACATAGCCAGGGAAATCGGGATGATTAACATGTAACAGGAAAGGAATAATATGAAAAAGTGGCCGTTTATCACTCGGCATTAATTCCAAAGCCCGCTCATTTCGGGCTTTGTTATAGCGCAATACCCGTAGCAGACGTATTGCCAGATTTTGTTGAATCTTGATCTTCTGTGCAGTCATAAAGTGTCAGCAGACATCGTCGCTAATTGCTGTGCTCTGTTTGGGAAAATGGCTGAATATTGAAAAATGCCCTTCAATCTTCAGCCCGGTTAGCATCCATCTAAAACCTTTATTCAGCCTGGATTAAGTCAAAAACGTTATTCTGTATGCTCTTTATATTGTCAGGAAGTGATCATGAAACAAAGTATTATTGCACTCACCATTTCTGCATTGTTCCTCGGCGGTTGTGCTTCGAATTCCACCAATACACAAAAAGGCGCCGGTATTGGCGCTGTTGCCGGAGCTTTGCTGGGTAAAGCAACCGGTGATAACGCCAAAAGCCGTTATGTATGGGGGGCTGCCGTCGGTGCCCTGGCCGGTGCCGCAATTGGTAATTATATGGATAAGCAGGAAAAGGAATTTCGCGAGGAGCTGGCTGACAGCGGCGTCTCCGTGCATCGGGAAGGCAATGAATTGCGGCTACAACTGCCTGGTCAGATAACCTTTGCCACCGGCAGTGCCACGATATCGTCCCGGTTTCACGGGGTTCTTGATGATGTTGCTAAGGTTCTGAATAAATACGAAAAAACCACTCTGATGATCGAGGGGCACACTGACAATACCGGTAGCGCTCAGAGCAATCAGGTGCTGTCTGAAGCCCGGGCCAGCGCAGTGCGCAACTACCTTACCACCAGGCAGCTGGATCCGCGCCGTATCACCACTGTGGGG
Organism: Lacimicrobium alkaliphilum; assembly: GCF_002591895.1. Classification (GTDB taxonomy): domain Bacteria; phylum Pseudomonadota; class Gammaproteobacteria; order Enterobacterales; family Alteromonadaceae; genus Lacimicrobium; species Lacimicrobium alkaliphilum. The sequence continues at coordinate 136,341 of NZ_NISX01000007.1, forward strand.
ATGGGCCAGTATCAACCTCTGGTACCCAATACCAGTGATCAGAACCGTCAGCAAAACCGTCGTGTGGCGCTGCGTATCCTGCCCAACAAAGCCTGATTCAGGCCACTTTACTTCCCGTTTGGGGACGGGAAGCCAGTATCGGTCTAATCCACACACTTGCTGGTGCTGACTCTGTCCAGCAGATAGGCAACCGACTGAAAAGGAATGCCACTATGCTGATGCAGACCAATTTCACAGCTGCGGCTATTGGAAACGCCCTGACTACACCCAGATGGTATCTGCCCGGATAAATCCGCTAATGCGCTGGCATTCAGCTCAGGCGTATAAAAACCTTTATCACCTGCAAAACCACAACAATAAATATCTTGTGGAACAATCACCTGTTCGGTACAGGCCCGGGTGAGGTCCAGCAAATATTGTTCCGTGTGCATACGCCTGCTACTGCAGGTAATATGCAGAGTTACAGGTTCTTTCTGCGGGCTGATCTCCAGCTTTGGCACTACAAACCGATATAAGAACTCTGCCGTTTCATAAAGCTTAACATCGCTGCCAGGCTGCTTCAGTTGATAGTGGTTAAGCTGCATCGCACAGGGTGATGCATCCACCAACACCGGCAATCCTTCGGCCTTTGCCAGTCTGGCCAGAGACGCCATACTTTGTGACGCTTTATCATCGGCAATCCCGTTGTGGCCTTTGCTGTCCCAGGGCGTGCCGCAACACAACTGGTCAATATCATCCGGCACCAACACACGAAACCCCGCCTTTTCCAGTATTGCGGCAATAACCTCCTGTAAGGGACGCTGATCCTCGGCGCCTGCATCCGTGGCAAACATTCTGTTGGTACAGGAAGGAAAATACACCACAGCAGGTTGCGTGCGGTTTGATGTAACAGCAGTATGGCGGTTTTTTATAGCTGCCTTTGGCCAGGCAGGGTACCATTTTGGAATCGCACCGCCAGAAAGCTTATTCAGGCCCTTAAAGATAGCCTGGGTTGGCGTCTCACCCAGCGTATTCCGACTCAGATCAACGGAGTTCAGTGCAAAACGCGCCACCCTGGTTGTGCCAGCAAAATGACTTGCCACCTGCTTTGCAATCCACTCCCCTTTCGGTTTTTGTGCCCGTAATTGTTTGATGAAGTCGCCGGTATTAATACCTACCGGGCAGCGCTGGGCGCACAATCCGGTAGCGGCACAGGTATCTACACCCAAATACTGATAGGCCTGCTGTAATTGCTGTTTTGTCTGTGGGCTGTATTCACCGGCCTGGATCTGACGCCACAGAGCGATGCGCTGTCTTGGTGTCAGGGTCAGATCTTTAGACGGGCACACGGGTTCACAAAAACCACATTCAATACATTTATCCAACTCAGGATCCAGTGCAGGAATCGGTTTAAGATGCCGAATATGGGCCTTGTCATCGGCATTAAGGATTACACCGGGGTTGAGGATACCATCAGGATCAAACAGTGCCTTAATACGTTCCATCAGGGTGTAGGCAGCGTCTCCCCATTCCATTTTTACAAATGGCGCCATATTACGGCCAGTGCCGTGTTCAGCCTTCAGAGAACCGCCAAAACCTGCAGTAACCAGTTCACTCAAATCCTGCATAAAGTCCTGATAACGGCGGATTTCGGCTTCGGTATTAAAAGCCTGGGTAAACACAAAATGCAGATTCCCTTCCAGAGCGTGACCGAAAATAATAGCCTCGTTATAGCCATGCTTATGAAAAAGCCTGTGTAATGCTTCGACTCCGTCGGCAAGTCTGGGCACAGGAAACGCCACATCCTCGATAATCACGGTGGTACCTGATGGCCTTACTGCGCCCACTGCGGGGAAAGTCCCTTTACGAATGGCCCACAATTCCTGATTACGGGCCTTATCCTGGCTAAACGCAACGCTGCCAATCAGCTCGTCAGTATACGGAGCGATAATCTTCTCAATCTCTTCGAGGTGCTCAGTAAGGACCTGAGCGCAATCTCCCGTCACTTCAATAAGCAATGCTGCGGCCTGCTCATTCAGCGCGTCCATACCTGGTGGCATGGCGGGTTTCCCGGCAACACTTTTCAGTGCTCTGGCGTCCATCAACTCTACCGCAGCTACCGGCGCCTGACGCAGACGACTCACCAGTTCACAACACGTGTCGATACGATTGAAGATAAACAGCCCCGAGGCCCGGTCACGCTCGTCAACGACAGTGTGATAAGTAATATCGGCAATAAACCCCAGGGTACCCTCTGAGCCGATTAACAGATGTTTAAGGATGTCCAGCGGCTGCTCAAAATCCAGCAACGAATTAATTCCATAGCCTGTGGTATTTTTCAGGCGGTATTTATGCCGGATCTTCTCAGCCAGCAGCCCATCCTCTTTGACCTGCTGATGCAATACCTTGAGGCCATCCAATAATGGCCCATGGCTCGACTCAAAGGCTTTTACACTCTCGGCATCGGCGGTATCCAGCACCGAGCCATCTGCCATCACCAGAGTCAGATCACAAAGGGTGTGATAACTATTCTGCTTGACGCCACAGCACATCCCAGAGGCATTGTTGGCAGCGATACCGCCAATTTTACAGCTATCAATAGAAGCTGGATCCGGCCCGATTTTTCGCCCCCACGGCTGCAGGAGCTTATTCGCCTGGGCGCCAATAATGCCGGGCTGAAGGCGTATTCGTGCTCCCTCGTCCAACACCTCTGCCCCGCGCCAGTTCTGTGACAACACCACTAAAACCGAGTCGGTTACTGCCTGGCCGCACAAACTGGTCCCGGCTGCACGAAAGGTAACGGGAACAAGATGGTCTGTAGCAAACTTCAACAAACGGCTGAGCTGACTGATATTGTCAACCCGTACTACCAGCTCAGGAGTCAGACGATAAAAACTCGCATCACCGCTTAGCGCCAGCCTCTGAGCCAGATCCTGAATAATATTTTCAGCTGGCAGAAAATCCCGTAGTGCTTGTTGAAAAGCGACTGGCAGATTTATTTCAGCCTCACACTGCATCAGTAATCCACCTGTGATTAATTACCCGAAATTCATCAAGTATGTTGTTAAAAATTCTTAATACCATAGAATGCAAGGAATAGTTTATTTTTCCAACCTCTGAATCATGTCGACTTTCATTAAAATAAATGCCATGCGTGACAACCTTTCTTCCAGCGAACAGGCCCTGGCGGACTATGTACTCGCGCAACCAGAAAGCATCCGCAACCTTTCATCACAGAAACTGGCCCAGCAGGTAGGTGTGAGTCAGTCCAGTGTGGTTAAATTTACTCAGAAACTGGGATACAAAGGCTACCCAGATTTCAAATTTGCTATTAATGACAGCCTGCGCACTCAACAGGATAAGTCTCATCCTCCGTTACATGGCCACATTTCTCTGGATGACCCTTTTGATGTAGTAGGCGAGAAACTGCTCGCCAGTAAAGTCTCAGTACTCACCAATACCCGGGCCGTAAATGAACAAAGCGCGTATGAAAAAGCCGAACAACTGATACAAAAAGCTAACCGTATACTGATATGCGGTGTGGGCAGTTCGGCTTTGGTGGCAAGGGATTTCTCCTTTAAACTGCAAAAACTGGGTATGGCCGCCGTGGCGGAAAGTGACAACCATATTCAATTAGCCAATATTGCCAATTATGGTCCTAAAGACCTGCTGTTTGTTATCAGTGAATCCGGTGAAACCCCTGAAGAGGTTGCCGTCACCGAACTGGCCAAAGCCAATCATTGTATGGTCATCAGTCTTACAGGTTATGGTCATAACAGTATTGCGAAACTGGCCAATGCCAGGCTTTACACCGTATCTGAAGAAGACTCAGCCCGTTTATCGTCTATTCTTGCCCGTACTGCTCAGGAATTTGTTATCGACACCTTATTTATTCTGCTGACTCAGGCTTCAGGCAAAGGACGCAAAATGCTTGAAGCCTCTAACCAGGCCGTACGCCAGTACCGGCACAAAAACCGCTGATAAGTTGTCAGTCTGCAGCCATCAGTTTTCAGTCACTAAAACAAATGCCAGCATTGACCGCAGAGCACCGCCTTTTTCTGACTACTGACAGCTGATAACTGAAAACTTGTTAGTCAGTCCAATAAATTGGACCCTACAAAATATTGCTCTTCTCTGCGCCCCTGCGCCTTGGCGAGATCACTCTGCTTTTCTTTGTTTGATCTCGCAGAGACGCTGAGAATAAATACTCTTATAACTTCTGTGACCTCTGCGCCTCTGTGGTGAATTATTCATTTCGTATGGTTCGTGGTTGAAAAGCCTTTAACCACGAAAAACACCAAAAACACGAACTTAAATCTATAAACTACCTCCAGTAGTCCTGTAGCCCGTGGTGCAGCGAAGCGCAATCCGGGGATACCCTCGCCTTGCACCAACCCGCACTCCTCTGCGTCTTTGCGCCTCTGCGAGATTGATATTAACCACAGAGACACAGAGAACACAGGGGTATGAAGGGTTTAATCATTTTTACTTCTCCGTTCTCTCCGCGTCTCTGCGGTGAGAAATCCTTTTAAACCTCTGTGTCCTCTGTGTCTCTGTGGTGAAATTCTTCTTGTCCTGTGGTGGTAAAAACTCAGGGATAAAGCAAATAGGGCTCTCTGGCTTTGATAAAAGCCTCTAAGTCGGCCTGCCAGCTTGCACGAATCTGTGCTTGTGTTTTGCCCTCTGCCATGGCTTTTCTCAGCTTGTCAGTACCGGCAAGCTTATCGAAGAAACTCTCACTGGTAAAAAAGGGCTGTTGTTGGCGGACAAACGCCTGATGCCACGCCAGCAGGTACTCCAGATTTAAACCCTGTGCGGTCTTATCACGCAAATCCATACCTTTTATTTCTGTATTTTCAAATTTTGGATGAGTTGACGCACCTGGAATCGAGCGGGGGGTGTAACGAAATGCCTCCCCTTCTGTCAGATAAACACTGTCATGACCTATTACCTGAAAAGGAAAATCGGTACCCCGGCCAATACTCACCACCGTGGGCTCAAAAAATGCCAGCGAAGGGTAATGACGAATGGCGCTGAAATTGGGCAGGTTGGGACTCGGTTTAACCGGCAACTCGTAACGAAGATCATGATGATAGCCGGCAACCGGAACCACCGTTAAGTCGAGCGTTCTTTCAGTCTCTAACCACCCCTCTGCTTTGATCATCTGTGCCAGCTCGCCCACCGTCATGCCATGCACCAATGGAATAGGATGCATACCTACAAAAGACTGAAACTGCGGATCCAGTACCGGCCCGTCTGTATAATCTCCGTTGGGATTAGGACGATCCAGCACCACAAACGGAATATCTGCCTCGGCTGCCGCCTCCATCATATAGTGCATGGAACTGATATAGGTGTAAAAGCGCACACCCACATCCTGAATGTCGAAAACAATCACATCCAGGTCCGCAATAGCCTCAGCGGCAGGTTTGCGTGTTTTACCGTAGATCGAGTAAAGCTCGATCCCGGTTTTCCTGTCTCTGCCGCTGTCAACTTTAGCCCCGGCATCATGATCACCACGAAAACCATGTTCAGGCGCAAAAATACGCTGCACGTTGATCTGATTACCCATTAACAGATCAACCAGGTGTTGCTCCCCTACCATTGATGTCTGATTAACCACCAGGCCCACCGCTTTACCTCTGAGCAGAGGCAGGTAAACCTGTGTTTGTTCAGCACCGGTTTTTATCGGCGTTGTGGCAGAATTTTCGCTACAGCCAAACAGCAGGGTTGCGAGCGTAAACAGGACCCAGACCGGCATTCGCAATGAACTCATTTTGCATCACCTTTTGTCTGTTCCACAGCACGGCGCAAAAAGCCTTTTTGCTGATCCAGCAACGCCTGCCCCTGCTGCTGATCAAGGCCTGTCAATACATGCAATATGGCTAGTTTGGCCTTATAACCTGTATTACTCAGCGCATCACGGGCTGTCTGGTGATCACAATCGGTGGCCTGCATTACGATACGAATGGCCCGTGCGTAGAGTTTCTGATTGCTGGCATTAACATCCACCATCAGGTTTTCATAAATCTTCCCACTGCGGATCATACTGGCCGTAGACAGCATATTAAGAATCATCTTTTGCGCCGATCCCGACTTCATCCTTGTAGAGCCGGTAAGAGCCTCTGGCCCCACCAACGCACAAATACCAATATCCGCGGCATGGGTGACTGCAGATTCCGGATTACAGGTCACACTGATAGCAGGTGCACCGATACTCCGGGCATATTCCAGTGCGGATATCACATAAGGTGTCCGGCCACTGGCCGCTATACCGACCAGTACATCATCAGCGCTGAAGTTTATTTCCTGTAAATCCCTGATAGCCAGTGCCGGATCGTCTTCTGCGCCTTCCACTGCTTTATACATAGCGCCTTCGCCGCCGGCGATGATGCCTATCACCTGCTGATCAGATACGCTGAAGGTTGGCGGACATTCCACCGCGTCCAGCACTCCTAAGCGCCCGCTGGTACCGGCCCCGATGTAAACCAGCCTCCCGTTTTTGGCGAACGCATCGACGATATGATCCACCGCAGCTGCTATTTGTGGAATCGCTGCGGCAACCGCTTTCGCCACCTTCTGCTCTTCGGTATTAATTTTGTGTAATATTGCTTCGGTGCTGAGCAGGTCGATATCCATGGTGTCGGGATTACGCCCCTCAGACACCATCGTATCCAGCTGCTGTAGCAATAGCGATTCTGATTTCATGCAATCGCTGCTTGGTTGACTCATAGTTCAGACTCCCCTGTCAGAGTGACGGATGATGAAGAGGGTTGCATCAGGCCCCGGGCTAATATGCAGGCACCATCAAGAGAATTTCCCTTAGCCGGAATAATGCGAGCCCATAGTGGTTCACTCAGATGCCGGGCGGAGATTTCTGCCAGTCCTCCGGTAAGCACTACAGGTAAACGGTCACCCGTGGCCCGGATTAATCGTTCAACGGCCTGTATGTGGCCTGCAAACAACGATTTGGCCTGCGCGCACTCATCGACACGCTCCAACACCCCCGGTACCAATCCGGCGAACTGCGTTGCGGTAGCATGGCGTAGCCAGTACAAAATGGCGGAACGAGTACTGCCAAGCTGACTACACAGCCACTTGCCGGTTGCAGAAACCGGCTTACCCCGGGTATCCAGCTCCCACAGAACCGCATTGATGGCATTAACACCCAGTCTGGCACCACCACCTTCATCCCCAACCAGCAGCCCCCAGCCACCAATCATGGTTTCGTTACCTTGTTCATCCAATAGCATTGCCACTGAGCCGGTGCCCAACGCCACCACCGCAACCGGATAGCCGCCATTGGCACCATAGGCAGAAGTGCGCGCGTCGGTCATTACATCCAGATGAGCAAAATACGATTCCATCGCCTCATGAGCCTGATTGGCCAGGCTTATTTCTCCGGCACCGGCAAGGCCACAGACCACGCAGAGCTGTTCCAGCCCACAATCAGCCCTGAACGCCAGCTCCCTGGCCAGTTCTAAAATCACCGCCACCGAGCGCGTCAGCCCCAGAGACAATGACGATGCTGCGGCCCGCGCTTCCCAGCTGTTGCCGCTGGGTAAATGCACCAGTCTGGCTGTGGTTTTACTGCCACCGCCATCGACACCGAGAATATACTCCGGTTTCATTGTGAGACTCCTTCGGCATCGGCAGTAACCGAATCCGCGTTATTATTACCGGCCATGCAGACGACGAAGGCTACCGCGGTGCCAATGCACAGCTGCCAGGTAAAACCCAGTTCAAATTGCAGGTCCTGCGGCAGCAACAGGCCGAGGATATAAGGCTGCAAAGCCAGGGTAACGAAGAAGCCACTTAACAGGGCCAGCAACACCGTTCGGGCGCTGCCGCGGCGGGTAAACAGCACAGTAAAGTACACGCCCAACAAACCGCTATAGGAAAACACCATCACGCTCAGAGCAAAAGCCAGTAACGGCATATCGGAATACTGTTGCCAGTAGAAACACAGGATTGCCATACCGGCCAACGCAACAGCCGCCGCAATCATGCCCATTTGCCCGGCCCACACGTAGTGCTTCTCCTGATGTTGCGGTTTAAGCTTTTGCATCATCGGCCGGTACAAATCCTGAACCAATACCGATGACATGGCATTGAGACCCGAATTAAGCGTCGACAGCGCTGCTGCAATCACGCCGACGGTGACAAGCCCGCGCACACCAACAGGTATCTCGTTAAGGACATAGTACATAAAGATAGTCACCTGCTCGCCCTCAAAGGTGGGCACGACAGACTGACCATCGGCCGACATCATCAGATCAGGGCGCTGATAATAGATATACAGCAGCAACCCGATAATAATAAACAACGCCATTACCGGTATCACCAGCACCACAGACCATATCAGTGCTGACGCGCCCTTTTTGGCATCTTTGCAACTGAGCATACGTTGGGTCATATCCTGATCCATGCCAAAAGCGGCAATGTTCAACAGCACAAAGCCGCTGATCGCAGACCAGAAGGTAAAAACCCCGGATGAGGTAAAGTCCAGACGAAAATCCAGCAATGTCAGCTTCGACAGTTCGCGATCATGAGGCTCTCTGAGGGCCTCAATAATCTGCCAGAAATCCGCGGGTATCGCCGCATACAAAAAGTAGATGACGAACAAGGCTGCACCCACATACACCGTACACTGGATCACATCACTGACAATCACAGAGCGAATTCCACCGACAAAAGAGTACGCCAGCCCCACCAGCGTCAGAATCACCACCGAGGTAATGACACTGGAGGCCTGAATATCCGCAAACAGGATCATCGAGACGGCGATAGCAGCCAGATAGAGTCTCGCTCCGCTGGCAAACACCCGTCCAAACAAATACATCAACCCGGCCTGGCGTTTGGCAGACGCACCAAAGCGCTGCTCCAGCATTTCATAGACAGTGGTCACTCTGGCCTGATAAAACTTCGGCATCAGGTACGCAGCGACAAAAAGTGCACCGATAAAAGCGCCTATATTGGTAGCCAGATAGCTGAAGTCATTGCGATAGCCCTGGTCCGGGCCTCCAAGAAAGGTGGCCGCAGACTGTGCCGTCGCCAGCACTGAAATTGCCACCATCCATACCGGCATCGTATTACCGGCAAGAAAATAGTCTGCAGTCGTGGCCGCCTTTTTACGACTGTAATACCAGCCTGTGCTGGCCATCACCAGAAAGTAAGCGATGAACACCAGCCAGTCCTGCCAGGCAAATTGGCTTTGCATAAATACCTCTTAGCCCGCTACTTTCACTTTATCAGCGATTAAGCGTTGCTGTAATTTTTTATGTTGATAGAATTACATTCTAATGAATAATTAATTCCTTTTACCAGTAAAAGTTTTAATTTATTGTCGGCCAGGACCGTACAGTTACTGACTCAAGCCCTTCCAGGAAAGGCTATAACTATGATTAATAAGGCTTTTTATGCTAAAAAACAGGTGGGAAAAGAAAAATATATCGCTTTTAGCCATGGGATTAGTGTTGATGACCGCCTGTACTGAAGCGGGTAAGACAAATTCTGAAACCAACGCTCAAACCGATGAAAGTACGCTACGACGGGCAATAGCGCAAAAGATTGTCATCGACCTGCGGTATTTCTGCGAACAGGAGCCGGTCGACCCTCCCTGTAAGAAGCCCATGACAACCCTGCCACCACAGCTTGCAGAACTTGTCAGCAGTACAGGAATAGGCGGCGTGATTCTATTTGCCGACAACCTCACCGACACACAGCAAATGATCAGACTCAACCACGATCTGCAACAGGCTGCACTGCAAGGTAAGAGTGGCAAACCGCTGTTGCTCACCGTTGACCAGGAAGGCGGCAGAGTGGTGCGCGTTCCCCGTCATCTTGGCACGTCCTTTAGTGGCAGTATGGCCATCGGCGCAACGTTTCCGGAGCACGGTCCGGCATTTGCGCAGAAAACCGGAGAGGTACTGGGCAGGGAACTGGCAGCATTGGGTTTTAACGTTAACCACGCCCCCACCGTAGATGTGAACGTGAACCCTCAGAACCCGGTGATTAATGTGCGCTCATTTGGTGAACGCCCACAGCAGGTTGCCGAATTGGGGCTGGCTCAGTTAAAAGCCATGCAGCAACAGGGGGTCATCGGGACTCTGAAGCATTTCCCTGGTCATGGAGACACTGCCACAGACAGTCATACCGGGTTGCCCCGGGTCGAACATGATCGCAAGACCATCGAAGACGTTGATCTTCTGCCCTTTCGTTATGCCATAGAGCAAGGCGCAGTGGATATGATTATGACCGCCCATATTCAGTATCCACAACTCGATAGCAGTGATATAGAAAATGCCAGTGGCGAGAAGATGCTCAGACCCGCGACCCTGTCACGGGCCATACTCACGGATCTGCTGCGCAGGGATATGGGTTTTGAGGGTGTCATCATTACCGACGCCATGGACATGGATGGTATTGCCGCATTTTTTGAACCCACACAGGCGGTCATCGAAACATTCCATGCCGGCACCGATCTGGTGCTGATGCCCGTGAGACTGCATACTCCTGGCGAGCTCAAACGGTTGCCACAGCTGATAGACGATGTGCTACACGCTGTACAACAGGGGAAGCTGAACAAAGCAGAGATCCTGGCGTCAGCGGAACGGGTCAGCTCGCTAAAACAAAAATACGTTAGTAAGGAATTGCTATCGGTACAGGAACAGATTGCCAAAGCCAAAGGCACATTGCGCCACCCCGAACACCTTGCCACAGAACAAGCGCTTTCTGACGCAGCCCTGACGCAGGTTGGAAAAAGCACTATCACACTGCCCCTGCAGGCACAGAAACTTCATCTTTTAATGCCTGACCGAAGTAAATGTCTGGCTATGCAACAGGCTCTCGGACGCCATCTACCCGCACTTGGTGTTAGTTGTTCCAGCATGCAGACTTATTTACCAGAGCGTGACAATCAGTTAATGCAGGACGCCGATATTCTTCTGGTTTCCAGCATCACACCGGCACAAAGTGCCGTTGAGCGAGGCGGAATGGAAGATATGCAGCTGGTACAGGCAGAAGCCATAGCCCATCAAGACCAACAGGCGTTAATTCCGCAACAGATAGCTAAAGCCAGGGCATCCGGTAAGAAGGTTATTTTTGTCAGCCTGCGCGCACCCTATGAGATCAGTGAACTGGCAACAGGGGCAGACCTGGTGCTTGCCACCTATGGATATAACACCCATGTGGTGCCGGGCACTGAAGCCAACCCACAGGTCCACGGTCCCGCGTTTGAGTCTCTGGCCAGATTTTTAGCGGGCAAAATCAGCGCCACTGGCCAACTACCGGTAAGCCTCTCTGGCACAACCGATTAACCACAGAGACACAGAGAACACAGAGGTATTACCGGTTTAATGCCCTTCACTTCTCTGTGCCCTCTGTGACTCTGTGGTGAATTATTCTTTTCGTGTTGTTAGTGGTAAAAAGCCCTCAACCACGAAAAACACTAAAATCACGAACAAGGCATGGTCCTGTAGCCGGTGATGCAGCGCAGCGGAATCCGGGGTACTCTCGCCTTACATCACCCCGTATGCCGCTGCGCTTTATACGGGCTACCCGATAACACCTTCGAACCTCTGCGCCCTCTGCGACTCTGCGGTGAAAAATGGCTTTCGCGTGTGACTCTGGGCTGGAAATTAAAAAAGCCGGTCAGATGACCGGCTTACTAGCAGCTCCAGTGAGAGGGCAATCTACTGGAAAGCACTACTTATCGTCCTCAAATGAACAATAAATAGCCACTAGAACTAAATCATAATAGATTATTCTTATCTATGCAAAGAAACAAAGATAAAATATTCATTATCCGTTTATGCTAATTTGTTCGCCTGTATCTGCCAGCTGATCAGGCGTATAGAGGTTGGGAGTATAGGGGTCGTAGTTAATTTACCGATTATCCTGCCATGGCCTGCCAATCACCTGACTGTAGGTCTGCACAGGATTGGCATGAATGTCTGCCTGCAGCGCTGACACTCAGACGTGGTACTTGTAACCTACGGATATAACACCAATGAGGTACAAGGCTCCGAAGCCAACCCACAGGTACATGGCCCGGCGTTTGAATCGCTGGTCAGGTTTCTAGCTGCAGAGATTTCTGCCTCTGGCAGCTTAGCGGTCACTCTGGACGAGTGACCGTATACTACCGGGCATAAACTCAGGCTGCGGCAAATTGCCTGGTCTGAGGCGGAAACTGCAACCGACGGACGGCCAACAGCGCTACAAGACTTAACAAAAATACAGCAATCCCTTGTGGCTCGCTTACCTGAGGTGGCGGATTGCTGCCCACCGGAGTAAAGGGGTCGTAGTTAATTTGCATATTGCCCTGCCATGACTTGCCAATCACCTGACCGTAGATCTGCGCAGGATTGGCATGAATGGCCGCCTGCGGCGCTAACACTGATGCATAGAGATCGGTAGCCAGATTGACCTGACTGGCACCGGCAAAATTAAACAACACCTGACTGGGCAATCTGTTGTCGGTATTGTCTTTATTCACGTATTCACTTAACAGCTGGCCATTAACAGAAATATTGGTCTGGCTTAACTGCACACAGCCCACTTCACCCGCAGCACATTCACCACCCGCCCAATTATTTTTACCGGCAATGGCATTAGGGTTGCTCAGATTGAATATTACGGTGGCATCTTCTGACACCCCTTCGACAAACCAATCAATATTGGCATTGATCTGTTCCTGGGTCACATTAAACACATACACATTATCATCTGGTGTTGTATCAGGCGTAAATACCAGAGGAGCACCTGCGCGCATAATGTCTCTGACGCCGGAACCTGTGGCAGTTCGTGCGGCCAGCTCATTGGATAGCTGAGTCAACTGCGAAAAAGCGCTGTCAAAATCTACCGGCAGCGCATTAGGGTTCACCTGCGTAAGATTAGCTTCAATCGGACCGCCACTGACGGTTCCGGCATATACCAGCTCGCCGGAATGAGGCGACTGATGTTCACCTGCCTCATACACATTCAGAAAGCCCGGACCTGACTTAACCACATCTCCCCCAACTACCAGAGTTGGGCCCTGACCCATACCAAACTGATTGATGCGATAACCAACATCATAACCACCTGCCACGGTCATATTGCCGCCAACCGCAATACGTCCCTGAACATCTGAGCTGGTGACGCTGAAATCATCCTTTATGAAGGCGTTATAATCCCCCGCCTGTCCAAAATCAATCGCCCCACCCATTACCGGCAACGCAGCGCACAGTAAAAGTGCTGCAATGACTTTTTTCGCATTCATAATCTGTCCCTATTAAAATTTTGTTCAATTATACATCAACTTAATGCGATGACAACGCTGTCATATTTTATTCACGCAAGCCCGATCTGGCTGCATATTATTCTTCCAACATGAATTTAACTTGCTTCGCCAGAGGGGATTCTGGCGCAATCTGCTCAGCTTCAAGCAACATTTTACGGGCCTGAGCCAGCTGCCCGAGTTCGGCTAAGGTGTAAGCTAAATGATACAAGATATCGGCATTCCTGCTATCACTGGCATGAGCCTGACGCAGCAGCTTAAGCCCCTGAGCGGGCTGACCGAGTTTAGTATGGATCCAGCCAAGAGTATCATTGAATGCCGCCACTTGCGGGGCCTGCCCACTGGCCTCAGAGGCGTATTCAAGGGCCTTTTGCAAATCTGTGTCAATATAGTAATAAGCCAGATTATTGAGAAAGAGCGGGTTCTGGTTTAACTGCGGATAATTTTCAAGTACAGAGATCGCACCGGGGATATCACCTTGTCTGGCCGCCATACTGCTCAGCTGAGCTACCGCCCAGGCATCTTCAGGTGTTTTTTCTAGCCAGCCCTCTAACAGGTCTGTCGCCGCATCAGCCTGCCCGAGCGCGGTATACAGCTGAGCCAGCCTTTGCATATGCTGACGCAATGGCTGCCGGGCATAAAGCGTTGCAAAAATGTCCAGAGCCTGTTGCGACGCGCCGCTGGCTTGCAGTGCATAAGCTTTTAGTTCCAGCATTCTGGGATCCCCATCCTGCTGCTGTAAGACCTGATCAATCAGGGTTAAAGCCGCTTCAGCATCGCCTTTTGCCAGCGCCAGCCTGGCAATCAGATAGTCATCGGGGTTTTGCCCGTTACTGAGCAACTTTCTGACCCGGGCAAGAGTGTGCCCGGCGCCCTCAAGATCCCTTATATCGATCTGCCGGTGAGCGACTGTTTGCAATCTGCGCGCATCATCATAGAGTAAGCCGTACACTGCCTTAAGCGTTTCAGCGGCGGCGTTCAATTTGCCTTCATTTTCCTCCAGGCGTGCCCTGGCCAGCAGCAACTTAGGATCCAGACGACTGTGTTGCATCATTCTTTTCAGCAATGCACTGGCCTTTCCCAGCTGAGAATCCTGAATATACAGCTCCAGCAACGCCCGGTTAGCATCATAGTTATCTTTTTCGGTGACTGACTCAAGCAGCCTGACAGCCAGGGGAGTATTCTGGTTGCTGATGGCAAGATCGGCGTATAACTTAACCGTGGTGACATCCTCTGGTGCAAAAGCCAAAATGCTGGTGTAGGCTTTTTCAACCTCGGCCACCTTGCCCTGATTCAGATAAATGCCAGCCAGGCCCAACCACGCAGCCTTAAACTCGGGCGCCAGCTCGATCGCCTGCCGAAAAAACCTGATCGCCTCAGGTATTTGCGCGGCCCGCAATGAGAGCTCCCCCGCCAATTGCAGCACCTCAACTTTGCCGGGGTGCTGATTCAGCAATTTCTGAGTCGTCTCCCAGGCTTGTTCTGACAAACCGTTCTGTAATTGCAAAAAACCCAGCATAACCTGTGACTTAAGATCTTCGCCTTGCTGCGCACGCAATACCTGCAGTGCACTTTGCAGCTGATTTTCATTGATCAGCGCCTCCAGCAACTGCTGCTGAAGCAAGGGATCCTGAGGAAACTTCTGTCGCCCTGTCTCCAGCAAGCTCAGGCTCTTATCCGTCTCTCCCAGTGCACGATATACCGATGCCGCCAGGCGGTATAGCTGTACGTCTGTCGCTGACATGGCCAGCGCCTGGTCAACATAGGATCTGGCCGATTCCAGATCATTGTCCTGCAGAGCCAGCATACTCAGGTAACGGTAAGCGGTGGCGTTATCGCCAAACTCCCGGATAAAACGCTTAAAGCCTCTCGCGGCAGTGTCCTGATGGCCATTGGCATAATCCACTACCGCACTGAGAAAACTAATTTCCTTGATTTTTTTGTTTTGCTCATCAATTCCACTCAGCTGATGTTGCACGTCCACCAGCAACTGTCTGGCCAGACGATCATCCTTCTGCTGAGCAATAATGGTGGAATGTAACAATTTAGCATAGGGATTTTGCGGATACTGCTCACGAAATGCCAGTACTCTGGTCAGGGCTGAAGACAGATTACCAAGCTCTGTGAGCACCATAACCTCTCCCAACACCGCCTGCTCATTGTCCTTCTGCACATCCGCAGCCTGCTGATACAGTGACAAGGCTTTCTCAGGCTGTCGGTCAAGACGGTGTAATGCAGCGCTGAGAAGCAAGGCCGGGTAGTAGTCTGGTTGTTGCTTGAGTGCCGCTGCGACCTGTTGACGGGCCGGATCCAGTTGATTACCGTCAAACAATGATTCCGCTATTGCGGTAAGGATATCTGCCCGTAAGGGTTCCAGCTCAAGTGCTTTTTCGTACAAAGCGCGACTTTGTTCAGTCTTGCTCTCAGCCTGATAGGTTTGCCCGAGAAAATAATGGTAATCAGCCTGTTCGGCCAGCTCCGGATGCTCCAGCAACAATGACCGCACTTGTTGATGGCGGTACAACATTAATCTGGCTTCGGCCAGTTTAAGCACCACAGTGCGGCTGTCTGCATTCATTTTCAGCGCGGTGCTGTAAGCACTTTCCGCCGCTGCCGCCTTTCCTTCAGCCAGTAATATATCGCCTAACAGCAAACGGGCAGGCAGATAGTCCGGGTCATGTTGCAGACTGTTGCGCAGTTCAATTTCGCTGGCTGCAAAATCTTGTTGTTCCGCAAGTTTTAGGGCAGCTTCATAATAGTCAAAAGCCGGGTCAGCGTATACATTGGTCGATAACAGACAACAGAGTATGAAGGAGGGAACTTTTCCCATAATGTGTATCCCTGATTAGTTTCCATATTACTACAGCAGTACTGAGGCCTGAACTTCTACCATTGTGTAACGAATATGGCAACGGTCCTTTGTCACAAAAACAATAATACGGGGTGCTGAAATCAGACCCGGACAGACATGGTACTGTCATTGGCAGTGGGTGGGCTGTGTGCTCTTGTTTTACCGCTATTGGGCAGAAAAACATCCACCAGAGATAACCTTAAAATAGATTATTCTAAAAAAACAAGGGAATAAAGGTAAAGTATTCGTAGTCCGTTTATGCTAATTTATTCGCCTGTAAATGCCTTATTGATTATGGTTTTTTGAGGAGTCTATCGTGTCAGTCCCGTCCGCTTCATCCTTAACGCCTTATGCACTGCGCCAGCAGATACGCAGTGGCGCACATCAGGGCAATACGTCCGGACAGGCCGCCGGATTCGTGCAATGCAATCTGGCGATTCTTCCGGCTGACTATGCCAATGAGTTTCTGCGCTTTTGCCAGGCCAATCCAAAACCCTGCCCGTTAATTGGTATGGCTGCTGAACCCGGTGATTATATCATCAGCGATGCCGGCGAGGATGTGGATATACGCACCGATATACCCGCCTACCAGCTGTTTGAGCAGGGTCAACCAACAACGCAGGTTAACAACCTGTTGGAGGTATGGCGCGATGATCTGGTCACCTTTATGCTTGGCTGCTCCTTTTCCTTTGAAGAGGCCTTGCTGGCTGACGGACTGGAGATCCGCAATATTACCGAAAGGGTCAATGTACCGATGTATCGCACCAGCATGCCCTGTACACCTGCGGGTCGGTTCAGCGGTAACATGGTGGTCAGTATGCGCCCGATGCCCGCAGCCGCCGCTATCCGGGCGATCCAGATCTGCAGCCGATTTCCTTCTGTGCACGGCGCACCGGTGCATCTGGGTGACCCGGCATTGATTGGTATTGAAGACATCAACAAACCGGATTTTGGCGATCCTGTCAGCATCAGAGACGGCGAGTTACCCGTATTCTGGGCCTGTGGTGTCACACCGCAACTGGCCATCGCTAAGGCTAAACCGCCTTTTTGCATTACCCACAGCCCTGGTTGTATGCTGATAACAGATATTCCCAACAGCAAACTATCGGTACTTTGAGAGGCGAAGCATGTTATTAAACTGCGATTTGGGCGAAAGCTTCGGTAACTGGAAAATGGGCCTCGACGATCAGGTCATGGCGTATATTGATCAGGCCAACATTGCCTGTGGCTTTCACGCTGGCGACCCGGATGTGATGCAACATACCCTGGCACTGGCTAAAGTGCATAATATTGAAATTGGTGCTCATCCGGCTTACCCCGATTTACAGGGTTTCGGACGCCGCTCCATGGCACATACCCATGATGAAATTGTTAATCTGTTGCATTATCAGATTGGTGCGCTGGCAGGAATGGCCACCGTACAGGAGCAACACATCAGCTATGTAAAGCCTCACGGGGCGCTGTATAACGACATGATGGCCAAAGAGGCCGTGTTCGATGCTGTGCTTGACGCCATCGGTCGTTTTCCGCAACCGTTAAAACTGATGCTATTGGCCACCAATGAAGCACAAACATACCGGGATAAGGCTGAAAAAGCAGGCGTCGGTTTACTGTTTGAAGCCTTCGCCGATCGCCGCTATCTGGATGACGGACGTTTAAGCCCGCGCAGCCTGCCAGATGCCGTACTGGATTCACAGCAAACCCTGGAACAGGTCTCTTTGCTCGCCAGTGAGGGGGTCGTGATCACCTCAAGTGGCGCCAGGCTAAGCCTTAATCCTGATACACTGTGCGTACATGGTGACAACCCCCACGCTGTTGCCATGGTAAAGCAAATCCGGGATTTGCTGCCATGATGACACCGCGCATAGATATTGCCGGAGAAGGCGCGCTAATAGTTTACCTGGGTGATCAGGTGAGCCCCAAGCTGGCGGCTACTATTAGTGCACTGCTGCCACAAATCAAAGCGACACTGGGTGATGCACTGGTGGATCTGGTTCCCTCATACAATTCCATCCTGGTTCAGTATCAGCCCCTGAAAACCGATCACTTTGCCGTTCGCTTTCAGCTTACACAACTGTTGAGCCAACAGCTCAATCAGCAAAGCGACAGCGGCAATACCCGGCTGGTAAAACTACCGGTCTGGTACAGCGAAGAATCCGGGCCTGATCTGACCAGACTGGCAGACAATGCCGGGCTCAGTACCGACAACGTCATTGAACTGCATCAGCAAAGCCAATACCGGGTATATGCCATAGGGTTTGCCCCCGGCTTTGCCTACCTGGGCGAAGTGGATGAACGTATCGCTGCACCACGGCTTGCGACGCCACGCAAAAAGGTACCTACCGGCGCCGTTGCCATCGCCGATCGTCAGACCGCAGTGTATCCGGCTCCTTCTCCCGGTGGCTGGAATCTGATTGGTCTGTGTCCTCATCCGATGTTTGATAAATCGGCTCAGTCCCCTATGCCGGTGGCTGTAGGTGACACTGTGCAGTTTTATGCCATTGATAAAGACGAATTCCTTCGCCTCGGCGGTAAAGTGGAAGCATTCAGATGAATCAACTCGTGATTGAAAACCCGGGACTGTTGTCACTGCTCACTGATCAGGGGCGATTTGGAAAGGCCCATCTGGGCCTCACCACTGGCGGGCCGATGGATCCTTTTGCGTTTAACCTGGCTAACGCCCTGGTCGGAAATAGCAGTAATGCTACGGTTATTGAAACCACATTGGGCAACCTTAGCCTCAAGGCGGAATGTGACTGCATAATTGCAGTTACCGGTGCGGTATCCCCTGTTAATATCGATGGTGCCGGTCACGCTCTGTGGCAAAGCCATCAGGTTAAACGTGGCCAGACTATAGAGCTTGGCCAGCCCGGTCAGGGTCTGCGCAATTATCTGGCGGTAGGCGGCGGCTTTAACGTAGAAACGGAGTTTGGCAGCACCAGCACGGTACTGCGCGAAAGTATTGGCGGACTACGTGGTGGCAAACTGCAACAGGGAGACAAGCTGGCGGTGGGTCAATCTGCTGAGTCAGCCCGTTGCCGCGCGCTGCCTGAGTCCGCCATTCCCGACTATGGGGCAATGCACCCGTTACGGCTAATCACCGGGTATCAGTATCAGGACTTTACTGATACGAGCCGGCAGCGTTTCTTTGCCAGTGAGTATAAAATCAGCCCTCAGGCTGACCGTATGGGCTATCGCTTGTCTGGCCCGGCGATTCCTTCAGGCTTAAACAGCATGTTATCTGAAGGCATTGCTTTAGGTGCCGTGCAGGTCCCTGCCGATGGCCAGCCGATCGTATTATTAAACGATCGCCAGACCATTGGCGGCTACCCCAAGCTGGGTTCGGTATTGTCTCTAGACTGCGCCAGCCTCGCACAGTGGGGGCCGGGCACCAGGATATCCTTTAAACCGGTGAGTATCGAACTGGCTCATAATCTGTTGCACCTGCATCAGGCCAGACTGACACGACTGCTGCGGCAACTGGAACGTGAGCATGACTAATCTGCAGGCGCTGAGTGAGAAAATCGAGGCATTGTTGGTGCAGCGCAACCTGCGCGGTATGCAGCCCTTGCGCCAGCACCTTAAACCCGGTTATCTGCTGCGCAGTGCACAACTTATTGCCAACAACAGCGGTACAATGATCATCGGTACCGGTTTTCCTGTTACCCATACCTTCGAGACCGACGGTCCGGTTGGTGCCATTGCGTTATATCAGGCTCTTGAACGGTTGGAGTATCAGCCGTATATTGCGTGTGGTAAACCGTTGTTTGGGGCGATACGAGAGGACTTCAGAGCCATTGAACTCAGCGTGAATGCCCTGGAGCAGGCCCGCAGTGAAACCCGGCAAGTTTTAGCCAGGCTTAAGCCCAGCCTGGTGCTCTCCATCGAGCGACCTGGCCTGGCTGAGAATGGTCGATATCATAATATGCGCGGTGAAGATATCAGTGAGCGCTGCGCCTGCTTCGACTATTTTCTTATTGATGCGCCCTGCCCGACTATTGGCATCGGTGACGGTGGCAATGAAATTGGCATGGGCAACGTTTTCTCTGCGCTACAGAAACTGGATATTGTGCCGGCACGCACCGAATGTGATGAGTTAATTCTGGCGGATGTATCTAACTGGGCAGCCTATGGCATTCTCGCACTGCTCGGTCAGATAAAGCAGGTGGACCTGCTCAGTACGATAAAACCGCTGGATATTCTTCAGTATCTGTCGGATAAAGGCAGTGTAGATGGGGTGACAAGGGAGAATACCCTTACCGAAGACAGCCTCTGCTTTAGCGCCGGTGAAGCACTGATACGCCAGATTCAGGACATCATCAATTGAATCAGGTTCAGCACCTATTCTGCAGGTACTGTTTCGTGTGCCAACTGACATACTGAGTCTTGTTGATACCCAGAGCCCGGGTAAACACGGACAAATTGAAAACCATAAAAGGATCTGACAATGTACACACGGTTAATGGCATCGCTTTTTTTAAGCCTGATCATTTTACTCTCATCATATGCAGCAAACGCCGCTGATGATGATGCGCAGGATAACGTGCCAGGCACCGTCATCATTGGCTACATATTTAATCCGGGGCCGGAATTAGATACCGATCAGATTGCCGCTGAGAAACTGACCCATATTAACTATGCATTTTCCAGGATTGTAGATGGCAAATTGACCGAGGGCTTTGAATTTGATCAACAAAACTACCAGCAGCTGCATAGCCTGAAAGAGCGCAATCCTGAGCTCAGAATACTCTCCTCTATCGGCGGCTGGACCTGGTCAGATACCTTTTCTGATATGGCAGCTGAACCCGCCTCCAGACAAAAATTTATCCGCAGTGCCATTGAATTCGTCCGTCGTCATCAACTCGATGGCCTGGACATTGATTGGGAGTACCCCGGCCTGGTCGGCGCCGGTAATACCTTTCGGGGCGAAGATGGGCAGAATTTCACGATATTGTTGCGCCAGTTACGCCAGGCGCTGGATAAACTGGAGCAGGAAGTTAATCGCCCCTTGTTACTGACGATCGCCAGCGGCGGATTCAGCGATTATGTTGAAAAAGCTGAACTGGGGCAGTGGCAGCAGTATCTCGACTATATCAATATCATGGCGTATGACTACAACTTTCCCTCTGACGGAGCCATTACCGGCCACCACGCAGGGCTGTTCAGTCACCCATCTGATGGTACTCAGAACTCCGCCGATAATGCAGTAAAGCAGCACATCAAAGCAGGTGTACCGGCAAATAAACTGGTGCTTGGTGTACCTTTCTACGGCCGCATGTGGATGCAGGTCAGCGACGACAACAACGGCCTGTTCCAGCCCGGCAACAGCAACACCCTTGAACTTGGTGGCGGCAGTTATAAAAACCTGCACAATAATTTAATCGGAAAAAATGGCTACGAACGGCATTGGGATGATACAGCCAAAGTGCCATGGCTCTGGAACCCGGAGAAAAAGATACTGATAAGTTACGAAGACAGTGAATCTCTGCGCCACAAAAGCCAGTATGTGCTGGACAATAATCTGGCCGGGGTGATGTTCTGGCGATATAACTCAGATCATCAGAATACGCTCCTGAACAGCCTCTATCGACATCTCAGGGGCTCTGACTGATTGAACAAAAAACCGCAGGTTTCGGTATTAAAAAGCCGCGATAAGCGGCTTTTTGCTGTTCAATAGTAATAATGCTTAAAAAATTCCAGCATTTCTTCCTCATCCACCAGCTTCAGGCCCTTTTGTGAAAAAGCGGTAAAATCCTCAGCTTGCGGAAAACTGAAATATCCGCCTTTGGTGGATTGAGGTCTGGCAACAGGCTTTTCACCATAAGCGATACGCTCTACTGCATCCAGCAATAACTCACAGCCACCGGTGTACAATTGCAGTACATGCCAGAGGTAAGAGCGCTCAGAATGCACCGTCAGACGGCAAGCAGAAATAACACCACCGGTGTCGATGCTATCATCCTCGATAAAATGGCAGGTGGTACCGATTTCACGCTCACCATTGAGCATGGCCCAGAATGTGGCCATCACCCCACGATAATCCGGCAGCAGGCCAGAATGAAGATTAATCACGCCCTGTTTGGGTATCGCCAGCAAAGGATCTTTCAGGATGCCGCCATAGCGGATACTTAAGATCAGATCCGGCTTCAGGGCCGACACCCGGCTGAGACTTTCGTCAGAATTAATAGTATTAACAATCTCCACCGGGGAGGTCAGAAGCGGCGTAAACTGAGAAAACGAAAGATATTGCGCATCTCGCTGCCCTGGTTCTGGCAAATGAGGGAAAAGCATTTCATTACACAGCGACTGCTCAAAAAACCTCAGTCGTTTCAGTTCAGGTAACGCACCGGGCTTACCCACTCTGGAAGATAAAAAAACCCTCAGAGTATGTCTCTGAAGGCTCGGCAACAAAAGATTCAGTGCCAGATTACTGGCCAGATCCTGATTCGCCAAAATAAGGATGTTCAAAACATAGTATCCCTGATTAAAATGATCAGGCGATACTATAACGCAATAACAAGGTCCAAATCAGACGCCGCGACCCCGCATCAGCCGCACGGCAATGACTATCAGTGCCAGCACCAGCAAAATATGGATAAAGCCGCCCATGGTATAGGATGACACCAACCCCAGCGCCCACAGAATAATCAGTACCACAATCACTGTTTCTAACATAGGTTTCTACCTGTTAACTGTACAAGAGCATTCACTATGCAGTACTGCGGGGCGGCTGTATGTACGCTGGATAACACAACAAACAAATACTGTGCCATGGGTGCGCTGGCGCACAGATCTGTGTTTCTGACAGGCTTAAGCTGATAGTCCAGTTAATCAAACAAGTGAGAATCGGATCATGAAAACACGTAATATCTACGCGGTATTTTTTCTTAGCCTGCTGAGCCTGACATTGCTGGGTTGCGGCGCAACTGAAACCAGTGAAAGTACCGGTGAATATGTTGATGACACCGTTATTACCACCAAAGTAAAAGCCGCTATATTTAATAACGACGCGCTTGAATCGGCCGAAATTAATGTTGAAACCTTCAAAGGCGAAGTACAACTAAGCGGTTTCGTCAGTTCAACAGCCGACATTAATACCGCCGTGCGACTGGCCCGCAAGGTTACCGGCGTGAAGTCGGTAGAAAATAAGATGCAGATAAAATAATGGCGGAAGCCTGAGCGTGTTGATTTTTATGTGCGGTACCGTACAGAGCGCGCCCTATACTCAGCTATACTGACAGGCTCTTTGCACACAGGAATACCCGTCACCCTGGATAATAGGTATAAGGAAAAGGTTATGCCCAAACTGGCATCACAGCAATGCGTTGATCCTAAGCTGCATAAACCAACGGAAAATCAGTTACTCAAAGCCCTCGATGCAGATGTGCAGGAGCGGCTTTTTCCACATCTGGAGCTGGTCGAGTTGCCATTGGGCAAAGCACTGTATGAATCGGGCGATGTACTGCGCCATGTCTATTTCCCCACCGATTGCATCGTGTCACTGCTCTACGTGATGGAAAATGGCGCGTCAGCGGAAATATCCGTGGTCGGCCACGATGGTATGATTGGCGTCGCCCTGATTATGGGCGGCGAGAGTACCACCAGCCGCGCCATAGTACAAAGTGCCGGTTATGCCTCTCGTTTAGCTGGCCAACGCATGAAAAGCGAATTTAACCGCCACGGGGATATGCTGCATTTAATGCTGCGCTACTCACAGGCGTTGATCACCCAAATGGCCCAGACCGCAGTCTGCAACCGCCATCACAGTATCGAGCAGCAACTGTGTCGCTGGTTGTTGCTGTCGCTGGATCGCCTTAAAGACAATCATCTGGTGATGACTCAGGAGCTGATTGCCAACATGCTGGGGGTGCGCCGCGAAGGCGTAACGGAAGCTGCAGGCCGTCTGCACAGACAAGGTGTGATTGACTATAGCCGCGGCCATATTATTGTCACAGACAGGGCCAGGCTGGAGCAACTGAGTTGCGAATGCTACAGCGTCGTCAAAGCCGAAACAGATCGTCTGTTGCCGCTGTCACGTCATCACCCCCATTCCGTGTCATAACGCACAGAAACCGCTAGCTGGCGGCGTTATATTGACCCATCAAGGCTGCACAGCACCTGCCTTGTTTATCAAAGCAATAAGCCAGTGCTAAAGGCTTTTTCTATGTCTGCTCAAACGGCGTCAGTGATTACCAATCATTTACTGCAATTATTAAGTCCGGACGAACGCCAGCTCTTGCTGCAACATTGTAAGGTGGTAAAACTGCAGTTCGCCGATGTCCTTTGTGAGCCAAACCAACCCTACCGCTATCTGTATTTTCCCCTTAGTGGTTTTATTTCGCTGGTCACCAGGCTGGACGGTCATAAACCGCTGGAGATGGGCTTAATCGGCAATGAAGGCATGCTCGGCGTGACCCTGGCACTGGGTATCAGCACCGCGCCGATGCAGGCGGTGGTGCAGGGCAAAGGGACCGCATGGCGCATTGCTATTGCCGATTTGAAGCAATGTTTACTGCACTGCCCCCAATTGCAACGGGTGCTACAACAATATCTGTTTGTACAATTGGCTCAGTTGGCCCAGAGTGCAGCCTGTGCTCACTTTCATGAACTCTCCCCGCGTCTGGCGCGCTGGTTACTGATGAGCGACGATCGTGCACACAGCGGTCAGTTTTACCTTACCCACCAGTTTCTGGCGGGTATGCTCGGCGTGCGTCGTAGCGGCATAACCGTTGCTGCGGGTATTATGCAACAGCAACAACTTATCTGTTACAGCAGGGGCGTGGTCAGCATACTGGATCGCCAGGCGTTGCAGGGTATTACCTGTGAATGCTATCAGGCGGGATTGGACGACTACCGGAATATGCTCGGAGAGCCACAAGCTGACACTCAGACAATCAGCGCACAAAGTAAGTCATAAAGGAATCTGAATTGCAGCCTGCTGTACAGGCAGATCCCAGGTCAGGAAAATACATCAGCAAAGGTAAAAAACCGGCGAGTTAAGATTGAAATATTATAGGTTGTGGTGCACCTAAGTGACGCTGTTAATTCAGCAAAAAGCATTAAGGGCGCCCGGCCATGGGATTAACGGCGTGACATCAGTGAAAACTATGATGCGATAAATGTGCAGCGGATGATACTATATGTGCGTTATCGCACAGAGCGTATTCGTTGCTTACCTAATACTGACAATCTCTTTGCACACAGATAAGGATAAGGTTATGCCTAAATTGGCATCACAGCAGTGCATTGATCCCAAACAGCATCAGCCAACGGAAAATCAGTTACTAAAAGCCCTCTGTGCAGAAGTGCAGGAAAGGCTTTTCCCACACCTGGAACTGGTTGAGATGCCACTGGGCAAAGTACTGCATGAGTCAGGCGAAGTATTGCGTTATGTCTATTTTCCCACCGATTGCATCGTGTCACTGCTCTATGTGATGGAAAATGGCGCATCGGCGGAAATATCCGTGGTCGGCCACGATGGTATGATTGGTATAGCTCTGCTTATGGGCGGCGAGAGCACCACCAGCCGCGCTTTAGTACAAAGTGCCGGTTATGCCTATCGGTTACCTGGTCAGCGCATCAAATCCGAGTTTAACCGCCACGGAGAATTGCTGCATTTAATGTTGCGCTACTCACAGGCACTGATCACTCAAATGGCCCAGACCGCGGTCTGTAACCGCCACCACAGTATAGACCAGCAGCTCTGCCGCTGGTTATTACTGTCTTTGGACAGGCTAAAGGATAATCATCTGGTGATGACCCAGGAGCTGATTGCCAACATGCTGGGGGTGCGCCGCGAAGGGGTAACCGAAGCCGCAGGCCGGTTACATAAACAGGGCGTGATTGACTACAGCCGTGGCCATATTATTGTCACTGACAGGGCGAAGCTGGAGCGACTGAGCTGCGAATGCTATGGCGTGGTCAAGTCCGAAACAGATCGTCTGCTGCCATTATCACGACACAGGACTGAATCCGTGGCGTAGCGCACCTGTGCACAAAAACCGGTTTTAGCGGTGTTGAGTTACCAGAAATACCCCCGCAGAGCCAAAAACCGAAACGCCACTCAAACAAATGTACGAATAATGTAAGCGGTAAACACAGTGCGCAGCCAGGCTACAACGGCTGTCAGACGTTTGCGCGTGGTGGTGTTTTTGGAGTCAGTGTTGTTGGAAGGGGTGTTGTCCTGGTGATATAACCACCAACCAAGCAACGCGCCGCTGAGGGTTGCCACGACCAGCGCCGCCGGAGAGCTGAGCCTGTTGTGCACCGCTTTGGTGACTGCGCGGGTCTGCGCACCCAACTGTAGGCGCTGTTGCGGTAACTGTTGCGCCAGTTGAGCAATCTCTCGATTGAGTTGTCGGGGCTGCATATCATCCGACCTCTCTGGTCTGTTCTGAACCTGCCAGACGCAGACTCTGCATGGTTGCCGGGAAACGTAACAGGCTGCTGTAATAGCGGCAGCGGCGCAGCACAAACCACAAGCCCGACAGATTAACCACCATCGCCAGCCCCAGAGCCTGACCTGCCGACAACAGGCTATGCTGTGCCAGTATGATAATTTGTGCCAGTGCGCCAAACCACACAGTCAGGGCCAGCAAGCCTGCAATCAGACCAAATACCAGCAACGCAACCATGCTGTTTGCCACCCGCTGACCCTCGAGCGTCAGCAGTTGCAGTTGGTCACAGGCCAGCGCTCTGACTTGCTGCCACCATACAACCAACTCAGCCGTTACCTCTGGTGGTACTGAAGAAACACCCGCATCAGCGGGTGTTGTAATAGAATCACTTGGCATTATGCCCACCGGGGCGATGGCTTAACCACCAGCTAAAAAGCATACCGCCAGCCACTGCGACGCCAAGCGACATCAACGGGTGGCTGCGTACCTGATCGCGGGTGCCTTCGGTTACTTGCTGCTGCAGATGCTGCAACTGTATGCCTTTTTTTGAAATGGCCTCGGCGGCATGATTCACACCACTTGCCATTTTATCCACCGTGTTATGTGCACTGGCGGTCACCTGTTTGATGGCCGGTGAACCCGCTTCCGCGACATTGTCGATAGCACGATGTATACTGCCCGACGCGGAATCCACTCCACTGTTGAATTCTTTTTTAGCCGCATTTGTTTCTGTTGGCTTTTCCATAATAACTCCGATTGTATGCAACAGCGGCAAGAGTACCGCTGTCTTGGCTATAGAATGCCTGGTTCGGTCGGCCAGGTCGGTGCGCCAGCGCGCTTAACGCTTATCCGCCAACTCAACGGCGTTGGCAATAATTACTTCCACCCGCCGGTTTTGCTCCCGGCCATCGACTGTTGAGTTGCTGGCCATTGGTGTACTTTCACCCATACCGGTGACATCCAGACGACTGTCTGCTACGCCCTTTGCCTGCAAGAAAGTCTTCACCGTCTCCGCACGACGTTGCGACAGCAGCATGTTGGAAGCATCACTGCCAACATCGTCGGTATGGCCTTCAATCTGTGCCGTACGCTCAGGGTAAGCCATTAAGAATTTGGCCAGTTTTTGCAGATGATTACTGCTGCTGACTTTCAGATTAGCCTTACCGGTATCGAATAACACATCCCCCAGAGTAACCACTAATCCTCTTTCCGTAGGTTTAGCATTGAGTTCATCCAGTTGTGTGCGTAATTCAGCAGCGGCAGCATCAGAGCTTTCAGCCTGTTGACGTGCAGAGCGGGCCTCAGAAAGTGCGCTTTGTTCACGGTTTTCAGCCAACATCGCCTGCCGTTTAGCCCGCGCTGAATCGATACGGGCATCACTGGCCTCTGCCTGAGCACTACTAGCCTGAGAGCGCGCCTGCTCGGCGTCACTACGGGCATCGCTGGCATCCGCACGGGCCCTCTTCGCTTCCAGAGTGCGGGCGTTGAGTCTTACATCATCACGTTGCTGGCTCAGCGCATCCCGTTGAGACTCCAACAGGCGCGTTTGTGCCTGGGTGCTGGCCATCGCCACTTTACGCTCTGCCATCACCACCCGGTGACGGGTCAGTTGAGTGTTTTTATCCGGTTGTTCGGCCAGGATTACCGCCTGCTCGGCTTCTTTTATTGCCAGCGGAGCCAGTAGCGCCAGTTGCCTGTCGCCTTGAAGCTGTGTGAGTTGCTGGCGTACATCAGCAGCACCGTCGGGCATCTTCGGAGCACTGGCACAGGCGGTCACAAAGACAGCGGCAAAACCGATACTCAGCAATGATTTGCCAAAGGGTATTATGTGGTTCATGGTCTTACTCCTGACAAGTTGCGTTGCACTTCCTGCTGTAATACATCAATGCTTTGTTGCATATCCTGATTAATGGCCTGAGCTTTTATCAGGTCGGCACGAGCCTGTGCCAGTTCGGCACTGGCCTGTGATTGCAGGGCCAGCCGCTGAGCCTGGAGCATATCCTTTGCTGTCACCGCATTGCGGGCAGCGGTCAACTCTGAGCGGGCAGCATTAAGTTCTGTACTGGTGTAACGAATAGTCTGTGATCTTTCGGCGTTGCCTATGGCGCGCTCAGCGGCGTCAAGTTCAGCAGATGGAGCGTTAAGAGAGCTGGCGCAGCCAGTCATCAGTACTGCAACAATGGCCAGCATCAAGCCTGGCTTCAGCAGCCGCTTGCTGAGCAAGGCGGGAATCATTGTTACCGGGGCGGCAATGAATGTTTTCATTAGAAACTCCTGATAGTCGGGGGCCGCAGAAACCTGCGCCCTGACTTACTATGTCCCAACGGCACAACGCTGTCGGTACGCTGGCGCGCATAGCAGGAGCTTTTTTCAGAGCGAAGCGGGGGAGCATCCAGTGTGTTCTTTTTTACATCGATACATGGCCGTATCGGCATGATGGATCAGTTCCTGAGTACTGTTGCCATCTGCCGGGAAGAGTGCCACACCAATGCTGGCTGACAAAGACACACTGCCACTCTTTATCTGATAGGGTTGTGCCAACAGATGTGCCATCTTGTTGACAAATGGCTTCACATCCTCTTTTTTGCTGATAGTGTTCAGCAGTAACAGAAACTCATCACCACCGTGGCGACTGATGGCGTCACTTTCACGAATAGCGGAACGCAAGCGTGCGCTGACCAGTTGAAGCACCTCATCACCAGCCCCGTGGCCGAACTGATCATTGACGGGTTTAAAGTTATCCAGATCGACAAACAACAGGGCAAACAGACTGTGTTGCCGTTTGGCGATACTGATAGCCTGCTGAATGCGATCCTGCATAATGCTGCGATTGAGGGTTTCGGTAAGTGCATCACACTGACTGTCCCGCATCAGTTGCTGTAGCTCCATTCTGGCCTGTTGCAATGCCAGTAACAAACGCTTATTTTCCTGCTGCAATTGTTCGTTTTGCAGACTCCAGATATCGCGCTGCAACATCACGTCACAGTTTATTCCATCACGCTGTGCCTGCTGACCATTGTGATCACTGTGACCGTTCTGACGATTGGCCCGCAGTTTTTGCATGGTGCTGCGCAGCTGAAACGGGTTAAAATCCTGAGGGTCTTTCATAACAGGGCTCCTGTATTGAGACTATTAAGATATCCTGATATTGCTGCGACAAATGTGCGATATCACACATTAACGCAGGAAAATAACAGCCTGTTCACCAGTTTGCTCGCCTGCTAAGCAAGGTTGCACTGATCAAGAAAGGTTTTAACCTGTTTATCAGCCAGATGGCGGTCGATGTGATAGCGCTGTTGCACCAGACTACTCAGTTGTTGCTGATCACCGTCGCTTCTCAGTATTTCGGCTTCACTGAGCTTGCCCCACTGACTTTTGGCAGCTTTAACCTGTTTCGGCCACTTTACTTTGCCACCAGCTGACGGCCCGGCCTGCTCCGTTTTAGCACTGGCTTCGGGTTTTATTGGCGTAGCTTCCATTTTATCGTCCATATCGGCCTTGTTCGCTTTGTCGAGTTTCACACCACGATTCTGTTCGCTGTACGTGTTCATAAAAGACCTCCTTATAGGTTCCTTCAGTACAAGATTGCACTGACCGGTAGAACAAAGTCTGAACGATGGTCAAATCTGAGTCGGTGCGCCAACGCGCATAAGGGCAGTTAATGCACAATGGTTTGTACTGTTATTGTCGCAATATAGAGGTCAACCTGAAGCCGGGCACGACTGAGCCTGAGGTAACAACAGGGTTCACAGAATCCGCCTTTATCCGGATTGCAGGCCATTCAAATCTGCTGCTCCAGGCAGATCGCGACAAAGCATACAGGCGACAATTGAACAAATTTGTTTTAATCTTCACGCTATCGCTCTTTGTCCACAAGGCATGACTATGATGTTTCGCACACTTATCGGCACCGCCCTACTCCTTTTTATCAGCCTGAGCAGCCACTCAAACAGCTCACAAAGCAGCGCGGCTCATGCCCTTACCCTGACTGAGGCCAACAAGCTGGTTACCCTACCAATACATTGTGTTGAAACACCTTACCCTTATAAAACCGGTGTGGTACTGGGCAGCGCAGAAGATTTGCAAGAGCCTTTTGTGCATCATCCGATTTTTTACGGATGCTTTGACTGGCACAGCGCCGCACATGGTTACTGGTCGCTGGTAACCTTACTGCGCCAGTTTCCGGATTTAGAGCAGGCTGACCAGGTTAAAGCCGTACTCCAGCGTAATTTAACCGCCGACAAAGTGGCCGGTGAAGTGGCCTTTTTCAGTAAAGACATCAATGCCTCTTTCGAGCGCACTTATGGCTGGGCCTGGTTGCTGAAACTCTCCGATGAACTGCATACCTGGCAGGATCCCATGGCCCAGCAACTGGCGAATAACCTGCAGCCACTGGCCGATCTGATCGTTAAACGCTATCTGGATTTCCTGCCGCGACTGCTCTACCCCATCCGGGTGGGCGAGCACACCAATATCGCCTTCGGTTTAAGTTTTGCCTATGACTACGCGGTGAATCGCCAACATAGCGAACTGCAACAACTTATTGCCGGGCGGGCAAAGGCGTATTTTCTGGAAGATAAGAACTGCCCCATAAGCTGGGAGCCCAGCGGCTACGATTTTATCTCACCCTGCCTCGAAGAAGTGGGCCTGATGCAGCGCATTCTGCCTGAAGATCAGTTCCTGCCCTGGTTAGAGAGTTTTATGCCGCAACTGGCCGACCCGGACTATCAGTTAGCAGTAGGGAGCGTCAGCGACCGCACCGATGGCAAGCTGGTGCATCTGGATGGTTTAAATTTCAGCCGTGCATGGAATCTCTATGCCCTGGCAGGGCAGTATCCGAAGTATCACCATTTAAACGCGCTGGCGGATAAACATATGGCCCATTCCTACCCCAACCTGATAGGCGACAGCTATGAAGGCAGCCACTGGCTGGGCAGCTTTGCTATTCATGCCTTAAACAGCGCCAGATAATAGCGCTGTTTAAGGCAGCGCTGACCGCCAACGGGCCCCGGGCCAGTTGGCTAAAGATCAGATCGTTTTAACTGCACCTGCAATGCCTCAACATGAGCGTGATAGTCGTCTGGCCGTGATTTTTTAAACTTCTCCAGATTTATCAACTTCCATTTCACCGATGGATAATGCGAAAAGTCATATATCGACCAGTTCGGCACCAGCCGGTTTACACTCAGCAGAAACTCCCTATCTGTATCATTCAGGCTTCCATTGACGAGCCGAATAAGCTGACTTCTGGCCGCCTCCATGTCCTCATAGGTAAAGGGCCGATCTGACATGCCGTTAAACTGATTGTCAAAAGCCACGCGTTGGTCAATATGGTTGGGGTTGAGCATCTCATGGGTTGGACGGTTGCTACAGATAAGGGCATAGATAACCCCTTCTTTTATCTCAGTTGAATAGCTGTGCTCTTGAAGCAGTAAGTGAACATCGAACAGGTCTCTGGGGTGCTGCCTGTCCAATGCCGCACAAATCTTACCCCCGTATAGCTGGGATAAGGGAACAACCTGTATATCGCAGAATGCATCAAAGTATTCCTGTGCAGCGTCACACAATGGCTGCACTGGGGCAGTACTCCCAAGCACGCCCCGGCCAATCATATTGACTTCGATTTTGACCTGCACATCGCCTTCTTCAACCATAAGTTTGCAAACGTCCGTTTTGTGCGTGATCCTAATCGTTGGCCTCAAAGCAGTGATGTTGGCCTGTACTCTGGCAAGGGAATCGTTGATTGCGCTGATGCTTTCGTCCCTGTCCTGAATGGGTATATGGGTCAAGTCGATATCCACGGATAACCTTGGCATATCCAGCACAAATAAATTGATGGCTGTACCACCGTGTAGTGCGAAGCACTTTTCCTTCGCCACTTCGGGAATCACGTTTAGTAGCAGATTCACCTGCCGTAGATATTGCTCTCTCATGTATGTGCTTCCAGTGCCTTCGGGACAGTGATCTGATATTTAGGGATATACACACCATCAGGCACTATCTGGCGTTTACCTTTGCCTAAATCGATGGAATCCAGGTTGAGATAGTTAACCCAACTGTGTCCGGCTTTTTCGGCCATGTACAGAAACAAGCGTTTCACTTTCACAGAGGTACAGGCTTCCAGTAGCGTCTGTACAGACTTAGGGCGTAGGTTGTTTAACCCTTCCATCAACTCAAACACTTCCAGTAGTGGCTGGCTTTCCGGTGCCAGATACAAGCACTCCATTACCGCTCTGGCAGGACTTGATAGCTTTATCTGAAAGTCTTTGTAGCTGTATTCCGTCAGACCCAGCTCTGCTGGCAGGAATGAGGATGACTGGTATTCGACATGCAGTTTCCAGTCATGCTTTTTAAACCACGATGGGAGTTGCTCCGACTGTGCGCCAAAGAGCTGGCAACGTTGCATGGATAGCTCTAGATAATGTGATTTGCCCAGCAGCGACAGCGCCGTTTTAGCCCCCGGATGTATGGACAGACCTAGCTGGGTTTGCAGGGTATAGATACCCCCTAGCTCATCAACGGCATCGCCGCTTCTGACCAATGCACCTCTTTCAAGCTGGGTAAACCAATTGCTTTTACGGTAGCGCTTTTGCAGCTCAGGGCTATAGCCTTGCTCTGTCAGCCACGCAGAGGTCAGTACAACGCCACGTGGCGTTGTTGACATCAACTGGTTTATTTTACTTCTATTTTCGGTACTCATAGTACCAACTTATCACTATTTTTAAACTACGCCAATAAATCAGTTTATATTATTTAATATAGTGGTACTTATAGTACCCATATAAAAACAATTATAAACCAAATGTGTTGTTAAGAGTTCGGCTTATTTATTAACCAAGGTCGGATTCTGTATTAACGGCGCTGCACAACAATGCCCGCCCGGCTGGTCATCGGTGATCGCTTCTACCGGTAAGGAATGCTCACCCTGCTGGTAAGGATTGCCCGATCAGACATAAAAAACGCCAGAAACAAAAGGCGTTTTTTCAAACAAGAGGCCGGTATCAGTCTTTATTCTTCTTCTCTTTCCGAGCTTTGATTTTGATGACCGGGCTGGTGTCGTCTCGGGACAGGCATTCTTTGTCGTGGCCATTTTTGAAGGTGAGTTCTACCGGCTGGCTTTGCTGTTTGGCCCGTTGGGCGATGGCCATTTTGGTGGGCAGGTCGTCATCACCGACAAAGCCCAGCACCTGCCAGTTCTGGCCTTCCAACTGGATAAAGGTCTTCTCTTCGGTGGGATACAACATCTGCACCTTGGCATCCGGGCATTTGACGTTAGCCTGGGCCAAAGTGCTGGCCAGTAACAGCAACAGCCCTGTTATTATTCTTTGCATCTTTATCCCTTTAAGCTATTGATTAGTAGTTATTTTTTCTTGTTTTTGCACGATGCAAGACTTGACCCCGTGTCCAGAAAATTGCTGTTAACTTCTGCTAAAAAGCCAGGAAAGCGCCAGAAAACGCAATGCAAAGACAAAAAGGAAGGCCTGCCCACATTTGAACGTTATGTCGGTGTGTGACACGGCATAACCGGTCTCAGCGTTGGTTCAGCGCCAATGTCTTTAACAATTGGCGGTGGGCAAACGCTTCACTGGCGTATAGAATTGCCGCCGATAGCAGATAGCCCATTGCAACCCCTCTCGGGGCAAGACTATGTGATTGTAAGCAGACGTTTTATCAGTCGTCCAAACTCAGCTTCGCAACAGGAAAATGACATGACAGTGGATGTAGTGCCAACGGTAATTTACTCAAGCATGATGGGGGTCGTTGCCCTGGCGATTATACAAGCCTGCAACAAGCCTAAACATAAGCAGACGTATTATCTGTTGGGTCTGTTAGTGCTGATGCTAACCCATATTATTGGCGAGCTTTACATTTACTCTGGCGCCTATCAATACGCACCGGCTATTGCGGGGTTTCAGCTCCCGCTGAGAATGTTGTTGGGGCCGGCTC
The DNA here is from genome assembly GCF_002591895.1 of Lacimicrobium alkaliphilum. Classification (GTDB taxonomy): domain Bacteria; phylum Pseudomonadota; class Gammaproteobacteria; order Enterobacterales; family Alteromonadaceae; genus Lacimicrobium; species Lacimicrobium alkaliphilum. Next base: position 170,794 of record NZ_NISX01000007.1, read on the forward strand.
TCTACTTTTACGCTTATATGGCCATGTCGTCAGACAGCACACTGTCGGTTAAAAGCTATTCCATGGCCTTGCTCGGCCCGATGGTAGTGATTGTTGCCATGATACCTTTTATGTTTATGATCAGTGGTGAGCAAAAACTGGCATTGGCAAATCCGGCAACCCGGGACCCGGAACTGTGGAAAATCGCACAATTCACCTGCCTGTTTACCGCTATCACGTTTATCGCTTTTACTTTCGCTTACCTGACGGCAACACTGCGGTTGCACGCCCAACACCGTCGACAGTTGATGGATAAGTTCTCGGCCATTGAGCATCGCTCCATGGACTGGCTGCGCGTGGTGTTAATCTTATGGGGGCTGGTCTGGTTTATTTACACCGTCAACTACGCAGCCACCTTTTTAGGGGTTAACTGGTTTGTTCTCGATGCCTTTTTACCTGTGTTCGAATTGTCCGTTTTGCTGTCGTTTACCTACCTTGCACTCAATCAGTCGACATTGAGCAGTACCGAGAAAGACAATAGCAAAGAGACGCAAAAAAGACGTGCCTTACTGCCAAAAGACACAATGCGACAGATTGCGGCTCAGTTAACCGTCGCAATGTCAGAAAAAACCTTGTTTAAAGATGAAGATTTATCCCTGAATCGATTAGCAACAGAAATATCGGTCAGCGAAAACTACATTTCAGAAACCCTGTCACAAGAACTCAATACTAACTTTTTCCAGTTTGTTAATTCCTTTCGCATTAATGAGGCGAAAAAGCTACTGACCGATACGAATCTGCCGGTGACCACCATTGTTTATGAAGTGGGGTATAAATCAAAATCGACCTTTAACGCCGCCTTCAAAAAAATTGAGGGCGTGACGCCATCGGCGTATCGAGCATCACATTTGCTCGAAATTCAGCCAGAAAGCTGAACAATTTGGTCCGAATGGGCACATTCGGACGTCATCCACACCTGTTTTCTCGAAAATTGCACTATATCGTCAATGCAAAGAGAGAATAGTTTTGGAAACGACATCAGTAAATACTTCAGTATCCAATGCGAAAAATACCCCGGTTCAACCTGCCAGGTATTCAGCGCAGGCAAAGGCTGTTTTAGCAAAAAATGTATTAAAATACGCCGCGACGTTTTGGTTCATCAGCATCATGCTCGGCCAGTGGTTGTTCTTCTACTACATTATGTCGTTCTACGGCTTTTCGGTGATCAACGACAACATGGAAATTTGGAACCGCTGGGAACCCTTAGGCAGCAAGCCCTATGACGCCAATGATTCGACAGGTAATCTGTTTTTCGCCGCCCATGCGATTGGTGCGGGTATCGTCGCGTTTGGCGGCGCACTGCAATTAATTCCCAAATTGCGCACCGTCGCACCAAGGTTCCACAAGATAAATGGCTATGTTTATTTGCTAACCGTTTTTTGTCTGGCCATGTCAGGCTTTTATCTGTCATGGGTCAGAGGCACCAGCCCGGATACATTGTCTGCCATAGGCACCAGTATTAATGGGTTTCTTATCCTCGGGTTTGCCTACTTGACGGTGAAAACGGCAAGAAACAAACAACTTGCCAGTCACAGAAAATGGGCAATACGGCTGTTCCTGGTATCGAATGCACAATGGTTTCTTCGGGTTGGTGTGTTCAGCTATATGGTCACAGGGACAGTTGCAGGCGCTAATCCGGCCTTTGGCGATCCCTTTTTCCCAATCTGGACATTTGCATGCTTTTTGTTGCCACTGGCATCGGCACAGCTTTATTTTTACGCTTCTGAAAAAGGAAGTAACAGACTCAAGCTGCTTACCGGTGGCGTACTATGCGGGCTGACTTTGATGATGCTGATTGGCGTAATGGGCCTGACCCCATTTTTGATCAAAATCATAAACGGCGAGGCCATTGTCTTTTAAATCAGCTGTAAGTTACTCTGGATTGCAACGGACTGTTCAAATGGGGAAATCCCGCTGGCACTACCTTACTGGATCTTAAACGGCCGCTACTGACACCACTTTTGATCCAGACGGATTGCGCCGTTAAAAGACCTGGCCGGTATGGGTTGAATCAGCACCTCGCCCTTGTTGGAGGTCATGCGGTGAATATACTCCCCCTCACCGGTGGCAATACCCACATGGGTGATCACACCTTCAGCCCAGTTGCCGTAGGTGTTTTGCAGAAACACCAGATCACCGGGCTGTAACGCCTCGATACTATCAATACGCTGGCCGAATTCTTCACTGGCCAGCGAATCGGCGTGTTCTGGCAATAATTGGTCGCCCTTACCAAGCAAGTGTTTGTCCCAGGGCTGTTGCGTTTCAAGGGTTGCAAACTGGTCTCCACAGGCAGCTTTGAGCACTTCGCGGGTCCAGTTCATGCATTGCTCTGCTTCACCTACCCTGTAACTCTGTTTTTGCCATTTAAGACTGTGTTGATAGATTTGCTGGCCTGGTTGTGCCGCCATGGTGGTAGCAGGCATTAACAGCAGAATAAGCCCCAGGCTAAATATTGCAGGTCTGGTTAACAACATCAGTGGTATTCCTCACGTCAACGAGTCAGACCACTATGCGCAGAAATATATTGAAGTAAAAATGAATACCCATCGTCTGATACGATGATATCGGGTGCAGTCAGAGGCTGTACTTAGCCACACTGGCTGCTGTCGGCATGCAGGGAGGACACCCGGATTTGCAGTTTGCGGTGTGCATGCAGTACCGATTTGATCTCTTTTTGCAATGAGCTGCCTTCTGCGGTCAGCACAGGATCCCGGCGGCTGCGGTCAAACAGGTTCAGACCAGTTTTATCTTCCAGTTTGTGAATCAGGCCACTTACCGATGACTGAGCCTTACCTAATCGACGCGCTGCACCGGAAAAACTACCGGTTTCCACGGCCGCCATAAAAGCTTCCAACTGTTCGATTGACAAGGCCATAGCGCTTCCCTAATAAAATGAGCAAGAATAATTAGTAAATTATAACAGGAATATTGGAATATTTTATTACAATATGTATCTGCACAAAAGTGCTATCAGATGATTTGTGCGGAATCAGAGTTAAACTGCAGAGATAGAAAAGATTATCGGGACGTCACCGATGCTCTCTCCGGCAAGTAAATATGCAGCCAGAGATCATCGCCGCTGCCATTGTCATTGATAGCATATTCGAATGCCGCCTTTGGGTAGCGAATATTTCTGCCACTGACACGGGTATCGTAGCTACCCCACTTTTTCAGGTTCCACTGTCCATAAGGGTCATGCACAGTATAGTATTCACCGTCATATCCAGTGACCACCAGGATATGTCCGGGTGGCGTAAACCAGCCATGCACTATGGTGGGCTGGCCGATACGGGCCTGCTCCTGTAACTGCGCGATGGTGCCCCGGGTTAGTGCCAGATCGCGTAAATTGCTACCCGCCTCTTTTGCCAGAGTATTAAAACCTTCAGCCAAATCAGCCACCTGCTGCAGTAAACCAAACCGCTGATACAGTTAATCCGGTGTGCGCTGGCCGAGTTGCTCAGGATCAGTCAGATCAAAATAATCACTGATCATAGCCAATGAAGTGATGCTACAGGTCGAATCAGGCTTGTGCAGATTATCAAGCTGGGAATAGTAAGGCACCTGCGCCTGGCTGAGGGGTGTCAGTAACATAGCTGCGATAAGCGTAAATGCCCGAAACATACTAAAACTCCGGTTGAGTAAGCCGATGACCGGTGCGCTTTGCATCGCCAATCTGCATCAGTGGATCCAGTTGCAGCAGACTCACTGCCTGGTCGGGTGCAAGGGATAATAAGATTTCAACCTGCTCGGGATTTTGCCGCCATATATCCACACTCAGCAGATGAGACTCTGCCGTGCCATCGGCATAGTGAAGCTGCAGCGGTACCGGCATGGGTATGCTGCCTTTGTTGCGCAGCGTTACGCGCAGCTGTGGCTGTTCCACGGCCGCGGTCTGAGCATCGAGTCTGGCATAGGTCTGATCATCCATCAGCGAGTGGCGATCCAGCAACCCCGGATTACGCTGTTCAAAAGCAGCCCCCTCTTGACTGTTGCGGCTACGGGTCAGGCTGGGAGCAGAAGGATAGTGTCGCAGGTAAGCGAGTTTCTGCTCGTTGCTCCAGTGCTGTGGCAAAATCAGCTGTGCGCCCCCGAGTTCTATATCCACATAACCACGTTGCATAAACCAGCCGCGCCAGAACCAGTCCAGCTGCTCGCCACTCTGGTGATGTACAAAACGAATAAAATCAGCAAAACCGGCATGCCTGCCACGCCATGCCTGGAAAAAGTCCGCCATAATAGTATCGAACTGCTGCCTGCCCAGCAGGGTCTCCCGCAGGATATTCAGTGCCACTGCCGGAACATGGTAGTGAGAGTCCAGCTTGCTGCTGACCTCCTCGGCAAAGGTCACCGGAGGTAAATAGTCAGTGGCGCTCATCACTGCACCGACCTTGGCGGGCTCGCCGTAAAAGCTCTGAAAGTTCTCACTCCAGCGCTGCTCCAGCCAGAATGCCAGATAGCTGGTAATACCTTCATCGAAAAAGCCTTCGGCCCGCTCGTCCGTATTTACCGTCATCGGCATCCAGGCATGGGCAATCTCATGTAAAATGCCACCTATCACGTCATATTTCTGGGTGCGGCTGTATTCGGGCGCCGGGCCGCCGATATCCGCATCCGGGCCGCGAAAGCCCACCAGCTTAAGACCCGGGTATTCCATCCCCAGCCCGGCAATATTGACCAGATGAATACTCATTGCCGCCGGTTTGCTAAGCCATTCAGACAGTTCATCTATGGCGAATACACCGGCTTCGAGAGCGTATTTATGCCACAGCCAGCGTCCGTTATCGGAGTATACCGCAGTGATCAGTATATCCCCCTGGCTGTGTTTCACCTTGCGGGCCTGCCAGATAACATCCCTTACCGCTACAAAGGTAAAGTCACGTAATTGCTCACCCTTAAATCGCCAGGGTTGCTGATTATTAATCGGCCAGGGCTGCGCAGGCCTCAGCAATGTGGTGGGAGAATCGGCGCTAACCTGCCGGTAGCGTTTAAATACAGATTCAGGCAGATTCTGCCCGGCGCTTTGCCAGTCACCACTGCCCAGCAACAGATACTGAGGCGGGGCATCAATGGTCACCGAAAAATCGGCCATCTCCAGGCTGAACTCGGCATTTTTAACAAAAGGCCGTAAATTCCATCCTTGCGGGCCGTAACGCATCGCTCTGGGGTACCACTGAGCGAAGGCCAGCAGGCGATTCTCTCCGTTAATTTGCTCATAACCACTGCGTGGCACCAGTGGATGAGAGCGGGAAACCAGCTTAAGATCCCAGTCAAAATGCAGCTGTACCTGCTGTCCAGGTTTTAGTGGCTCATCCAGCGTTACCGCCACCAGCGTATCCTGCCACCCTGTTCTCAATGGCTGTTTTGCTGAGTCGGTCACCCGTAAGCGTGTTGTACCGCCGGCTTCACTGGCCCCGGCCTGATACTTTTCTCTGGCCAGACTACCTTGAGCAAAACGCTGCTGCGGTAGCTCAAACCAGAGTGTTTTCAGGGTATCCGGTGACTGATTGCGATAATTCAGTACGGCAGTGGCTGCCAGACTGGCCTTGTCTGTATTCACCCTGGCATCAATCTTATAGCTAAGCTGTTGTTGCCAGTAAGACTCTGACGGCGTGCCCGCCGGGGAGCTGATTTCAGTCAGTGGCAACTCAAGGGGAGCAAAAGGGTCATCCGATTCAGCCTGCGCAGATGCGGCTATCAGCAACATCGCCGATACCCTGTAAAACCTGCGCATAAGGTCAGAATCCCTCACAGTCATCCAACTCATACCCTTGCTGGCAGGCCCACTGCACCATGGCCTCTGTTATGGCATCAAATAGCGGCGCCGCCCACTGTCGCCCCTGCTCCATAGAGCCGGCTTTTTCAACAATATCAATGGCGCGGCTGACTTCCAAAATCGACACCGTCGCACCGTATTCAGCAGCTCGTTCGATCAGCGGGTGCCAGGCCGCAGAAGAGCCCTCTTCATCTGAGTGACCACCACGGACCCTGGCGCCACGATTCCCCAGCCCCACCTGAGCATAAAAAGGGGCAATATGCTGCTGAATCAGCGCTTCCCAGTCTCGGTTGCGCTCATTGGTACCTGTCACCAGCATCTGCGCACCGGGCAGGGGGTTTTGCTGATTGGCAATATGGGCATCGGCGGTCAGCAACAGAGTCTGTACATGCTGATTGCCCTTATGCACCCCGGCGATAAAATGCTCAAACCCCTGATAACCATTCAGATCCTCACCATACATCTGAATACTGGGCGTCAGTACAAAAAAGCCTTTGTCGGTCAGCCGCCGTGCCATTTCCTGCTGGGTAATCTGGTTCCACAGTTTGCCGATACTGCGGCCTTTGACGGTGGCACCGGGCATCATTTTACCGGGCTGGGTATACTGCTGGGGCAAAATCGCAATGGGGCGACGGGTGTCGATGCGGATAGCCGCCACATCGGCGTGGGTCCAGTTTTCGCCGGTATAGTTAAAGCGTACCTGATACAACCCTTCACCGGCCTCAAAAGTATAATCTTTTCCATCGTCGATGATCTGCGCGGTGACCCGCTTATCAGGCTCCGGCACCTGCTGGCAGGACGCCAGCAACACTACAAGCATCAACAGGCACGCACGTAACAGCATTGATTTCCCCTTTTTATTTAGAGCGGGTGCGATTATTGGCCAGATGCAGCAGCATTACACTGAGCACAATGGCCACCGCCCCTAACCACAGAACATGGATAACGCCAAAGTGGCTGACCACGGCCGCTGCCACCGGCGGGCCTATTACCAGCCCCACTTTGAAGGCGGTCACACAAAAGACGATCAGGCGGCCACTCTTGTCAGCGTCGCTGAAAATGCCCATCATAATGGGAATAATAAAGCTCCAGAAAATCTGATACACCACGGTGGCCAGTGCATAGATCAGCCAGATATGGGGTTGTGCCATCAGGTACAGCGCCAGCAAACAGCCAAGCTGCAACACCGCCGTCAGCCACAGGGAAAAATTACGCCCCATCATGGCCACGAATTTCGCCGCCAGCACCGAACCACAGGCGCTGATGGCAAAGCCCCAGCCTAGAATTGCACCCACTTCTGCCACACTTAAACCGGCGGCCACGCCGATACGCTCAAGATAGGCCCAGACCGTACCCTGAGCGAAGTAGTAGGCCACCACCCCCAGAAATACAAACAATACCGGCAGGTAAATCCGGCCAAAGGGCGGCAGACTCTGAGTTTTTTTGTTTTCATCAGCAGGGCTGCTGATACTGACCAGTGTCAGAGCCAGTAACAGAAACAGATTAAAAAACTGAAACAGGCCCTGATAGCCCCAGACACTGGTGATATGAGGCAACACCCAGAATCCCACGGTGCCAAACACCACCTGCACGGTCACCATGGCACCGAAGGCCTTATCGGGATTGGTTCTGTCGCCCAGCGCTGCCAGGGCAATGGAATAGCCGATACCACAGCCTATCCCGGCCAGAAAGCGCACCAGCAACAGTGCCGGAAATAAGCTGGTAAACAGGGTCAGCAGATTCATACCAATAAACAGCAACAGGCTTATCTGCATCCAGCGCTGCCAGTGGCAGCGCCTGACCCAGAAAAATGCCGACATGCTGGAAAGCAGAATACCGGCCACATCGGCGGCAGTCAGAAAACCCACCTGTTGTTGGCTAAATGCGCCGCTGTCACTAAAGGCCCCCACCACCAATGGCATCAGGATGGTGACGGCCGCCCCCATCATCGCGACCATTAATATACCGGCGTAAGCCACCCGCGACATGGCTGGCGTTATGGAGTCTGACATGCTCTGTGACAACAAGCTGTTTTCCTTATCTGGATATCGGTTACCATGCCAGTGACCTCTGACTCTTACCCTCAACAGTCACTGGCATGGTGCTCCAGGCGCAGGCCTGAGCCTGCGCCGGTTTAATTAATAGTAGGTGTAAGAGAAGTTCACACCAACCGTACGGGGGCGTACGAAAATGGTCCGCCAGCCCTGCCCCAGGTCAGTCTGACCCGAGGTTTCTGCACGCTTGTCGGTGAGGTTGTTTACCCATAGCGACACTTTCCAGTCATCCCGGCCATAGCTGACGCTGGCATTGTAGAGGGTATATGACTTGCGGGTATAGACATCCGCATCCGGAAAGTCCTGGCGGTCACTGGGTGTTTCACCCACATAACGACCATCAAGATTAGCGGTCATATAACCATTTTCCAGCTCAGTCTCATAACTGACGCCAAAGTTGTGCCGCCATTCGGGCGCTCCACCAAGCTGACCACCTTTTTCCCAGGTGCGGCACTGCAGGTCGGCATCCGGCGCGCTGGCCACAGGCTCAAAGATACAGGCCTCACCGGTCTCCGCCCATTCAGCATCAACGGTGGCCGTGGCATAACGCAGGGTAATATCATCAGTCAGACGGTATCTGGAACTGAATTCAAAGCCTTGTGTCTCGGCCGATGGCCCATTGGTGGTGCCGTTAAGAGGGAACACACCATCAAGGATCTGTGAGAAGTAAGTCTGCACATTGTTCCACTCAATGCGGTAGATATTGGCCTGCATATACAGGTCGCGGTCAAGCAAAAAGCCCTTGATACCCAGCTCATAGTTATCCGTTGAGTCCGGCTCGTAATTCTGCGCCTCATCAGAAACCTCCAGTGTCGCCTCATCACCGTTCTGGTCGGTTATGGTGATATTTTTAAAGCCGTTGGTGCCGCCACGACGGAAGCCCTGAGAGAATGTGGCGTAGGCCAGCAAATCATCGGTCATCTGATAGGCGGCATTAAACTTAAAGAAAGACTCACCGTTCTCTTTATTGCGCGAGGTAGAGCGACTGTTGGTCAGGCCGGTATAGTCCACAATCAGGGGGTCATTCTGATCATCATAATTAAAGATACGGGCACCAAAGGTCAGATCCAGCTTGTCGGTCGCTGCATAGGTCAGCTCACCAAATAATGCCGTTTCCTGATACTGGTTGTGGAAATTCTCATGGTAACCCTCGTCCACTGAGCCCGGGCGGGTGTCGCCATACCAGGCCTGACGGTCAAAACCATAAAAATCTGCGGTAGCCTGATCGAAGCCGGGATAGAACTCGGAGAAGATCAGGCGCCGCTCCGTGTCGGTATGATACAAGCCGACAATCCAGCTTAAGGGGCCATCGCCTGTAGAGGTCAGGCGGGTTTCATGGTTCAGACCTTTGTAGGTATTGTCATAGGTGATATAGGCCGACTCATTGGTATCATCCAGTCCCAGTCCAGGAACCCAGCCGTAATAGACCAGACCGTAACCCAGATAATCTGCCTGTCCTTCGCGGCTGTCTTTAAAGTAGGAGGTGCTGCTGTGCAGGGTGGCAAAATCCAGCTCCCAGTTAAAATCAATGGAATCCAGGGTCAGCTCGCGATCTGAAAACTCTTCATAGGTCGCCACTATGGTATGGTCGTTCACCTGGAACGGCGTATTGTAACGGCTGTATTTGTTGTCACAGGCGTCGCCTTCCAGGCCTTCCTGCTCACAGGCGTAGTCCACTGTTTCCCGGCTGGCGCCACTGGTACCGTGGGCCAGTTGATCCTGCTGCACATGAGACAGGGTCACACTGAACTCATCGACAGGCTGCCACAACAGGGCGATCTTACCGCCGGTGGTTTCTTCCCAGTCATCATCCTCATACCGCTCTTTATTCGGATTGGGGTTGGGAATACGTTTTTGCTCGTCGGTAAAATAGGTGGGGCTGGTAATACGGTCGGTATAACCGGCATCATCCAGATGGGCAATGGAGGCCCTGACGGCCACCGTATCGCTCAGTGGGACATTAAATACCACATCCGTATCATGACTCAGACCACCATCCTTAACCTGATAGATGCTGGTATTGGCGTCAAAACTGAACTCCACCAGATCAGGCTGGTTGGTAATATAACGTATAGTACCACCGAGGCTGCCACCGCCATACAATGTACCCTGGGGGCCGAGCAGCTTTTCAACCCGGTTAACATCTTTAATCCGATAACCGATGTTTGGCAATGGGGTATCGTCGAGGTAGTAAGCCACTGTAGTACGGGTAAACTGTTCGAGGTTATTGGCATTAACCGGAGAAACATTCAGGCCACGAACCGTTACCGATTCCGCCAGACGGTTGCTGTTACCCGGTGAGCTGATTTCAACGGAGTCTGCGATCAGCGCTTTAATATCGGTTATATTTTTACGACGCAGTTCCGCTGCACCTACCGCAGTAATGTTCATCGGAATTTCGTTGGCGGTTGCCATACGGCCACTACCGGAAACCTGGATGATTTCAATATCCTGCTCTTTAAGTTTATTTTCCCGCTCTTCGCTTTCGTTATTTTCCTGCGCAAAAGCGGTGCCTGATAGCAATATTCCTGAAATCATCAGGGCCAGCGGTGTTTTTCTGTGTGTCTGCATGGTCTTTTCCTCAACAACAGTGTTGGTTTAATAATAAATTCACCTGATACTTATTTTTTTATGGCAAATTATTCGTTAATGAGTTGTTACCATGCAGGATTATCAATTATGATGATTAAAGAAAGTTATTTACCATAGGTTGGTGCGATACATAGATGGAACTCTCACTGGAACAACTACAGGCATTTATCGCCACCGTCGAGACTGGCAGCTTTTCGGCGGCCGCCCGAAGGTTGGGTAAAGCTCAGTCATCCATTAGTGGTCTGATCAGTAATCTGGAAATTGATGCCGGGTTTTCGCTCTTCGATCGCTCCTCTAAGATCCCCAAGCTGACGCCCGAGGGGCTGGCGCTGATGAACGATGTGAAATCTGTTCTGAAAAGTCACCGCAACCTGCGTCATCGTATCGATAACATCATGGACAGTGTCGAAAGCGAAATCAGCCTGGCCTATGACAATATGGCCATCCCTGACGGCGTGATGCTGGGACTGGCGTCAGAATTTGAACAACAGTTTCCACTCACCTCGTTGATGCTGCTGGAGGCCACCCATAAGCGGGCCTATCAGCTCATCGAACAGAATAAGGTCAATCTGGCGGTGGTGATCAGTCAGGATGATTATCCCGAACAGTTTGCCTTTCGCGGTATTTGCCACGTGCACTATTGCACTGTGGCCGGCGCCAAACACCCGCTGGCAAAACTGGACAAAGTGGCACCGCAGGATCTGGCTCAGTATCGGCATCTGCGTATTACCGACACCCAGACCGGCTTTCGTCGCTTTGATTCGGATCTGACCAGTAATATCTGGTACTCCAACTCACCCACCACCATGATGGAAATGCTGCGTCAGGGTCTGGGATGGGCAGAAATGCCTTTGCATGCAGTAGAGTCTCAGCTACTCAATGGCAGCATCGTGCGTCTGCCAACCAGCCATCAGGAAGTGACCTTTCCCCACTGTGTGGATTTGATCTGGCAGATTGAAGGCGCCATGGGTCAGTGCCTGCAATGGTTACTTGAGCGTATCACCAATAAAGCCAAGGCGCTGAATCAGCGCCCGGCGTTGTAACTCCGGTTCTCTGTAGCCTGAATAGAGCGAAGCGGAATCCGGGGGCCGTACCGTTATTTTCAGCGCAGAATCGCCGGGATCGCAACGACCCGGATAGGTTATTCCCTTTGGCTCTTTACGAAAAAATACCGGGCAGCGAACTGCCCGGTGAACTGATCCAGGGACACAACACCCCGGCACGGGAAAGGCTTAATTACTGTTAAAGGAGGGGTCTGGAAGCTTCGGATGCAACTGGTTCAAGAGCCTCGCCAGCGTGAAAATTTCCTGTTCTTTATAGGGATGGCCGACGATCTGCAATGAGCTGGGTACGCCGTTGGCACAGACACCATTGGGCATAGATAATACAGGACACTGACCGAGCGTATTAAAGGGGTAGGTCATAAACCAGCCCTTATTAGCATCCACAGACCTGCCGCCAACACTGATCTTATCGCAGCTGTAGTCGAATTCTGCCGCTACATTGGTGGTGGCCAGTGTAGGGCAAAGTAACAGATCATAATCTTTAAACACCGATGCCAGCGCGTCCCACATTCTGCAAACATGCAGATTGGCCTCGAAGATATCCTCAACACTGAGTTCAGCCACTTTATCCAGATACCAGCGCAGGTAAGAAGTCATTTTCGGGCGGTTTTGTGCAGTATCCAGGTTTTTCCTTAGAAACATCCCCATCAACGCCCGCTGGTGCACCTTAGCGGTTTGTATTACCTGTTCATCCCAGTCCAGCTCCACCAGCTCTACCGCAACACCCGCCTGTTCCAGCAATTTTGCACTGTGGAGCAGATTGGCACGGATATCCTCTTCTACTGCGTAAAAACCCAGTTCTGGCGATATCGCCACCTTCAGAGAAGTCAGTGGCCGGTTATCCGGCAACGCATCGGGTACAAAAGAATGGGAGTCTCCCCATTGGCTGCCGCGAATAAAAGGATAGAGGTATTCCAGATCGGCCAGCTCACGGGTCAGTAAACCATGATGGCAGTAGGGATCAATATTAAAAGGCGCAATCTCAGCCACCTTTCCATGGGGCGGCTTGTAACCAAACAGGCCACAAAATGCGGCAGGAATACGCAGCGATCCACCAATATCGGTGCCATTGGCAAAACTGGCCATGCCCGAGGCCACCGCGATTGCCGACCCGCCTGATGAGCCACCGCAGGTGATGGCCGTATTCCAGGGATTGCGACTGACCCCCCAGATATCTGACCAGGTCACCGCAGCAGTGGAACATTCGGGCGTGGTGGTGCGGCCGTGAACAATGGCACCATTATCCATCAGCACCTGTGGCACAGGATCGGTCGTGGTGGCAACTGCGTCGGCCAGACAATAGCTGCCATTGGTGGTTATCTGGCCCTTTATATAGGTTTCATCCTTGATCGCTGCCGCCAGCCCGCTCAGCGGCTGGTAGTCACCGCGCTGATAAAGCTGCTCTGCAGCCTTGGCCTGCGCCAGTGCCTGTTCAGGAAACTGAAAAGCAAAGGCGTTCACCGACGAATTAACCTCGCGGATGCGCTGCTGATAGCTGTGCATAAGCTCCGGTGGGGAAAGTTTTTTTTCCCGCATGCTGTTCAGCAGTTCGGTAACACTGAGCTGATAGGGCTGCACACTTTCCCCCGTGAATAAGCTAAAGACCTATTATTAACGGCTATGGCCGATAAATTAAATTAATTACCATAGCTTCAACCTATTAAAACTGAAATCTGAGGGATAGCTCCGTCAGAGATTTGATTTATCAGGGTTCAGCCAAACAAGCCCATCTGCTGGCTGACCAGGGTATCAAAATCTTCGCCGACAAAGGGTAATATGCCTTCAGCCACGGGACGGATCTGACGCTCAATATAATGCTCGTAATCCAGTGGCGCATTCTGATATTCCACTGGTTGCGGCCCGTTAAGCGTAATCACATAGTGGATCCAGCCCTTGTGCTGATAGCGCAGCGGCTTGCCCAGTGTCTTATTCTGCTCATCTGCCAGCCGTGCGGCGCGCACATGGGGCGGAATATTCTTAACATAAGAGGTCAGGGGTTTACGTAGTCTTTTGCGATAAACCAGTTGCTCATCAAGCTCACCGGCTTTTACCTGTTCAATAAGCTCCCGAACAAAGGCCAGTACATCTTTGTCGGCAAACACCATTTCATACAACCGGGTCTGAAAATGTTTCGCCAGTGCGGTCCAGTCTGAACGCACTGACTCCAGGCCTTTAAAGACCAGTTTATCGCCCTTATCGGTGGCTTTAAGGCCTGCGTAGCGTTTTTTACTGCCCTGCTCAGAACCCCGGATAGTGGGCATAACAAAACGTTTGAAGTGACTCTCAAATTCAATTTCCAGAAAACACTCCAGATCCAGCTCTTCACGCAGCTTTCGCTGCCAGCGCTGATTGATCAGTTGCTCCAGTTGCCTGCCCTGTTCGGCGGCCTGCTGGTCAGTAGTGTCATCACCGAGCCACACAAAGGTGGAGTCGGTGTCGCCATAAATAACCTGGTGACCCTGCTCTTCTATCCAGCGCGCGGTGGTCTGCATAATGTCGTGGCCACGCAGGGTAATAGAGCTGGCCAGACGGGTATCATAAAACCGGCAGCCACCTGAGCCCAGTACGCCGTAAAAAGAGTTCATCAGGATCTTAATCGCCTGAGATCGGGCCGCGTCCTGCTGTTGTTTGGCTTCGTCCCGCTGCGCCCACAGGCTGGCAATAATCTCCGGTAAAAAATGCCGGGTACGATGAAACACGGCACCACGAAAACCGGGTATGGCCTTATCGGGCTCCAGTAACCCTTCTGTTAACCCCATTGGATCGATCTTGAAAGTGCGGATAATCGAGGGGTACAGGCTCTTAAAATCCAGTACCAGAACCTGTTTATATAACCCCGGGTGCGACTCCATCACATAGCCACCAGGGCTGGCCAGGCCGCCGCCGGCGGGTAAATTCGGGGCAATATAGCCGGCACGATGTAAACGGGGCAGATACAGATTCGTAAAGGCGGCTACCGAACCGCCGCTACGATCCAGCTCCAGGCCGGTGAGGCGGCTGCGCAGAGTCAGAAAATCCAGCAGTCGGGTATGGCTGAAAATCTCCTCCACCAGCACACAGTCCTGCAGATTATATTCTGCCAGTTTGACCTTATTGTGCTGAAAATCATGCTCTATTGCGGCCAGACGATTGTCCACATCTTCTGTGGCCTTGCCTTTGCCTAACAGTTGTTGGCTAACATGTTCGAGACTAAAGCTGTCAAACTGATAGGTGGCGGTCTTCAGACCATCAATGCCGTCTATCACCACTCTTCCGGGCACCGTCACAAAGCCCTGATTGGTCTCCCGGCCATCACGCCAGCTTGCAGCGCTGTTGCCACGGCCGAGCGACAGGGGCAACCTCAGACGAGCCGCCCTTTCAATCAGTAACTTAAAATCAAAATTCACCAGATTCCAGCCGATAAAAAGATCCGGGTCATAGTCCTCTACGTTTGTGATCAGCGCCTGCAATAAGGCTTTCTCGTCGGCGACCCAGTGGATCCACTCAGGTCCGGATTGTACCGCTCCTATCATGATCACCAACCGATAATCAGGGGCAGACAAACCTACCGAAAACAACTGCCCCTGAGCACTGCATTCGATATCCAGCGACAAGTACCGAAACTGTGGTTGATAATCGGCGCGTTTAACTCTGGCGTGCTCCACCAGAACATAGTCAGGGTACTGCCTGGTATTGCCGCTGAAACACAAGCTGCCACAAATAAAGCGCTCCATCAGATAGCGGTCAGCCAGACGAATATCATCTTCATAACAGACAACACCCTGTCCTTTGAGCAGATCTCTTGCCTGATACGTCTGAGCGGGATTATCAAAATACAACGCACTAATGGGTTGCTGAGCAAATGTTTTCAGATTCAGGTCATTAATGCTGTGTTCAACACGGGCGTCACTGAGCATTCTGACCACGCTGCTACGTTGCTCCTGCCGGATAAAAAAACAACTTTTTTGAGGTTCAGTGATCAGCTTAACCGGGCCATCGACCGTGTTAAGCCATAACATCAGGCTGGTTTTGCCGTCGGTTTCAACGATTTGGCGGGTAAGAACGAAGCCCTGTTGCGGCATGGGTATTAATATTCAAAGACAAAACGCTGACGACATCATATCAACTCAGGCCATCAATTGCTTACTTTACCAGACGGTGTAACGCGGGCTTAAGCCGCGCTATTGATTTCACAGGTCACTTCAAACAGACACCCCGCCCTAAATGTTTCGTAACACTGCTTTTTAGTTAAAGCTGGCGGGCGCCGGTCTCAAATAACCGTTCAGGCATTGCGCCGGAAAAAGTGAGGCTTGTAACAAGCGGCACCGACATCATCCGGCAGCCATGCTGGCAACTGTCAATGTGCCGCTGAACATACCAACCGGCTTACATTACTATGGACAGAATGCCGGCACACAAAGCCACCAGCAAAATCATATAGCGAACGTGATACGCGTTGATCCGTTTGCTCAGATACCAGGACAGGGCCAGGCCGGCAAGCAAGGCCGGGATTGATTGTAAGAACAGCAATAAATCGCTGTACCCTGCAATATTGGTGAGCCATAACAGACAAATACCAAATAGGTTGATATAGAGGAAAAACACACTCAGGTTAGCTTTGATTTCACTATGCTCAGCGTCCTGATACAACAATCCCATGGGTGCCCCCCCAGCAGAGGTGGTCGTTCCCATAAATCCGGAGAGGGCGCCAGCAACGAGGTTAGTACGCCGGTTAATAGCAGGCCGTACGCCCAACAAAGACAACAGCACGGCCAGAATAATTAGTACCCCAAATAACAGCGGATAATGTTCGGTATCCAGCCACCACATCAATACGCCTGCGGCTGACACCCCAATGGTACCGCCAACAATGGCAAAGCCGGTCAATCGGGTATCGATTGCTTCCCGATTGGTAATAGATATGAGCAGGGTCAGTAACAGTGCATTAAGAATCATCGGTGCCGGCACATACTCGGGGGCGATTAAAAACAGCAATGGCGCACAAAACAGCCCGAGGCCGAAACCCAGTAAACCTTGCAGGCAGGCGCCGCATAACAGCACCAGATTAATAAGCAGCAAATCTGACAATCAGCGCCCCGGTATCCTGAAAACAATCACTATAAAATTACTATTATAATATAAAATACAAAATTAAAAATCCACACTAACCTGCTGTCAGGTTATATGTGCGATTGCTGACACACATCAATCAGACCCATCCCCCGTCAACAATAATACTTTGCGACGTCAGCATGTTGCTGTCGTCCGCAGCAAGAAAGAGGGCGGTATTGACAATGTCATCAGGCACCAGCGTCTTCTTGATACACTGATGATGATGGATGTCTTTGACCGTATCGGCATCCAGCCACCGCGTGAGCTGACGTTCTGTCATCACCCAACCCGGGATCAGACTGTTGACCCTGATATTATCTTCACCGTGACGGCCGGCCAGCGTGCGGGTCAGGCCTTCTATCGCGGCCTTAGCGGTAGTGTAAGCTGGCATACATCCCTGTTTAAGACGCCAGCTGATCGAACCAAGGTTAATGATACTGCCCCCACCAAGCCGCTGCATCTGCGGGATCACGGCCTGCGCAGCAAAGAAACAGGGGCGCAGGTTTACTGCCATGCGATCGTCCCAGTATTCAACGCTCAGCGTTTCAAGGTCATGACGGGTATCATCGGCAGCATTGTTGATCAGTACGCCGATATCGCCCTGCTCCCTGTAAATCTCTTCGATACAATCAACCAGACTGGCGATATTGCGAATATCGCAGGGGATAAAAACGGGGGTATGCGCCACCTTCCCGGCAAGCTTTTCACACAGACTCTGGCTGGGAGGTTCGGCAATATCCACAAAGGAGACCTGCGCACCTTGCTGGCTGAAGCGCTCCACCATATGGGCACCGATACCGGTGCCGCCACCGGTGATAAAAACCCGCTTATCCTTCAGACTGGGATAACGGGCAACGGAATCTGAAATTTGCAACATATTGCTTCCAACAAACAGAGATGTGTGATGAAAAACTCACCAAACAAAAGTGCAGTCAACTCTTACGCTGAATTTCCTGTTCGATAAAGCTCATGGCCTCATCAATCAGATAGGTCATCATATTCTTAGCCCGCTCGGGCTGACGATTGCGAATGGCGGTATAGATCTTCCCATGATCCTCGGCCACACTCATATCATTACCCTTGGCTGGCGTAGTGTGCTGAATACTTACATCCAGGGCCGTACTGATAAACTCCCGCAACTGAAAGAAAAAACGGTTGCCACTGGCGTAAAGAATACTGGTGTGAAAACGCAAATCTGCGTCATGCATACTGGCCTGGGGGTCCGCTGCCGTCGTTTTCATATCATTGAGGGCATGTTCTATCTGGTCGATATCTTCATCCTTGCCGAATTCGGCGGCCAGCGCTGCCGCCTGGGGTTCAATAGCCAGGCGCATTTGCAGAAACTCACGCAGCACGTGTAATGAGGGGCTGCTGCTCAACAACCACTTCAGTACGCTGGTGTCGTATAAATTCCAGTTGGAAGGTTTTTCAACCCTGATTCCCTGGCGGGGTCTGGAGGAAATCAACCCCTTGGCAGCCAGCATCTTAACCGCTTCGCGAATAGCGGTACGGCTAATGCCATACTCGTCACATAGTTGGGCCTCGGTGGGTAATCCCGACTCAATGCTGTACTCACCGGAAACGATTGCACGCCCCAGTTCATTAGTCACCCGCTGAGAGAGGTTAAGATTTTCAATACGTGCCATGATAAGTTCCTAGGGCTTGTTTATCTTTTATATTCACCTCTGTTGAGGCAAAAAGTGTTTCAATCAAGGCGCAAGCGGCGTGGTTCAATCACCTAAACGAGCCGCGATTAACATAGAGTGAAGCATTTTTAGCCTCAACCCGCAGGGCTGGGTCATTTTTCCACCCAGCGGTGCTATATCCTCTACTGCACCGCATACCACCAGCAAAGCTGTTCAAATAGGTTCCCGATTTATTTGTCAGCCGCTTATTCAGCGCCCGCTAAGTTTACTCCTTCTGCCTTGCCGGATGAAAAAAGACCTCCAGCAGAGTGCGTCTATGAAAGATAAACCGGCCCTGATAGGTATCTTATTATACTAACATAACTTTTTAGTATGTCTTTAGCCTGGTTTAACAGCAATTTATGCCTATAGTCGACCGTCCTGCAGGCGAACGCAAAGGTGCGGATGGTTACTCCATGGCAAATCACAGCACTTTTTTAACTCTGTTTTAACAATAAGCTTTTTTATTTTATAATTATATTATAATATTTTTAATAATCGTTTATCTCACGCTTTGAGCCCCCTGGCTGGCTCAGGCTAAGGAACTGAATACCTGATGGTTGAACTTAGTACCCTCGACTGGCTGGTGCTGGCCGGCTTCTTTTTATTACTTCTGGCTGTGGTGTATTTCTCCATGCGTCAGAAAGAAGAAGATACAGCCGATTATTTTCTGGCCGGGCGCAACGCGGGCTGGCTGGTCATTGGTGCCTCTATCTTCGCCTCAAATATCGGCTCTGAACATCTGGTTGGTCTTTCCGGCGCCGGCGCCCAGTCTGGTATGGCCATGGCACACTGGGAGCTGCAATCCTGGATAATTCTGCTGCTTGGCTGGGTTTTCGTTCCCTTTTACTGGAGCAGCAAAGTCTACACCATGCCGGAATTTCTGGAGCGACGTTATAACTCTGCGTCACGCACCTTTTTGTCGGTCATTTCACTGGTTAGCTATGTGCTGACCAAGGTCGCGGTCACCGTCTATGCCGGTGGTATCGCCTTTAAAACTATCCTCGGCATCGACAGCATCTGGGGAATTGATTTTTTCTGGATCTCCGCCCTGGGCCTGGTAATCGTCACCGGTATCTACACGGTACTGGGTGGCATGAAAGCCATTATGTGGACCTCCGTATTGCAGACCCCGGTGCTGATTATCGGCTCAGTGGTCATCCTGGTGGTAGGACTGGATAAAGTTGGTGGTTGGGCAGAAGTTGAACGTCTGAACGATGCCAACATGCACCTTATTCGCTCGGCTTCCGATGCAGAATTCCCCTGGCCGGGGATTGTTTTCGGCTCATTTATTATCGGCTTCTGGTATTGGTGTACCGATCAATACATCGTACAGCGGGTGCTGTCGGCCAAGAATATCAAAGCCGCGCGCCGCGGTACTATGTTCGCTGGTTATCTGAAACTATTGCCGGTATTTATCTTTCTGGTGCCCGGAATGATCGCCTATGCCCTGCAGGCCAAGGGGATTATCAGCTACGACAGCGCCGATCAGGCGTTCCCGACACTGGTCTCTGA
This sequence comes from Lacimicrobium alkaliphilum, assembly GCF_002591895.1. Taxonomy (GTDB): domain Bacteria; phylum Pseudomonadota; class Gammaproteobacteria; order Enterobacterales; family Alteromonadaceae; genus Lacimicrobium; species Lacimicrobium alkaliphilum. The sequence goes on from NZ_NISX01000007.1 coordinate 190,607, forward strand.
ATTATTGCCCGCAGGCGTCAAAGGGCTGGTGATTGGTGGTCTGGTGGCCGCCCTTATGAGCTCACTGGCCTCCCTGTTTAACTCCTCGGCGACCCTGTTTACCATCGATTTCTACAAGAAGTTCAAACCCGAGTCCAGTGAAAAACATCTGCTTAAAGTCGGGCGCATGGCTACCATCGTCATCGTATTGCTGGGTATCCTGTGGATCCCGGTAATGAGCCTGATAGCCGATGTACTTTACGAATATCTGCAAAGCGTACAGTCCCTTATTGCCCCTGGTATTGCCGCCGTGTTCCTGCTTGGACTGATCAGCAAGCGCATAACCCCCAGTGCCGGTTTTATCGGCCTGGTGTCAGGCTTTGTGCTGGGCATGGTCAGACTGGTGCTGTTGCCATTTAAGGAGGATCTGCAAGGCAGCGCCTTCGCCTGGATCACCAATATGAACTGGCTGTATTACTGTATTCTGCTGTTTGTGGTGGTCACCGCTATCATGATACTGGTGAGTATGGTGACCCAGAGAGCCAGTGATGAAAAACTCAAAGGGCTGACCTTCTCCAGTCTGGGCAAGGAGAATATGCAGGCAATGATTAAGGATCTGGATAAGTGGGACTATATCCATACCGTCGGTATTCTGGGGATTACCGCGTTGATCTATATCCGCTTCTGGTAGAAGGTTCTGGCAATATCAAAGAGCTCCGGACAGGGATAGTCCGGAATAAAGGCACGAACGAAAAGACTTTCTTACCGCGGAGTCGCGGAGGGCGCAGACAAGCAAAAGGGGTTAAACCACTGATACCTATGAGTTTATCTGTGCCTCTGCGGTGAATTTAAGAATATCAAAGGGCGCTGGATGCCCAGCAACCTTTGAATTGCCAAAGTGCAAACACTTAACACCGTGCACTCAAAGGTGCTGGACAGGCCCGATAACGACATTCGGGCATGACCGCAGGTTGTTAACGGGAACCCAGCCAGCGCCCTAATCTTTACCACCAATCACACTAAAAGCACGAAAAAGAAATTTCACCACAGAGTCACAGAGGGCACAGAGAAGTAAAAGGGGTTAAACCCGTGATAGCTCTGTGTTCTCTGTGCCTCTGTGGTGAATTCAGGAATATCAAAGGGCACTGGATGCCCAGCAACCTTTGAATTGCCAAAGTGCAAACACTTAACACCGTGCACTCAAAGGTGCTGGACAGGCCCGACAACGACACTCGGGCATGACCGCAGGTTGTTAACGGGAACCCAGCCAGCGCCCTAATCTTTACCACCAATCACACTAAAAGCACGAAAAAGAAATTTCACCACAGAGTCACAGAGGGCACAGAGAAGTAAAAGGGGTTAAACCCGTGATAGCTCTGTGTTCTCTGTGCCTCTGTGGTGAATTCAGGAATATCAAAGGGCACTGGATGCCCAGCAACCTTTGAATTGCCAAAGTGCAAACACTTAACACCGTGCACTCAAAGGTGCTGGACAGGCCCGACAACGACACTCGGGCATGACCGCAGGTTGTTTCCCTCAGTCGCCCCGCTCCTGTTCAAATACCGGAAAGCCGTTGGCATCCCAATGCAGCACTCTGGCTCTGGCATGACGATTGGGATCTGTCAGCGGTGACCCCTTAAGCTCGAGATAATCTCTGCTGTGATAGATCATCAGGTCGGTCCTGCCATCTTCAGCCAGTACAAAGCTATTATGACCGGGACCATAGCGGCCCAGCCGCTCATTAGTGCTGAATACCGGCTGCGGTGATTTGTTCCAGCTGTTCGGATCGAGTAAATCCGCATCCTCGTCGGCCCAGAGCAACCCCATAGTGTAGCGATGATCTGTGGCACTGGCAGAGTAGGTCATAAACACCCGGCCATGGCGGATAATTACGGCAGCGCCCTCATTTACCTTATACCCACGGGTTTCCCAGTCCAGCGTCGGCTCGGTAATGGCGACAACAGGCTCTTTGATACTGGTGGGGCTGTCCATTTCAGCAATCCACAAAGCGGAGTTGTAACTGGCGGCCTTGTCCTGCTGAGCCCATACCATATAGGCCTTATCCCGATGCTCGAAACGGGTGGCATCCAGCGCAAAACTATCCAGATGGCTTGTTATCTGCCCGGCTTCCCGCCAGTTGTCGGTAGCAGGGTCGGCATCAGGGTTCGACAGCGCGTACATACGAATCGAGAAGGGCTCGTTCACATCGCCAGCGGCAAAATACACATACCAGACATCGTCGATACGATGCAGCTCCGGCGCCCAGATATTGGCGCTCATGGGGCCAGCGTCCTTCTTTTTCCAGATAACGGCAGGCTCAGCCAGCTTAAGATCATTGATACGACAACTGCTGCGGATCTCAATCTGATCGAATCCCGGTGAAGAGCCGATGAACTGATAACAGCCACTGGCCGGATCGCGGTATATCCAGGGGTCGGCCCTTTGCAGTACGATAGGATTATCGATATTCAGTGGCCCGGCATTCGTCTTTATACTGGGTAAGGTCAAGATGACGAACAGACAGGCAAGTAGCCCTCTTGAAGGATCGGAAAAACCCATAATAAATTCCTTATTAATAGTTTCTGGCTCATTATTAATATTGTATTATATATGTTAATATCCCATTAACAACATTCACCTCATGAGGCTGGAGTAAACTGATGCTTAAATCCGCAATATACCTGGTTTTGACGCTCTTTCTGAGTCTGTCTGCCCAGGCTGAGACCAAACCGCTGGAAGTTCATGATCCTGTATTGACCAAAGAAGGAGATACTTACTATGTCTTCAGTACCGGGCCGGGTATTACCTTTTATTCCTCCAAGGATATGAAAAAATGGGAACTGGCAGGAAGAGTATTTGAACATGAGCCGAGCTGGGCCAGACGTGTAGCCCCCGGTTTTAACGGTCATCTGTGGGCGCCGGATATTTATCAGAAAAATGGTAAATTTTATCTGTATTACTCCGTATCGGCCTTTGGTAAAAACACCTCAGGTATGGGCGTTGCGGTCAACACGACTCTGAACCCGGAGTCAGAGGACTACAGATGGGTGGATCAGGGAATTATCCTGCAATCTGTACCTAATCGTGATCACTGGAATGCCATCGACCCGGCCATTGTGGAAGATGAAAATGGCACGCCCTGGATGAGTTTTGGCTCTTTCTGGGAAGGGCTGAAACTGGTAAAAATGGATGATGACCTGGTTCGCCTGGCCGAACCACAGGAATGGTACAGTATTGCCAAGCGCCCCGGTGACCCGCAGACCGCGGACGCAGACCCTGGTGAAGGCGCCATCGAAGCCCCCTATATTTTTAAGAAAAATGACTATTACTACCTGTTTGTTTCTTTCGACAAATGCTGCCGCGGTATGGACAGCGACTACAAGATCATGGTCGGGCGCAGTAAGTCCGTTACCGGGCCTTACTTAGACAAAGACGGCAAAGATATGCGCCAAGGCGGCGGCACTCTGGTGCTGGAAGGAAATAAAGACTGGGTGGCCCTGGGCCACAACGCCGCTTACAGCATCGACGGCAAGGATTATCTGGTGTTTCATGCCTATGAAAGCGCAGATAACGGTGTGCAGAAGCTCAAAATCATGCCCATTGAGTGGCAAAACGACTGGCCAGTGGTTGACCCACAGGATCTCAACCGCTACCACGCAAAAGTGGGGTCAGAGTAAACTTTTCCCGGCCTCTGAACCTGATGCCGGTTTAGCCGGCCTTCCCATCCTGGCCGGCAGCATGCGTCTGCCGGTTTTCGCTTCCATCTGCTGTTTAAAAACCATGCTACCAATGGCCGTACCTTTGTTGATGGCCTCTCTGATTTGGGTAAGCACGGTGATATTGATCGGGTCAGCAAATAACGCTCTATAGCGCGCCAAACGCTGCTGCTCGGTTTGTCCCATAGCAAGATAAACCGGGTGTGGTGTGCAAAGCGTAGATCGTTTCCCTAGCGCGTTAATCTGATAGCTGGACCATGGATACTCTGCGGGTAAATCTGCCATCATTGCCCGCACGGGATTGAGTTCAATATAACGATACAGATTTAGCAGGTAGGTTTCGGTTTGTACCAGACATGATTTAAAACGGCCTTCCCACAGCGTTCCTGTGCGCTGATGCCGGTGATTAAAGTACCTTACATATTTACGCCCAAGACACTGCATCATCTTTGTAACCGCATGCTCATCTTCCGGCGTACAAAGCAGATGTACATGATTGGTCATCAATACCCAGGCGTGAATATTCACCTTTTGGGCCTCAGAATATTCCTTTAGCCATCCGATATAGGCCCGATAATCCTGTTGATCGACAAAACACTGCTGACGGTTATTGCCCCGCTGGATAACATGTTCCGGAACTCCAGTAGGGCTGACCCTTAGCAATCTGGCCATAATTTTCACTCCCTTGAAACTCACACCATAAGATTATAGTAGGTATAAGTAGCCATGAGAGTGACAACCAAACGCCATGCTGTAAGGCAATTGAGACTAAAAAGTTTACTCTGACCCCACTTTTTCGGTGAGCAGGCGGATGCCGTAGATGCCTCCGGCGATGGAGTCTTTGGCGGCGACAAATTTCAGGCTGTGGCCCTGCTGGTCGGCGCGCTTAAGGATTTCCTGGCTGAGCACATAGTCCTGCTCATAGAACTCCCCTTCCTGAGGTGCCGACAGTTCCACCTCGGCCAGCAGCAGGCCATTCATCATGATCCTGAACTTTCGGCCGCTATCACCGGCAAAGTAGCGCAGGCGTAAGATTCGGCCCTGGTGCTCCTGATCTCTGAGTTTATAACCAAACCAGCCGCTGGCATCACGCCAGTGCTGGCCCTGATTGACGCCTGCACCAGTCTGCTCGCCGGCAAAGTCATGCTCCGCCTCAGGCTGTTGCTCACCGGGGCTGATCTGATCAACAGTGCGGGCCTGAAGCTGTTGTTGCTGACGGGCCAGTTCACGCGCCTGCTGACGTTGCTGACGGTAGTCCTTTTCGCTGAATTGCGGCCAGTACAGCTGATAGCGGCTGTCATGCAAACGGAAAAAGGGGATCAGTTGTACCTGCTTTGAGGCGATCCCCTCCCCCTTTGCCAGGCTCTGGCTGGCAGAAAAACCCAGTTCTGTGCCGGGCAGGCGCTCTATGCTGGCCAGAAACCCTTGTGCATCACCCAGTATCATAGGTACCGCCTCGGGCGGACACACTGGCCCATCAGCAATATGGCCCATACGGCTGTCATCGGCGATAAAATCCAGCTGCTCGTTCTCAAATGGGCTCATCTTGCTCGCCAGCACCACCGGCCCGTAAAGCACCGAGTAATAATCACTGCCATCGGGAAGTTGTTCAAGCCTTGGCGCCGTGGCCAGACTAAAGCTGATCTTATCCCCCGCCTGCCAGCGGCGTGTAATGCTGAGATATCCCTGGCGCTGCTGCTCTGCCTCAACCGGCTCGCCGTTGATTTCCAGTTGCATAGCGGCGTCGTTTGCCCAGCGAGGTTGACGAATGCTGATACGCACGGCCTTATCGGCGTCCGACTGAATATTCAGTTGCACGTCTTCTTCATCGGGAAAACGGGTTTCAAGGGCCAGTTGCAGCCCCTGCTGCTGCCAGTTCAGCCGTGAAGGGATAAACAGATTGACCAACAGTTCATTGTCGTCATGGGCGTAGATCAGCTCGGCATATTTACTATGATTTTCAATCCCGGAACCTACGCAACACCACATGGAATCATGCACACTGGAGTACTTGCGGTAATGACCGGGGCGCATGGGTGTAAAATACACCAGCCCGCCATGCTTAGGATGCTGAGAGGAGAGAATATGGTTGTACATGGCGCGTTCATAATAATCCAGGTAACGACTGTCACCGCTATCCAGAAACAGCAATTTGCTCAGCTTCTGCATATTGTAGGTATTGCAGGTCTCCGGTCCTTCCACATCGCTGATCATGTCACTGAAATCATCACTGGCATGGAAGTGTTCGCGCACACTGTTACCGCCGATGCTGACTGAGCGCTCGCCCGTCACCACATTCCAGAAGTATTGTGCCGCCTGATACCAGCTTTTCTCACCACTTTGCCTGCCAACCTTAAGAAAACCGATGATCTTGGGGATCTGGGTGTTGGCGTGCAGACCATTCAGACGGTCCTGATTGTCCAGCAACGGTTCGAGTATCTGTTGATGAGAGAACTGCCGGGCCAGTTGCAGATAACCCTGTTGCGGGAACAGCCTGTGCATATCCGCCAGCACTTCATTCATGCCGCCATGCTCGGTAATCAGCAATTGCTGGATCTGCGCATCGGTTAACCCGGACACCAGTTCTTGCAGCCACTGACCCAGTTCATTGAGCATCACCCCGGCCAGTTCGATGTCGGCAATCACGTAGGCGTCATGCAGGCCCGCAAAGACCTTATGCAGGTTGTAAAACGGCACCCAGCGCTGGTTAAGACTGAACAGGTCGGCATCAATATTACCGGCGCGGATCTGCTGCCACATCGCCCCGCCATCGGGAATGCCGCCCAGATAACCCTTACCCTGTTTAAGCTGAGCCTGACGCATCGCGCCCAGCATCTGCTCTAAGCGTTGCTTTAAGCGTTTATCGCCGCTGGCAGCATAGCCTAAGCTCAGGGCGCTGAGGTAGTGGCCACCGATATGGCCGTCCAGGCCGCTGCTTTCCCAGTTGCCGTAAGCCGGTGAATCGGTCTCGATACCCGCCTCCTGTAAATAGGGAGCGAGTAATCGCTCTGGCTTCAGTTCCAGCAGATAGTCGATATTTTTGAGCTGAGCATGCAGAAATGGCCCGCCTTCGAGCTGCACCTGTGACAAAGCAAAGTGCTCAACGGCCTGAACCCTGCACCCCACAACCAAACAAAGCAGAGCCAGGATGCGCCACATCACTCAGACCTGTCCGGGCTTACCGAACACCGGCAACCCGTCCTTGTCCCAGTTGAGGATCTTGGTAAAGGTATGGCGGTTCGGGTCCCACAGGGGGTCACCCTCAATTTCGGTATAATTACGGGCATGATACACCAGCACATCTTCACCCTCTTCACTCTGGGTAAAGCTGTTATGACCGGGGCCGAACATCTTCATTTCGGCATTGGTCTGAAACACCGGCTTTGGCAGCTTGGTCCAGCTGGCAGGGTCCATCAGATCCGCATTTTCATCGGCATAGAGCAGCCCCACACAATAATTTTCATCGGTGGCGCTGGCTGAGTAACTGATAAACACTTTGCCATGGCCTTTAATCACCGCCGGGCCTTCATTCACCCAGAATCCCCGGGTTTCCCAGTCCAGTTCAGGTTTGGTCAGCATCACGGGTTCGTCTTTTAAGGTCAGCGGGTCGCTCATTCCGGCAATATAGAGATTGGAGTTACCACGGATGCCGGGCCCTTTCTGCGCCCACAGGTAATAGAGTTCGCCCTGATGTTCAAAGGTGGTGGCATCCAGACAAAATGAATCGATGCCGGTATCGATCTGCCCTTCAAAGGTCCAGTCTGCGGTGACCGGATTATCGGCATCGCAACGTATGGCGTACATACGGTGCTGAAACAGTTCGTCTTTTATTTCACGGCTCGGGGCGGCAGCAAAGTAAACATACCAGGCACCCTGATTGAAGTGGATCTCCGGCGCCCAGATCAGATCTGAATAAGGGCCCTGGTCAGGTTTGCGCCAGACCATGCGGGTGTCGGCCTGAGCCAGCCCGGCCAGGGTTTTTGCCCGGCGCAATTCAATACCATCATACTCAGGCACTGAAGCGGTGAAATAATAATAGCCATCGCTGTGTTTATAAATAAAAGGGTCAGCACGCTGTGGAATCAGCGGAATATGAGTATTAAGCATGATTAAACTCCTGTCACCATTTTCACGGTTTCTGTGTCGTCTGGCGCGGGGGGCACAGTGCGGCTCACTTCCAGCTCAGACAACAAACGTTGGTATTCCAGATCGGTAATGCGGTAGCGCTTCATCAGCGCCCCCACCAGATAATGAAACAGGCCGGGAATAATTGTCAGCATCAGCGCGATACCCATCAGCGACTTATCGCTTTGTACCTGATCCGGCACATAATCAAAGAAGGCGAGCAACAGTCCGACCATACCGCCAGCCAGACCCATTCCGGCTTTCTGGCAAAATGAAATGCCACCAAATGACAAGCCGGCTACCCGCTTGCCGGTCTTACTCTGGCCATAGTCCACCGCCTCGGCGATAGCGGACCAGAAGATGGGCGCATGCAGATCCACCACAAAAGACACCAGAAAGAACAGTACAAAAGCGAGTATCAGGTCGCCGGGCTCCACCAGCACAAACATCAATATACTGAGCAGGCAGACGGCCATCTGGCTGTAACGGAACAGTTTGACCTTACAGTATTTTTTGGTGATCCAGGTTGAGGCCACCATCGCCAGTATGGCCGCGCCCACACCGGTGGAGAGAAACATGGATTGCACGGTACCGTCTCCACCGAGGTAATACTTGGCGTAATACAGCGCCACTGAGCCGCGTACCACATAGCCGATGGTGCCCAGTACACACACCCCACACAGCACCAGCCACTGGTCGTTTTTCAGCAGCAGACTGAACTGCTCTTTAAGAGGTTTCTTATCCACCTGATGCTCAAGACGTTCGGTGGTAGCAAAAAAGCAAAATAAAAACAGCGCCACCGCCATCACTGACATCAGGCCCATGGCTACCTGATAGCCCAGCGCTTTGTCACCCTGCCAGTAGTCTGCGCTGGCTAACATCGGCACGATAATGGTGACCAGAAAGGCAGCAACTTTAGCGAAGAACAAGCGATAACCGTTAGCAGATAAGCGCTCTTTGGGATCATCGGTGAGCACACCAATCAGAGAGATATAAGGAATAGTGACCGCCGTAAACATCAGCGTTACAAAGATGTAGGTGGAATAAGCCCAGGCCAGTTTAAGGTTATAATCGGCATCCGGAGTACTGAAAGTCAGAAACACTGAAAGCCCGAAAGGCACAGACAGAAAAAGGAAATAGGGGCGGTAGCGCCCCCAACGACTATTGTACTTATCAGTGATCAACCCCATCAACGGGTCAGTCACCGCATCCATAATCCGCACTAATAAAAACATCAGTGCCATATCAGTGGGTTTAAGACCAAAAATGTCTGTGTAGAAAAAGGTGATGATCAGCATCATCGACGAGATCACCACATTCACGGCCATGTCGCCGGCACCAAAGCCTACTTTTTCAAAGGTCGATAATTTATAGCTTGTCATACAGGAGATTCCACTCAGACAGTTGTGCGGGTTAACAAAAGGTTAACCTAAGGCTATCACTATTGTTTGGATTGCTGTCACTGACAGTCAGTGTATTTAACACCCCTGCAGAGACACTTGTTAATAAACTAACCGCATCAGGTTAACAACTATAGATATTATTATCATACTATTTAAATAACAACCGTTTTATCCCGGTTTCTGTCGTTGCTCTCAACGCGCAGAACCAGGTGGCAGAAAAAGAAAAGCCCCGCACTGGCTTCTTAAGAAGCGGCATGCAGGGCTTGCACTGATATCAGCTTTACGCTCAGAAAGAGTAACGTACTCCCAGGCCAAAGCTGCGGCTGATTAACCAGTTGCCCAGAGTATGCAGTTCACTGTTGCCATAGCGACTCTGGTACATTTCTCCGGTGAGGTTGGTAGCATCAAACGACACAGTCAGCTCATCGGAAACATTATAGTTTAACTGGAAGTCCAGCGACTGTTGCTCATCGCGATAGACCGCCAACGGATTAGCGAAAGACGCCGCCTCGTTATTATTCAGGAAGTCCGAGCGCCATACATAAGCCAGTCGCGCATCAAACTCTTCACGATCGTACACCAGCGTCAGGTTGTAGGAGCGGTCCGAGACACCGAAGATATCGGTGGTATCGGTGCCGATAATCTCGCCGCGGTCATTCAGTTCAGGAATGGTCTGTTCCGAATCCAGGTAGGTATATGCTGCCTGAATACCCAGACCGTCCAGCGCACCGGGCAGATTTTCCGGGAAGTAGTTCAGACCAAACTCAATCCCTCTGAGCTCACCATCGGATGCATTATCAGGCTGCGACAGGATAAAGGTGTCCGTGTTGTAACCTTCAATATCACGGGTGATCTGATTACGGAACGGAATCACCAGCCCTTCAATATCTCGCTGGAACAACGTCAGATAGGTGGCACTGGACTCACCGAAATACCACTCCAGAGACAAATCCAGATTAGCTGAGGTAGTTGGCATCAGATCCGCATTACCGCCATTAGCCGTACCATAGCCGATACCGGTAATATCGTCGTTATACAAAATGGTAGGGTTTAAATCGCCAAAGTTGGGCATACGCAGGGTTTCGCCGTAAGCAAAGCGCAACAACCAGTCATCGTTCAGGTGATAGCGCAACGACAACGCCGGTAACAACTCATTGGTGGTGGTAGACCCCTGAGTTCGGGTCTGCTCTACCTGATCCACAAATTCGGTATCGGTTTCTACCCGTACATAACGCGCGCCCACCTGACCATCGAGTACCTTGCCGGCAATCTCGGTTTCAAAATCCGCAGTAAAATAGACCGCCGTGTTCAGTTCCTGAATATTGAATTCCTCTAGCAGCGGATCTGCAGAGTCCAGCTTGTAAAGGCCAAGGAACTGATCGCGATTCTGCATCAGATAAGGGCCACTTGCTACCGCCCAACTGCGCGGTGCCTCGGCTTCACCGTCGAGGAAACCCTCATTGATATGGGCAATACCGTCACCCGTATAGCTGGAGAACTGACAATTGGCCAGATCAAAGTTAGCATCTTCAGGTGCATCGGTAGTGTTCACATCAACGCAGGGAGCAGCATTTTGTTCGCGCATATATTCGGTAGAATCGCGATCGTCATAGCGCACACCAAAGGCAAGCTTCTGGAAAAATCCGCCGTCAGTCAGATATTCTCCGTCTGCAGTAAAAGTCAAGGCAGAGCCTTCATTGCGCTCACCGCTGTCATACATCTCAGCCATCGAAGAGCGGGTTAAATCGGTAAGGTCGCTCTCATCCACATCCGGCGTCTCCGGATTATCGGCAAACACAATACCAGGGTCGTTGCTAAAATCTGCTTCCACCTGATAGCGCCCGGCGTTAGAACGCATGGCAATAAAGGAAGATTCAAACTCACTCTTCTGATACACCAGCTCAGATTTCAGGCTCAGGGCATCGCTCAGTTCCCAGTCACCGCCCAGCGCATACATATAGGAATCAGTCTTACCGGTAGAATAGTCGCCGCTGCCAAAGGTAAAAGGATTACGCACCGTGCGGCTCTTAATCACATTAGTACCTTCATAAAGTTCAAAAGTATCGGCAATATTGCCCAGCTCACCTAATGAGCCCCACCAGTCCACAAAAGCGAAATTCAGCGAGTTAAAGCTTTCATTACGAAAACCGTTGTACATGGCTTCGAAAGTATATTCAGAGCGGCTGTTCGGGGAATACTGCAAGGCCAGATTGGCCGCCGGGCGCTCACGCTTGCCGGTAAAATCAGACATAAACATGGCATCGCGTGCCAGATAATATTCAGTGGGTTCACCGTTAATATCAATAGTGGATCCCGGTGCTGTGGGTAGGCCGCGATCCAGTCCCGGTGTCCAGATAGGGCTTTCTGCGACACGGCCATCATCATTGAAAACCCTTTCCAGAGGCATCCAGCCGTCAGGCTGGTTCTCGGTCATAAACACCACTTGCGCGCCTGGCGTAAGGGACTGACTACGATACTGGGTTTCAGCATAAGACACATTTAATAACGCGCCAAATTCGCCGCCACCATCGAGCTCCCAACGGTTACTAGCCAGGGCACTGACAACAGGGTTAGTCTTTTCGGCTTCCTCCAGATAACTTCCTTTGGCGGAAACAGAAAAACGCTCGCCATCAAAATCAAAGGGGCGGAAGGTATGGACATCAATTTGCCCGGCAATGCCGTTTTCAAACTGGCTTGCTGAGCGGTTCTTGATCACATCAATTTGTGATACCAGCGTCGAAGGGATATCGGCTAATGCCAGTGCCCTGCCTGAAGCTGTAAAAATAGTACGGCCATTTACCGTGGTACTCACATCCGTCAGGCCCCTGATAGTAACCACATTGGTCTCGCCATCGGCACGATCGGTAACCTGTACACCAGCAACCCGCTGCAACGACTCAACCACATTGTTATCTGGCAGCTTGCCAATATCTTCTGCAACAATAGAGTCGATGACTTCTTTACTGAATCGTTTAACATTCAGAGCCTTATTCAGACTGGCTCTGATACCTGAGACTTCAATCACCTCCACATTCTGAGAGGATGAAGCATCATTGGAATTTGTGGTTTCCTGTGCACTCAGGGTGCCGCTGGACAGCGCCAGCACGACGGCAGTGGCTATTTGTGTGTGTCTAAACATGTGTCGTGTTCTCCGGGTTATGTTTTTAGTATCCCTGACTTTTCCGGGCCAGGCTATTCAACGTGCTTGCTTTGTCACATCTGATACACAATGCGCAGACCATCAGATGTAAAAACAATGTTACTTAACCATCATATTATTGTATTATAATTGTTGTCGCAAGAGGAAAGATTAAAACATTTTATTCTGTTGTTGGTATCTGAGAGCAAAGAAAGAACCGGGGTAACCTGTCAGAGGCACTTATGGCAGTGCATTTAACAGCGGGTGGACTAAGCGGAATGCCGCTTCTCAGCCCCGCGCATCACTAGCAGGTTAACCAATCCTTTACAACAAATTGGACTTGAGCCTTGCTTTTATATCATACAATAATATATAAATGCCCGGCAACGTATCTTAAAATGAAAAGGTGAAACCATGAAAAAGTCCTTGCTGGTGGCACTCACTGCCACCTTATCGTTCAGCCAGCCAGCTCTGGCCAAGAACCCCCTGTTCGAGCACGTATTTACTGCGGACCCGGCAGCACTGGTCCACGACGATACTGTCTACCTTTATACGGGCCACGATGAAGCACCCAATAATGATGTGTTTTTCGAAATGCACGACTGGCTGGTGTTCTCTTCCAAAGATATGAAGAACTGGACAGAGCATGGGCCGATCATGAAAGCGACCGATTTTAAGTGGGCCAAGGGCGAGGCCTGGGCATCCCATATGGTAGAAAAAGACGGTAAGTTCTACTTCTATACTACGGTCAGGCATGATGACACCAAGCCCGGCTTTGCCGTTGTGGTAGCGGTATCAGACTCGCCCACAGGCCCCTTTAAAGATGCCATCGGTAAGGCCCTGATTACCAATGATATGACCACTCAGACCGACAATGACTGGGATGATATCGATCCGGCTATCTATATTGAAGAGAATGGCGATGCCTACATTTTCTTTGGCAATCTGGTACCCAAATACGCCAAACTCAAAGACAATATGATTGAGCTGGATGGCCCCATTAAGGTGATAGACATTCCTGACTTCACCGAAGCCCTGTGGGTTCATAAGAAGGGCAAGTATTACTACCTTTCCTACGCCTGTGAATTCCCCGAGAAGATCTGCTATGCCATGAGCGAGAGTATTCATGGCCCCTGGAAGTACCAGGGAATTCTGAACGAAATTGCCGGAAACTCGGAAACCAATCACCAGTCAATTATCGAGTTTAAAGGAAAGTCTTACTTTATCTATCACACTGGTGCCATACCGGCCCGTAAAGGCGAGCCCAGCGGCGGTCGTTTCCGCCGCTCGGTAGCAATAGACCGGCTTTATTATAACGAAGACGGTACCCTGAAGCGGGTGATTATGACCACTGAAGGTATCCGGTAAACACCAGTATCTGAATCAGATATTGCCCCTGCGTTCAGGTATACCCCGGGTCGGCCTCCCTGCCGGCCCGTTCCACCATGCTCTGCTTAAACGTCTCCTGTAAGTCACCCCAAAACTATTAACAAAGTGTTTACACCTCAGAATCCTCTGCTATCCTATTATTGTATTACAATAATACACATAAAAATTAACATTCCCTTTAGAGCCCCTCATTGCACAGGAGAACAACATGGAACAACCAGATAGACGGGCCCCTTGCACCCGGCGCCCACTAACAACAATGCTGCTGGTGGCGGCACTTGGCTGTAGCCAGTTTGCCAGCGCCGATCTGATGAATAGCGATTTCAGCGATGGCTTCAATGGCTGGCAGGCAGAAGTCACCAGCTATAACCTGGATACCGCCACAGACACGACCTTATCCGGCGATATTTTTGCTGATTTCAGCGATAACTTCAGCCTCAGCGGGGACGAGGTCAGTCTGAGTACCACCGCATCGGGTAATCAGGAGTTCTGGAATATTGTACTGTTTCAGGATTTTGTCGTGGACAGTCTGGATGCCGGTCAGTCACTGACGCTGTCACTGGATATCAGCAGCCAGCTTACTGATGAGCTGTTTGATTTTTCCTTCGCGCAGCTACGCAATCTGCAAACCAATGACGTACTCGACCTCTCATCAGGTGGCAGCTTCGATATCAGCACCTGGGCGGGTGTAAATGCCAGCCTCGAATTCGGTGTTCAGGACGGTGACTTTATTCTCGGTGACTCCCTGAGTTTCAGCGGTCTGTCCATTATGCAAAGCAGCACCATTCCGGAACCCGCAACCCTGTTGTTGTTTGGTCTGGGTGCTCTGGCACTGACACGCAAGCGTAACTAAACACCCCTAATCATCTTAAATCAGGTGCGCTAATTAAGCGGTATAGGGCCCCTTTACTAACAGGAGGATGAACCATGCATGGTTCGATCTGTAAACCGACTCAGAAATATACTTTGCCCGGCCTGGTACGGGTGCTGGCCATCGCCAGTCTTGGATTTTGCAGCCACGCCCTGGCCGGCTGGCAAGCCGTTGAATCTGCAACCGTTGAGCAGGAAAACCGCGTCTATGTGCGTGGTCAGGGTTACTATACCGACAACAGTATCCACAGTGGTGATGCGCCACTTGAGAGTGAGACCTATCGGGTCGTCATTACCCAGTCCACTCATACAATTACCAACGCTTCAGGTACCAATGAGCAGGGACAGCCCTATCTGGAAGTGGATAATCTGAGCGACAATATAAGAATCTGGTTTGCCAATGGTCGCGGCAGCTTTGGTTACAGCGCCGAGCTGCAACAACAGACGTCAGGCAGTATGCCAGAGCTCAGCGAACCCCCGGTTTACAATAACGCCACCGTCCATGACCCTTCTGTGGTTCAGGATGAAAACGGCACCTTTTATGTGTTCGGCTCGCATCTGGCGGCGGCCAAAAGCGACGATCTGATGAGCTGGGAACTGATCGCCACCGATGTCACCGATGACAACCCGTTGTTTGATACCTATGCCACTGAAGCGGCAGAGGGCATCGCCTGGAGTGGCGGCACTATTGGTTCATGGGCCGCCGATGTGATTCGCCTGGCCGATGGCAAATACTATTTTTACTACAATCACTGCGCCTCACCGGACACCGGATTATGCGATGCCTCCCGCTCCTACATGGGTGTCGCGGTATCGGATGATGTCGAAGGACCCTATCAGGATCTGGGCCTGTTCCTGCGCTCCGGTCATGTGGGCGACGAAAACCCCGGTATCGACGGTAATCCATACAATGGCAATATTCACCCCAATGCCATCGACCCCGATGTATTTTTTGATAAGGAAGGCCGTCTGTGGATGGTATATGGCTCATATTCCGGTGGTATCTGGATTATGGAAATGGATCCACAATCAGGCTTTCCTCTAGACGGTCAGGGCTATGGCACCAAACTGATGGGTGGATACTACAGCGCCATCGAAGGCCCCTACATGCTCTACAGCCCTGAGTCTGACTATTATTATCTGTTCACGTCCTTCGGTGGTTACGAGCAAAATGACGGCTACAATATGCGCATTGCCCGCTCCCGCAATCCAGACGGCCCCTTTGTGGACGCTCAGGGTCTGGATATGATTGGCGCCTCCGGCGGCTGGGGCAGCATCGAACCTTATGGCGTCAAAATCATGGGCGGCCATCTGTTTAAAGCCCGGCCCGGCGATCCCGGAACCGATCATGGTTATATGGCGCCCGGTCACAACTCAGCCTACTACGACGAACAAAGCGGCCGCCATTTTGTGATCTTTCATACCCGCTTCCCCGAAGGCGGCGAAGGTCATCAGATTCGTGTTCACGAGCTCTTTGTAAACGCCGATGGCTGGCTGGTCGCCTCGCCGCATCGCTATGCACCCATAGAAGGTGAGAATGTCGTCAGCGAAAGCGATGCTCTGGGTGTGTATCAGTTCATCAACCATGAAAAAGACATAAACCGCGCAGCCAAAGTGTCCTCTTATCTGGCCCTGGAAGCAGAAGGCCAGATTGGTGGCGATTTCAGCGGCAGCTATGTGTTAGGTCATGACAACGAGATTGTTATGAATATTGATGGCCTCGGCAGCTTCGACGGTGTGTTGCTGTGGCAATGGAACGACAACATTCAGCAACTGGTGCCCAGTTTCAGTGCCATAGACACAGACGGTCAGTCAGTCTGGGGCAGTCGTCTGCCACCCGCTGATACACAAGAAACCCTAAACAACATCGGCAGCAGCCTGACACTGCCCGAGGCCAGTATCAGCGACCTGGAACTGCCGACACTCGGCAGCCGCGGCGCCAGCATTAGCTGGCAATCCGATAATACTGATGTGATCAGCACCGATGGCCATGTCACCCGCCCGAATACCGGCGAGCCCGATGCCACAGTAACCCTGACCGCCACAGTTGAGCTGGATGGCCAGTTGCTGACAAAAGAGTTCACCATTACCGTTGAAGCCAGAAAGCCCTTTAACCGTATCGCCCGCTATAGCTTCGAGCAGGATCTGAGCGATGACGCAGGTTATCAGGCCGATGGCAGTGTTACCGGTACCACACCGGACACCACCGACGGGCAGATTGACTACGCATCCGGCCAGTTTGGCGATGCGCTGTGGCTGAACGGTAGCAGCGGTGTGCGCTTACCCGACGGACTGATCGACAACAACGCCTATACCGTGTCACTGTGGCTGAATCCCACTCAGCTGACCCAGTTCACCCCGGCTTTTTTCGGTGCCGCTACGCCGGAGAACTGGTTGTCACTGGTGCCCTGGAGCTGGGATGACAACACCATGTTGTGGAGCGGCAGCCAGGTCTGGTACGACGCGACAACAGGTGAGCAAATCCCCGCCGACAGCTGGAGCCATGTGGCCTTCGCAGTAGACAACGGCAATATCCGTGTCTACATCGATGGTGAGCAGAAGTTCAGTGGCAATAACTTTGCCGACCTGTTCAGTGGCCAGTCTGCAGTGTTCACATTAGGTGTTAATTACTGGGATATTC
This sequence comes from Lacimicrobium alkaliphilum, assembly GCF_002591895.1. Lineage (GTDB taxonomy): Bacteria > Pseudomonadota > Gammaproteobacteria > Enterobacterales > Alteromonadaceae > Lacimicrobium > Lacimicrobium alkaliphilum. Next base: position 207,869 of record NZ_NISX01000007.1, read on the forward strand.
CCTTTAATGGCCTGATTGACGAGCTGAGTCTGTATGAAGGTGCGCTCAGTGCAGAAGAAATCCGCGCCCTGGATATAGACCGCCTGCCCACAGACCAATTGCTGCAATCGGCAGTAAGTTTACTGGACCTGGGCGAGCTGGACTCTGTTCGCCAGGATCTGAGCCTGCCGCAAACCGGTGCCTATGCCTCGGTGATCCAGTGGCAGTCTTCCAATCCGGCTGTACTCAGTGCCAGCGGCGAAGTAAACCGCCCTGCCTCTCATGAGCAGGACGCCATCGTTATCCTCACTGCCAGCCTGACTCTGGATGGTTTTCAGGCCAGCCGTGAGTTTCAGGTAACAGTGCGTTCACTGGCGCCACCGGCACCGGTGGCAGAGTTTAACTTTGATGTTAATGATCTGAGTGAAGCGGGCGGTAACTTTGCCCCCGGTCAGAGCACCGGCCCCAGGCTGGATCAAGCCGGTGGCAACCTCAGTTTTGCACCTGGAGTAACCGGCTCTGCATTGCAACTGGATGGCAACTCAGGCGTGAAGCTGCCGGATAACCTGATTATCGGCAGCCAGTACAGTTTTGCCCTGTGGCTGAACCCCAGTCAGTTGACGCAGTTTACCCCGGCCTTTTTCGGTGCCGCATCACCGGACAGCTGGCTCAGTGTGGTACCTATGGGTAACCCCGCTGTCAGTCAGAACACCATGCTATGGTCAGGTACCAACTGGTACGACGCAGGAATGGGTACACAGATCCCTGTGGGCAGTTGGTCGCATATTGCCGTGGTGGCAAATAACGGCGCCCTGCAGATATACCTCAACGGTCAGCAGGTATTCAGCGGTACAGGGTTCCCCGATGTATTCGCCTCACCGGGCAATGAGTTCGGTCTGGGTGTCAACTTCTGGGATACCCCCTACCAGGGACTGCTGGATGAAGTACGCTTCTACGCCGAAGCCATCACCGCCGATGAAGTGCAGCAGCTTTATCTGAGCAGCCAGCCTTAAACCGGCGGTTGTGTTAAACAGATTGCCGGCCTCATGGCCGGCATTTTTTTAAGGAAACCGGTGGTGGCGTTGTGATTTTTAGTAAGTCGCTATCCATCCTGTAGCACTTACAGGCACTATCACTGGTTTACTGAACCTGGTTATCAGATTGTTGGCCAGGGTTTACAGATGTCACGGGCGCCAAGCCTTGTGGCTGAAAATGGCCTGACAAAGTAATTCGACACAGGAGAGCACTATGCAAGGTTTCAGAATTCCTCTTTTGGTCATTGGCATGCTTGGTGCCGCGGCCATTAACGCCGCGCCCCATGACGTAGAGTTAAACATCAATGCCGGCCAGACCGGTGCCGTGATCAACAAGGATATCTATGGTCAGTTTGCCGAACATCTGGGCCGCGGTATCTATGAAGGTGTATGGGTAGGAAAAGATTCTGAGATTGCCAATACCAATGGCTTTCGCAACGACGTTCTGAATGCCCTGCGTGATATTCAGGTGCCGCTGGTGCGCTGGCCCGGCGGCTGTTTCGCCGATGAGTACCACTGGCGTGAAGGCATCGGTCCACGCAATAAGCGACCGGTTAAAGTGAATACCCACTGGGGCGGCGTGGAAGAAACTAATGCCTTCGGTACCCATGAGTTCTTCGAGTTTGTTGAGTTACTCGGTGCTGATGCTTATGTGAACGGCAATTTGGGCAGTGGCAGCGTGCGCGAGATGGCAGAGTGGATGGAGTATATGACCTCCGACAAAAACTCCACCCTGGCCAATGAGCGGCGTGCAAACGGTCGTGACGAACCTTTCGACATCGCCTATTTCGGCATCGGCAACGAGTCCTGGGGCTGTGGCGGCCATATGCGCCCGCAGTACTATGTGGACTTGTACCGCCAATATGCCACCTTCCTTAAAACCCCACCCGGCAAGCGCCCTAAACTGGTGGGCAGCGGTGGTCACACCGATGATACCGAATGGACCGATGTACTCAGCGCCAATATAGACCGGGATATGGACGGCATCAGCTACCACTTCTACACCCTGCCCACCAGCGACTGGCAGAAAAAAGGCGCGGCGCTGGGCTTTGATGAAAGCATGTGGCTGGCTACCATGGAGCGCACCTACAGGATGGATGAGTACATCCGCGCCAATGTCGCCGTACTGGATGAAAACGACCCTGATGGCGAGCTGGGCCTGTATGTGGATGAATGGGGTACCTGGTACGATGCTGAGCCTGGCCGCGAGCCCGGCTTTTTGTACCAGCAGAACAGCCTGCGCGATGCAGTCGTAACGGCGGTCAACTTTAATATCTTCCATGAGCATGCCAGGCGGGTGCATATGACCAATATTGCCCAGATGGTCAACGTGCTGCAGGCCATGATCCTCACCGACAAAGAGAAGATGGTACTCACGCCCACTTACCATGTGTACGGCATGTATAAGGTGTTTCAGGATGCCACGGCGATTGAATTTGAGATCCAGACCGACAACTACGGCGAGGGCGACAAATCGGTACCCGCAGTGACCGCCTCGGTGGCCAAAGGTAAGGATGGCAAACTGTATCTGGCGCTGGTCAATCTGGACCCCAAAGAATCCGCGTCCATTGAGCTGAACCTCAGCGGAGCCAGCGCCACTCAGACTGTGGGCCAGATCCTCACAGCTGAAAAAATGGATGCCCATAACAGCTTTACACAGCCTGAGGTCGTCAAGCCCAAAGCCTTTAACGCTAAACTCAGTAACCTGAGTTTACCTGCCAAATCTGTAGTGGTGGCGGAGCTTAAATAGCGTCGGGCTGAGAGAAAAGTCTGATAATAAGGGAGCTGCGGCTCCCTTTTTATCTATTGCCATCTGAGAGTCTTTGGGCAGGACTCAGCGAATATTACCCCCCAAATAAAATCATTCAGCCTATCCAACCTCCAAACCCGCTTTTATTCTAAGAGGGGGAAAAATTGGTAGTGGTGTCGTCTCAAATGTGTAATTATTTTTTCCTGACGGCTAACTAAAGCAAATTGGCTAGCGTTTATGACAAGGCAGTGGCGATTCTGACATTCAATATAAAGGGATTTGTTTTGAAAAATAATACGATCTTATTCCTGATCACTTTAATACTCTTCATGAGTATTGTTTCGACCAGCCAAAGCAGAGAGGTGGTACACAGCAAACTCGCATCTGCTTCACCTCAAAACCGGTATATCGTCGAACTTAAAGAACAAGGTGTTTATCAAAAACTGGCAGTACTTAAAGAATCTGATAGTGGTCAGGCTATTCAGAAGATCAGAGCGACTATTAATTCCCAGCAGGAAGCATTTAAAACAGATGTCCAACGACAATTTAAGAGCAGTATCCCCATAGGACATCAGTTTAAAAGCTTACTCAATGCCATAGTGGTAACAGCACAACCTTCACAAGTTGAATCCCTGAGTAAGCTGACGTCGGTCAAACGTATCCACAAAGTTATCCAATATAAAATCACTGCTGTTAACGATGTAACAGATTACGATGTAATCAACGTCGATCTATTGCGAACCAGTCAACTAATAGAAGATGACATAGACGGTGAAGGGGTTAAGGTAGCCATCGTTGATACCGGTATTGATTATACCCATCCCGATCTGGGTGGCTGTTTAGGATCGGGCTGCAAAGTATATGCAGGTTACGATTTTTTCGATGGAGATGAAGACCCTATTGACGTCCACAGTCATGGAACACATGTGGCGGGTATCGTTGCGGCCAATGGAGAATTAAGAGGGATTGCGCCAGCGGCGAGCTTGCTGGCCATAAAAGTCTGTAGTGATGAAGGATATTGCAATACCACAGATATCATTAAAGGCCTCGAGTTTGCGTTGGACCCGGACGGTGACTCCGCAACAGACGATGGGGCCGATGTATTGAATCTAAGCCTGGGATCCTCTTCTGAAGACAAAGCCCTAAGAGATGCGGTGAATAACCTCGTAGAAATGGGCGTAGTGGTGGTAGTCAGCGCGGGTAACGATGGACCCGACGACGATACTTTCTCCTCAGCATCCGAAAATTTGATCGGTTCTCCTGCTGATGCCGAAAAAGCGATCACTGTTGCTGCCAGTGACAGCAATAAGAACATTGCTGAATTCAGTTCGAAGGGGTATCCGTCCTCCGGTGCTGCGATACTTAAACCTGAAGTAGCAGCGCCTGGTGTATCCATTTATTCCAGCATTCCAGGAGGAGGTTACGGGTATAAAACCGGTACCAGTATGTCATCTCCGATGGTTGCCGGCGTGGTTGCATTATTGAAACAAATTGCACCTGAGAAATCTCCCGAGCAGTTGAAAGCAGCGTTAGTAGCCACAGCGACTTCAATAGCAGGGTCAGATCCTACTTTTT
>NZ_NISX01000008.1 GCF_002591895.1 Lacimicrobium alkaliphilum
GTCGAAGTGGCGCGCATTTTAGAGATTTCTGCCTCGCCGTCAAGCTTAAATCATGGATTTGGTAATTTTCTTTGATTTTATGATTACTTTATAACCAACCGATTGTTTTCTGTGCCATTTTGTTTATTTTTTGTTAAGTTGAACTCTGTCACCAGATTTTAGTCCTATTAACCCTGATGTACCTTTTTGTTGGAATCCGCAAATGAAGAAGATGCTCTGCTCAACGATAGTCCTTTCCATGTGCGCGATATGTCCGGTTCTGGCAGAAGAGTCAGTTTCATCCCCGATCAATGACAAAACCATCGACTTTATAGAAAAACAAGTTGAGCAGAATATGTCCGTGGGGCGTGCCGTAAAAAGTGTCGTCAGCCATTATCCTCAGGATGTTGAAATTGTTGTAAGAACGGCCCTTGATTTATATCCAGACCAATACAGGGAAATCGTCCATGCTGCAATATCCGCACAGCCGGCACTAACAGAGGATGTTGTTAGTATTGCTATCGAGAAGCACCCAGAGCATTGCGCCAGTATTGTCCAGACAGCCATTAATGCAGAACCCAGCTATATAGACTTCGTAGTTAATGCAGCCACTCATGCCACCCCCGGAGAGCTGGAGGAAATCGTCAGAGTTGCGGTAATCACTGAGCCAAACTCAGCGGACACTATTGTACGCTCTGTAGCACAAGCTCAACCTAACCGACTCGCTGAAATTGTTACGACGGCTATTGGCGCTGTGCCACTCGTGGGCGAATATATTGTTGAAGCCCTGCTGGTATCTTATCCTGACAGCACAGAAACCGTGATTACTAGTGCCTTCAGACAATCCAGCCTCAGTGATAATGGTCTTCTGAGGATCCTTGCAGCTGCCAGAGGAGCTGGCCTGAGTGATGATAAGCTCAGGGTTTATGCCCTGAATGGGGGGATTGAGGAAGAGGATTTTACCTCATTGATACAACAGCTTGATAAAGAGTAACGCTATAAACCATTAAAAGACAGACAATAAAAAACCGGGCATAGCCCGGTTTTTTATTGTCTCGGTAGCTTATTCAGCAACCACTTCCTCTGCAACGTCTTCTTCAACGTCAACAACAGGGCGATCAACCAATTCAACGTATGCCATAGGCGCGTTATCACCGGTACGGAAGCCACATTTCAAAATACGAATGTAACCACCCGGACGCTCGGTATAACGTGGACCCAGGTCATTAAACAGTTTACCTACCACCTCTTTATCACCTGTACGGGCAAAAGCCAGGCGGCGATTAGCCACGCTGTCTTGCTTTGCAAGTGTAATCAGAGGCTCAATTACGCGACGCAGTTCTTTCGCTTTGGGCAGAGTCGTTTTGATGATTTCATGTTTCACCAAAGAACCTGCCATATTGCGAAACATCGCTTGACGATGGCTGCTGTTGCGATTTAACTGACGACCACTCTTACGATGGCGCATGGTTCTTTCCTTCTTAACAAATCAGTTTAACTTGCGACCTGATTAGTCTTTCTCAGCGATGCTCTCTGGGGGCCAATTTTCCAGGCGCATACCCAATGAGAGACCGCGAGACGCGAGCACATCTTTAATTTCCGTCAGAGACTTTTTACCCAGATTAGGGGTTTTAAGTAACTCAACTTCTGTGCGCTGCACCAGATCACCGATGTACTGGATAGCTTCTGCTTTTAAACAGTTAGCTGAACGTACAGTTAGCTCCAGATCATCAACCGGACGAAGAAGAATCGGATCAAATTCCGGCTTCTCTTCTTTTGCAACAGGCTCTTTGATATCCCTGAGTTCAACGAAGGCATCCAGTTGCTCAGCTAAAATTGTAGCCGAACGACGAATAGCTTCCTCGGGATCAATAGTGCCGTTGGTTTCCATATCGATAATCAATTTATCCAAGTCAGTACGCTGTTCTACACGCGCAGACTCAACTGCATAAGCAATGCGTTCAACCGGACTGAAAGAGGCATCAACTAACAAACGACCAATGGGCCTCTCGTCTTCTTCAGAGGTGCGACGGGCAGCGGCAGGAACATATCCACGCCCCTTTTCGACTTTGATACGCATATTGATTGACGCATCACCCGTTAACGTACAGATAAGATGATCAGGATTAACAATTTCCACATCACCATCATGCTGTATGTCACCCGCTACAACCGGGCCTGAACCAGATTTAACCAGAGTCAGATTGGCTTCATCTTTTCCTTCGAGACGCACTGCCAACCCTTTAAGGTTCAACAGTATTTCGATAACGTCTTCCTGGACACCTTCCTTGGTACTGTACTCGTGCAGTACGCCATCAATTTCCACTTCTGTTACCGCGCATCCGGGCATGGATGACAACAGAATGCGACGCAACGCGTTACCCAGCGTATGACCAAAGCCACGCTCCAGCGGCTCAAGGGTCACCTTAGCGCGAGTTTGGGATACGTTATCTATCTCGACTAACCTTGGTTTAAGGAATTCAGTTACAGAACCCGACATTGTTTCCTCTCTTTGACCTTCTTTACTTACTGTAAAGTTCGACGATCAGCTGTTCGTTAATTTCGGCAGACAAGTCTCCGCGCTCAGGAATGCGCTTGAAAGTGCCTTCCATCTTCTTGCTGTCCACTTCTATCCAGGTAGGCTTTTCACGCTGGTCGGCGAGCTCCAGAGCCGCCACAATACGGGCTTGCTTTTTGGCCTTCTCACGAACAGACACAACGTCTTCAGCAGAAACGTTAAAAGAAGGAACGTTAACAACCTGACCATTTACCAGAATGGCTTTATGGCTAACCAACTGACGCGCTTCAGAGCGAGTGCTGGCATACCCCATGCGGTAAACAACATTGTCAAGGCGTTGCTCCAAAAGCTGAAGCAGGTTTTCACCTGTGTTGCCTTTCAGACGTGCCGCTTCTTTATAGTAATTACGGAATTGCTTTTCCAACACGCCGAACATCCGACGTACTTTTTGCTTTTCACGTAACTGCACGCCGTAATCAGACAGACGGCCACGACGGGCGCCATGCTGACCAGGTGCAGTATCTATCTTACATTTCGAGTCAATTGCCCGAACGCCGCTTTTGAGGAATAAATCTGTTCCTTCGCGGCGGCTAAGTTTGAGTTTTGGACCCAAATATCTTGCCATGATCTTTCTCCAACTGTCCTGAAAGCGCGCTTAAACGCGACGTTTCTTAGGTGGACGACAACCGTTGTGAGGAATAGGCGTCACATCGGTAATGTTAGTGATACGGTAACCCGTCGCGTTCAGGGCACGGATCGCAGACTCTCGGCCTGGACCTGGACCTTTGACAAACACTTCAAGGTTTTTAAGACCGTATTCCTGGGCCGCAATACCAGCGCGCTCGGCTGCAACCTGCGCAGCGAAAGGCGTGGACTTGCGAGAGCCACGGAAGCCAGAACCACCAGAGGTAGCCCATGATAAGGCATTACCCTGACGATCCGTGATAGTCACTATCGTGTTGTTAAAAGAGGCATGGATATGAGCCATACCATCTGCTACCTGGTGTTTTACGCGTTTACGTGTACGTACTGGTGCTTTTGCCATAAATCCCCCGCTTACTTCTTAATCGGCTTACGAGGACCTTTACGGGTACGCGCATTAGTTTTAGTGCGCTGACCACGTATAGGCAAGCTGCGACGATGGCGTATGCCACGAAAACAACCTAGGTCCATCAGACGTTTAATGCTCATCGATACTTCACGACGAAGGTCACCTTCTACGGTAAACCTGGCGACTTCTTCACGAAGTTTATCAACTTGCGTTTCATCAAGATCTTTAATCTTAGTACTCTCTGCAACACCAGCGGCTGCACAGATGCTTTTCGCACGTGTGGCGCCAACACCGAAAATAGCTGTCAAAGCGATTACGGTGTGTTTGTGTTCAGGGATGTTAATGCCAGCGATACGGGCCACTAACAGCACTCCTCTATGTTAATATGTCATCAGCCTAAAAAGCCCGCTAGGATACTTACCCGACGACAAAATTGCAAATTTAGCTCAATTGAGCTTGTTTATGGATTAACCTTGCCTTTGCTTATGCTTGGGCTCTGTGCAAATCACTCTCACAACACCGTTGCGCTTTACGATTTTGCAGTTACGGCAAATCTTTTTAACAGATGCACGAACTTTCATTTCGTTACTCCGTGATTGACCAATCTTAGCGGCCGAAGCCTTTCAGATTAGCTTTTTTCAGAACAGACTCGTATTGATTAGACATCAAATGGGTCTGCACCTGTGCCATAAAGTCCATGATTACCACCACGATAATCAATAATGATGTACCGCCAAAGTAGAACTGTACGTTCCAGGCAATCATCATAAACTCGGGCACTAAACATACAAAGGTAATGTACAAGGCACCTGCCAGCGTCAGTCGGGTCATCACTTTATCGATGTATCTGGACGTCTGCTCACCGGGTCGAATACCGGGCACAAAAGCACCGGACTTCTTCAGATTATCTGCCGTCTCGCGCGGATTGAATACCAGCGCAGTATAGAAGAAACAGAAGAAAATAATCGCCGCGGCATAAAGCAACACATACAACGGTTGTCCCGGAGACAGCATCAGTGAAACGTCCTGCAACCAGGACATGCTCTCGTTGGAACCAAACCAACTGGCAATGGTACCCGGGAACAGAATGATACTGGATGCAAAAATCGGCGGAATTACCCCGGCCATATTCACTTTAAGTGGTAAATGTGTGCTTTGCGCAGCAAACACCTTACGGCCCTGCTGGCGCTTGGCATAGTTAACAACGATACGACGCTGTCCACGCTCTACAAACACCACGAAATAAGTAACGGCAACGATAATTACACCAATCAGCAGGAGGAACAGCATATTCAGGTCGCCCTGTCTGGCTTGTTCCACTGTCTGACCGATAGCGGTCGGCAAACCTGCCACGATGCCGGCAAAGATAATGATAGAAATACCATTACCTATCCCTCTTTCAGTGACCTGCTCACCCAGCCACATCAGGAACATGGTTCCTGTGACCAGACTGACTACAGCGGTAAAGTAAAATCCGAGGCCGGGATTGAGTACCAATCCCTGCATCAGATTCGGCAAACCAGTTGCGATGGCTATGGCCTGGAAAATCGACAGTATCAGGGTCAAATACCTGGTGTACTGGCTGATTTTCTTACGCCCTGTCTCGCCTTCTTTTTTCAGTTCAGCCATTTGCGGATGAACCACTGTCATCAACTGCATAATAATGGATGCCGAAATATAAGGCATGATGCCAAGCGCCAATATTGATGCCCGCTCCAGAGCACCACCGGAGAACATGTTAAACATTTCTACGATAGTACCTTTTTGCTGATCAAATAACTGAGCCAGCACAGCTGCATCAATACCAGGAATAGGCACAAATGAGCCGAGCCTGAATACGATAATCGCCCCAAGGACAAACAACAGCCTTGATTTCAGTTCACTCAGCCCGCCTTTGGCACCTGAATCCAGTCCTGGTTTAGCCATTTAGCTTATTCCTCTACTTTACCGCCGGCAGCTTCAATAGCTTCACGAGCGCCTTTAGTTACCTTCAAGCCATTTACAGTCACCGCACGAGAGAGGTCACCACTTTTCATTACTTTAACAAACAGCACTTCTTTTTTGATCAGATTCGCTGCTTTCAAAGTTTCCAGTGATACCACCTCGCCTTCAACCTTAGCGATTTCTGTCAACGTTACCTGGTCACTGACCATGGATTTACGAGACGTGAAACCAAACTTTGGTAAGCGACGCTGGATGGGCATCTGACCACCTTCGAAGCCCGCACGGATTTTACCGCCGGAACGAGAAGTTTGTCCTTTGTGACCACGGCCACCAGTCTTACCCAGACCGGAACCAATACCACGGCCTACCCGCTTGGAAGATTTTTTCGCTCCTGGTGCAGGAGCAAGTGTATTCAAATGCATGGATTACTCCTCCACTATTTCAACCATATAGTTGACTTTATTGATCATACCGCGAACAGCAGGAGTGTCTTCCAACTCACGGACACGACCAATGCGACCTAATCCCAAACCAGTCAATGTTGCTCTGTGCTTTGGCAAACGGCCAATCGCACTCTTGGTTTGTCTAACTTTGATAGTCTTAGCCATTGTCCATTACCCCAAAATCTGTTCTACGGCCAATCCACGTTTAGCAGCAACCTGCTCTGGAGACTTCATCTCAACCAGGGCATTAATCGTTGCGCGCACGACGTTAATAGGATTGGTAGATCCGTAGCATTTTGAAAGTACGTCTTGTACACCAGCTACTTCAAGGACCGCACGCATTGCACCACCGGCAATAATACCAGTACCTTCTGATGCAGGTTGCATGTATACCTTGGAGCCGGAATGACGCCCTTTTATCGGATGCTGAAGGGTAGTCCCGTTCAGATCCACTGTTACCAGGTTACGACGCGCTTTTTCCATTGCTTTTTGAATAGCAGCGGGAACTTCACGCGCTTTACCATAACCAAAACCGACACGACCGTTACCGTCACCCACTACAGTCAATGCAGTGAAGCTAAAGATACGACCACCTTTAACCACTTTGGAAACACGGTTTACGGCAATCAGCTTTTCTAACAGTTCACCGTTTTGAACTTCTACTTTAGCCATAATAAACTCCTAGAACTGAAGACCTGCTTCGCGAGCAGCATCAGCCAATGCCTTCACTCGACCGTGATACTTGAATCCGCTGCGATCAAAAGCCACTTCTTTAATGCCTTTTTCAATCGCTCGCTCTGCAATCACTTTGCCTACTGTGGTTGCCGCATCTGCGTTACCTGTGGATTTCAGGTCTTTACGCAGATCCGCTTCAACAGTAGATGCCGTCGCCAGCACTTCTGCGCCATTAGGGGCGATCAGTTGTGCATAGATATGACGGGGAGTGCGGTGAATCACCAGGCGATGCGCTGCCAGTTCACTAATCTTTTTACGTGCGCGGGTAGCGCGACGCAAACGAGATGTTTTCTTATCCATCGTATCACCCACCTACTTTTTCTTAGCTTCTTTACGACGTACAACTTCATCGGCATAACGAACACCTTTACCTTTATAAGGTTCTGGTGGACGATATCCACGAATGTTAGCTGCGACCTGACCCACCAGCTGCTTGTCGGCGCCTTTGACGACAACTTCAGTCTGACTAGGGGTTTCTACGCTGATACCCTGAGGCATCTCGTAGGAAACGGGATGAGAGAAACCCAGTGTTAAATTGAGTTTGTTACCCTGTGCCTGAGCACGGTAACCAACACCATTGAGTTCCAGTTTCTTCTCGAAACCCGAGGTAACGCCAATCATCATGCTGTTCAATACAGAGCGAGCAGTACCAGCCTGAGCCCAGCCATCGGCTGCGCCGTCGCGGGGAAGAGTTTTCAGTTGATTCTCTTCTTTTACAACTTCTACGCCCTTATTGAACACAAAATTCAACGTTCCGTTTTTACCTTTAAGGCTGACTTCCTGACCTGCGATGTTTACTTCAACACCAGACAGTATATCAACCGGGGCTTTTGCTACACGTGACATCGATTAATCCTCCGTTACGCTACATAGCCGATGACTTCACCACCCATGCCGGCTTTACGCGCCGCACGGTCGGTCATCACGCCCTTGGATGTGGAAACGATTGCGACACCCAGACCACCCATAACTTTTGGCAGCTCATCTTTTTTCTTATAGATGCGCAAACCAGGGCGACTGACTCGCTCGATAGTTTCGATTACCTTTTTGCCTTCGAAGTACTTAAGCGTCACTTCCAAGACAGGCTTAACATCGCCAGAGGCCTGGTAGTCAGTGATATAACCTTCTTCTTTCAGTACGTTTGCAATGGCAACGCGCACCTTCGAAGAGGGCATAGCAACGGAAACTTTATTAGCCAGTTGACCGTTACGAATGCGGGTAAACATATCCGCGATAGGATCTTGCATACTCATCTTAAGCTACTCCTTACCAACTGGCTTTTTTCAGGCCAGGGACTTCACCACGCATGGCCGCTTCACGTAACTTAATCCGGCTGAGGCCGAACTTACGCAGGAAACCATGTGGACGACCAGTGATGCGACAGCGGTTATGCTGACGAGCACGGGAAGAGTCACGAGGCAGTTGTTGCAGCTTGAGAACCGCGTCCCAACGTTCTTCATCAGAAGAATTTACACTGCTGATAATGGCTTTAAGCTCAGCACGCTTCTCGGCGTACTTGGCTACCAGCTTGGCACGCTTTACTTCACGTGCTTTCATTGATTGTTTTGCCATAACCCTACACCTTATTTCTTGAATGGGAAGTTGAAAGCAGCCAGCAGAGCGCGACCTTCTTCATCTGTCCCGGCAGTCGTAGTGATAGTAATATCCATACCACGAACCTTATCGACTTTATCAAAGTCAACTTCAGGGAAGATGATTTGTTCGCGAACACCCATGCTATAGTTACCATGACCGTCGAATGACTTAGCATTCAGGCCACGGAAGTCACGGATACGCGGGATAGCGATTGAAATCAAACGCTCAAGAAATTCCCACATACGCTCGCCACGTAGGGTTACTTTACAGCCAATCGGATAACCTTCACGGATTTTAAAACCCGCGACAGATTTGCGTGCAACAGTGACAACAGGCTTCTGACCAGCAATTGCCTGCATATCAGAAGTGGCATTTTCCAATACCTTTTTGTCTGCTACCGCTTCACCCAGACCCATGTTCAGGGTGATTTTCTCAATCCGAGGGACTTGCATGACGCTTTTGTAGCCGAACTGCTTTGCAAGTTCCGCCACTACTGTTTCTCTATAGAAATCATGCAGTTTCGCCATCGTAATCTCCAATAATTAAACCAGTTCGCCGTTTGACTTGAAGAAACGTACTTTCTTCTCGTCTTCAAAACGGAAACCGACGCGATCTGCTTTACCCGTCTGCGGGTTAACAATCGCGACATTAGATACATGAATTGATGCTTCTTTCTCTACGATACCACCAGTAACACCTAACTGTGGGTTAGGTTTCTGGTGTTTCTTCATCAAATTCACACCTTCTACGATCAGTCGGTCAGACTCAGTCAGTACTTTCAGGACTTTACCTGTTTTGCCTTTGTCTTTACCGGCTAATACGACAACTTCATCATCACGACGAATTTTTCTTGCCATTATCGTGACTCCTTATAATACCTCTGGGGCCAGTGAGATGATTTTCATGAATTGATCTCCACGAAGCTCACGGGTTACCGGGCCAAAGATACGCGTACCAATTGGTTGCTTATTGGTGTTAAGCAACACGGCTGCGTTGTTATCAAAACGGATCAGAGAACCGTCAGGACGACGAACGCCTTTTCTAGTACGCACCACCACTGCATTCAGTACGTCACCTTTTTTAACTTTACCGCGAGGAATTGCTTCCTTGACGGTAACTTTGATGATGTCACCGATATGTGCATAACGGCGATGCGAGCCACCAAGAACCTTAATACACTGAACCCTGCGAGCGCCGGAATTATCGGCCACATCCAGGTTAGTTTGCATTTGGATCATGCTAGTGCTCCGCTGTTGTTACGGCCATTTTCAGGCCATTAGCTGCTTTAATAGTCATACCCCCATAAAAAGGGCGCGAAACTATAACAGAAAACAACGGGATGTGATACCCGAATGTGTAAAAAAACGCCGGGAGGCATTTTTGAGTGAGGGGAGAGGGGTGAAGAGTGAAGAGCGGGGCTACTGTCAGGTTCCCGTACCTGAAATTCACTCCCCAGATTAGTTAACCGATTTGGCGCTGGCGAACGATTTCGTACAGACAGATACCTGTTGCCACAGAGACGTTCAGGCTGGAAACAGAACCGGCCATGGGCAATTTGATCAGCTCATCACAATGCTCGCGAGTGAGGCGGCGCATGCCTTTGTCTTCGGCTCCCATCACCAGCGCCATGGGACCTTGCAAACTCGCTTGATAGAGGGTTTGTTCGGCTTCGCCTGCTGTGCCCACTACCCAGACTCCGGCCTGTTGTAACTCCTTGAGCGTCCGGGCCAGGTTAGTGACCTGGATAAAAGGCACCACTTCTGCAGCGCCACAAGCCACCTTGCTAACGGTGGGTGTTAACCCTGCAGATTTATCTTTCGGTACCACCACCGCATCCACACCAGCAGCATCGGCACTGCGAATACAGGCCCCCAGATTATGAGGATCAGTTACACCATCAAGGATCAGCAAAAATGGCGCATCACTGCCGGCTATAATAGCGTCAAGATCCGCTTCATCCAGCACTTTGGCCGGTTTGGCTCTGGCCACGACGCCCTGATGCTGGGCCCCTTCGACCTTGTCATCCAGTGTGCGGCGCTGACAAAACTGTACCGAAACGCCAAAGCGCCGCGCCTGATTAACGATGTCGATCAGGCGCTGGTCGTCACGCCCTTTTAGTACAAACAACTCGATCAGCCGTTCCGGCTCCCTGTCAAGCAGCGCTTCTAACGCATGTATACCGTAAAGCCATTGGGTTTGTGCCATAACTTACTTCTTCGCTTTTGCCGGTTTGCGCTTCGGTCCACGGCTTTTGGTTTTGGCGTCCCTTGCAGGCGCTTTCTTTTTCGCTGCCCCACCCTTACCTTTCGCTGAAGCTTTTTTGACTGCCACCCTGCGGCCGCCTTTACCCTTTCCCTGTGGCTCATCCATCACAAAATCGATTTTACGATCATCCAGATTCACACCGGCCACCTTGACCCGCACCTGATCACCAAGACGGTATACCGTGCCAAAATTCTCGCCTATCAAATGTTGTTTAACCGCATCAAAATGATAGTAATCATTCTCCAGTGCAGTAATATGCACCAGCCCATCAATATGAAATTCACTCAGGCGCACAAAGAATCCGAAGCTGGTCACAGAGGCAATCACGCCATCAAAGCTGGCCCCAACATGGTCCTGCATAAACTCGCATTTCAGCCAATCGGCCACATCACGGGTAGCGTCATCGGCACGGCGCTCAGTCATTGAGCATTGCTCACCCAGTTGTTGTACTTCTTCACTGGAGTAGGCTTTTCCGCCACTGATGCTCTTTCGCTTACTCTGCTTGTCCAGTACCCCTTTTATTGCCCTGTGCACCACAAGATCAGGATAACGCCGTATCGGGGACGTAAAGTGTGCGTATGCTTCCAGAGCCAGACCAAAGTGACCGATGTTTTCACGATCATAGATAGCCTGCTTCATTGAGCGTAATAACATGGTCTGAATCAGTTCCTGATCCGGTCTGTTAGCAACCTTGTTGACCACATTTGAAAAATCCGCGGGCACCGGATCATTACCAATACCATGGGGCACACCCACTTCGGCCAGATAACCCAGGAACGTCATCAGACGATCGGCATCGGGCTTGTCGTGTACACGGTATAAGGCTTCGGCTTCATATTTTTGCAGAATCATTGCGGCACTGACATTGGTCAGAATCATGCATTCTTCGATCATCTTGTGGGCATCATTGCGTTCAACTGCCACCACATGATCGATTTTACGCTGTGCATTGAAGATAAATTTGTTTTCCTGAGTCTCAAACTCAATGGCACCACGTTTGGCGCGGGCTTTCTTGAGCACCCGAAACAAATCATGCAGACTACGTAAATGAGGCACCAGCGGCTCATAGCGCTGATACAGCTCCTTATCGCCCTGCAAAATGTCCCACACTTTGTTGTAGGTCAGCCGGGCATGAGAATTCATTACTGCTTCATAAAACTGATAGCTTTTAAGATGCCCGGTTTTATCGATACGCATCTCGCATACCATACAAAGCCGATCCACTTCAGGGTTGAGTGAACAAAGCCCGTTAGAGAGCACTTCAGGCAGCATTGGCACAACCTGTTCAGGGAAATAGACCGAGTTACCCCGTTCAATGGCTTCTTTGTCCAGCGCAGTACCTGGACGCACATAATAACTGACATCAGCAATCGCGACCCAAAGTGTCCAGCCCCCTTCATCCAGAGGTTCACAGTACACTGCATCGTCAAAGTCACGTGCATCTTCACCATCTATGGTCACCAACGGCAGCTGGCGCAGATCCACACGGCCCTGCTTGGCTTGTTCCGGCACCTCTTCGGTTAAACCCTTAATTTGCTGGGTTACCGCTTTAGGCCAGTCATGAGGAATATCATAGGTGCGCATGGCCATTTCGATTTCCATGCCCGGGGCCATATGCTCGCCCAGTACTTCAACGATTTTGCCGGTAGCATTAACTCTCTTATTGGGACGTTGCACGATTTCAACCACAACAACATGCCCCTGACGCGCACCTTCGGTTTGTTCCGGAGGAATCACAATATCCTGGCAGATACGACTGTCATCCGGCACAACAACGCCGAAGCCATGCTCAACAAAATAGCGCCCCACTACTGGTTCGGTGCGGGGTTCAACGACCCTGACAATACGGGCTTCAGTTTTACCTTTATAGTTCTGATTGCTTTCCCGTACCAGCACAATATCGCCATGCAATAAGGTACGCATCTGAGCATTGTGAATAAATAAATCTGACTTCCCGTCTTCCCGTTTAAGAAAACCAAAACCGTCACGGTGACCAATGACCCGGCCACGAATCAGATCCATCTTGTCTGCCAGGCCATACTTCTTGTTGCGATTAAACAGAATTTGCCCTTCTCGCTCCATGGCCCTTAAGCGGCGCTGAATGCCAATACGGCTGTCTTCATCTTCGGCACCCACCAGCTCGCAAATTTCCAGCATGGAAAGAGGCTTGTTTTCATCGGTCAGGAGCTGAAGGAGATATTCCCGGCTGGCAACCGGGTTGTCGTATTTTTCTTTTTCGCGCTGGTAGTAAGGGTCATCTTGTTGCGTTGGCAATGCTAGTTTCCGTTATTTCTGAATATTTAACGCACAGTATAACGAATTCACAGCCTGAAAGATTGCACAATTTTGAAACCCTGAACGCCAGCTCAGGAGTTAAGCGGGCGACGAGCCTTACGCACGGCCTTTGGATGCATTAATTTTTCAAGGCCTTGCAGACAACGTGCAATCTGTTGATGCGTCTCGTTATCGGCAGTAATAGCATTATATAACCAGTGGTAGGCATCCTCATAATCGTAGGGGCTACCGTGGCCTTTGATAAACAACTCTGCCAGACGAATTTGTGCTTTGAGGTTGCCCATGCCTGCAGCTTCGCGCAAAAAGACAATGGCACGTTTGATGTCCTTTTGAACCAGCCTGCCGATGGCATAGTAACGGCCCAGTTGCTCCATGGCAGCCGGTAACCCCTGCTGTGCAGCCAGGTTCATGTAGTGAACGCCATGCTCAGGCTCAGCATCGACACACACACCCCAGGCCAGCATATCCCCCCATAAAAACTGATAGGCTGGAAGTTTCAGGGTCACCGCCCGGGCTTCGATATCCTGAACGAGTTGGCAGTCATCCATTACCACCCGATCTAAATGAGTGTTCTCATTGATCATATTGATCAACTCATCCTGAGGATAGATCTGTACGGCCTTGAGCTCGGCTTGCTGTGCCAGCACCGATGCCGTCATTGTCAGCAGGAAACAACTGCCAAACAGCTTCTTCAACATACTCTCGCTCCTCCGACAGCTGTTAGTTATAGATCAACGCCAGCCTATGTATCGGCAAAACAGACAATTCTTAAAGCCGCCCGCCTTATATAATTCTACTCAGTCTGACTTGTTTAATCTCTCGATAGCCTGGCGCAGGTAGTCGAGCGAACTGCCAAAGTTAATTCTCACAAACTGCTTTTCCCCAAAGTCAGCGCCAGGAGAGGGTCCGAGTCCCTTTTCTTCAAACCAACGCTGAGGATTGTCTACACCTAAGCCACTGGCATCAACCCAGGCCAGAAAGGTCGCCTGCGGAGAAATGAGTTCTAATCCGTCAATCTGATTGATTTGTTTAACCAGATAATCTCTGTTACTACGCAGATAATCGAGCTGTGCGTTATACCAATCATCGCACTGCGTAAAAGCCGCTTCAGTAGCGTATAGGCCAAGCACATTAACCCAGGGTACGATCCCCATTGCCGCCTGATTAAACTGACGACGCAGTCTTGCATCGGGGATTATAGCAAACGCCGCTCCGAGGCCCGCGATATTAAACGTTTTACTGGCAGCCATAAGAGTAATACTGTTGCACTTGAGCGAGTCCAGTTTGCCTGCGGGAATGTGATGGGCCTGTTCATCGAGGATAAGGTCACAGTGAATTTCATCACTGCATAACTTCACTCCATTGCGCTGACAAATATCTGCAATTCGCTCCAGTTCTTTTTCGGTTAATACCGTACCCACAGGATTCATCGGATTACACAATACAAACAGCTTAGTTGCCGGATCGGCTGCCTGCTTTTCCAGCTCGTCAAAGTCCAGCATCCAGCGACCATTTTGGTTCACAGTGGGAATATCAACCCGCTGCAATTGATTCAGCTGAGGTGCCGCCAGCAGAGGTGGATAGTTGGGCACCTGAATCATCACTTTGTCACCGGGTTCGCAACAAGCCTTGCAGGCCACATTGAATCCCGGCACCACACCAGGCATCCATACAATCCAATCCAGCTCAATTTGCCAGTTATAGCGCCGGTCAAGCCAATCTGCCACGGCTTGCTTGGCTGGTTCATACTGACCCGGTAATGTATATCCCAGCACCCCATGTTCGACTCTGCTGGTCAGAGCGTCGAGAATAGGTTGAGCGCATCTGAACTCCGTATCCGCCACCCACATAGGCAATATATCCTGGCCTTTATACTTCTGCCATTTGAAAGAGAAAGTGGGTTTGCGATCGATGATCTGGTCAAAATTCATAAATATCCCATGAAATTATTAGCGCTATTGGCAAGTACCGAAAAACTGACTACTACTTTATAAAGAGTGGCATACAAGACGCAACTTTGATCTGGAACAACATATACCAATCCAATTGACTATCCGTCCGGCAAGTTGATCCTAATCAAAGCATTGTGCCATGTGTCAGGTGATACTCAGTCTAAACGTAAAGGAGATAAGACGATGCAAGATAAAGACAATGTTGGTGTCTGGGATACGGCTATTCGCTCAGTGCTCTCATGCATTTTACTGGCCCTGGCGGTAGAAGGCATCCTTCCCCCGGTAGTGAGTGTGGTACTGGTTGTCGCTGGTATTATGCTCTGGACCACGGTATCAACCGGGGTTTGCTGGATATACAAGCTATTTGGTATCGATACTTACCATCATGCCAGGTAGTGGTGGCCAGATTGAACATTTGAAAAAGGCGCCTTATGGCGCCTTTTTGATTACCGGATGAGTTTACAGCGCGTAAACAAATAACAAGCCCAGAACCAGGCCGGTAATGCCGAAAAAAATGTATTCAACCTTAGACTTCATCTCGGCACCGGCTGCGACGGGTTTATACGCCATAGCCATGATAATACTGCTGACACCCAGCACCAAAGCCAGCAATGCCAGACCAAATAATACCGCTTCAACCCAATTTCCCATGATAATGCCCCTGAATAATAACGATGAGCGTATTATGCCGTAAAACGAACCACTGATCAGTGCACCAGATCAAATTTTTACCAGGCTATCTGCATAGAGGCCTGATTGGTAGAAATACACATTAAGTTGCGAAACTGACCACTGCTTTTGCACTTTCCTGATCGGGATCTGACTAATATACCCTATTAAACAACAAGTTAGTGTTGTGGCGCGAGACTTGCAGAGTCTATGGCAACGAATAATGTCAATTTCTTGAGGAAATCTAATGAAAACACTAGCCACTTCACTTTTGTTGCTGAGCTCATCTGTTTTAGCCGCTGACTGTAACGTCAACCTCAAAGGGGAGCTTAGTCTTGAAAAGGGCGTTGTGACCCTCTTTACGCAGGATAAGCATCCACTGGTCCTGAATGGAACCAATGCCACCTACAGGGGCAACACCTTGTCTCTGAACGACGAGCAACAGTTGCTACTGAATCAGTATCACCAACAGGTGACTGACTTAGCGCCTCAGGTAGCCGATATTGCTATGGATGCTGTCGCGCTTGCCAGTAAAGGAATTAACACTGCTTTTGGCGAGTTATTGGGTGAAGATGACCCCTTAGTGCTGGAATTCAGTGAGGAGATGGATATGCTCAGAGACAAAGTCTCACAGCAACTCTATGCTGAGGATGGCACTATCCGCTTTAACTCTGTGCAGCTAAAAAATGACCAATTTCTTGGGCCTCAGTTTGAATCTGAAATCGAACAGAAAGTAAAGCAAATGGTTGCACGTTCCATGGGTAGTCTGATGATGGCAATGGGCAAACAAATGCTGGCCAGCGGCGGTGATATGAAATCCTTTGAACAACGCATGGAAAATTTCGGTGAACGCATCGAACAGCAAATGACAACAAAAGCCGATGGCATTGAAAAAAGAGCTGATGAGCTCTGCTATGATCTGGCCAAACTCGATGGTCTGGAAAAGCAAATCGGTCAACAGATTCCTGCCCTGGCGGGTCTGGATATTGTCAGGGTTGATGGCCATAAAAACCTGATGTAATGATCTGTACGGTCCTGTCTCTGGTATATTGCTGATGATTATCAGGCGACAGGAACCGGCCACACTATGACTAATATTAGTATTTGCGGTTGCGGGTGGCTCGGCGAGCCGCTGGCGTATATGTTTCTGCAACAGGGATTCCGGGTAATGGGAACCTGCCGCAGTCAGCAGAAACGTGATCAACTGCAACAAAAGGGTATAAATGCCCGCCAGTTTGAGCTTGGCCATCCGATGCCGACAGATATATTCCATCAATCAACACTGATTCTGAATCTGCCGCCAGGACAATATCGTCAACAGCCTGAATTTTTCGTCAACAAAATACTTTACCTGATCGAAACGGCGAAACTACATGGCTGTCAAAACATACTGTTCATCAGCACCACTTCTGTTTATGGCGACAGCCGTGGTCGGGTGACAGAGCACAGCCAGCTAAAACCGGTGACGTCCTCAGCAAAGGCCCATGTACAAATTGAACAGGCGATACTTGCAGCAAACGGTACCGTACTGCGCCTGGCCGGCCTTATTGGCCCGGGACGTCATCCAGCCAGGAACCTTGCCGGCAGGAAGCAAATCAGCGGAGGGGCTAATCCGGTCAACCTTGTCCATCAGGAAGATGTGATCAACGCCGTGATCACGATTATCAAACAACAAGTATGGGGCAAGGTGCTGCATCTGGCTGCCACAGAGCATCCATCCAGAGCAGATTACTATCGGTGGGCTGCAGGCGAGGCCGGATTAGCCCCTCCTGAATTTAAGCCTGACAATGGTGGTGATAGCAAAGTAATTGATGCCACCGCCACTCTCAGTATGCTGAATCTGGAACTGGCCTATCCCAGTCCGTTTCAGATGCCGGTCAGTTAAACATCCCGGCATCGAAAAACTTGATTGCTACAGTGTTAATAAATATCACCAACAGAATGATGGGAATAAAGGTTCCGAGAGAAAAATCTACGTACTTCTCATAGAAACTACTTTTGTATCCGTCATCACCTTCACGCAGGGCATTATTAAAGTTCGCTTTTTTCCAGCGGTAGATCACAAACAGGCAGACCAGAAGCCCATTCAGGGGAAGAATGGTGTCATAGAAAACATCCACCAGCACATCGAAGAATGACTTATTCATACCGGCATAATGCGTCATTTCAGTAAAAAAGCTGAACATACCGAAAGAGGTAGTAGCAGCCAGCGTCAGGGCACCTATCCCTAAACCCAACACCAACAAAGCTTTACGGCGACTTAAGCCTTTTTCATCCATCAACGCCGCGGTAGGCACTTCAATAATGGATACCAGAGATGTTATAGCCGCAAAAAACACTAACAGGAAAAAGACGGCGGCGACAAAACTGGCGGCGCCATATCCAATACTGGTTTGCAGTGCCAGGAATATTTTCGGCAGAAAGGTAAAAATCATACCCACAGACGAATCACTTAGATCCGCCATATTGGTATCGGGGTTAAACGAGAATACAGCCGGCAACAACAACAGCCCCGCTACAAACGCAACCAGCGTGTCAGTCAATGCCACCAATCTGGCCGAGCCGGGTACCGAATTCTTGCGAGACAAATAAGAGCCATAGGTAATCAATATGCCCATACCCAGTGATAGTGAGAAAAATGCCTGTGACAGAGCCGCACTGACAACCGAGGCATTAATCTTGCTGAAGTCCGGGATCAGATAGTACTTTACCCCCTCCATCGCATTATCCAGTGTCAGCACAAAGATGACTAAGGCCACTAACATGAAAAACAGCGCTGGCATCAGGAATTTCGCCGCCTTTTCAATTCCTTGCCTGACCCCGCCTTGCAGAATCAGAAACACGATCGCGGCAACCACCAGCATATAGGCAAAAATGTCCCCGCTATTTATAAACACACCAAAGGTGGCCGGGTCCGCGAGGACATCAAGATTACCGATAGCGACCTGAATCAAATAGCCAATCAACCATACCGTGATGACCGTATAGAAAACGGCAATCATAAAAGGGGTCAGTATGGCTAACCAGCCTGCAAGCTTCCATTTAGACTCGCCACCGGATATATCCCGATACGCTCCCAGAGGATCTTTTTTAGCATGGCGGCCTATAGACATCTCTGCCAACATTACCGGCAGACAAATGAAGAACACAAACAAGGTATAAATTAACAAAAAGGCTCCGCCACCATTCTTTGCGGCAGCGACAGGAAATCCGACCATATTACCGATACCAACGGCTGAGCCAGCCGCAGCAAGAATAAAACCTAACCTTGAACCAAACTCTTCGCGAGGAGCTGAACTCATTAGTGATCCTTATTGTTATTATTGACCGTCAGGGATAGTTTTTTTATCCGTTTATAGTAATTTCGGATATTAACAGCAGGGTAACAAAATGTCTTTGTACCTCAGCGAATAATTCTACCCCTTATATCGACTACCAGGGAATGGGTTTGCCCTGCCAATCCAGATAGTAAGGAGCCTGGTCAGAGGTGAGTCCTTCGAGTTGACTCAGCAGATATCCGGCAGCCTCTTCTTTTTTGAATAATTTGTGCGCAGGCACCCTGTCCTGGAATGGCGCAGATAAAGGCGTATCGACGGTGCCGGGATGGTAGCTCACCAATGCAACACCAGGGCAACGGCGTCGATATTCTACCTGTGCAGTTTTAATCAACATATTCAGCGCCGCTTTGGAAGACCTGTAACCGTACCAGCCACCGAGCCTATTGTCGGTGATACTGCCGACCCTGGCGCTGAGAAACGCGATAACAGCAGATCGTTTAGCATCGACAAGTGCAGGGAGATGTTTTAGCCAGAGTGCCGGTATAATGCTGTTAACCGCAAAGTACCGATGCAAATGCTCAGCGTTGAGGTGTTCTAGTTTTTTCTCGGGTTGCAATTCCCCCTCATGCAACAAACCGACACAGCAGATAAACTGGTCGATATGCGATACGGTTTCCACCAGTTGCCGGCAGATACCCCCGATACTGCTGTCATCCTGTTCAGGTATCTGAAACTGTTCAACAGACGCAGGCAGATCAGGCTGTGGCTGTCGGCTTATGGCCAGAACCCGGTTATTTTTATTGTCCTTGCCGAGCCGGGTTGCCAAAGCTTTGCCAAGACCGCCGCCCGCTCCTACTATCATGGTCGTTTTCATTATCGCTGGCCTGTCTCAATACATTCAAAGATCTGCATACGCATAAAAGTTCGCTTTGGATGACTTGAATAACTGTCGCGCCAGTCCCAGATCGGAACGATAGTTGTGTATAAATCCATTATAATTTAACCACTTTCACGGAGGCCTTATGGCACAGAATTTACAGCAGGCAACATTGGCAGGCGGGTGCTTCTGGTGCCTTGAATCCGCGTTCAACGGCCTCAAAGGCATAGAATCGGCCTATTCTGGCTATGCAGGGGGTGAGGTAAAAAATCCGTCCTACGAGCAGGTCTGTCAGGGAAATACGGGACACGCCGAAGTGGTCCGCGTGACGTTCGATGCTGATGAGATAAGCTACAAAGAGTTGCTGGAAATATTTTTTGCACTACATGATCCGACTCAGTTAAATCGTCAGGGAAATGATGTTGGTACCCAATACCGAAGTGGGATTTTTTACCACAACCGTGAGCAAAAGGAGCAGGCGCAAGCCCTGATTCATGAACTGGAAGAGCAGCAACTATGGCCGGGAGACATCGTTACAGAACTGGTTGAAGTGAACAATTACTATCAGGCGGAGGATTATCATCAGGATTACTTCAGTAACAATCCTCAAAACACCTATTGCAATATGGTGGTGGCTCCGAAGCTGGCTAAATTTCGCCAGAAATTCGCCAACCGTCTGAAACAGGACTGATTCCCGACAGAGTCTGTCAGCGATTATCGGTGGTGGCCACGCAGACCCTGTTGCGGCCTTCCTCTTTGGCCCGATAAAGGGCATTATCGGCTCGATGCAATAACGCCTCTGCGTTTTCACCTTCTTTGGCTTCCGCCAGCCCAAGGCTGCCTGTCAGGCTAAAATCCCCGAGTAACAGCCGGCAATCCAGTTGACTGATTGACTGGCGCAGGCGCTCTGCGAGTGCCAGTGCATCCTCCAGGCAGGTATTGGGTAGTAACAAAGCAAACTCTTCACCGCCCCAACGGGCCAGTGTGTCGATTTCCCGGCTATTTTCACGAATACTCTGCGCGACCAACGTCAGAACCTTATCACCGATAGCATGTGAAAACTGATCGTTCACTCTCTTGAAAAAATCCAGATCCAACAGAATCAGGCATAGAGGGCTCTCGTGACGCCGCGCACGGGACAATTCACGGGTTATGGCTTCATCAAAAGCGCGCCTGTTGCCCAATCCGGTCAGCGCATCCTGGCGGGCCTGCAGTTCAAAGGCTTCAGATTGCTGGCGAATTTTCTCGACCAACGCTGATTTTTCGATATCGGCCCGCTGCAACGACTCGGCCTTTTCCCTCAATTCTGCTGTTTGTTCATCTACCTTGAGTTTAAGGGTATTGGCGGCACGCTGAAGGCTGACCAGTCGCCACTTTATCAACCCTGACACCAGTAAAAGAACCAATGCTATGACCAATACCCAGAAGCTGGTTCTTTGCCAGAAAAAAGGCTGGATAGAGAAGCGTACAGATTCCTGCTGACTCCATTCTCCATCAGGATAAGATGCCATAACTTTAAACTCATACTCACCAGGCGGCAGATTGGTAAACTCACTGCTGGTCTGTGTGTTGCGCGACACCCAGTCGTTGTCAAAACCTTCCAACAACGTGCGATACTGGATCTTCGAGGGCATCACAAACCCCAGTCCGGCATAACGGATTTCAATACGGTTGGTGCCTGCCGGAAGCAGTGGAAGATTTGCCGGTTGGTAAGGCTTGCCATCGGCCACCAGACTCTCAATCACAGCCGGGGGAACAATGGCGGAAAATTCAGATAACCGTTCAGGCTGTACGCGGGCTACGCCTTTGGCTGTAGCAATCCAGATGTCTCCATCATGCGTTTTAATTGCCGCCGGATTTGAGCCACCATTAGCCTGAGAACTGACCATACCATCAGATTCACCAAATAATTCATAATCCAGACTGGTGCGCTCCCCCAGTGCTACTTGTGTGGCATGCTCACTATTTATCCTGATGATGCCACGGTTACTGCTAACCCAGAAAAACCCCTGCTCATCGGCAACAATCTGAAAGTACTTGTCGAATGGCATTCCAGCACTAACCCCCACCAGGCCCAGTGATTCAGAGGCATAATCATAACGCAATAAACCACGGTCACTGGCGGCCCACAAGGCTTGATTATCGGGCTGCTGATAGAAGCCAAATATAAATTCAGCCTGCTCATGAGGCCCGAGATCCAGAACCTCTAGCTGGTTATCTTTCCAATACGCCAGGCCCTTTGCTGTTCCGATCCAGATGCGGCCATCGGGTGCACTTAATAGTGAGGAAATAAACGGGCTGGGCAACTCATTCTGCTGTGGTAAGGCGGTCACAAGCCGATTCTGAATTATATTCAGCCCATTGACTGTACCCACCCATAGCCGGGTGTCGTCAACAGGAAGAATTGCGCGTACCTCATTTGAAAAAAGCCCGCTATCCCTTGTAAAGGCTTGCTGCACCTTCCCTTCGTGCCATCGGGCCAGCCCCTGTGTATAGCTACCTACCCAAATCGCGTTATCCGGCGCCTGAGCCAGGCTAAGTACGCTACTGCTGACGACTTTCCCGTTAAGCGCCTTCAGTTGGTCGCCCTGTATGACATCTAAGCCCCGGCTGGTACCTATATAAATACTGCCATCTCTGGCCTGTAACAAAGCGCGCACAAAATTGTCAGTCAGTCCCTTTTCATCGGTCAGCGTTGAAAAAGGTGCATCTCTGAGCCTGAAAAGCCCTCCATTGGTACCCAACCAAAGACTGCCCTCGCGATCGATAAATAAAGAGGTGATACGGTTATTAGGCAATCCCTCCTGCGCCGACAAGTGCTCCAGCTCACCATTGTGTATTCTGAACAAGCCATTTTCTACTGTTCCGATCCACAATGCACCATTTTGCCCAACCAGCAATTCCAGTGCAGCGACATCATCAAGGCGAGAGTCAAGTCGAGTAAAACGTTGATTTTCAAGGCGATATACACCATTTTCCGTGCCAATCAGCAAGCGATCCTTAAGATCCACTTTAACAGAAAATACCGGGCCGTCAGGCAAACCGCTAAAACGCTTATCATTGTCGACAGCCTGCGCCTGTTCACTGACAATACGGAACAAGCCACCAGCAGTACCCACCCAAATAGCGCCGTCTTTATCACTGACCAGATCATAGACCCTTTCGTCTGTCAGCCCCTGTGCCGCTGAAAACCGGGTGCGTGTGCCATCAGGTTGCTGACGGATAACACCCGCATTGTCGGTGCCCAGCCATAAATCACCAGCGGCATCACAATGCAATGCTCTGACCATAGAGCTAAAAGCAGGTTCGGCAACCCATCTCTCTGGACGCACTTTACTCAGCCCACCTCTGGCACTGGTGACCAATAGATTGCCCTGACAATCTTTACCCAGATTATAGGTGCCGGTGTCGGGCAAACCGGTTTTCTCACCGCGCCCAAACACCTCCATACTGCGGCCATTGAAACGAGCAACCCCCTCCCAGGTAGCAAACCACAAATAGCCATCTTCTGTTTGCTGGATACTGTTGATGGTGTTGTGGGGTAATCCGTCCCGTGTAGTCCAACTCTCCTGGAAAAAATCGGTCAGCTTTCCCTGTGCATAGGTCATCTGAGGTATCAGTAACAAAACAGCGAATAGGAAAAATACCCCACACGCTATCCTGGAATATTCAACCTCAGCTTTCACTCTCATTCAATCTGTCCTTGCAATTTCATGACCCATTGCCAGTATCAATATTCAGCTACATATTATCAGTACAATAAACTATAAAACTTACGCCGGTACTGGCTGGCCAGCGCATCGCCTTCGGGCAGAGCGTTAAGGCTGTCAAGCATAATCCTGCGGGCTTCGCCAAAATTCAAATCTTTGCGTAACACCTCCAGAAGTAACGAAAGTGCTTCTTCTGCCCGTCCATTTTGTTGTAATTGCACCGCGAGTTTGACTTTTACGTCCATATCATCAGGATTCTGTGCCAATGTTTGCTGCAGGGCTTTGATTTCAGGCGACTCAGCCGCTTCCTCAGCCAACTCTATACGCCCTTTAAGACTCTGATAAGTAGCATCCTGGTCCACCAGTCCAATGGTCTCCAGCAACTCTCTCGCTTCACTGATACGTTTCAGTTCAATAAAACACTCGATCAGTACAAACTTAATATCACTGCGCTCAGATTCCAGTTCCAGTGCTTGCTTTGCCAGGCTAAAAGCTTGCTGAACATCGGATTGTGCCAACGCCGCCCGGGCCTGCTCGAGTAATCCATCCGCCGGACTGGGTAAATGCTTATCCAGCAACGTCCGAATTTCTGTTTCCGACTGCACTCCGGCAAAGCCATCCACAGGCTGGCCATCTTTGACAAGAATCACAGTAGGCAGACTGCGCACGCCGAATTGCATAGCAATCTGCTGTTGCTCGTCGCAGTTGACTTTGGCCAACACCAGATCGTCGGGCCGCTCCGCTGCCAGCTTTTCCAGCACCGGCATAAGATTCTTGCAGGGCTCACACCAATCTGCCCAGAAATCCACCAACACAAGCTTGTGTTGTGACGTTTCGAGAATGACTTGCTGAAAGTTGTCTAGATCTACATGGATAATGTTATTTGATTGTTGTTCCATCTGTTTTACTACCTGTTCTGATTCTATCTGGATTTATTGTCCTTCAGGACAGCGTTCTGGCCTTATTCGCCAGATGCGGGAAATGACTTTCAGGAACATAATCTGCCAGTGCCAGCATAGAAGTTGCCAGTTCCGGGTAGGTTTGCCCGACAAGATTAAAATGGCCCATTTTGCGCTTGTCTCTGACGGTCTTACCATACCAATGCAGATGGCATCCGCGGATCGTCAACATATCCCGTGCAAAAGAGGCATAACCGATAATATTCACCATGGCACAAACCGTTTTTATACTGGTATCCCCTAAGGGCAGATCACATATAGCACGTAAGTGGTTCTCAAACTGACAGGTATCGGCGCTTTGCATCGTCCAGTGACCCGAATTATGTACACGGGGGGCAATCTCATTGACAAGCAAACGATCTCCCAGCTGAAAAAACTCTACCGCCAGTACACCAGTGTAATTCAGTTCATCAGCCAGAGTCTTGAAGATTTCTCTGGCCTGTTGTGTCAGCGCTTCGGTTACCCCGGGTGCTGGCGCCAACGACACATGTAACTGTCCCTGATGGTGTAAATTTTCTGCCAGATCATAAAAACGAAAATGCCCTTTGCTATTGCGCACGCCAACCAGGGAAACCTCTCTGTCAAAGTGGAGCATTTTCTCCACCACCAGTGGCACTTTTCGCAAGTCCAATGCCAAGAGCTGTTGTTTCAAATCAGGCAGATCGTCCGATTTGTGTAACCGCCACTGACCATAACCGTCATAACCGTCCCGACTGGCTTTAACAATTAACTGGTCACCCAACTCGTCCACAGCACCGTCCAGCTGTTCGACGTTATCAATAACCCGATGAGGGCAATTGGCAATATCCAGTCTCTGAAGCAGGTGTTTTTCTCTGACCCGATCGGCCCCGGTCAGGATCGCACCAATCCCTGGCATTAATTTACCGCTGAGTTCGGCCTTTTCCAGCAGCGCCTCCGGTACATGCTCAAATTCTACCGATATGGCATCCGCCTGTTCTATCGCCTCTTCCAGACCGATATTGTAAGGCTCTTTGTTCACCGGGTTAACTACCTTGTGAGTATTAACATCTACCGCAGACACCTCAATACCGAGCGGACATCCCGCCAGATACATCATTCTGGCTAATTGACCGGAGCCAAAAATCAGCACGTTCATTCAGGCAACTCCAGATTCTGACTGGAAAGTACCTTATCAGTTTGAGTGCGTCTGAATTCCTGCACAGCAGTTCTGACAGTTTCATCATTAAGCGCGATGATCTGAGCCGCCATCAAGCCCGCATTGGCCGCACCGGCATCGCCGATTGCCAGCGTGCCCACGGCTACGCCCTTGGGCATCTGCACAATAGACAGCAAGGAATCCAGCCCGTTCAGAGTACGGGACTTCACCGGCACGCCAAACACCGGCAAATGGGTATGCGCAGCAATCATGCCCGGTAAGTGGGCGGCACCGCCAGCACCGGCAATGATCACGTCAAACCCATTGTCCGCGGCAGTGGCTGCAAACTCAGTCAGCAGCTCCGGGGTACGATGAGCAGATACGACCTGGGCGTGGTACTCAACCCCCAGCTCCTTAAGCATCTGCGCAGCATGCTGCATTGTCGGCCAGTCAGATTGAGACCCCATTACAATTGCCACTTTCGACATTTTTGCTCCTCAGGTATGAAGGACTCTGGTCCGCCCCTCTTAGTGAAAAAATAAAAGCGGGATTGTACCTCAAAAGATTGCCCCATCCTAATCCCGCCAGATATCTAAAACGTAACCGTTAAGCATAAAAACTTCCCCGTGGCCATCGTGCTCTGGCTTCTATCAGGCCTAATTTGCTTTACGCCAATATCTTTGTTCTACCGCTGACATTATAAGCAAGTCTGCTTGCATCGTATTAGCCATTACTACTCTCAGCACCAATTTTAAGGATAGCAGGCCCGTCTATGATAGCGCCATCAAGTCGCGCCCACTACGGCATCAAACGCACTGTCTGAATAGTCTGTGCCGTGCTATGCCACTGGGACAGAAACGGTGTTGACCATCTGTGAGATCACAGGAACCGATGACATTTGGTGAGATAAAAAGGACAAAATGGCTTGCCACTTGGACAGCAAGCGAAGTTACAAGCTGTGTTGCTCCAGCAATTGTTGAATAAAGGATTTGCAATGGCGACTTGCTTCTTCAAAATCCAGTTTCTTATGAGCGTCCAGAGTGCACCGTAACCAAAATCCATCGATCATCGCAGCGGTCATCGCCGCGGCAGTTCTGACCTGCTCCTGGCGAATCAAAGTCCGGAAAGAATAACGTAAGTTAGCCTCCAGCCGTGCAGCATTAACCCGCTGTAAACGCATCAACGCGGGGCTGTGCATCGATTGCGCCCAGAATGCCAGCCAGGTTCGCCCTGCGCGGTCAGAGCGCTGCAGATTAGTGAAATTGGCATCGACAATTCTCATCAGCCGCCGCTCTGCTGATTCATCGGTCCCCATTTGCTCCAGTAAATCTGTCTTCAGCTTTTCCAACAGGTACCTGACGGTGGCCTCCAACAACGCCTGCTTACCACCGAAATAGTGACTAATGATCCCCGAGGAAAGCCCCGCAATACCGCTGATGGTATTAATGGTCGTATTATGCAGGCCATAACGGGAGACTGACTCCAGTGTTGCGTTGATCAGTTGTTGACGTCTGATCTCTTCCATTCCTAGTTTTGGCATATCATTTTACTCATTCTGATTTGCCTTAGCATAGTCTTACAAGTTATTGCTTTTCAAGAGAATTTTCATTAGAAACTCAAATGTCATCTGACTGCCACCCTTTATTAATTAAACGTTCAATTAAGTTTAAATAAACCGTCATACACCCTGTTCACAATGATGTTTTAGTTATCCATTTGCACACGAAAATCAGACACAGACTAATCAGGAACAATAAAGAAATGAAACTCAAAAGCTCATACAGTTTAACCGCGCTGGCAGTAATCAGCGTATTATCCCATCAGGCCCACGCCAACGAAGAAAGCATGATGGAAGAGGTCTCGGTTGTTGGTAAGAAAATCTCCTATGCCAACAATCAGGTCGATGTGTCAATGCTACAACAGCAAGCTCCGGTGACCAGTGTTCTGGCGGTAATCGACAACCTTCCCGGAATCAGTATTAACGAAGGGGATGCGTTTGGCGGAGATGACTGGTCAACATCTATCACCATGCGCGGTTTCAGTATCGACGGTTCTCAGCAACAGTTAGGTATGACCATCGATGGTTTGCCAAATGGCGGCTCTAACTATGGTGGTGGTTCCAAAGCCAATCGCTATTTGGATGCCGAAAACATGAGTACGGTAGAAGTGGCCCAGGGTACATCTGATGTCTCATCTGCGTCGCTGGACGCCTTAGGCGGCACATTCAACTTTGTCAGCCGCGATCCTGGTATGCAAAAACAGACGACCTTCGCCTACAGTCAGGGCGATCATGATGCCAGCCGTTATTTTGTTCGTCATGAAACCGGTCAGATTTTCGATAACACCTACGCTTATGTGAGCTATTCACAAACCAGCAATAAGCGCTGGATTGGCAGCGGCGACAATGGTGGCGCCGACCGTCAGCACTTTGAAGCCAAGTTTGTATCCGAGTTCGGCAAGCTGTCCCTGACCGGGCGGTTTTCCTATGACGACGTGGAAGAAGACAATTACAATAGCGTCAGCAAGGAACAATTTGCACAAACCCCTGACTGGGATCAATTGACATGGGACTGGACCGGTATTCCGCATTTTGACCAAATGTATGCAGAGGGCTGGTCAACCCTGCGTGAGAACAGTCTCGCCTATCTGAAATTTGACTATCAAATCTCTGCAACCTCGTCGTTAACACTGACCCCCTACTTCCATAAAATGAAAGGCCGTGGTGATTGGATTCCGCCTTATCTGAATACTGTGGTTGACGAAGATGGCAACCCCACAAACAAGGGAGGCAGCAATACCCGATACGGGTTTACCGACCAGCAGGGTAATCCGCTTACTCCAGCCGCTGACTGCGACGCTAATTACAGCTGGCCCTGGACGTCCGGCCCTGGCTTGCATCCAGCTTGCTATCCCGATGACGCCGTTCCGGTGATGTCGTATCGCCACACCCATTACGGCAAAGATCGTTTTGGTTTTACCGGTAACTATCAGTTAACACTGGGAGACCACGATGTGCTGGCGGGTGTATGGTACGAAGATATTGATCGCGATGAGTCCAGAGACTGGCATAAAGTGATCGATGCGCGGATATTACATCATTTTGATAGTACCCCTTATTGGGTGCAGTACGAAAATAATTTCCAGACCGATGTTCTGAAACTGTATCTGCAGGATAACATCAGCTTTGGCGACCTGACCGTTAATCTGGGGGCCCAGAAGTATCTGGTTGATATTCAGAAAACCGACAATTTCAGTGGTAGTGTCGTTAAGGAAATTAATAGCGATTCCGAGCTGTTATATAACGCCGGGGCTGTGTACCAGTTGAGCCAGGAACTTGAAATCTTCACCGGTTACAGTGAAAACTTTTCGGCCATCAAAGATTTAGTGCTGGAGCGCAATGAAGCAAACGTCGATGACCTGGAACCTGAAACCGCAGAGAACATCGATATCGGTATCAGATACAGCAACGACGATTTGCAGTTCAGCGCTACCCTGTATGATATTCAGTTTGACAACAGAATCTCTCTGATTGCCCCCGGGGCCGAGGTAGAAGGGATTGTATATGATCAGGGTGATGGCACTTACCGAAACGACGGCGGTATAAAATCCCGTGGTATAGAGCTTGCCGCTAACTATCGGGTAAATGACAAGTGGAGTCTGTACGCGGCCTATACCAAGAACAATTCAGAGTACACACAGACCATTGAGAATACCGTGGATGGCGTGCGCACTGTAGAGGTGGTCGGCGACACCGATGTCATCGACGCTGTAGAAGACATGGTAACACTGTCGCTGGACTACTACAGCGGCAATTTACGCGGGGGGCTTTCGGCAAAATACACCGGCAAGCGCCAGGGCGGCTATTTAGATATTCTCAGTGACCCGTCACAGCGCAACCAGGTAGATGGCTATACCCTGCTCGATCTGAATATCGGCTATCATCTGCCTGTTGCCAACACGTTAGTCGATTCGATCGATCTGGCTTTTGTTGTCAATAACATCACCGATAAACGTTATCTGTCATCAGGCACGGGTAACGGCTTCAGTTACTACATTGGCGGACCACGCACCGCCGCATTAACGTTAACAGCTAACTTCTGAAACTGATTAACTGAGGCGGGTCACCGCCTCAGTTTGCAAGGATAAAATATGTTCAGGATTCTCTTTCTCAGCGTGTTGCTGTTTTGCTGTGGTATAGCCAGGGGAGCTCATAACGTGCTTCTGGTAACTATTGATGGGGTGCGCTGGCAAGAGGTATTTCGCGGTGCCGATCCGGACCTGATCAGTCACAATAAGTTTGTCCGTGACCCTGATACTCTAAAAGCAGCGTTCTGGGACGATAACAGCCACCGTCGTCGCCAGTTATTGATGCCATTTCTCTGGAACTCTCTCGCGAAACAGGGCGTTTTGGCAGGCAACAGAGATATTAATTCCGACATGCGGGTGGCAAACCGGTACTATTTCTCCTATCCGGGATACAGCGAACTGCTTACTGGCATAGTAGACAAGGCCGTCAACAGCAATGACCCTGTTCCCAATCCCCATGTTTCTTTTCTGGAATGGCTGCAACATCGACCCGGGTTTGAGGCAAGACCCGCGTTGTTCGGCAGTTGGGACATATTTCCCTATATTGTGAATCAACAACGTAGTCAGCTGCATGTAAATGCAGGGTTTCAGCCTGCTCATGGCTACCCCCTATCGGCGAGCATGCTGATGCTTAACGAGTTACAAAAACAAATCCCCAGTCCCTGGCATAACGTCAGACTGGATGCATTTACTTACCGCTTTAGTAAAGACTATTTACTGCACGTAAAACCCAGAGTCATGATGATTGCGTTGGGAGAGCCAGATGACTTTGCTCACAACGGAAAATATGACAAATACCTCCATGGGATCCGGCGTGCTGATGCCTATATTGCCGATCTATGGCAGACCATTCAGTCTACTGCTGGCTACAAAAACAATACCGTATTACTGATTACCACCGATCATGGGCGCGGCGATACTGCCGCTGACTGGCAGCACCATTCCTCCGCACTCGCTCTGAAGGGTAATAAAGAAGCCATGCAAAGCTTTCCCAATGGTATTGTCGGTTCTGAGTATGTATGGCTTGCAGCAATGGGGCCTGGCATCGCCAATAGAGGAGAAATCGAGCATCAAACGCCACTTTACCTGGCACAGCTAAGCTCAACTGTTGTTACTTTGTTAGGCGAGGATCCCAAACACTTCAACCCTGATTCCGCCCCCGCGATAAAAGAGATTCTCAAATGATACGACTGACATTATTGTTTCTGATTTTAGTGTTTTCCTCGCCTCCCCTTCAAGCAGCCCCAACCAAAATTCTGTTTGGTTCGTGTAGCAAGGAAGATCAAAACATGCCGATTTTTGAAGCCATAAATGCCGAACAACCAGACCTTTTCATGTTCCTTGGCGACAATATATACGCAGATACAACAGATATGCAGGAACTGGCCGCAAAGTATCAACAGCTGGGCAACAATCCGGGAATCAAAATGTTACGCCGTCAGACTCCCGTTATTGCCATCTGGGATGATCATGATTACGGCGAAAATGACGCCGGCCGGGAATACACAAAAAAGCAGGAATCCAGAAAGATCATGCTGGATTTCTGGAACGAACCTGCTGATTCAGTTCGTCGTAACCGGGAAGATGGCATATATACGTCTTACACATACACACACGGAAACAACATTGTCAGAGTCATCATGCCCGACCTGCGCTGGAATCGACCGCCGCTGAACAGTGTCAGCAAAGAAGAGTTCTATCAAAAACGAAATATCCGCAATATGGGACCTTATTCTCCGCACACAGATCCGCAGTTAAGTATGTTAGGGGAAAGTCAATGGAAATGGCTTGAAGAAGAGCTTAAAAAGCCCGCTACCGTTCGTATCATCGCCTCCAGTTTACAATTGTTAGCTGAATTCACGGGCTGGGAATCGTGGGCGAATTTCCCAGCCGACAGGCAACGACTCATCAGCTTTATTCAAAAACAACAAATTGGCGGTGTGCTGATCGTCAGTGGTGATACACATTGGGGTGAAGTTTCCAAATTGGATGCTGAGCTAAGTTATCCGCTGTGGGAGGTGACCAGTTCGGGTCTTACCGAAGAATGGAAACAAATCAGTCCTAATCGGCATCGTATTGGTGAGCCCACGCACAACATTAATTACGGTTATATTGAAATAGACTGGCAGCAAACGGACCCATTGATCCAAATTGGGCTACGTAATGTTGAAGGAGAACAGGTTACCGGTCAACGCTTTCACCTTTCTACGTTGTCTCCCCGGCAATCCAGATAACACTCAGAATGTACCTTAAAAGATTGTCCCATCCTAATCCCGCCAGTCCCGCAAGCCGTATCGTTGAAGAATGCGTAGCAGGTCACCAGAGGCTCTCATGTCGGCGATTCCCTTGCTGAGCATTTCAGCCCATTGTGCTGAGTCAGGTTTTGCTGGTGAAAAGGCAACATAGACCTTTGTATCCGCCGTCGGATTATCAACAGTACCGGCGTTTACATAGGGTATGCCATCAGGAAACTGATCAACGTGGTAACGAAAAACTGACTCATCTTCCACCATCACATCGATACGACCCGCTTTGAGCATTTTCAGCCCCTGGGCCAGCGGCTTGGTGCCAAACAGCACGTGAATATAATTCTGGTTCCTGGGATCAGCAACATAGCCGTCGATATCAGCGCCATAGCTGTACCCCGCGCTAACACCCAGAATGACATCAGACAGTGATGCGATCCTCTGGTAACGCCACTTGAACTCGGGTAAGACCCACAGACTGGTAAGCATTTGTCCTTGTTCAACAGCAGGAAAAACAAACCCAGGGGCATCATTAAGGGTGGCACCGATAACGGCATCAAAATCCCCTTCCCTGGTACTCTGCACCGCACGACTCCATGGCATCAGTCTGTACTCAACATCTATACCCTTTTGAGCGAACACGGCGCGAGCGATTTCCACCATAAAACCCGGCTTGTCACTGTCTGGTTCACAATTATAAGGGCACCATAAATCAGCAGCCAACACCAGGGTTTCGGCCTTAACTGTACTGGCAAACAGCACCAGCCAGAACAACAGGACATTAAATAAATTGCGCATCAGATACTCTGCTTGGTTTCAGGTTGAGCTTAATAAAATAATTGCCCCAATCAAATCAGACGTTTCAGTTTTCATCCGGTATATGCAGTACAGCAGGAGCCTCCACTTGCTCACGAGCCGTTTGCAGATTTCCCCAGAACTGTTTCACCTGTTGCTGATTATGCCGATAATAGGTCTTATTAAACGGAATATGCCAATGAGCAGCCATCAGAATATCTGAGGTAACCTGTATTTTTTCACTCAGTTTCAACTTTTTCACCGCACTAAGACCGATCTGAGTTTCTACCACGTAACCGTCTATTTTCCCCGCCGCTACCATTTGCAGCCCCTGTTCCAGTGATAAATCGAATGGTGCCAGCAGACCCTGTTCTTTTAATTTTTTATAAGGTACGTAACCAAACGGAGCACCTATTCCCGCTTTGGGTTTTTGACGATAGTTCTGGAACGAAAAATTGCTGCCTCTGGCAACAAAAAAAGGGTATCGGGCCTTCCACAAAAAATGTTCGGGCTGTTCCTTATCTGCACCTTTGGGGTAACGCATAGACTTAGCCCTTTGTGGTGTATAAATAACACTAAAAGCCGCATTGGCTGTGCCCATTTTCACCATATTCAGACAACGAGACCAGGGGCGACGAATATACTCAGCCGAGAATCCGGATTTTTTTGCAGCCCAGCGAGAGAGCTGTATCAGGTATCCTTCAGTCGAATCATTTTCCCCCTTTCCCAACACATCAAGGAATGGCTCGTACCGGTCAGACTCATAGCATATAAGCATTGGTATCGGGCTAGCTGCATTCGCCGGCAAAGGGAGAATTGTCAACCAGCATATCGCTGCAAAAGTGTTTACTCGCTTCAAGTCGGGCTCCAGGTCCATTTTACTGGTTCAGTTTAGTCGCTCTGTTGATCTTTGCCCCGCTGCTGAGACCCATCAGAACTCTTTCCTACCTTATGGGGGGAGACAAATGACTCATGGTGCTTTCTCTATTAAGATGATGAGGTTAGCCTAAACGCTCACTGCGATAATCTCCAACGGCAGCTTGAATTTGATCGTCACTGACCCAATTAAGGCTGACATTGTTTGTTAAACCGGTGTTCAGCAGAGGTACACGGGGCAATCCCCTTGTTGCCCTCCGGTTCAGAGGTGTCTTTATGCTTGCTTTGCAAATCAATGACTTACGAAAGGTATATCGCGGCGGAACCGAAGCGCTAAAAGGCGTTGATTTACATGTACAAGCAGGGGATTTTTTTGCCCTGTTGGGCCCTAATGGTGCAGGCAAGTCCACCACCATAGGCATTATCAGTAGCCTAATCAATAAAACTTCCGGTTCAGTTAAGGTGTTCGGAGATGATCTTGATAAGGACCTGGTCAGAGCCAAATCACATATCGGTCTGGTTCCGCAGGAATTCAATTTCAACCAGTTTGAGACCCTGATGCAAATCGTGGTAAATCAGGCAGGTTACTATGGCGTTCCCAGAACACTCGCTAAACAACGTGCAGAAAAATACCTTAAACAGTTAGATCTGTGGGATAAGCGCAACGCGCCCGCGCGCGAGCTGTCAGGCGGCATGAAACGCCGGCTGATGATTGCCCGGGCTCTGATGCACGAGCCGAAAATGCTGATACTGGATGAGCCCACTGCCGGTGTGGATATCGAAATTCGTCGCTCCATGTGGGTGTTTCTGAAAAAAATCAATCAGCAGGGCATTACCATTATTCTCACAACCCATTACCTTGAAGAAGCGGAAATGCTGTGTCGCAATATCGCCATTATCGACAAAGGGCAGATCATTGAGAATACCAGTATGAAAGGCCTGTTATCCAAACTGAATGTGGAGACCTTTGTGCTGGATTTGCCCCCCAACAGCATCCAACCCACCCTGCAAGATTTTGACTTCAGACAAATTGACGATCATAGCCTGGAAGTGGATGTGCCCAAGAGCAGCGGTTTGAATGCGGTGTTCAGCCAGTTATCAGATCAGGGAGTACAGGTGTTAAGTATGCGCAACAAGTCAAACCGGCTTGAAGAGCTCTTTGTCAGACTGGTAGAAAACGGACGTACCGATAACGCTTCAGCGGAGCAGGAGAATAACCTTGAATAGTTTACAACTTACCGCCCTGCGCACTATCTGGATTAAAGAGTGCACCCGTTTCTTACGCATCTGGATCCAGACACTGGTACCTCCTGCGATCACCATGAGTTTGTATTTTGTCATTTTTGGCAACTTAATTGGTAGCCGTATCGGCCAGATGGGCGGCTTCAGCTATATGGAGTTTATTGTGCCAGGCCTGATTATGATGGCAGTGATTACCAGTGCCTATGCCAATGTGTCTTCATCTTTTTTTAGTGCAAAGTTCCAGCGCAACGTGGAAGAGCTGCTGGTCGCACCGGTATCAAACTGGATAATTATTCTTGGCTATGTCGGTGGCGGTGTAACCCGTGGCTTGCTGGTCGGTGCGCTGGTAACCATGGTGTCTCTGTTTTTCGTTGATCTGCAGATTCATAATCCACTGATGTTGCTGTTAACCCTGGTACTCACTGCAACCCTGTTTGCCGCTGCCGGGCTTGTCAATGCGGTGTTCGCCAAGACCTTTGACGATATCAGCATGATCCCAACCTTTGTGCTCACTCCTCTCACTTATCTGGGCGGCGTATTTTATTCACTGGCTCTGCTGCCCGAATTCTGGCAATGGGTCAGCAAAGCGAATCCTATTGTGTATATGGTCAATGGTTTTCGCTATGGCTTTCTGGGCGTATCCGATGTGGGTATTGGTACTTCTGTAGCAGTGTTAATAGGGTTTAATGTATTGCTTTTCGGATTGGCCTGGAACCTGATTAACCGGGGTGTGGGAATTCGTAGCTGATGGCAGCTGGCAATTCCAGGGCCGTCACTTCAAACCAGAGCGGCCCCCATGAAAAAATACCGGAGTTGGTTAAACGGCACCTGGCCTCGCCGTCCCAAAAGCCCTTCAGTGAACATACTCTGGCGGCATTTGCGCAGGCCAGTGAATGGCTCGATGGCTGGAAGGGGCCGCTGGTGATGGACTCCTGCTGCGGAGTGGGCGAGAGCACGGCTGAGATCGCCCGACTAAATCCCGATGCTAAAATACTGGGAGTAGACAAGTCAGCCCTGCGTACTGAAAAACATCAGCGTGGTTATGCCGCCGATAAACAAAACTATCTGGTGCTACGCGCCGACCTCAATGATTTCTGGCGGCTTGCCCATCAGGCAGGCTGGCGTCTGTACAAACATTATCTGCTCTACCCTAACCCCTGGCCCAAGTCTGCACATATCAAAAGACGCTGGCACGGCAGTGCTGCCTTTGCCGATATTCTCATGCTCGGTGGCGAACTTATTCTGCGCAGCAACTGGCCACTGTATGTCGAGGAATTTTCTCTGGCGCTGAAAATCGCTGGAATAGAAGCCCCTGCGCATCTTTATCATGCGGAGTCTGCCATCACACCTTTTGAGCGAAAATACTGGGCCAGCGGTCAACAAAGCTGGCAACTGATAGCGAATTTAAAACAAAGCCCTGTCTGAATTCATTCTGGCAGGCAGACTATAGAAAAGTCGCTATTTCATGCAGATCTTTTTTCACCAGAGCATGCTCCGGTATTGTTGCATCTTCAGCAGGGTATCCTGCAACTAACAACATATAAGGCCGCTCGTTATCCGCATCACGCTGGCAGATTTCGGTGAGAAAGCTCATCGGTTTAGGTGTATGGGTCAACGTGACTAATCCAGCCTGATGCAGGGCCTGAATCAGAAATCCGGTGGCCAGACCCACTGATTCATGAACATAATAATTCTGCTGCTTGTCCTGCATATGGATCCCGCCGCGTTTTTGACTAAACACTGCGATCAGCCAGGGTGCCTGTTCCAAGTAAGGTTTGTGAGAGTCAGTGCCCAGGGGTTTGAGCGCCCCAAGCCATTCTTCACCGGCGCGCCCTTCATAGAAAGAACGTTCCAGGGCTTCTGCCTGCTCACGAATTTTACGCTTCACCTGCGGATCTCCCACTGCAACAAAATGCCATGGCTGATGATTGGCCCCGCTGGGTGCGGTGCCGGCGGCCCGTATACAGGTTTCGATCACATCCCGGCTAACCGGCCGCTCGGAAAAAGAGCGTATAGTATGTCGGCGCTGACATTGGGCGTAAAACTCACGGGCTCTGGCGAGCATTTGTTCGGGAGGAAATTCCTGATAGTCACTCAGGGGGACAGAAGCATGGTCTTGCATAGAGCAGTTCCTTTTGGCTGAAAGCCAGAACAAGTACCCTATTCGAACTGATCAGGTCAAGTTATCGGTACAATGGCGCTGCTACATTTCGTTTACAACCTGTCAAGTTTCCGGTACTCAGCTCCAAAACCGAGATTCAGTTCAGTTTAAAAAAGCCTGAGGCTTACTGAAGTAAAACCCCTGTCCGTAGCGTATCCCCAGACTTTGCACGGCGTCCAGACAATCTTTATCTTCTACATGTTCAGCAATAACAATAATATTGCGCTGCTGCGATAACTGATTTACATGGCCGACAAAATCCAGTGCTTCCTGGCTTCTTGTCATTTGTTTGATCAGATGTCCATCGACTTTAATACCGTCAACAGGTAAATCCAGCAAACTCAGGATATTACTGTTAATGGCACCGAAATGATCTACAAACAACTTAATCCCCAGCGCCTTACAGATATCCAGAAAAGATTTGAATTCATCCCGATACTGAAAGGCCGTTGCAGCCATCAATTCCAGTGTCACACGGCGCGGGCTGGGGTAGTCCTGTACAAATTCAGACAGAAACTTACTTAAACGCGGCTCCACAATATCCTGCTGGCTGATATTAATACTCCACCCTATATTATTATTGCGAAAGTATTCAGCACTGGCATGAAACACCCGCTGTGTCAGTTCCCCGAAACAGTGTTCACGCTCAACCAGACACAAAAATTCACTGGGCAGGAAAGTCTGTTCGTCCTCCGTCACCAGACGCGCCAGACATTCGTAACTGTTCACGGCATGGTGCTGTAAATCCATTATCGGCTGGAAGTAAGGCACAATCCGTTCAATGTCAAAAGAGCCCATTATCTGTTTGATATGCATGATAGCGTTTTCTCTGAAGGTGGCTCTGTAACTATACCCAACTGACCTCAAAATGCGAGCTTAGGCGGGGTATGAGGCGATTCTGGCCCCTTTGCGTCGCGAATATCCTCTTTTCAGGTTGATAAAGCTGTTTGCTATAGCCCCGCAAATCAAAGAGGTCCATTGCCCACCCTGCTTTAATTCGTTACCCGGGAATAATCTGGCGGGGTGACGAAAGACGGCAAGTGAGCTAAAGTCCTGCCAATTTGATCTTTCAGGAAATCATGTGAGCCAAGCGAAAGCCAGTCTCGAACACCTTTATAAGGTGTTTACCAAACCAGAGGGAGAGGACTCCCGACTGGCACAAATTGAAACCCAGTTATCTGCAAATCTGGCTGACTTTTTATCAGGCCATATTGTTTCCGAAGAGATACCGCTGGAGAAGATTGAACAGGACTTCAGCCGGGCACAAGTGCCCGAACAACCTCAGTTTGTTTCCGATCATGCCCAGCATTTACTCGACAAACTGGTATCTAAGTCAGTAAACACTTACTCTCCCCGATTTATTGGTCATATGACATCAGCACTGCCTTACTTTCACCTTTCTCTGGCAAAGTTACTGGTAGGTCTGAACCAGAATCTGGTCAAAATCGAAACGTCAAAAGCCTTTACGCCACTGGAACGACAGGTGTTGGGGATGATGCATCGCCAGGTATTTGCCAATGACGAAGCCTTCTACCAACAGCATTTGCACAGTGCAACCAG
The DNA here is from genome assembly GCF_002591895.1 of Lacimicrobium alkaliphilum. Lineage (GTDB taxonomy): Bacteria > Pseudomonadota > Gammaproteobacteria > Enterobacterales > Alteromonadaceae > Lacimicrobium > Lacimicrobium alkaliphilum. The sequence continues at coordinate 38,355 of NZ_NISX01000008.1, forward strand.
CAGCCTGGGCACATTCTGCAGCGGTGGCACACTGGCAAATCTCAATGCGCTGTGGGTAGCAAGAAATCGAGCGTTGCCGCCTCTTTCCGGGTTCAGGGGGATCAGCGAAGATGGCCTGTTTTCGGCCATGCGGTACCATGACATCAATCAACTTGCCGTAATCAGTTCAGCAAGAGGGCATTATTCGCTGGCCAAGGCGATGGATCTGCTGGGTCTGGGTAAATCGCAGCTACACAAACTGGATTGTCCGAAGCAGACCCTGGATCCACAGGAGGTGTTGCACCGAGGCCAGAAAATACTGGAAGAGGGTGGCCGGGTCATGGCGATAGTGGGCATTGCCGGTACCACTGAAACCGGCCACATCGACCCTCTTGACGAACTGGCAGACGTCGCATCTCAACTGAATTGTCATTTCCATGTCGACGCTGCCTGGGGCGGAGCAACCTTGTTTTCAACACGCCATGGGTCACTGCTGTCTGGAATTGAAAAAGCAGACTCGGTCACTCTGGATGCACATAAGCAAATGTATGTTCCCATGGGAGCCGGTATGGTGCTGTTTAAAGATCCGCTGGCCGGCAATGCTGTCCGGCATCATGCTCAGTATATCCTGCGTCAGGGCTCTAAAGATCTCGGCTCCACCAGCGTTGAAGGCTCGCGAAATGGCATGGCCATGATGCTCTATGCATCTTTGCATATACTCGGCCGCCAGGGATATGAGTTACTGATCGATCAGAGTCTGGCCAAAGCCCACAAATTTGCGCAGTTGATCAATGAGCACGAGGATTTTGAATTGGTAACCGAACCGGTACTGTGCTTGTTAACGTACAGGCTGTGCCCGGGACACCTGAGGGAAAAAAGCAAGAAAATTTCTGATACGCACAACCAACATCTGGATGAGCTAAACCGAATGGTGCAAAAACAGCAGCGCGAAGCGGGGCACTCTTTTGTGTCGCGTACCCGGCTGAGTAATGAGACGTATCAGCAACCTATCACTGTTTTTCGTGTCGTTCTGGCAAACCCACTTACTACCGAACAGGACCTTCAGGCTATCCTGAAAGAGCAGGCCGAGCTGGCCGCCCGGCAACCCTTATGGACACAATTGTAAAGACTTAATACCACTGCCCACACTAAACAACTGGTTAATTAATAAGCTGCATTTATTCCGGGAATACATGTGGTAGGCTAATATCTGTCTGCAAGTCGGAGCTTGTTACGGTGCGTCTTTCATTAACACTGATATTGACCCTTATTGCCTTTGCCAGTTACGGCCAGGATACACTGGTTGCCTGCCTGGACGAATTTCCTCCTTATCAGATGCTGGAGACCCCACCCAGGGGAGAACATGTTGCGGCGCTCGACCAACTTGCCGATGAGCTTGAGATGGAGTTGCAGTTTGTCACTGAGCCTGGCTTTTCACACTGTATAAAACGTATCGAAAACGGCACGGCGGATGTGATTGCAGGGATTCTGGATCGTGCGGAGCGCAGCCATTTTCTGCACCATTTACCCATGCGGGAAGACACCGCTTACATCTTTGCTACCCGCACAGATGCTCCGTCGATTAACAGCTATGCTGATCTCAGTAACCGGCTAATTGCCGTCAGTGAAGGCGTTTACTACTTTGACAAGTTTGATAACGATGACAGCCTTCAGAAAATTCCTCTGAACGATGTACACCATGCTTACAAACTCTTGCTCGCGGGTAGGGTGGATACCGTGATCAGCAGTATGGAAAACCTCAGCGCGATCTATGCCGGTGACCCGCAATTAAAGACAAAAATTAAAGTGCAACCTTATAGCTACCAACTGAATCGCATTGTCTATTTCGGCCTTTCAAAAAAATCCAGCCATGCCAGGAACATCAAAGAGTTTCGAGCCATAGCAGAAAAGGCCTTTAACGAAGGCAAGTTCAGCACCGCTATACACCAGTTTGCCGCCGACAATCCGCAGTATTACCAGGTTAAACCGCGCCCTGTCGGTGCCCAGTAATACCAGCTATCTGGCACTGCACCCGACAGGATTATTCTTCTAACTGAATCTGAATATTGTCGATTAGCCGGGCTTTGCCCAGAAACGCCGCCACCAGAACCACTAATCTCAGATCTTCATGCCCCGGATGTAACAAGCTGTCGGCAGCACGCACTTCCAGATAATCAATCTTGAAACCGGCATCCACCAGGCGCTGTCTGTTCTCCTGGATCAGCCGGGAATAGTCCCGCCGCCCAAGATTAATGGCATCAGCCATATCACTCAATACCCGGTACAACGTTGGTGCCGTTTCCCGTTCCGGCGTCGTCAGATAGTTATTTCTGGAGCTCATGGCCAGACCATCGCCTTCCCGTACCGTGGGCACACCATGAACATGCAGGTTCATTGACAGATCAGTGACCATGGCGCGAATCACCTGTAATTGCTGATAGTCCTTGTCACCAAAATAGGCATGATTAGGCTGTACCATGTTAAACAGTTTGCAGACAATCGTGGCCACGCCACGAAAGTGTCCGGGTCGGCTGGCACCACAAATCATGTACGAAATACCCGGTACCTCCACAAACGTCTGCTGCTCCAGTCCACGGGGGTAGATATCCTCAACACTGGGAGTAAAGACAATATCCACACCCATCGCTTCCAGGGCCGCCAAATCGTGCTCCATGGTACGGGGATAGGCAGCCAGGTCTTCATCCGGGCCAAATTGTAACGGATTGACAAAAATCGACACCACCACAATATCAGATTGTTCTCTGGCTTCTCTGACCAGTCTTAAATGGCCATGATGAAGGTTACCCATGGTTGGCACAAAACCTATACTCTTGGCTTCTATCTGCCAACGCCGCCGGGCCTGACGCAGTGAAATAATATCGCTGATGATTTCCATGCTGTAGCTCCTGGTACTCTGTCCGAACTAACTGAAACTGTGTTCTTCGGTGGGAAATTTTCCCTGCTTAACCTCTTCAATGTAGAGGCTGACCGCCTTACGGATATCGCCACATTCATTGAGATAGTTCTTGGAAAATTTAGGCATATAATTAGCGCTGATGCCCAACATGTCGTGCATCACCAGAACCTGACCATCAGTGCCGGGGCCGGCACCTATGCCGATAACCGGAATGTTCAGGGATTGAGTTATACGATTAGCCAGTACCGAGGGAACACATTCGAGCACCAGCATCAGCGCACCGGCATTTTCCAGCGCCACCGCCTGATTAACCAGTTCCTCCGCCTGCTGTTGCTCCCGCCCCTGCACTCTGAAGCCGCCAAGCTTGTGCACTGACTGCGGGGTCAGCCCCAAGTGGCCACAGACCGGGATACCGCGATCGGTCAGACCGCGCACACTATCCAGTAACCAGTCACCTCCTTCCATTTTAACCATACTGGCACCTGCCGCCATCAACTGAGTGGCATTGGCATAGCTTTGCTCTACTGTGGCGTAGGACATAAAGGGCATATCAGCAATCACAAAAGCACGCTGCGTACCCTTTCTGACAGAACGGGTATGGTAAGCCATCTGCGCGGTGGTCACCGGCAAAGTATCATCCTCTCCCATCAGCACCATGCCTAACGAGTCGCCAATCAGTATGGCGTCCATTCCCTGCTCATCAAAGAGTTTGGCAAAACTGGCATCATAGGCGGTGATCACACTAATTCGCTCACCCTGTTGCTTCATCTTAATCAAGGTAGAGATCGTGACTTTTTTCATCATATACCCCAAGGTTGAGCGTTAACTCTCAGTAGTCAGACCGGTCATCACTCTGCTGCGCGGCCCACTGAAAACGGCCTACTATACGGATCCTGTTACGGATTTCCATATATCCGCCCTATTGAATACTACTGTGAGTCCTTTGGCGTCACATTGACGGAGCAAGGCATTGAGTGTTGTACCATCCGGCAGAACCAGATCCGGGCTCAGTTCAGATAAGGGGTATAGCACAAATTCACGCTCAGCCAGACCATAATGAGGCACCCTGAGACGCGTGGTATCAATTTGCTGAGAACCAAACAGCAACAAATCCAGATCCAGAGTGCGTGCACCCCAACGCTCGGCTTTTCTCTGACGGCCTTGCTGCTGTTCTATAGATTGCATCAGATCGAGTAAATCATGGGCGGGTAACACTGTATCCAACTGTGCCACGGCATTGATAAAATCAGGCTGGTCCTGAGGGCCCATAGGCACACTCTGATAAAATGAAGAACAGCCCAACAACCTGATTTCCTCAGACTGATGCAGTGCCCTGAGCGCGGCAAGAAGCTGCTGCCGGGGGTCGGCAAGATTACTGCCAAGCCCCACATAAGCTACCGTCACTGCTGAGGCTTCCGTTTCCGCGGGCGGCGGCGACCTTTGCCTTTGGCGGAACCTTTAATCTGCGCCAGCATAGTACTGCGCTCATCGCCACCAGCATCCTGAAAGTCTGTCCACCACTTGCCCAGCTCTTCAAGCTCTCCCCCTTCAACGCTGGCCCGTAGCAACAGGAAATCGTAACCGGCGCGGAACTTCGGGTGCTCCAGAAGCTGGAATGCCCGCCGACCAAAGCGTTTGGGCAGGCGCTGCTGCAATACCCAGATATCGCGAATTGGCATACTGAAACGCTTAGGGATCATAATGCGCTTTTGCTGCGCCTGTAATACATCGTTGATAGCCAGATTGAAGGCATCGTGAGGACTCAGACCACTTTCCGCCGTCAGTTCATTAAAACGCTGTTCCAGTGGATACCAGAGCATGGCCGCATAGATGAAAGCCGGCGTAACCCGCTGGTCATTATTAATACGGTGATCGGTATTGATCAGCACCTGACGTACAAACAACTGTTCTTTGCTGTCAGCCACTTTGAGCATCGGTTCAACCAACGGAAACAGTTGTCCGAACAGCGCATACTCGCGGAGCAGATCAAAGGTCTGCTCGGCACGCCCCGCAAGAAATAGCTTCAGCACTTCTTCGAACAGTCTGGCAGGAGGGATATTTGCTAACAACGGCGCCAGGCTGGGTATAATATCTCCGGCTTCAGCAGAGATTTGCATGTCCAGTTTGGCGGCAAAACGCACTGCCCGTAACATCCTTACCGGATCTTCACGATAACGGGTTTCCGGATCCCCAATCAGGTGCAGTTTACGTTCTTTAAGTGACTGCATCCCGTTGGCAAAATCGGTAATACTGAAATCAGCGATATTGTAATACATCGCATTAGCGGTGAAATCCCGTCGTTCAGCATCTTCTTCTATACTGCCAAATACATTGTCACGCAATAACAATCCTTCATCTGACCGACGACTCAGTTTGTCGCTGGAGCCAGGCTCTTCGCTGTCGTGATGCCCGCGAAATGTTGCCACCTCGATAACATCGCGACCAAACACAATATGCGCTAACCGGAACCGGCGACCGATCAGGCGGCAATTCCGAAACAATGCCTTGATTTGCTCAGGTTCGGCGTCAGTAGCCACATCAAAATCTTTGGGATGCAAACCAAGCAGCAGATCCCGTACACAGCCTCCCACCAGATACGCCTGATAGCCCGCATTGTGCAAGCGATAAAGCACCTTTAGGGCATTGTCACTGATATCCTTACGGGAAACACCGTGATCAGAGCGCGGAATGATCCTGGGCTCAAGTTTGCTCTGTTTATCCTGTGTGTCGCCGGCAAAAGCCTGTTTTACCCTGTTGATTACCCGGGAAATGATAACCTTGTCTCCTCAACTGATACCAATCTGGTATTACACCAAGACCAAAAAATGGCCGCTATGATATACCGAATAACCGCTTATCGGCCAGCGATATAGGCTTTTTGACTGCAGCACATTAATCTGACGGCAGCCAGAGTACTTCTCTTGCCGAAGGCAGTTGCGCCACAGACCATTGACCAGCAGCCCACTGCAACAATGGATCAACGCGATCAAAACCGCCCACTTGTTGCCCAGGCAACCCCAGAAATACCAATGCCTGGCGCAAATTATCCACTGCCAGGTTATTGTCAATGGCAGGCGCATGGTTCTGTTTACTCAGTTTAAACCCGGCCCGTGCTGCCGCCACCGGAAGGTGCAACCAGCGAGGTGGCACTGCCCCCAGCGCACGATAAAGCGCTATCTGGCTGGTCGTTGTATCAAGTAAATCCGCTCCACGTACCACTTCTGTAATCCCCTGGCGAATGTCATCGGCTACCACGGCCAGTTGATACGCATAAAGCCGGTCTTTACGCCGCACAATAAAATCCTCCTCAGCCGTCGCTCTGTCCACCTCAATCAGACCCAGATGCTGGTCCTGAAACTGGTAAACAGGGTGACAATTACGAAAGCGCAATGCGCAGCCAGCCGGATGATGTTGTCTGTCACGGCAATGCCCCTGATAACGCCCACCGATAGCTTTAATCTGTGCCCGGGTACAATTACAGTTATAACTGAGGCTGTGCTCGCTCAGATACTGCAGTATTTCATCATAGTAATGACTAAAGTGGCTTTGATAACTGACATCCGCGTCCCATTCCAGACCGTGAGCCTGCAATGTTGAAAGGATTTCGCGTGTCGCACCGGGTTGTTCGCGGGGAGGATCAATATCTTCAATACGCACCAGCCACTTGCCATGCTGGCTTTTTGCCTGCAAATAACTGCCCAGGGCAGCCACCAGTGAGCCAAAGTGCAATGGGCCTGAAGGGGAAGGAGCAAAACGGCCGGTATATGTCATGGTGTGAGGGTGGTGCTTGTATCAGCTGCAACACCATACTGAACGAAAAACGTCAGTTTTATCGTTCAGCATGTTCAGCCGGGCAAAGATGCCGGGGCATCAGCCCTGCATTTGCTTTTCTTTAATTTCAGCCATGGTTTTGCAGTCGATACACATGTCCGCTGTTGGCCTGGCTTCAAGACGACGTACACCAATTTCTATACCGCAGGAATCGCAAAAACCGAAATCATCTTCATCAATCCGTTTGAGAGTTTTCTCAATTTTCTTGATCAGTTTACGTTCACGATCCCGGGTGCGCAGTTCCAGGCTGAACTCTTCTTCCTGCGCTGCACGGTCAACAGGATCGGGAAAGTTGGCCGCTTCGTCCTGCATATGATGCACCGTTCGGTCCACCTCAGCGCGTAACTGATCACGCCAGGCCTTAAGCAGCTTACGAAAATGCTCAAGCTGCGCATCGTTCATGTATTCTTCGCCGTCTTTCTCCTGATAGGGAGACAAGCCGGCAAGGGCCAGTAAACCTAGTGACTTTTGTGAAATTTCTGTTGGCATCAGCCACATCTCCTAAACAGCATTACAGGCTCGTCTGCACAAGCGGCTATCTATAACAGAAAGCGACCTGCCAGGCAATTCGATTCCGGCTTCCCGGAACGCTACTCGTTTCCATTTTACAGGTGCCCGCATTGGAAACCTGGATTTTGGCCCATGATCAAGGTGGAAGAGCGCCGTGTATGGGCTATACATGAGCACTTCCAACACAGAGCATGGGCCAAAAGACCGTTTCTGGTCGGGCACTAACTAAAGACTGCCAAATATGGCTACTACCAGTGAAAAATCAAGCTCTATCTTAACACTTAAATTCGAGTACTTGATTTAACTCAACTTTTTCAGCGCTGAACTGGCAACCATAACAAATCACCTCAACGCCACACGCAATCGCCTCGTCCAGCAAACGGGCATATTCTTTGTCTATATGCCCGGCTGCTTTTACCTGAGTGATACCGCTATGTTGCACACAGAACAACAACACCGCACGATGGCCCAGTTCCGGCAACTTCATCAATTCACGCAAATGTTTGCGGCCGCGCTCCGTCACTGTATCCGGGAAGTAGCCCATTCCTTTGTCCAACAGCGTGACAGATTTTACTTCCACATAACAATCCGGCTTCTGGTCATCTGATAACAACAAGTCTATACGGCTTTTCTCTTTACCGTAGCGTACTTCCTGTCGGATCTTATGGTACCCGGCTAACTCGGGGATCCGTCCTGACTGCCAGGCCTCTGCCACCAATCTGTTGGCATTATGGGTATTGATTCCAATCCAGTTCCCATACGGGTCCTCGGCCAGTTGCCAGCTGTAGGCCAACTTGCGTTTTGGGTCTTCATGGTATGACAGCCAAACCCGACACCCCGGTTGTGCACAGCCGGTCATCGCTCCGGTGTTGGCGCAGTGAGCCGTAACCACTTCACCATCATCAAGTTGTACATCGGCGAGGAAACGTTTGTAACGCTTGATCAGTGTGCCGCTTGTCAATGGTGGATTAAACGTCATAACGCATCTTCACTAAACACAAATCCATTATTCAGATATATTGGTACGTACAGTTAATTACCACTGTTGGTATTTACAAAACGGGGCGCATGATATAGCAAGAGTACAAAATGTACTAATTTGATTGTGCAAAATTTAAGATTTTCGGAGAAATACATGTCATTACTGCAGGTTAGCCTTAGCACCGAACAAGCAGAAAAGCACTGGGGCAACAATGCGCCGCTGAGTTTCGACGCGGGGCAGGCCAGGATCCACCTGCCCGATAACAGGGATTTGTACCTACGTAATATCAAGAAAGCCGCGCGTCTGCTTGAGTCTTTGTCTGTGGACACACTTCAGTTGCAGGGCCAATGGCACCCTGAGCAACAATGGGCCTTCGCTCAGGCTTTTACCACGGTAAAAAAGCAGCAGGCTATCCATTGGTGTGAAGATAAACACAAGACCAGATTACAACAGCAATATCAGGCCATGTTATTTACCCGCAACCTGATTAACCGGACTCCGGAAGATATCTCGCCACAAAAGCTCGCCAGTGAAGTGACTGACTGGTTGCGCGAGTTAGCCGGCGATGCCATTACTGCCAGAACCATTACCGGTGAAGCGCTGATCGAAGCGGGCTGGGCCGGAATTTATCATGTGGGTCGTGGCAGCGAACGACCGCCGGTGCTGCTGGAACTGGATTATAACCCGGGCAAAAATTCGGATGCGCCAGTCGATGCCGCACTGGTAGGCAAAGGCATCACCTTTGATAGTGGTGGTTACAGCATTAAGAGCAGCGAAGGCATGCTCACCATGAAGTGTGATATGGGTGGTGCAGCCACCGTAACCGGTGGATTGGGGCTGGCCATAATGCAGGGCCTGAATAAGCGGGTCAGACTCTTCTTATGTTGTGCAGAAAACCTGATCAGCGGTCATGCCTACAAGCTCGGGGATATTATTACCTATAAAAACGGCGTTACTGTAGAAGTGGTTAACACTGACGCTGAAGGTCGCCTGGTACTGGCAGACGGCCTGATGGCTGCGACAGAAACCGGGGCCCCGCTGATTATGGATGCCGCCACTCTGACCGGCGCCGCGGTAATGGCCCTGGGTAATGAATATAATGCCTTGTTCAGCATGGATAAAGGGTTGCAGGAGAAAGTATATGCTCATGCCACCAGCGAAAACGAACCGGCCTGGCCGTTACCCCTTGAACCATGGCATCAGGAAATGTGCCCATCCCCCTATGCTGATACAGCCAACAGCCGGCCAATGAAAGGGGGTGGCGCTGGCGGTGCATCTAATGCCGCAGGCTTTTTAGCCCGCTTTGCCCCACCAGAAGGAAAAGGCTGGCTGCATATGGATCTGGCCGCGGCCTTTAATGGTACCGCTACGTCCACCATGCCCGCAGGGGCTACCGCACAGGGTATTCGCACCATCGCCAAAACCTTGCTTGAGGAAAGCTGACAAGGGGCCCCGCCCCTTTTTATCTCAGGTTTGATTTGTTGGGCAGAGCAAGGTTGCCTGCCCATTATTATTCAGATACCACCGAGACGCTCAGCAAACTCCTTATATTTTTCCACATCGGCTTTTTCAAACATTGGCTTGCCCTCTGCATCTTTATCTTTACTGATCAACAAGCTTTCTCGCTCCAGCCGTTCTACCCGGATTTCCTGTACACCAAGGTACTGCGCCACCTCGGCCACTGACATTAAACTCATTTGTATATCCTCATCGCACCGAAAGCACCTGTATTACGGATGCTGTTACTATCCCGACATGGCAGAGATGCTCCGTAGATCACTCTGCAATAATAATTAACTTACTGAAATTTAGCTTGTTTTGACAGATAATATTAGTCTGGTCGAAGAATTTGTAAGATCCCGGGGGGAAATGGATACCTGGTCTGCCGCCATCATGCTATTTTTTATTATGGATCCGCTGGGTAATCTCTCTATTTTCATGTCTGTACTCAAAGGTATTGACCCCAGGCGTCAGCGTATTATTTTAATCAGAGAACTGTTGTTCTCGCTCGGTATTATGTTGTTGTTCCTGTACAGCGGCCAGGCGGTACTGGATTTCCTGAATGTCCGTCAGGAGACAGTCAGTATCGCGGGCGGAATTATTTTATTTCTGATTGCCATTCAGATGTTGTTAGATGGAATTTCCAGTTATCTGGAGCATAGTTTATGAAACTCAGTACATTTGCCAGAGTAAGACAACTTGATGGCTGGCAGGCGGTAGCCTTTGCTGCCACGTTAACAGAACGCAGCCTGCCCAATTACCAGTTATTCTGTGAACTCACCGGCTTTTCAGATCCGAGTCAATATCGCAATACCCTCGACGCCATCTGGGACTGGTTAGCCAACCCCAAAGCGCGCATCAACCTGGATGTGCAACTGGAGAAAACCGAGCTGGCCATACCCGATGCGGCTGACTTTGACAGCTATGGCGTTTACCCGGCTATCGATGTGGGCATTTCTCTGGCCTCTTTGTTATTACTGATGATGGATGAGGATCCCCAGGGTGCAGTGGTAGTCAGCAAGCTGTCCCAGGGTTCGGTCGAGGCCTATATTGATGCCACCAGCGAATCACAGCTGAGCTCTGAGGAGATTAAATCTCATCCGTTGATGCAATTGGAGATTGAATTCCAGCAGGATCTGCTGGACAGCATAGACAAGGCAAAAAGAAACAAGGAATGTATCAAAGCGCTGCGGCAAATGGCCATCGCCGAGGGCATTACCAATATTGGCCTGGAAATCTCCTGAACCGCTTTACTGCCCCCTGGGACATCAGAGTATTTTCGGCAAGCCAATTACCAGCCAACTGAGCAGATTGATCAGCATACAGAAAAACACCGCAGCTGAGCCAAGGTCCTTGGCGTGGCCAGAGAGCGGGTGACGCTCTGTGCCGATACGATCCACCGCCGCTTCAATGGCGCTGTTAAGGCACTCCACCACCAATAGCAGGATCAGCGGCAAAATCAGCATCAGCCGCTCTACCGGATTGGCGGTAAGCCAGAAAGCCAACGGCATCAGCACCAGGCATAAAATCAGTTCCTGCCGGAACGCCGATTCGTGCAAAAAAGCAAAGCGAATGCCCTGCCAGGAGCATCTTGCCGCCCGTATAATCCGCATTGGTCCCGTGCCATTGGGCTTATGCATCCGCCTTACCCTGGACGCCTGACTGGTAAAGTCTGTAGTCCACCTGACCACTTTGTTTGTGTTTTAATAACTGCCATTGTGCGGGTACAGCCAACTGCGTACCTTTCTCCATCTCCAGATAGATCAAGGCATCTTCAGTCAGCTTTTCAGATTGTTCCAGAGCGTTTACGGCTTGCTGCAACAGGCCTTTATTAAAAGGTGGGTCAAGAAACACCAGTGAAAATGGACCGCTTAGCCTGCTCAGGGTATTCAGCATTTCCCCCTGATGAACCTGCGCCTGCTCAGGCGTAAGCTCCAGTCTGCGGGTATTCTCACGCAACATTCTGACAGCACCCTTGTCCTGCTCAATAAAATCAACACGGGTGGCGTGGCGGGACAACGCCTCCAAACCCAGCCCTCCTGAGCCGGCAAATGCATCCAGACAGCATCGCTCAGCCACATAGGGGGCGAGCCAGTTAAACAAGGTTTCTTTGTTTCTGTCGGTAGTGGGACGCAACCCCTGTAGATCCAGCACGGGTAATTTCCGACCACGCCAACGACCGGCAATAATACGGATCTGTCCCTGCGCCTTAGTCCGGGTTTTTACAGCTCGCTTCATTTGTCAATTCAAGAAATGCTATGATTGCCATAGTCTAATCGGCCCCTGCCGATAACCCAACGATTTTCAAAGGATTCTCACCGCCCATGTCTAAGTTTTTTGGCTGGTTCAATAAAGATAAATCCGCTAAGCAAGAAGAATCAGAGTCGCAAGATAAAGATCCGACAACTCAGCAACCTTCTGAACAGCATGAACAGGAGGATTCCCGGGAATCCTCCAGTGAGGTGGAACCTTTAGAACACCCATCTCAAACGTCTCAATCCGATTCTGATACACAATCCGTTGTCGATAAGGTTGCGGCCTCTGAGCCGGTGACAGAAATACCCTCAGAACCGGAGACGGAACCTGCACCTGAGATAGAAACCCAGCCAGATCCGGAGACGGAACCAGAATCTGTGCTGGAAACAGAGCCAGAGCCAGAGCCAGAGCCAGAGCCAGAGCCAGAGCCAGAGCCAGAGCAAAACAGTAAAGCCGGTTTTTTCAGCCGCCTGAAGCAGAGTCTGACCCGTACCCGTTCAAATCTTGGTTCTGGTATCGTGGGGCTGTTCAGCGGTAAAAAAATCGACGATGAACTGTTTGAAGAACTGGAGACCCAGTTACTGGTGGCCGATGTGGGGATCAATACAACGGCTAAAATTATCAATAATCTAACCGAAAGTGCCGATCGTAAAGCCCTGAAAGACGGCGATGCATTACTGGAACTGCTAAAGCAGCAATTGACAGAAATCCTCGCCGGTGCAAGCGGTCCGTTGCAGCCTGAGACCAAATCAGGGCCTTACGTCATCCTGATGGTGGGCGTTAACGGCGTGGGCAAAACAACCACCATAGGCAAGCTTGCCAAGCAATTTCAACAGGCCGGAAAAAGCGTCATGCTGGCTGCCGGCGATACCTTCAGGGCAGCCGCAGTAGAACAACTTCAGACCTGGGGTGAACGTAATAGTATCCCGGTTATTGCCCAGCATACCGGCGCCGACAGTGCCTCTGTGATTTTCGATGCTCTGCAGTCCGCACAAGCCAGGAATACCGATATTCTGATCGCCGACACTGCCGGGCGCTTGCAGAATAAAGACAATCTGATGGAAGAGCTGATAAAAATTGTGCGGGTGATGAAGAAGCTCGACCCGGACGCGCCCCATGAGGTAATGCTGACCCTGGATGCCGGTACCGGTCAGAATGCCATCAGCCAGACGCGACTGTTTAATCAGGCAGTCAATGTCACCGGCCTGACGCTGACTAAACTGGACGGCACGGCCAAAGGGGGCGTGATTTTCGCCCTTGCCGATCAATTCGGTTTGCCTATCCGTTATATCGGTGTCGGTGAAGGAATTGACGATCTGCGCCCCTTTAACGGCAAAGAGTTTGTGGATGCGCTGTTCAGTGAAAAGCAACAGGATGTCAGCGACTGATGATACGTTTTGAAGGGGTGAGTAAAACCTATCCCGGAGGACAACAAGCCCTCCGCCAGGTGAGTTTTCATATCGCACCGGGCGAAATGGCGTTTCTTACCGGTCATTCCGGGGCGGGGAAAAGTACTCTGCTCAAGCTCATCAGTATTATGGAGCGCCCGACTGTCGGAAAGGTACTGATCAATGGCCATGATCTGAATCATATCCACAGCCGCCAGATACCCTATATTCGCCGCGATATCGGTATGATATTCCAGAGCCATCAACTGCTGATGGACAGAAGTGTATTTGATAATGTCTCACTGCCATTAATTATTGAAGGCTATTCGCACCGGGAAATCAGCAAACGGGTCGGCGCGGTGTTGGATCGTGTGGGATTAACTGACAAAAGCCGTAGCCTGCCTGTAACACTTTCCGGCGGAGAACAGCAACGGGTCGGCATCGCTCGTGCCGTCATCAACAAGCCTCCATTGCTGTTGGCTGATGAGCCCACCGGGAACCTGGATCCCAAATTGTCGATGGAGATTATCCGTTTATTTGAGGACTTCAATCAGGCCGGCGTGGCGGTACTGATCGCCACCCACGATCTGGGCCTGATCGCGAGAATGCGATACCGGACACTGACGCTGAAAAAAGGCCAGATGATCACCGATGGTTTAACCGAGGATTGGTACGATGAGCCTGCTGTTTAAAGGTCGCGATCAGGGAGCCCAGCGTACCCGCATTTCATCTGTGCAGCGCCTGCTGATGTTTTTTATCAGCCATATTCGCCAGGCGCTGGCCAGTCTCGGTGAATTATGGAGAAGCCCCGGGGCTTCAATGATGACGATTGCGGTACTGGGGCTGAGCATCACCCTGCCCAGCACCCTGTATATTCTGCTGAAAAACACCGAGAAGGTCAGTGCAGGGTGGGAGCAGGCATCGGAAATTACCTTGTTTCTGCATCAGAATACCCAACCAGGGGATATCAGACAGTTAACCACACGGCTGAGTCTGTGGCCCGAAGTTGAGTCCCTGAAGCACATTGATAAAGCCGAAGCGCTGAATGAGTTTAAGCAGCTTTCAGGCTTTGGAGACGCGCTCAATTACCTTGAAGAAAATCCTCTTCCGGATGTGATCCTGGTTACGCCTGACAGTAAGAACACTTCGCCGACCGCCGCCGGAAAGTTACTGGAAAAACTACAAAAAGAACGGGAAGTAGAGCTGGGTCAGCTAGACATTCAGTGGCTGGAACGACTGCATGGTCTGGTAGACATCGCCAAAGAACTGGTCAGTGTGGTAGCCATGTTGCTCTTTATCGCTGTCGCACTGATTATTGGCAACACCATAAGGCTGAACATTCTTAATAAGCGGGATGAAATACTGGTATTGAAACTGGTGGGTGCCACCGATGCCTTTATCCAGCGCCCCTTTATGTACACCGGGTTCTGGTACGGTCTGTTGGGTGGGTTATTGGCCTGGTTCACCACCTGGCTACTGTTATGGTGGATGAGTGACAGCATTGGTCGGGTCACTCAGTTGTATCAGACCCAGTTTGAACTGACCGGGCTACAAGGAGAGTCATTACTCGGCATGCTCGGGTTGTCAGTGTTCCTCGGCCTGGCGGGTTCACTGCTTTCCGTGCATAAACATATTCGTGCCATAGAACCGAAGTAATTTCTGATTGCGCGATCAGATTCCGTAAAAGGAAATGTCACCACAGAGACACAGAGATCACAGAGGCTTGGGGGTAAGAGATCCTGACTTTCGTGAGGATGACGGTGCGACTGGCATTTATTCGTGTCTTTTCGTGCCTTTCGTGGTCAAGCACTTTTAGACCAGGCCAATAAATCGGCCCCTGCATGATATTGCTCTTCTCCGTGTTCTCCGTGCCTCTGTGGTTAGCTTTATCTTTCTCAAAGGACGCTGGGCCTGTCCAGCACCTTTGGTTACTCAATGCTGATGGGGACGCAGTTGCATATTCAAAGGCTGCTGGATGCCCGACAACAACATTCGGGCATGACCAGAATCAGGCGAAGTTCTCCCGTATTCCGATGCGCTGCATACGGGTATATCGAGCACCTCGGGTTGCTCAGTTGTCGGGCTAAAGCCACGACCTACAACCCTCGATGGTGCCGGGCTACCAAACTGAAAACTTACTCCCTGAACGCGTCCGGGGTCAGATGGTGCTTATCCAGCAACTTGTAGAATTCAGTGCGATTACGACCTGCGATCCGTGCAGCCTGAGTAACATTCCCCTCTGTGGCTTTCAGTAAATCAGCCAGATAACGGCGTTCAAATTCATCTCTTGCACGGGCAAACGTCGGCAACGAGCTGGGCTTATCACGCAGCGCTTTTTGCACCAGTTCAACAGGAATAAGCGGGCCATTGCACAGGGCAATCGTTTGCTCCACCACATTCTGCAGTTGTCTGACATTCCCGGGCCAGGGGGCAGAAATCAGAATTTCCATTGCCTCATCGGAAAAACCGGTAACCTTTTTCTTGCTCCGGGCAAGTACCTGATTTAAAAAGTGGTTCACCAACAGCGGAATATCATCCCTTCTGTCGGCCAGAGGTGGTAACCGCAGCTCCACCACGTTAAGACGGTAATACAAATCTTCCCGGAACTGTCCCTCGGTAATCGCCTGCTCCAGATCTCTGTGGGTAGCACTGATAATTCTTACATCGATGGGCACTGACTGGGTCGCTCCAACCGGGCGCACTTCACGCTCCTGCAAGGCACGTAACAACTTAACCTGAAAGTTAAGCGGCATATCTCCGATTTCATCCAGAAACAACGTACCGCCATTAGCTGACTGAAACAGCCCCACATGCTCCCGGTTGGCTCCGGTAAACGCGCCTTTAACATGACCAAATAGTTCTGATTCAAACAAAGTCTCAGGAATCGCCGCGCAATTTACCGGCACAAATGGCGCATCACACCGCTCACTGACCTGATGAATCGCGTTCGCCAGCAGCTCCTTACCCGTGCCGCTCTGACTATGAATCAGCAAACTGACGTCACTGTCAGCAACCTGTCGGGCCTGCTGAAGCAACTCTTCCATCTTGTTACTGCGACTGATAATGGCGCTGCGCCAGTTGCCAGCATCTTTGTGTTGCTGATCTTCCTCCACCACGGGGTGCAGGCGAATCGCATCAGTCACAGTGCTGAGTAATTGCTGACTGTCAAAAGGCTTGGTCAGATAGGAAAACACCCCTTTTTTAGTGGCTTCGATGGCATCAGGAATGGTCCCATGGGCAGTCAGAATGATCACCGGTAAACCGGGGCTACGCTCACGGGTTGCAGCAAATAACGCCATCCCATCCATACCCTGCATACGCAGATCGCTGATTAACAAATGGGGTTTAAAACTTTCCAGAATCCCCAACGCCTGTTTACCATTGTCGGCGCTCTGAATTTCATATCCTGCGCCGGTCAATCGCATACCGATCAACTTCAGCAAACTGGGATCATCGTCAACCACCAAGACCCGCTTCTTCTCCTGTTCAGTTGCCATTATTATTCACTTCTCGCTTAAGAATATTTTGCTCAATGAGCTTGAGCTGCTGCAATTGTTGTTCCAAAGATTGCTTCTCAAGCAAAATCTGATCGAGACTCTCCGACGTGTCCACCAGTTGCCGTTGCCACCTGATATTTTCAGTCAACTGGTCAAATAAGGCGTAGAAGATACCGGGAATCGCCACTTTTTGCTGATTAAATAAACGGCGTAGTTCAGTTCTCGCCTGATGGGGGTTCTTCACCGGTGAATTCGGCAAACTGTACAATAACACCAGCTTCAGCATATCAGTCACATCCCCATGCTGCTTACCCTGTCGTCGTTTCACCACTTCCTGTTCCAGAACCGGGATCGGCTGTTCTTTTAGCCAAAGATAATACTGACCAAAATCCTTCCTGATATCCCCACTGCGATGCTTATCAACTTTCAGTTCTGTTGACTTGCCAGACTCCGCACCTAAATCTTCAACTGGCGCATTGATTTGTGGCGACAGGGCCTGGCAACCGGAAAATAACGACGCCATCAGAAGCGCTGCCGCAATCCTGCAACTCCTTTTCTCAGACATATTCTTTTTGCTCCACCAATATCGCAGGGAATTGTATCTCAAAGCAGCATCCCTCTGACGCTTCCTTTAAACGGATACTTCCCTTGTATTTTTCAATCAGTTCCCGGGTAATTGTCAGCCCCAGACCGCTTCCTTTAACTTTAGCCTGAGGTTGCTGGCTGCTTTGGAAAAATGGTTCGAATACCTGTTCTCTGTCATCAATCGGAACACCGGGCCCCTGATCGGCAACCCTTAACCACCAGGTATCGGTTTCAAAACCAGCGGTGATGCTTATCTCTCCTTCGGATGGCGAGAACTTCACGGCGTTGGAAACAAGATTATCCAGGATCACCCTCAACTGCTCCGGATTAATCCGCAGCAGATAATCGTGCTCAGGCAGCCTGACCGTCAACGCTTTACTTTGTATCTGCAATTGACGATCCGCTATCACCTTTTGCAAAGCCAGTCCTAACAGACCACTCTGCTTCAGCGCTTTGGCATGATCTAAAACCATATTAAAGTTGAGCAGATCCTCAATCAATTGCTGCAACCGCCCCACGCTGTTGCGGATAATAGCGCTCACTTCTTCCTGCTCCGGATTAAGCTTTCCGGTCGTGCCATCATACAGCAACTCAGCCCCCTCACGGATAGCCGCCAGCGGCGTTTTCAGCTCATGGGATATGTGCCTGATAAAACCGGTTTTCTGTTTTTCCAGTGTCAGTAGTTTCTCTCGCATCGCCTCGAGGATTTCGGCGACTTCGACAATATCCATCGCGCCTTTAACCGTCACCGGACGATCAAAATCGCCTCGTTCCAGGCGGCGGATCTGCGGTTTAAGCTGATTAATCGGGCCGGTAATCAGCCGTACAAAGAGTATCGCAATCAGCATTGAAGCAGGGATCACCAGTGCAGACTGTAATAACGTCTCACGCAACTGATCGGCTTTTTGTTCAATAGCCTCAATTTCAGTATCAATAATACGCCGGTTAAGACGAAACAAATCATTGCTCTGACTGTTCAGTTGGCTATACCCCCGCTGCAGTCGAGCGATGGGGAACTCAGCGCCTGCCTGCGCTAATTCCTCATGCAGGCTCTCTTCCTGCCTGAGTAATTTGGCCACTGCAGGTTCAATAACGGGATTATTATTGGCCACCATTTCAGTTGCCAGCTGCCGAAATTCTTCACGTAAATGCTGATAACTGTCCCAAAGAGCCTGGTCTTTGAGAACCAGGTACTGACTGGCGCCGCGCTCCATATTGTTCAGCAACTGGCTTACCTGACGACTCACGTAAACCAGCCTCGATACTTGCTGTATGGCACCCGTTCCCTGAACCGAAAGCTGTTCTATGCGCACCAGAGCCAGCCCTAACGCCACAACCAGAGGCAACCCCACCAAAGAGAAGCCGAGCAACGTGAGTCTTCTGATTGAAAAAGTTAACAATTTCACATTCGCTCCTTACAAAACCCGCTGATCATGCCCTAAAACCCCTGCTCAGCTGAAGCAAATTGGCTCTTTTCTGGCATATTTCTTTTACTGTCTGCTATTTGCGACATTCATTTAATCACCAGGGAATATAATCCAAAGCGTTGATATATATAACATTAAACAGATTCCTGAGGATGCCATGCCAATCCACAATTGAGACTGACTCAAACATTGTCTCTTTTTTGCGACAGATTTCCTCCTCTCATTCGGCAAAAAACGTCATGATCCTACCCATTTCGGGCTCTTGCCAGTTTGGCACGTTATCCGCATTGTCTCTTGCAACCTGTTTCAACAGGCTTGTGGAAAAGAGGCTGGCAAGGGACGTATTCACCTTTGGCCTCCTCTTAACAATCAGGAGTTAAGGAGAAAGTGATGAAAAAATTTGCAATGTTAATCGCGGCGGTAATGAGCTTTGGTGTTCTGGCAACAGAAGCTGATACCACCGCAACGAAAGAAGAAGCCAAACAGGAAGCGCAGCAAAAAGCTGAAAAAATAGCGAAAGAGCTGCAAGCCAAAAAGGCGGAAATCGCTGCTGCGGCCAAAGAAGCTAAAAAAGAGCAAGCAGAAGAAGACAAAAAATAAGGTTGTTGCGGTGAAACCCCGCAGTCGTTGGTAGATGATCTCGTCACAAAACATTCATCCATGGGGCTTGCAGCACAATGCCAGCCAGGTAGAATGACCAGCGAAGTAGCGTCGGAGCAGCAGGGTAAGGACATCCCCCTGCGCTCTGTTACTTCACTCAGGATAATCGACAGTTTTCCCCCGGCCGGAGGCCGATTTCCCAACAAGTAAGTGTATTCAGGTTTCAAAGAAGAAACCGGATCCTCAGCAGTTTACTTACGGCGAGTCGAAACGCCTGTTTTTTTCGTTTTACGGGCAGAGGCCCTATACCTACACCTTGGGGGAAAGATGAATAAAGACGCAAACCGCTACGTGAAAGTCGGTGACTGGATGTTTGAAGTGAAGATGGTTCGTGCCATACGGGTTGAAGAATACGGCAAGCCTTATGATGCCGTTGCACATATGACCTTCAATGGCGATGAAGTCTATGTGGACAGCCAGCTTAACAGCGCCAATGAAAACCTGGGACGCAAGGATCTCGAAGCCTTTCTCGATTTTGCCCAGATGATGGAAGTACACAACTTCCGCTACGACAGATTCCAGAATGGTGAACGACGCAGTCGCAACATAAAATTGGTTGAAACGGTTGAAAATGCCGATCCTCAGCCCAATATAAGGTTAGTTAAGTAGAAACAGGAACTTCAGGCCGTTTTAGCGGTCAGAGCCGGCGAGCAGAAAACGGGATCTGGTGATCCACTCAGGCCAGTGATACACTGATTCGCAATAAATTTCCGAGAGGGTAAGTATGAGCACAAAAATGCATTCAATGGCGTTGAGCGTTCCTCAGTCAGGCAGTCTGGATACCTATATGCAGGCCGTCACCAGCATCAATATGCTGAGCGCAGAGGAAGAGCAAAAATTAGCTGAACGACTGCATCATGAAGGAGACCTTGAAGCAGCCCGCAAGCTGATCATGTCTCATCTGCGTTTTGTGGTGCATATTGCCAAATCTTATTCCGGCTATGGTTTACCTCAGGCAGATCTGATCCAGGAAGGAAATATCGGTCTGATGAAAGCCGTGAAGCGTTTTGATCCTACAGTGGGTGTGCGCCTGGTTTCATTTGCCGTACACTGGATCAAAGCGGAAATTCATGAATTTGTTTTAAAGAACTGGCGTATCGTTAAAGTCGCGACCACCAAAGCCCAGCGCAAATTGTTCTTTAACCTGCGTAAAGCTAAAAAGCGCCTTGGCTGGTTTACTCACGAAGAAGTGCAGAAAGTGGCCGAGGATCTCGGCGTCAGCACCAAAGAAGTGTTGCAAATGGAAGCGCGTATGAGCAGCCAGGATCAGACCTTTGATCTGTCTGCAGACGATGATGAAACCGGTAATTTCGCGCCGGTTCAGTATCTGGAAGATAAGAGTCCTGACGTAGAATCTGAAGTGATGAATGCCGACTGGGATGATTCTGCCAGCCAGCGTTTACATTCCGCCATCAAGACTCTGGACGACCGCAGCCAGCATATTATTCAGTGCCGCTGGTTGTCTGATGACAAAACCACCTTGCAGGATTTGGCAAACAAGTACGAAGTCTCTGCCGAGCGTGTCCGTCAGATTGAAAAGAACGCGATTAAAAAGCTCCAGTCCGCAATGGTCTGAAGCGAATTAAAGATTCAAAAAAGGAGCCTCTGGCTCCTTTTTTTATGGGATACCTGATAAGGCACAAAACAAAAACCTTCACCGCCGAGTCGCTCAGAGCACAGAGATTTAAAGAGAGCGCACCTAAACATCTCAGCGGCTCAGCAGTTAATTTCGCTCTTCTCAAAGGTTGCTGCATACCCGATAACAACATTCGGGCATGAACAGCGGCAAGGGAGCATTCCCCTGTAGGGCCCAATTTATTGGGCTGCTAAGACTATGCTTTGGCTCATTCGTCGAATCAATTCGACCCTACAAGGGGTGACCTGCTTAATTCGTCAGGGAGCTCGCAAAGGCGCAAAGACGTGGAGGGAGAACGAAACCGGTTGTTGGTATCCCTGCGTCGCAGCGCCTCTGCGAGAGATAGTTGTTTGCTGTTAGTGGTTGAAGGCCTTTACCACCAACCACTGAAAAATGAAGTATCACTGTGCAGCTTCATCTTCTTTTTGCTCTGGGGGCGGCAGAATCCAGTACACACCTTTAAATTCAGCTACCGGGTTCTGACCATCGTGAATATCCACCCTTAACGTAAAGGGCTTTTTGCGTTTTTTCTCTATTGACTCAAATTTACCACTGACACTTTCGACATTACATACTGCTCTCGGCTGACTGGTAATCGGCTTATGATAATGAATATCCGCATCCCCCAGCACAATCTCACCACTGAGTCCTTTCTCTTTAAGCATCAGGAACAACATGCCCCAACCCGTCAGCGTCGCCAGTGAAAAGATGCTGCCCGCAAACATCGTACCATGCAGATTAATGTTCTTATTCAGCGAGGCCCTGACTTCCAGAGTGCGGCCGGTAAAACGGTATATCTTTATTCCCATCTGTTCACTGATAGGAATCGTCTCGTACCAGGTACTCTGTAATTCCTTACACCAACGCGGATGCAGCAGCACCGTATTCAGTTCTGTAAGCTTCTTTACCATCTGTTCGCGCTTGAGTTGCCCCAGTTCCGTTGTCGCCTCGCCAACCACTTCAAAGCCGCAGCTTTTGAAAAAAGGCGTCGACAGCTCACGGCTGTTAGTCACAATTCTCTCTATTCCTTCAGTGCGGGCAACACTTTCCAGTGCAGCAACCACAAGCTTGCCCAGCCCCTTGCCATGATAATCAGGATGTACCGCAATATGCCGCAACTGCGCCTCTTCCGGCGTATTAAAGTGGAGTCGGCCAATGGCAATCACTTCACCATCGGCGTCGAGGATCATTCTGTGAATGCCCACCTGTTCATATTCATCTTTCTCTGAACCCAATGGGAAATTCCATGGTTTACGCAACATAAACCAGCGAAAAGCAAAGTACTTTTCAAATTCTTCGTCACTTTGTGGTGTATCGACTTTGTACATGTAACTCACCTGTTTGGCGCCTGGCGCTTAACATTTGTCCCTGCTGGCTCTATATTGGAGCCGAATAATAACAATACGACTCAAAGGCACTGTCAGTGTTTCATCTCGCGCGCGAACTCAACAACGCTAAACTGCTTTACTGGCACCAGCAACAGCGCCTGCGAGTGCTGCAAAATCAACAGTATCGCTGGCTTTGCCTGGGCGATACTGTCCAATCTGTGATGGATCTCAACACACCTCAGCGCCTGGTACTGCCCCACTTACATGGTCTGGCTCTGGCCCTTTATCTGCGCCCTCAGCCAGGGTGTATCACCGAGCTGGGTCTCGGAGGCGGCGCATTCCAGCGCTATCTCCAGCAACATGCCCCAACTTCCCGAATCAACAGCATTGAATTCAGCCATCCCATCATTCACTGCTTTGAGGAATTTTTCAATCCATCGGCCCTGAACCTGAATATTCAACAGGCGGATGCCGGGCAAGCCATACACCATATCAGCAATCAGGATCTGCTGATACTGGATTTATTTGGCGAACAGGACCATCCCTCTTTTCTGCGTGACCCACCTTTCTATGAGGCGTGCCTGGCAGCTCTGGCTGCAAAAGGATTGTTGGTCATTAACCTTTTACCCGCACTCAGTATTCAGCTGGACTCGGTTACCGACCTGCTCCGAAACCTGACCGGCCAGCCCTGCACAGTGGTTGGCATACCCGGTTATCAAAACAAAATTATTTTTGCGGCAAATTTGCCGCTACCAGACATGCATCAGTTCGATGCGCTGTCTGTGTTTGCCTCAACCCATCAGGTGGATCTCAATCAACTCATACTGTTGTGACAAGTGGACTAAACACTCAACTGAAACGTCACCGGTCCATCATTGGTCAGACTCACCCTCATATCAGCGCCAAAGCAGCCCGATTCACAATGAATACCCGCCGCGCCGGCCTTTTCAATAAAATACTCATACAGCGCCCGGCTGGTATGCGGATCACCACCACGGGAGAAGCCCGGTCGATTGCCTTTTTGTGTGTCGGCTACCAGAGTAAACTGCGAGACGACCAGTAACTCACCGCCAGTCTGGCGCAGGCTGAGATTCATTTTACCCTGCTCATCATTGAACATGCGGTAGTTAAGCACCCGCTCACACAGGCGTTCCGCCTTTGCCTGATCATCCCCTTTCTCGACACCCAGCAGTAACATAATTCCAGGGCCGATTTTACCCACAACCTCGTCATCAACTCTGACATCCGCGTGCGTAACCCGCTGCAATAACCCAATCATAAATTTACGACTCCCTGATAATCTTTGTAACACTGTCTGTGCAGGCATATGTTGTAACTGCCAAATAATTGCATTAACTTAACCGATGTCACTATCAAAAATGAAGGAAAAATCATGGCAGGACAAGGCTCTGGCGGTAATGTAATCGCCGCTATCTGTAATATCTTCATCCCGGGTTTAGGACAACTGGTACAGGGTCGTATTCTGGCGGCATTGTTGTTCTTCGTGCTGGTCTCCGTATGTTACGGGATGGCAGCCACCGTAATCCTGATTTTCATGTGGATCCCCGGTGCACTGCTGCATCTGTGGGCGATTATTGACGCCGCCAAGTTCAGGTCCCCGGGCATATGAAAAGCGCACTGCTGATCATGGGGCTGACCTGCGGTCTTCCCCTGCTATCCGGATGCCAGTCTGCCTATTATTCGGCGATGGAAAAAGTTGGCTTTGAGAAACGCGATATTCTGGTGGATCGGGTAGAAGATACCCGTGACGCTCAGGAAGACGCTCAGCAACAATTCAGCTCCGCCCTGGACCAGTTCAGCCAGTTAATTAATTTTGACGGCGGTGAGCTGCAGGAGGTTTACGACAACCTCAAGGATCAATACGAAGCCAGCAAAAGCTCGGCAGAGAGGGTCACCGAGAGAGTCGACAAAGTTGAGTCAGTGGCCGAAGCGCTGTTTGATGAATGGCAGGAAGAACTGGAACAATATTCCAATGAATCCCTGCGCCGCGACAGCAGCCGTAAACTTAAACAGACCCAGCGCCGTTATGATGACCTGTTGCGCTCAATGCGCAGAGCAGAAAGCAAGATGGCACCGGTGTTAGCGGCACTGCAGGACAATGTGTTGTACCTGAAACATAACCTCAATGCCAATGCTATTGGTGCGTTGCAGGGAGAATACGGCAACATCAAACGGGACGTTGAGCAGTTGATTAAAGAAATGAACGGTGCTATTTCCCAGTCTAACGACTTTATCGCCAGTATTAAGCAGGGTTAAGAAGGGTCCCCCCCCTCATCCTGTTTTTCGGCAGCCGCAGTGTCGCTTTTTTTATGCGCTGCCGAATCTTCCACCTGCACCGTAAACTCGGCCCCCAGTAGCACCACAATCCAGGACAAATACACCCATACAAACAGCAATGGAATCGTGGCCATAGCACCATAAATAATCTGATAAGACGGAAAACTGCTCACATACAAGGCAAACCCCTTCTTCGACAACTCGAACAAACAGGTCGCCAGAAAAGCGCCAGCCAGAGCATGACGCGCCCGCACAGCCTTGTTAGGCACCACCATATAGAGAATAAAAAAGGCGCCGATAGAGGTCACAAAAGGCAACAGCTTTAGCAAGGCCGTGGTGATCCCCGGGGTATACTCCTCGGCGAAGTTAGCCAGCCCGGTAAGGTACGAACTGACCGCCAGGCCAGAGCCAATCAGCAAAGGGCCCAATGTCAACACCATCCAGTAGATAGCAAATGTCACAATGGGCCGCCGCCCTCCGGGTGTACCGAAAATGGTATTCAGGGTTTTGTCCACATTGGAGATCAACAGCAGAGCCACCACCACCAGAAACAAAATGCTGATCGCCCCCATCTGCGAGGCATTGCCAACAAACTCGGCTACATACTTCTGCACCACGCCGCCTGCGTGAGGCACAAAGTTACTGAAGATCATCGACTCGAGGTCGCCACGGATCGAAGAGAAAGCAGGAAAAGCTGAAAGTATGGTGAAAAACACCATAATAAAGGGAACCAGCGACAACAGTGACACATAGGTCAGATGACCCGCAGTAACGGAAATACGATCGTCTCTGCAACGTCTGCTCATCGCCACGACAAAGTCTTTCATTTCGATGGCAATACTGGCTGCCCTGTCCCTGATGTCGCGCGACTGTGACATAACTGATTCCGCTTGCTGATACCGACTGAGAGTCAGTTTACCCGGAATTTGCCCTTAACCCCAACATATGGCTGATCGCATAGCTCAGCTCACAACGGTTCAGCGTATAGAAGTGGAAATTACGCACCCCTTCCTTGGCCAGAATCCGGGTCATGTCCATGGCAATACTGGCACCAAGCAGATTACGGGTGGTCTGGTCGGCTTCATCCAGCCCCTCATACATCTTGTGCAGCCATTGCGGTACATGCACATTTGTCATGCCCGCGAATTTTACCAGCGTCTTGTAATTGGTCACCGGCAAAATACCGGGGATAATTTCCAGATCGATACCCGCCGCTGCGGCCCGGTCGCGAAAACGCAAAAACAGCTCAGCATCGAAGAAAAACTGTGTGATCGCAGAACTGGCACCGGCTTCGGCTTTACGCTTAAGGTTTAGCAGGTCGAACTGGCCATTCGGTGCTTCCGGGTGAATCTCCGGGTACGCTGCCACGGCGATATCAAAATCGGCCACGTCTTTTAACAGCGCCACCAGATCCGCTGCATAGAGATCGGTTTGTGAAACACCCGGTGGCAAATCACCGCGCAAGGCCACAATCTTCTTAATATCCGCAGCCCAGTAATCTTTGGCAATCTGAATCAGCTCTTCACGGCTGGCATCCACACAGGTTAAATGGGGCGCCGCCGCCACACCAGTTTCCGCCTGAATCCGCTTAACCACATCATGGGTTCTGTCACGCTCCCCACTGTTAGCACCGTACGTCACTGACATATAGGCCGGTTTCAACGGTGCGAGACGCTCTACTGAGTTCCAAAGGGTTTTCTCCATCTGCTCAGTTTTCGGCGGAAAGAACTCGAAGGACACGTCAATATTGCGCAACTCCGACAACGAATTGTTTAACGCATCAATGCCCTGAGCATAAGAAACCATGGTGACTCCTGATAAGGATAATTTAATTAGCCGTTTAGATGGCTAAATCTACTTGTATTTGATTCAGACATCAAGATGTTTGGATATCCATTTCCACACGGGTTAGAATTTTACTCTCTAACATACAATAAAAAGGCTCAAAGCATGGCTAAATGGAATGGTGAGTATATCGACCCCTACGCGGAACATGGCAAGAAAAGCCAGCTGGTTAAGAAAATTACCGTTTCAATTCCCACTCGTGTACTTAAGGTGTTGACGGATGAACGCACCAGGCGGCAAATTAACAATCTGCGCCATGCAACTAACTCAGAATTACTCTGTGAAGCTTTTGTACATGCCTTTACGGGTCAGCCTCTGCCCAACGATGAAGATCTACGTAAAGATAATCCCAATAAAATTCCGGCTGAAGCACGTAAGATCATGGCGGAAATGGGTATCGACGTCGAAGCCGCCGAAGCCCAGGAACAGGAAGCTCAGGAAAAAGACGAGTAAATAAGCCCTCAGCATCATTGTCGTAGG
Source organism: Lacimicrobium alkaliphilum (assembly GCF_002591895.1). Classification (GTDB taxonomy): domain Bacteria; phylum Pseudomonadota; class Gammaproteobacteria; order Enterobacterales; family Alteromonadaceae; genus Lacimicrobium; species Lacimicrobium alkaliphilum. Next base: position 65,474 of record NZ_NISX01000008.1, read on the forward strand.
TCGGACTAAAGTCCGACAAACGCACAATATTTTCTTTAAACCCAGTGTATTTTCACAACCCTGCAATCCTCTGCGCCTTAGCGCCTCTGCGAGATCAAAAAAGATAAAAGCCTGAGATCACGCGAAAGACGCAGGGCGCGCAGAGAAGTAAAGGCCATGACACTAACAAACCTCTGTGGCCCCGTGGTTAATTGTACATTTCGCACAGGTCACTGGATGCCCGATTACAACTTTCGGGCATGACAGAGGGTCGTTCCCGCATGCAGTTGGCGGGAACCAAGTGCCTTTGCGGATAGGCGTGAGAAAACAGACCACGGACTATATAAAAAAGGCAATTTACCACAGAGACACAGAGGGCACAGAGAAGTAAAGGTGGTTGAGTCTTGATGTTTCTGCGCCTCAGCGGCTCTGCGAGAGGTCATTATAGGTTCGTTAATTTAGTGTTTTTGGTGGTTGAGTACTTTTGACCACGAAAGGCACGAAAAACACGAAAGAGGTCAAAGCATTTAACCATTCAAATCTCTGTGTTCTCCGTGCCTCTGTGGTTACTTTTGTCTTTATTAGAGTCGCTGGATGCCCGATTACAATATTCGGGCATGACCAACACTCTGCCGTCATTCCCGTAAAGTCGGACTGAAGTCCGACCTACGAACTCACCCGCCTTGTACCGGCCTGACTTCTAATTCACCGACGCTGACTTTGGTCACTTCCACTTCCTGTTTGGCTATGATCGGCGCGTTACTGCGTACATTCCAGTTAATGCCGGAATAGCGATAAGTAATGCTCTCACCAGGGAGCAGCGCTTCTGGCAGATAAAAGCGATAACCAATGAGATCACTGGTTACCTGCTCAGGCTCAGTCTTCGCCTGAATCCGCTTCATCGGTTGCCATAATATTGCGGCCAGCAGCGCGGTCAACACGGCCATACTGCCAATGGCACCAAACAAGGTTGCCGGCACCAGTGAAATGTACATCAGCCCGCCTGTCACCAGGGCAGCCAGGCCAACAAAAAACAACACAAAGGTAGAAAAGCCCAGCACCAGAATCTCAATGGCCAGTAAGGCCAGGCCAACAACGATGAGGGTCTCGGCCAAATGCTCGGTAAACAAACTCATCATGCCTCCCTGGTGCTCATCTTGTTAATAATGGTCATTGCCTGCGCAACAACTGACGCGGCATCGGTGCTGCCATCGGGCAACAGCACCACAGAAGACTCCTTCGCAATCGCTTGTTTGGCTTCAATGGCCTTGGTCGCCAGATCAAGCTGAATCGCCTTCTGTCCCTGCTCGGTATTCGCAGCATCACCCACCACGCGCAAGGCTTCAGCCTGCGCATCGGCCACCGCCAGAATCGCTTTCGCTTCACCTTCGGCGCGCAGCACCTGCTCTTCCTTGTCCGCTTCGGCGGCGAGTACCACCGAGGCTTTCTCCCCTTCGGCGCGGTTAATGGCTGCCTGACGATCCCCTTCTGACTCAAGAATCTGAGCCCGTTTTACCCGTTCCGCTTTCATCTGGGCTTCCATCGCTTCCATAACCGACTGAGGCGGCACAATATCCTTTATCTCATAGCGCAGCACCTGAATGCCCCAGGGGCCGGAGGCATCATTAATGGCGGCAACAATGTTGGTATTGAGCAGATCCCGCTCCTCAAAGGTTTTATCCAGCTCCATTTTTCCCAGCTCAGAACGCATGGTGGTCTGCGCCAGTTGAGTTACGGCAAACACATAACTGTCTACACCATAGGTAGCCTTGTACGGGTCTAATACGCGGAAATACAGTACCCCATCCACTTTCAGGGAAATATTATCCTTGGTGATGGCGCTTTGCTCAGGCACATCCACGGCCTGCTCTTTTAGAGAACGATCGGCTGCAATGCGGTCGATAAACGGCATAATAAAATTCAGCCCCGCTTCACGGGTGGACTGAAATTTACCGAAACGTTCAATCAGGTAAGCGCGGTTTTGCGGCACAAAAATAATCGAAGATTTGAGCACCACCAGCACAAATATCAGCAGGAAGGTTTCAATTCTCAACACATAGTCAAACAGGATATCCATATTAAAGCTCCATCAGGGAATTCGTCAGCACTTACATTAAGCCAGAGTTGCTCCACCGACAATTAAAATCTGCTGTTTGATCATAACCCGCAATCCGCTGCGCTCCTTGCAGGCTACACCCCTGGGATCACGCAGAGGTGCAGGGCGCGCAGAGAAGTAAAGGCCATTACACCAATAAACCTCCGTGGCTCTGTGGTTAATTGTAACTTTCGCAAAGGTCGCTGGATGCCCGATTACAACATTCGGGCATGACAGAGNTGGGATCACGCAGAGGTGCAGGGCGCGCAGAGAAGTAAAGGCCATTACACCAATAAACCTCCGTGGCTCTGTGGTTAATTGTAACTTTCGCAAAGGTCGCTGGATGCCCGATTACAACATTCGGGCATGACAGAGGGTCGTTCCCGCATGCAGTTGCTGGGAATCCAGTGTCTTTTTCGATGTGTCAATTACTTAATCCTCTGCGCCTTAGCGCCTCTGCGAGATCAAAAAGATACAAGCCTGGGATCACGCAGAGGCGCAGGGCGCGCAGAGAAGTAAAGGTCTTTCCGGCGTACCAGCAAACCATCTACTGCGCGGATAGCAGGCTAAATCGGCAGGCTCACCCGTACGCACACACCGCTGCCATCCTCCAGATTAGTCAGTTGGATCTGCCCCTGATGAAACTGCACAATCAGCCGTGCAATATACAGCCCCAGACCAAGATGCGGCTGGCCCGTGCCTTTTCCTCCGGGGCGCACCGAGACCATAGAATCAAACAGCCTGCCGGCCATTTCCTGGGGCAATTGGGGCCCCTGATTGGTGATCTCCAGTACCGCCTGGCGCGGTTGCTTGCTCAGGCTCACCACCACAGGCGTATCGGGGCGGGCAAACTCCACCGCATTGGCAATCAGTTTGTCCAGCAACTGTGCAATTAATTCCGGCGCACCATTTAGCTCCAGCGGCTGATGCCTGATATCCGCTTGCAGTGCGCGCGCCGCATAAGCCAGTTCGTAGCCCTGCATACACCCCTTAACTACCTCAGCCAGATCAAACTTATGTCGCTCTGCACTTTGCAGGCTCTGTTCCAGCCTCGTGGCCTCACTCATATTGGTCAGAATCGCTGATAAACGGTTCAGTCCCTCCTGCGCACGTTGCATATACACCGATTTTGCCGCGCCTTCATCTTCCATGCTCAGGGTTTCCAGAGAAGAGCGCACCACAGCCACCGGCGTGCGCAGCTCATGTGACAGTCTTGATGACATGTTCTCCAGATAGTGATGATACTGGCCGAGGCGTTGCACCATATCAGCGAAACTGCGTGACAGATCACCAATTTCATCGCTGGCCCGTGACGGCTGAATGTTCCCGCGCAGACGTCCCTGCTCATCAATAGCCTGCTCGCTCTGGTCACGCAGACGGCGGATCCGGGTAGAAATACGCGACGCCAGCAGAAATAACCCCAGGGTACCGAGTAACATGATCGCCAACATCAGTGTAAACAGCTTCTCCAGTGCCAGATTACGCAGGCTGCGAATGCCATTGGTAGTTTCTTCGGCGATCACCGCCCCCATGACCTGGTCTTCAATAAAGATCGGGTACGCCGCTGCCAGTACCACCGCCTTGTTATCCGGCGTCAGTCGCCAGTCAGAACCGGGTTCACCGCCCAGCGCCTGTTCAATATGACTGCCCTGTAATTCGGCCACGTCATAAAACTGATCGATAAAATCCTTTGGCGGGCGGGTCAGAAATTTGTAGTACAGCGGGTGCAGCCACTGGCGTTCAAAGCGGGCAAACCAGCCCTGTTCCTGTTCCCGGCTGACATTCCGGCTCCAGATGCCATCAGAATTGCGGATATCACCGGAACGGGCCAACACCCGCTGATGACGATCCACCACCCAGATCCGTGAGTCAGTATGGCCAAGACCGCGGATAATCTGCTCAATCTCCGGCGACGGCACCAGTACCGTGCCCAGTGTATCGGCATCCCCCACATCTGAGGTACCGATGGTGGCGACCGGTTCTTCGCCACTCTGATCCACATCAGTGATAGCAAAACTCAGCTTGCTGCCGAGCAGTTCCAGCGGAATGCGCAGCTCCACGTTATAACCCTGTTGCGTTTCTGCCCAGCTCCCCTGGATACGCGGCTCCGGCTTTAACGGGCGCACCCCGCTGACCGACTCCCCCGTATCCAGTTCATATGGAGTGAGCCAGCCCGGCCCGGTGGTAGCAATCAGATAGCGGCGAAAATCACCGGCCGGCGTTGTAAAAGCAATCTGCAAGTGATCATTCTTGTCGACCCGCAAACTGTTTTCAGGCCGGTAGACAATCTGCTCATCAAAAACCTCAAAGTAAGCGTACAGATAGTTGCGGTATTTACCCACCATATGCTTAAACGTCAGGCTGCCTTGTCGGTACCCCGCACTCTGGTCAATCAGATAGGTATCATCATATCTCAGCGCATGCTGTTGCTGGCGCCAGTCATTCAGTCTGCCGTCCAGGTGGATGGGGTCAACAATCGGATAAGCGTATAGATCACGGCCCTTTTCCACACTCAGGTAACTGGCCTGTGCATCGAACAAGCGAGGCCGTTCATGCAGTGCCGTGGCTACAGCCCTTACCGTGCCCAGCAGTGTGCGCTCCTGCCCGGCGCGCAGATACTTTTCCATTTCCCACACATACTCATAACCCAGCCAGGGTATCGCAAACAAAAACAGCGACATCAATACCAGCTTGGCGCGCAGGCCAAACACAAAGGTTCTGCGTGACAAAATCGATCAGTCTCCGTCTGCTGTCCAGCGGTAGCCCATGCCGTAGACCGTATCAACACAATCAAAGTTGGCATCGAGCTGGATAAATTTTTTACGAATACGCTTAATGTGCGAGGTGATAGTGCTGTCATCCACCACCACTTTGGCATCCTGCATCAGATGCTGGCGGCTTTTAACATGTCCGGCAAAGCGGGCCAGCGCGTGCACCATCCAGAATTCGGTAACGGTAAGGTCCACCGCCTGCCCCTTCCAGTGTGCCTGCATGCGTTTAAGATCCAGCTCCAGGCTGCCACAGTTTATGCGCTGCTCACTGTCTTGTGGCTCGCTGAGTGCTTCCATACGACGGAACAGCGCCGAAATACGCGCCGTCATATGCGGCATGCTGATATCCTTGGTCAGGTAGTCATCGGCGCCCATACGCAAACCCGAAACCGTATCCAGGTCACTGTCTCTGGCGGTCAGAAAAATAATCGGCAATGAAGAAGACAGCTTGCGCAATGACTGGCACAGTAAAAAGCCCCCGTCCATTTCATCCTCCAGGCCAATGTCGATAATCGCAAGGTCCGGCAGGCGCTGATCAAAGTTATGCATCGCCTGTTTGCGGTTAGCAAACGTCAGTACTTCATACCCCTGGCGGCGTAATACTGCGGCGTAGTTTTCTCTTATCGCGTCTTCATCTTCCACTATCGCTATTCTGCGGCCCATAACACTCTGCCTGAATTCATCTGCCTGATACTTATAATCCGCGACTATACCGTAATTGGCCTTTGATACTAGCGCCTGGCGACCAATGGGGTGAAAAGCCATATTGTTGCCACAATTGATCCGCAGATTGCCCTTTTTGTTCCTCTTTTGTGCCAATTCGGGGGTGTTTAATAAGCACAGTGAAAAAACACCAACGCAAAAAATGCAATCCAAGGAGAACACCATGAAAAAACTGATCCTCACCACCACTGTTATTGCCGCTCTGTCTGCCCCTGCTGCTATGGCTGGCGAAAAAGACATTAAACAGGCTCAGAATATTGGCTTTGGTTCCGGCCTGGTCATCGGCGCAGTTACCGGTGGGCCTGTAGGTGCCATCATTGGTGGCGTCAGTGGGCTGTTTATCGGTAATTCGGTTGCCGCCGACACAGAAATGAAACACCTGAATGCGGCGCTGAATCAACATGAAGCCGAGATCAATCAGCTGCTGGCCTCTAACCAGACCTTGCTGACACAGCTGCGCAGCGCTCAGGAACAAAACCGTACCCAACTGGTTTCCATGAACAACGATGAGTTGCTCGACAGCCTGCCTAATCTCAGCCTGAATGTGCAGTTTCGTACCGGTTCGGCGAAACTGGAATCGATTTACCAGCAACAGCTGGATGAACTGGCCAAGCTACTGAACAGTAATAAAGCCCTGAGGATTGAGCTGACCGGCCATGCGGATCGCCGCGGCGATGCCAGTTACAACAAACAGCTCTCTGCACAGCGAATAGATTCTGTGAAACAGCAGCTGTTAGCTAAAGGCGTCTCCGATGGGCGTATTCAGAGTAAAGCGCTGGGTGCAAGCAAACCCCTCGACCCTCAACCATCACTGGATGGCAATGCCTTTGACCGCCGCGTGTCACTGACCCTCACGGCATCCGGCCAGCAAACGGCGGCAAACCGATAAACATCCCCTGAAATACTCGCGTGTAGTTATATCTGGTATATCAGCACCAACCTGGCCGTGGCGATAACAGAGCACTTCTATTATCGCCCGGTTATTTTACCTTCTCGATATCCAGAAACGACCACCTGATCACGCCCACGTGCTTTGGCGGCGTATAAGGCTTTATCTGCTCGCTCTATAAACTCCCATGCACTTTCATCTCCTCGCTGAGCCACACCAAAGCTTGAGGTCAACTTGATACCCTTTGCCCAGCTTTTTTCACGTATGATCTGGCATAAGGCCTTTGCCAGATCATAGGCATCAGTCAGGGAAGTATTAGGGCAGACCAACAGAAACTCCTCGCCACCCCAGCGAGCCAGAAAGTCGGTGTACCGGCAATTTTTACTGATGGTTTCAGAGAAATTCTTCAGAATTTCATCACCAACCCCATGACCGTATTTATCATTAATGGATTTGAAGTGGTCAATATCAATAAAAATAACAGACAGCACTTCAAGCTCTTTGGTAAAGACCTTTTTTATTCCCGCCCGGTTAAGGGCGCCGGTCAGTGGGTCCCTCTCGGCTTTATCTTTCAGCTCTTTTGTTTTTACATTCAGCAGCTGATTCAGTTGCCTTAGTTCCTCTGCTTTTTTCTTGGTTTTACCCAGTTGCTGACGTGACCACTTAAGGTTAAAAAGCAAGAAACACACAGCTGAACCCGCCCAAAGGACAATAAGAAAGAACAGAACCTGGTTATTGCTAAAATATTTACCAACGAACTTAATATATTCCAGTTCAATAACATACTTGCCAGGCTTAACATTATTACCTGTCGCCAGCTCTAACATCATTACGTTATCAACTTCAGGCACGGTATGCTCTACAGCAAGCTTTTGTTCAATAATCCACCAGGTTGCTACCTGCAGACTCCTCATGGGGATTTTTTTTGCTTCTGTGCTACCGGGCCAATACTCTATGCCGACATACTTCCAGGTGCTTTGACTGTCGACACGGCTATATTTGGAGCTGAAATTTCTTAACTGAAAGCGAATACTTTCATGTTGCTTATTGAGATAGCGTGCTTTGATATGAACACTTGAAAAATATGATAAATCCACACCCTTATTAGCCCCTTCCTGCTGTAAATCAAAGAAGCTGATCGAGAGCTCACAAAAGGGCCAGTTGTAGTCAGAGGCAATGATATTGCATTCTAAAAGCCAGCTATCATCTTCCGTTGTCAGCTTTGCAACGGAGTCTCCCCCCACGCTTTCATCAGCGATTACTGAAACACGGTCTGTGTTGTCGGGTTGAAGTATCAGTGTTCTTTCCAGTAAGAAAAACTGCAAGGCTATGGCAAGGAAGGTAACAACCAATAAGAAAACCAATGCTACGTTGTAGAGCTTTCTGCGCTCCATGATCACCTCAATACAAAATAACTACGCATCCTTCTTTTTAATCATTAACATCACACTATGCAGAAGATGTTGGGTTGCAGACCTGGCTGCTCCATAACGTTCAGGCATTGACCAATGACACAAGCGGTTTTTTACCGGGGGGTATGCCAGACTGAGTTGGCGAACAACAAAGGTGAACCGGGCATGTCTGGTTTGGGTTACATTCTATTACAGTTATTGGGTGAAATGTAACCACTAGTATCTATGCTCACAACCACTATGACAAGCCATGTGCCCATAAATACGTTTGTGCTGCCATAAAACCGGATAGTTCACTTCATCCGAAAACCCGCAATCCGCTTCCCTACCTGGCCGGCTACCCTGACCAGTTGTCCCGCCCCGTCATTTCCGCGAAGGAGGGCATGGCAACAGCTTGTAGGGGCGAAAGCGAATACAGGGACGTATTGTCTCGCGAACCGAAGGATGGAATTTATTCGCCTTGCTGTAGGAAGAAATTCATGCCCAGCAAAGTGCTGCTCTGAGTCTTTGCCGCGAAAGCAGGCATCCAGCGCCCTGTCACGAATAAGTTTAAAGACGCGGGATGCCCGATAACATCAGATGCTTTGGCATTAGCACAGAGGCGGGCTCTATGCGGCACGTGCCTTATTGGTCATCGCCACCAGTGCCTGGCGCACTTCCTGGCTGGTATGGCAGGGAGTGGTAAAAGGAACAAAATAGCGTTTACCGTCGAGCATAAAATGGCAACCATCAGCATACACACTAAGCATCGTTGGCTGACCTTGCTGCAAAAAGTGATCCGCCAGTATCAACTGACAGGCATCGCTGTGATCGGCATTCATGTGCCTGACCATGTCTGACTCCTGCTCTGCTGACCATTGCGGCGCCAGTCGTTGCCATTCCGACTGTTTCAGCCAGAAAATTTTGCCAAAACCACCAATAAAGCGCACATCTTTAACTTTCAATAGCCAGAACCTGAAATCATGGGCTTTCTCATAGCGCTGTGCCTCCGGGAACAATCTGAAATAGCGCGGTGCATAAGCAGCGCTTTGCACATCGGTCAGTGGATGTGCCAGCCCCGATAAAGTCAGCCTGCCCTGCTCATTCTGATCGCCGTGTGAAGCCTGATGATACAGGGTCAGACTCAGCCTGGGGTCCTGGTCAAGGTTGCGGGCATGCTGGGCAATATCCGATACATAAAACACCATATTGCCGTCGTCGGCTAACATCACCGGAGAAACCGAACCAAAAGGATGGCCTTGTAGTTTGACCGATATGGTTGAAAATACCGCAGTCTGGCATTGTTGTGCCAGCAGCCTGGCCTCATTAGCCGCCTCTGTACGTTCATTCATTGTGATTCTCCTTTAGTAAATCAAACGTTGGTTTTCTCAGTTTCATTTGTGCGCCACATGCGTGACTCCCAAACCTTCCCTGTCTTTCCAGCTAAGGCGGAAATCAAGCGCCCTTATGCTCTGCATCATCGAATACAGACTCTGAATGCCCGATAGTTGCATTCGGGCATGATGAAATGCGGCATAGCACCTAACCTAGTGCCGAAAACACCATCGGCACCTCCAGTGTAGGGTGGGGGCTGATATGCATATTGATCTGATACACAGATTCCAGCGTGGAAGACTGCAATACCTGCTGCGCGCTTCCCTGTGCTATCAGACGCCCCTGTTTTAGCAACAAAATATGGTCGGCATACAGCGAAGCCAGATTGACATCGTGCATCACTGCGATCACCAGATTACCCTGTTGTGCAAAGTGCCTGACCTGCTGCAAGCATTGATGCTGATGGTAAAGATCCAGCGCCGAAGTGGGCTCATCCAGCAGCAACACACTGGGCTCAGGCTGAGCATTGTCGAGTTGTGCCAGACAACGGGCCAGTTGTACCCGTTGCTGCTCACCGCCTGACAAACTCATTACTTCTCTGTGGGCAAATTCCTGTAGCTGCGTGTGCACCAGCCATTTTCGAACCAATTGCTGTGTTCGTGCATCACTTTCGCGATAGATATATCGCCCCAGAGCCACCAGTTCCTGCACTGCCATCAGCGGTGGTGGTGAAAACTGTTGTTCCATTACCGCTCGAACACTGGCCAGCTGTGCCGCAGACCACTTATGCAGACTGCGGCCCTGCAGCTGAATATGGCCGCTAAAGGCCAGATCACCGGCAATGGCACGAATCAGTGTCGACTTTCCAGCACCATTTTCACCCAGTATCGCCACCATCTGACCACTGAAGAGTTCAATACTCAGATCTTCAATCACTTTTCTGCCACCACGGCAGATGCTCAGGTCATACAGATTAAGCATGATATTGTCGCTTCTGTCGTATCAGTAAATACAGGAAGAACGGGGCTCCCACCAGCGCCGTAATAATACCGATGGGCAACTCGGCGGGTGCCACCAGCATTCTGGCAAGCCAATCGGCAAACCCCAGAACCGCAGCACCGAGCAGCATCGACATCGGCATCAGACGTTTAATATCTGCTCCCACTAACAAACGGCTGATATGGGGGATCACCAGCCCCACGAAACTAATAATGCCAGTGAGAGCCACCGCACCGCCCACACTCAGTGCCACCAAAACGATGATTTCCCGTTTTAGCCTGTGAGTATCTACGCCCAGATACCCGGCCTGACGCTCACCCAGCAACAGTGCATTGATAGCGCGGCGGCGAACAAACAGCAGCAGCCCACTGACACCCATACACACCACCCCAAAGGGTAATTCCTGCCAACTGGCACCGGCCAGCGAACCCATCTGCCAGTAGGTCATCAGCCTTAATGCATCGTCATCAGCGAAATAGCTGAGTAAGCCGATAATGGCAAAAGCCAGAGCATTTAAAGCCACACCCGCGAGGATCAGCGTGGCAACCGAGGTTTGCCCGGCACTGCCTGCCAACTTGTACACCAACAACGTGGTGCCCAGTGCACCCAAAAATGCACCACTGCTGATCCAGAAGGGGCCCTGCAAACCCAGCTGTGAACCAACAGAAATCACCAGTAATGCGGCCACCGCAGCCCCGGCCGAAATACCAATCAGGCCGGGATCCGCAAGGGGGTTACGGCATAAGGTCTGAGTGGCGGTGCCGCTCTGTGCCAGCACGCACCCCACTATTAACGCCAGTAATAACCGTGGCAGGCGAATTTGAGTCACTACGTCGATGTGCAGATCACTGATACCGCCAAACTCAGCGGGCCACCACCAGGCCAGTGCCAAACGCCAGTCGTTGATTACCGGACCAGACGACAGCGCCAGGGTCGCACACACCACGACGGCCATTACAACCGCGGCGAATAGCAGCCGCTGCCGCTGTTCAGCGAATGCCTGCATAAACCGCCTTCTTACCCGGCATTGCAAGACTGTTTAATACGGCTGTCTCTGCTGCCGGCAACCCGGACGCAAAAGACGCCAGTTGCGAAATGGCCTGCGGCAGGCGTGTTGTCATGCCAAGTGCCAGTAATGAATCCATCACCAACAGGCGGCAATGCTTCGCTGCAGCTAATAATCGTAATGCCGGTTGCTGGCAAAACGCCTGTTTGCCTCCGGCGGCCGCCACGCTGTGTGCAGGAGCAACCAGCAGCTCAGGCTGCTGCATCACCAGGTGCTCTATTGACACCGCTTTAAACCCCTTATGAGTAATAATGTTCTGCAATCCGTTATAGTCGAACAGTAGCTGCGGCACGGTTTCACTGCCGGCACTGACTACGCCCCGGGCAGAAGCCTGCAATACAAATAATGCCTTGTGCGGTTTGCCGGGCTCAATCCCTGACAGCTGCTGCTGCAGTTCCCGGATTAACGATTCTGCCCTGTCACTGGCATTGAGCCTGCTGGCTAATTGCCTGATCAATTGGTACAAACCTTCCACTGAACGGGGTTTGGCAAAGTGGGTAACGCTCACCCCGGCCTGTTCAATCTGTTGCAGACTTTTGTCGCTGCCGCCCCCTTCCAGTACCCACAAACGCTGCGGCGCAAATGACAGCACGCCTTCACTGGACAGATCCCGGTAATAACCCACCTGAGGCAAGGTGGTAGCTTGCTGTGGCGATGTGCTTGAACTGTCAGTGGCCACAAGCACCTGCTCCGCCTGCAGCGCAAAAATAATGTCTGTAAGAGTACCGCCAGCCGTAATCAACCCCTGCTCTCCGGCCTGGCTGGGTATTGCCATAACTCCAGCCCAAAGCCCACAGAGCAGGGCGATGGCGCGCAATAACGAGGCCCGCATTTCCATTGGTTTACTCCTTTGTGATTAACGATAACAAATAAATTACTCACTTCTAGTTGCAAATGCAAACCATTTTCGTTTAGATCTATGCGAAATCAAATCACGACAACAGGAGTACAGAGTGAAATTTGGAATTGCAGGCATTTCTCCCCTCGGGCTGGCATTAGCCTCTCTTGTCAGTGGCACCGCACTGGCGGAGCAGGCTCCGGGGCTGGTACCCAAACATGATGTGATCGTCGTCACCGGCTCACGCATCGAACAGAAACTCAGCGATGTGGCAGGCTCTGTAGCGGTCATGGAAGGGGCCGATATTGAGCGGCAGTTGAGCAACAGCCTGGCCGATGTATTTCGTTATGACCCCAGCATCACCAGTACCGGCAACGCAGGGCAGGCGCAGGAACTGAGCATTCGTGGGGTGGGTGGAAACCGGCTGATTTACATCAAAGATGGCCGCCGCCTCAATGACGGCTATGCCGGCGGCGGAGGGTTACTGGTTGGCCGCGGTTATCTGGACGTGGCACAGATACAACGCATCGAAGTGGCAAAATCTGCAGCCTCTTCGCTGTACGGTTCCGATGGCCTGGGCGGCATTGTGGTGATCACCACTCCTGACCCGGCAGACTTACTCGATAGCAACAACAGTTACAGCCGTATTAATGCAGGTTTTCAGGGGCAGAGTGACGAATACAATACCCATTTAATGCACGCCAGAGGCTGGGGTGATACCCAGGCCATGGCCAGTTTCAGCTATCGAGAAGGGAATGAGACTCAGAACTTTTCCGAAACCCTGCCCGGCTATGATTACGACAGTTATAGCCTGCTGAGTAAAGTGAACTGGGATATCAGCCCGCAGCAACATCTGAAACTCACCCTCGACGGATACCGCCAACAGAACCAGCAGGTGATCAGCGCCGGCAGCACTGAAACAGACGATCTCGACCGGCAACTGGCGCTGTCACTGGATTATACCAGCACCCTCAGCACCCGCTGGTATGACGCCATGGCCACACAGCTTTACATTTCTGACTATCAGCAACAAAGTGATCAGATTCGTGCCGGTAGCGGGCGTACCGGGCCCTACACCGATTATAACGACTACCGTTTTGAGCAGCAGATTATCGGTTTTCGCTGGCAGGGTGACAAAACCCTGACCAGCAACAAAGTAGACCAGCACTGGGTATTTGGCACCGACATTGACTACTACGACACTGAACGCCCCCGGTTTAAGACCCGCGTTGAAGCGAACGGCACGCTCAGCCAGAACAATGAGCCACAAAAGGCCTTCCCCGGCGCCAATACTTTTTTAGGTGGCGTGTTTGTACAAAACAATATGGCTCTGAAAAACCTGCCAGTAAAGCTGATTGCCGGGCTCAGGCTTGACCACTACAGTATGCAGGCTAAAACCAGCCCACTGTATGATCAGAGCCTGCTGGCGGATGTCACCGAAACCGCTGTTTCACCCAAATTAGGGGTAATCTACAGCCATAATCAGCAACTGAACCTGTACGTACAATATGCTCAGGGGTTTAAAATACCGCCCCATGACCAGGCCTATCAGAACCACGGTGTTGAACCTTTTTATGCGATTTTGCCCAACCCAAATCTGGAGCCGGAAACCAGCTACGCCAGCGAACTGGGCCTGAAATATCACAATGACGATATCAGTGTGAATCTGGCCGCCTTTTACGCCGATTTTGATGATTTTATCGATAACGTAGTGGTGGGCAGCGCACCCAGCCCTATTCCGGGTGTGCAAAGGGTGGAATACCAGTATCAGAACAAAGACAGCGCGCGTATATACGGCGCCGAAGCCAGTATCAATGCGTGGCTGAATGACGCCTGGGAAATCAATACCGCAATCGCCTACAGCCAGGGTAAAGACAGCGAAAGCGACAGTTACCTGAGCTCCATCTCGCCGTTGACCGGCACGCTGATGCTGCGCTACAACGCGGATAACTACTACCTCGGTGCCCTGCTCAGCGCCGCCGCCAGCATGAACAAAGTGCCGGCTGACGATTCAGCAAAAACAGCCGGATGGGGGACACTGGATATCCTTGCGGGCCTCGACCTGGGCCAGTTGCGGCTAAATCTTGCGCTGCAAAATGTGCTGGACAAAGAGTATATTCCCTACCAGCGCATAGCCGGGCAAAACAGCGACGCGTCGCTGGGCCAATACACGCAGCCAGGGCGCAACCTCTCGGCTCAGGTAACCTATCAGTTCTGAACCCATGCCATTTGGGCCTGTTAAAGGGTTCGCCTTGCTGCAGGACGAAGAGCGAATACAGGGACGTATTGAAAACCGAAGGATGGGATTTATTCCAGGCCTGGACAGCACCTTGTAGGGGCGAATTTATTCGCCTTGTTGTGGGTCGGAAAACGAATACAGGGATGGTTTGTCTCGCGAACCGAAGGACGGGATTTATTCCGATAAAATGCCGCCCTCAGTCATTCCCGCGAAGGCGGGAATCCAGCGCCCTTGCTTTATGTAGGTCGCGGCTTTAGCCCGACAAATGAGTAACCAGAGGTGCTGGATAAACCCGACAGCTGAGTAACCAACGGTATGGATTAGCCGGAATCTCTATCAGGCAACTACTGCACAAAATTCCACCCACAAGGCAGACTCACTTATCCCGCTCGCCCTGAATCTTTGCCAGGATGATCGCATTCTTTGAACAAGAGGTGAATATGACACTCTGACGGTCATTCATTGAACGGTTGGCAGTCCTTACGAAGCGAACTTGTCAAACGCCTTTAATCACCGATATGCTAAAATCGACACTTCTGGGGCGTACCTCAAGCTACAGACGACAGAGGAGTGGGTTTGTAGTTCATCACCCAAAAGATGATGATTTAGCGTCAGTTATGATAAAATCACAGTACAGCATTATTCTGATTCAATAGTAAGTGAAAAGGAGCAAGCATGAATACCAATTATGATGAAGGTCACCGCAGATAGACTTAGCCGATATTCTGGATTGTGTCGCATCCGCCGTGATTAGCATAATCAAATGGTTTGAAGGGTTTCCGAGCTCATTAGCAATTTTATTTTCAACGCTAATTGCTGGTTTCTGGGCTTGGTATACCATATGTAACACTCGAAAAATTAATAGAATCCGAGCCACAATTGATATCATCCAAAAAAGTGAATCTGAGCAATTCTATATAAATAGCTATGAGGCATTCATCAAAGTAAGAGATGAACAGCATAGCTTCCTGTCGCTCAGCGTTAAAGAGCTATCCAATGCTGATTGGATAAGGCACGCGGATAAGCAAGATACAGTTGATATTTTCCTGAACCACTATGAGTTTGTGGCTCTGGGCATTAAAAACAAAGTGCTGGATGAAGGCATATACAAAGGCTGGATGAGAAGCACATTTGTCAAACACTATACTAATGCAGCCGCATACATCGCTTACTTGCAGTCTGGCTCCCATCCTCAGTTTTTTTGTGAGTATAAAAAGCTCGCTTTGAAATGGGCAACGCCTGAAGAGAAAGCGGCAATAGACAAAAAGCTAACCTAAAATCTCATTTACAAAAACCGCGCAATACCAAAGTTACCCAACTACTGCCTGCGTAAGATGAAAGCCCGGTACGCTATCCTGGACTAGAAGTGAACAACGCGCAGAGTGAAGCGGCCAGTTTAAAAGCCTGCTTATAGACTACCCACACTAAAATTTTATTTGACAGTTAAACTGTCGTTTATTATAACAGTACAACTGTCAAATAAATGTTCCTGAAAAATGCCTTATTCCCTTGACCAGTTGGCAACATTAACCGACCTGCCCAAACGCACTATCCGCTATTACATGCACAAAGGGCTGGTGGCCAGGCCAGAAGGCGCGCGTAAAACTGCGACTTACACCGAACAGCATCTGGAGCAGCTGATGCTGGTCAAAAAGTGGAAACAGGCGGGGCTGAACCTTGAACGCATTGGTGAACTGCTGCAGCAAGAAACACCGGAGATGCCTCTGGCTCCCTCACAACAAGTGGGCGAGACCAGCCTGGTACAGAGGATATTTGTCAGTGAAGGTGTCACTTTAGAGCTGGATCCGGCCCGGGCGAAACTGGATCAGGCCAGCCTGCGTAATCTGATTAACGGGCTGAACCAATTACTGAATCAGGTACAGGAGAGCAAGGATGAATAACCCCGGTTTCACCCACAACAACACCCTTTTGCAAAAGGCCGACATAGATATAGAACTTCACGCGCCGATGGCCATTACCCGTTATAGCCTGATGTTTGAAAACCGGGGAGAAGAAGCAGTCGAAGCGCTGTTCCATTTCACCCTTGCGCGAATGGCCTGCCTGATGCAAACCCGTTTGCAGTTGAACGACCGTGAGTACCAGGGCGAAGTCATGGCGAAAGCATCGGCCGATGAACGTTATGAAGAGGCCATCGAAGCAGGCAAAAAATCCCTGTTGCTGGAGGCCATAGACGATGGTTTGTACCAGATTAATCTGGGTAATCTTGAGCCAGGTGACAGCGCCAGGCTGGAATTGCAGATTGCCGGGCTGTTAACACCTCAGCCCGGTGCCTGGCAGTACCGGCTGCCTACGGTAATTGCGTCTAAATATGGTCAGGCTCAGGCGCCAACTGCACCAACCAACAGCCTGCTGGCCTGTTACCCCTTTGAAGGGCGCCTGCATTGCCATGACTTGCCCAAGCCCCACATCACCAGCCATGCCCTGTGTGAACAAAACGGCCACTTAGCCTTTAAGGGTGAACTGGACCGGGACATTCTGTTTTGCCTGGCAACCACTGAGGGCAACAGCCAGTTACTGAGCGCCAACTGGCAGAATGCTCACTACAGCCTGGGTTATATCGCCCCGCAAACCCAAAACCTTTCGGAATCGCGATCTTCTTCAACGCCCGTATTACATGTACTGATGGATTGTTCAGGCTCAATGATGGGCGACAGCATAGAGCAGGTAAGGCAGGCCTTACTGACCCTGGTGGAACTAGCCGATGAACAGCTGCACCTGAACCTGTACCGGTTCGGCAGCGATTTTGAAGCATATAACCGCACTCCTCTGCCCTGTGACACCCGCCATAAAAAAGGCTTACGCCGCTACATTAAATCCATACAGGCGGATATGGGCGGTACTGAGATTATGCAGGCACTGAATGCGCTGTGTATCAATGCCAACCACCCCGGCCCGCAGCAGGTGCTGCTGATCACCGACGGTCGGGCTTACGTGCAGGACGAAGAGCTGGCCGCATTGCAGGCCCGCTGCCTGCAACAACACTGCACGTTACATGCTATGGGAGTGAGCCATGCTGCCGATGAATCCCTGCTCAGCCGGCTGACACAACCAGGTGGGCAGTTGGTACTGGTCAACCCGGTAGAGCCTGTAGAACAGATCACCGGGGAGCTATTACACCACCTCAGCCAGCCAGCTCAGGCCATTAGCATAGAGTGGCAACATAACCCCCAATGGCAACAGACACCTCGCCTGCGCTTTGGCAACACCCCACTGCTGCTGGCCGCTAAACATTCCAATGATGCGCCACCAGCTCTTGAATACCAGAGTGCTGAAACGAAAGAAACGTTACAGGCCAGGCAACTCAATAATCCACAGCTGGCCCGCGCCCTGGTGCAATTGGCAGCCAGCCAGCACCTGATTACCCTGCCCCCACAGGAGCAAACCGCTCTTGCGGTGCAGATGCAGTTAATCAGTGAACACACCAGCTATGTACTGGTGACCGATCAGCAGGTTAAACATCCTGAGCGCTACCCGACGATTAAGGAAATTGCCCAGATGCACGGCTTTGACACCAGAGTGATGGCCTGTATGGCACGCAGCGACACCGCTTCGCCCCAGAATGACTATCTGGATATACCAGGCTTTTTGCGAAAAGATGCAGACGATACCGAAATGCACAGCCTTATCCCCTCCCATCTGCCACAGGCACCCAGACCTTTGTTAAAGCTGCAAAGACGTATGACCCGGCGCTTTTTCAGAAATGACCTGCCGGATCTGGCCCTGCTGCAAAAATGGGGCATTGACGCAGCAGCCCTGAACACATTGCAGGCCGAAACCCAGGCCTACCCGGATCAGGCCAGGGCACTGATGGCCCTGTGGCTTTCAATACTGTTCAACCGTTTTATTCTTGCTGTGCCGGCAAGTATCACAGCCATACTGAGAGCCCATCCACAGCTGAACATTCGTAGTATCCGTGAGGCTATGCAGGACGATATCGAACCCATTGCTGAAAAAGCCCCGCTTAAGCCCTTTACCCTGGCGGATTAATCCGCCAGGGCTGAAATACAGCCCGTTATACTGGTCGTTCACGCCTCCCTCTTTCATTCCCGCGAAGGCGGGCATGCCCAGCACCTTGTAGGGGCGAATTCATTCGCCTTGCTGCAGAACGAAATTTATTCCGACAAAATGCTGCCCTCAGTCATTTCCGCGCAAGCGGAAATCCACATGACACAACCTGCCTGTTAGAGTTATAATTTGGGGTAAACAGGAGGGCAGATGACAGACTCAGTGCAGACTCAGCAACAGACAGTCAGTTCGGCAAAGACCAAAGCCCGGTTCACTCCGAAAATGGATAACTTCAGAACCAGCCTGATGTATGAGGGGCTGACGCTGAAGAAAAACCCAGAGAACCAAAGTATTGCGGATCTAAAACGCAAATATGCGCGATAAGTATGGCGTAACACAGGACAAGTATTGTTATCCTGACTCGGATGTCTTAATAAACCTATTGAATATTCGCGAAGCTGACACATTGGCAGAAGCAGAAGCAGAATTCACTGCGGAACGATATCGCACCTACCAATCACCTCAATTGTCTATCAGCGACTTCACGTTTAAACACCTTAAAGCACTTCACTATCATCTTTTCCAGGATCTATATGAATGGGCCGGAAAAGTGCGTGATGTAGACATTTCTAAAGGTACCACTCGGTTTTGCAACTGTCAGCGCATTGAGCCTGAAGCCGAAAGGCTTTTCAAAGCCATTCCTGTCCTGATTGAGGCGTGATCTCGTGAACAACTGATAGGTCAGACTGCTGATCTGTTTTGTGAGTTAAACTTACTGCACCCTTTCAGGGAAGGTAATGGCCGGGCTCAGAGATTCTTTTTTGAAGAAATGATATTCACATTAGGGTATGAAGTAACCTGGCCAGAAATTTCCCAGGAAAAGTGGATTGAAGCCAATGTCGCAGGGGTAAACCTCAACCTGACACCTTTAATGAACATCATCGACAGAGCAATATCCGAATCCAAAACACACTCTTTCTGATCCACGCCAGATCATCACGCTTCTCCCGTCATTTGCGCGAAGGCAGGCATACCCAGAACCTTGTAGGGGCGAAAGCGAATACAGGGATGTATTGTCTCGCGAACCGAAGGATGGAATTCATTCGCCTTGCTACAGGACGAAATTTATTCAGACAAAAAAATGCCGCCCTCGGTCATTCCCGCGAAGGCGGGCATGTCCAGCACCTGTGATAGTACGAGGTTCTTGGCCAGCACATAGATAATTCAAAGGTTGCTGGGAATCCAGCGCCCTGTAACTCATAGATTTAAAGGCACTGGATGCCCGACAACAGCCTTCGGGCATGACAAAACCTCACCGTCATCCCGACCCCACACACCGTCATTCCGGGCCCCCGTCATTCCGGCATGTTGTTAGCCGGAATCTTTATCAAACCAAACAGCAGAGAAGGTTAAATTCAACCACCAGAATCGCCCGACAATAGGGGTAGGGAAGCTTATGCTCCCCTCCCTCCGAACCGTACGTGCGGTTCTCCCGCATACGGCTCTCCAGTTGGTGGTTTCAACTTCGTGATTGACTCGCCTTAGCGTGGGCTGTGGTTAAGGTGAACAACCCTCGTTCAGCGAAGAAGGCATTCGGCCAGCGTTTGTGATCGTTCAGGCAGTACCCAAATCCAGAGCGCTTGTTTTGCCTACGCAATATCGCCCTGAGTCGGCGCCTGACGAAACCGTCTATTGCCCTGAATGTTGTTCTGCGGGCGTGTTTAAAGTAGTTAAACCAGCCCCGTAACATCGGGTTAAGGTCGGCGATGATGCAGGCCAGACTGTTGCCTCGAGACCGCCCTGTCTTGCTCCGTATCTTATCCTTGAGGCGCTGCATACTTTTCTTGCGAACCCATCGCCGCCTTGCTTCAAAACGGTATCCCAGAAAGTCGAACCCCTGCCCTTTTTCCAGACAATTCCCGATATGGGTTTTGTCCGGGTGCAGGGTTAAGCCATTATCGCTGACCCATTCCCGGATTAACGTCAGGGCTTGTTCCGCTTCCTGTTGGCTACGGCACAATACAACAAAGTCGTCTGCGTATCGTACCATCTGGTAGCCTTTGTTTGTCAGCAGCGCATCCAGTGGGTGAAGGTAGATGTTCGCTAATAAGGGGCTGATTACCGCACCCTGTGGACTGCCTCCCGTTGGCGTCCATCGCTTCATCCCGTGTAATACATCCTGTTTTAGCCAGCTTCTTAACAGCTCCAGAACACGACCATCGCTGATCTGTTCTGATACCCGCTCCATCAACCTGTCATTGGGAATGCTGTCGAAATATCCCTGCAAATCGGCATCCACCACCCAGTGGTAACCGGCCTGTAGTTTCTGATTGACGTCCCTTAACGCATCTTTGCCACTTCGCCCCGGCCTGAACCCATAACTGCATGGCAGAAACAGGTGCTCGAATATCGGCTCCAGTGCCAGTTTTGCCGCTGTTTGTACCATCCGGTCTTTCACCGTGGGTATACCCAGTGGTCTGACTCCGCCTCCGTCCTTTGGCAACTCGACGCGTCGAACTGCCTGCGGACGATAGGTGCCCGTTTTCAGCGCCTCTTCCAGCTCTTGCAGATAGGTTTCGGCCTTGGCTGCGAAGTGCTCTATGCCTTGTTTGTCTACTCCCGCCGCCTTACCGTCTTTGCGCCGGACTTTTGTCCATGCACTGTGTAGCGTTGTGGCTGAGGTGATTTTGTCTATCAGGCTAAACCACTTGCCTCCTTTGACGCCGTGTTCCAGCGCCGTCAACATGCGTGGTGTCCAAATCGAAGTTTCCACCCAACTCCAGTCGCGCTGGTGTTGGGGTTCTGCGTCTTGTTTAGTCCTTGCGGACACTCCCGGCGCTTCGCTCATGCTCTACCTCTTTTTTGAATTTCACACATCCACCTTCCTGCCTCCCTTCGCTAACGTCAGTTTTTACTCTTTGACGCTTTCTGACGGCTTTGGCACCCCTTACACCTTTTTTCCGCGATGGGTACACATCTGTGCTTTGCTCCAGTGTTGTCTGGTTATAACGGTGTAAGCCCTGCCGTCATGCGCTACTATGAAGGCTCTGACTCCTGTCGAACGCACACCTCGTTTGACAGGTCTCCCCGCTTATCTCACGATACCTTCCTGACATTCCGCCTCCAATCACGTGGCATGCCCCAGCATCGCTTTGCCATAACAGCGTGTTGGGTGAGTTTCAGACTTCACCATGATCCCGTAGGCTCGTCGCATCACCCCGCCGAATCGAGTTCGTTATCCTGCGGACTGCCGGTTCACCGCCGGTTGCTTCCTACCCCACCTCGCAGTGACGCAGTTACCTTTGGTTACGAGGAGTTGGCTTTCCCCGACACGGACTTGCACCATGCTGATATCGCGCCTTGACGGGCGCACGAGATCCTGATTTTCATCAGGATGACCAGGGGAGGTTAAAGATCCTGACGTGCGTCAGGATGACGCTGCTTTTGTAGCCAGGATGGAGCGAAGCGCAATCCGGGTAAATGCGGCATTCTCACTACCCCGCAATCCGCTTCTTGCAGGCTACACCTGGCAACACCCCCCGTCATTCCGGCACCTGTCCAGCCCCTTCTGTTTTTGGAGGTTGCGGCTTTAGCCCAGCACCCTCTGCTTTTTGTAGGTCGCGGCTTTAGCCCGACAAATGAGTAACCAGAGGTGCTGGATAAACCCGACAACAGAGTAACCAAAGGTGCTGGATTAGCCGGAATCTTTATCAGGCAACTACAGCGTAAAATTCAACCACAAGGCAAAATCACTTATCTCGCTCGCCCTGCACTGCACGCTGAGCCACCTGATAAGCAATGGCGTTAATCTGCTCCTGGCTATAACTGGCATTACCTGATTTGGGTAAGGTCGAGGCGAGTTGTTTATGATTCAGAATAGGGAAAGGAACACGGAAACCACGGCTGACAAACCAACCGGGAAAAACCAAAACAGGCACAGCTTTAACCTCAATACCAGCGGCTTTGCTTAGCCATTGGCTAACCCATTTAGCCTGCCGCTGGGCCTGCTCAATGGGTTCTACTTCAACCCAGGAGGGGAACTCCAGCTTGCCGGACTTATAAACCACCTCATGGCCTTTTACTCCCTTTGCCTTAGCGTTGGCAGAAGCATCGGCATGGCGCTTATGCCTGCCCTTGGTTTCGATAGCGAACACACCATTGGGACCAATCGCCAGATGATCGATATTAAATTTCTCGGCCTGAATATCATGAAATACCTGATAGCCCTTCGCCTGCAGTTGCAATAACTCTTCGGCAGTAGCCAACTCGGCGGCATGGCCCAGCCTTTGCTTGGTAAGATGATTGAAATTTATGAATTATTTGTGGGGATTCCTCAGCCTCCGATATCAATGCTCTTAGTCTATGCAAAAATACGAAAGAATGCTGCGCTCCCAGCCTCAGGGTGGCGCTTTTTACAAGAGCCAATTTACTATTATCCGGACCAAAATATTCATACAGACGTATGTTAACTTTCATATAGACGAATAGAAACTTTCATTTGGACGCTTTCCAAGCTAATCTTAGCCGTAGACTCCTTAGCACCCATCTACAAATGGATAGCAACCTGTATCATCGATTTTCACAATCCACACTCCTTGAAGCATTGCAGGATACCCCCGCCGTACTGATACATGGTGCCCGCCAATGCGGTAAAACCACGCTGGCCCGTTTTGTTGGTAAACAGCTTGATTATGACTACATCAGCTTCGATGATGACAACCAATTGCAATCCGCTAAAACAGACCCTGTAGGTTTTGTCATCAGCCTGCCAGAACGCATCATTCTTGACGAAGTTCAGCGTGCACCTGAAATCTTTGCAGCGATAAAATCAAGTATTGACCGCAACCGCCAGCCCGGAAGGTTTATTCTGACCGGTTCTGCCAACGTGCTGCTATTACCACAGCTGGCCGATTCACTGGCCGGGCGCATGGAAATCATCCATTTGCGCCCCCTGACTCAAACTGAAATTGCCGGTTATAGACCGCAATTCTTCCAGGCACTCTTTAATGCTGAGCAGAACACTATACCTCTGGAAGCCAACACGCAAAGAGGCTATCCGAGATTGGGGCCGGGTATTGCTCAACTACTTTGTAGAGGAGGTTATCCTGCCGCTATCGCTCGCAATAGTGAAAAACGCCGTAGTGTCTGGTATCGAGACTATATCCAAACTATTATCCAGCGCGATGTGCAGGATATTGCCAGTATCCGCAATCTGGAGATTCTGCCAAAACTACTCTCCCTGGCTGCCGGGCAAACCGCCCGCTTATTCAATGCTGCTGATTTAGCATCCCCATTTGCCGTTAGCCGCCCTACCATCAGGGAATATCTGACACTTCTCGAACAAATATTTCTGCTCGAACAGCTACAACCCTGGCACAGCAATCGATTAAGCCGACTGATCAAAACACCCAAGATGCATCTATCCGATACAGGTTTAGCTTGCGCGTTGTTGGGGGTTAACAGTCAGGACTTGTGGCAAGATAAATCACTGCTCGGCCAGCTTTTAGAAACATTTACTTATCAGGAACTGCGCAAATATGCAGACTGGCACGATCAGCCATTGGCCTTTTACCACTTTCGTAACAAAGATAAAGTCGAAGTGGATATTATTGTTGAACAAGGGCGGAGACTGGCAGGAATTGAGATCAAAGCTGCCGCTACGGTGACGAAGAAGGACTTCAGAGGGCTGGATAAATTAAAGCAGGCCTGTGGTGAAACATTTGCCGCGGGCGTAGTATTTTACGATGGCGAGTCGATTCTGCCTTTTGGTGAAAAACTCTTTGCAGTGCCGATTTCATTGCTGACTCCTTCCGCCTCCAAATAAACGACATACGGCCAAAATTCTCCGGCGGTGCCAGCACCACCCGCCGAATATATGCAGTGACAGAAACGGTCACCCGTCACTCCCTGTCATTCTTGCGCAGGCGGGCATGTCCAGCACCTGTGATAGTACGAGGTTCTTGGCCAGCACATAGATAATTCAAAGGTTGCTGGGAATCCAGCGCCCTGTAACTCATAGATCTAAAGGCACTGGATGCCAGACAACAGCCTTCGGGCATGACAAAACCTCACCGTCATTCCGGCCCTGCACCAGTCATTCCGGCACCTGTCCAGCCCCTTCTGTTTTTTGTAGATCGCGGCTTTAGCCCGACAAATGAGTAACCAGAGGTGCTGGATAAACCCGACAACAGAGTAACCAAAGGTATGGATTCGCCGGAATCTTTATCAGGCAACTACGATGCAAAGTTCCACCCATCAAGCAGATTCACTTATCCCGCCCTCCCTGCATCGCACGCTGCGCCGCTTGCCAGGCAATAACATGCAATTGTCATAGAAGCTGATAAAGTACATATTAGTTAACTTAGAGTACTTACTTAGCATAGTGTCCATCACTTTTGGTACAAAGCGTTGCGACATTGAGGTTGCAAAAAAATGAAAATGAATCCTGAAGTCGTTTATAGATTCGATAGCAATGCCGAAAGAAAGCTTTTTCAAGCTTTTGAAAGAACCAACTTTGAGGGTGCAACTGTTTTCCATTCACTCAATATACCCAAACACCAGAAAAAACAATTCTCTGAAGCGGACTTCGTTATAGTCTCCAATAAAGGAATTCTCGTTCTTGAAGTCAAAGGCGGACGTTTGTCAGTAAAGGGGGGGATCTGGTACACGCGTGACAGAAATAACAATGATGATAGATTAAAGGAAAGTCCTGTTGCACAGGTGACAAGTGCTCGCATATCTATTGAGAAAATGCTTCAGGAAAAACCGCTGGATATTAACCTCAAACGAGTAAACTTCGGTTTTGGCGTGATGTTTCCAGACGTAAAACTCGGTGACATTGGCATTGAACTAACCAAGGAAGAGGTGTTTGATGTAATAGACTGGGATCGAAAAAATTTAGGTCGATGGCTGGAGAAACTTTACAGGTACTGGACCGAGCGCACAGGTAGAAACCAGCGCCTCACAGATCATGAAGTGGCAGTACTCTGCAGTGCAATGAGAGAGGAGTTTGACCGAGAAAAGTCTCTCCTAGCAAGTGTAGGTGAGAGCTGGGATCAAATGATCAGTCTAACGGAACAGCAGTACCTAGCCGTTGATACGATAATAGCCAATAAGCAGGTTGTTGTAGAAGGTGGGGCTGGCACCGGAAAGACATTAGTGGCAATTAAAGCAGCCAAGGGATTGGCATTTTCAGGCAAACGAGTCCTGTTTGTATGTCGAAGCCCTGTCCTAACATCCTTTGTGAGAGACGAACTAAAAGGTGCACAGTTCCAAGTCGTCAAGTTCTCAACACTACAAGAATCACGCAACAATATTTCCATTTTCGATTGCCTAATTGTGGATGAAGGCCAGGACATGTTAGATATGGATAGTATTTCAGTGATTGACTCCCTTTTTGAAAATGGCATGAGTCATGGCTCATGGTATTTCTTTATGGATCCAAATAACCAGAGCTCGCTTTACGCTCAGATGGATGTGGACGCTGCCGAGTATCTCAAAAGTTGTGGAACCAAGGTTCCACTGTCAAGAAACTGTCGAAACACCAAACAAATAGCCATACATACGTTGATCTTTACAGGAGGCAACATCGGCAAGTGCAAGGTTTTGGGTGACGGCTTGCCAGTCTTGGAGAAGGAGCTTGATCATGACAGCAGAGTTCACCTAGTGTCTCTCGTTGAAACTCAACTTAGCAAGTGGATTGACGAGGACGGGGTAAAGCCAGGTGACATTGTACTTCTGTCCCCGCTTTCATATGAGCAGAGCTGTGCACAGCAGTTGGACAAGCGCTGGCGTCGTAAAATTACAATCATCAATGAGAGTTTCGGAGAAAGGTGGCTTGATACTGCGTTACCATTCAGTACGATTCGCGATTTCAAGGGACTAGAGAATAAGTACGTGATGATACTGGATCTGGGAGCTTTGCTTAAACACTCCAATGCAACTAATGAGCTTTATGTGGCAATGACCCGTGCGAATACAGTTCTCTGGATGTCTATACCGAAATCCGAAAGGGAATGGTTTAATCGGTGCCGAGAAGAGAATGCCAGTTCATTATTGGCCTATTTGGAGGATGTAGATCTATGAGCGCAAGTAACAAAGATTCGGTAACACAACTGGTTTTAGACAGGCAGGCAATTGTAGATTATCTGAACCGTAAACTTGTTGGACCCTCCAATGGTGACAATGAAGCACTACTTAAGAAGGACGTTCCCCATACTTACTATCTGATGGGTGCTGTTTTCCCGCAAGGGGTCGGTATGGGAGACTTATCAGGAGAGGAAGAGGGTGATCAAACTGAAGACGACCCTATTGCCCTCGCGTATCAGTTAAAGCCGGCATCTATTGGTTTGTCCTTTTTTGTCACTTCTGAATCAACAAACCCTACAGTCACAGTTGAGCTCGCAGCCGCCGTATACGAACTTCTAGACGGTAAATGGGAAAGACGGCCGCTAGCTACTAGGGAGAAGCCTTACACGATTACTCTTGATGCGGGTGCAGCCAATACTGCACGCGGTACTCTCAACGGCCGAGTCGATGTCGTGTCCAGATGGCGAAAAATGTCTAGTGGTCATCTTGTAACTGTAACGCTCCTTAATCCGAGACATGCGGACGAGAAACTGAACCCTACAGACGTTTTGCATCAAGTGTGGATGCGTTGTAAAGCAGAACGCGGGGCTATAGGTAATTATCCGGGGCCAAACAGGTTTTCGTGGGATGAAGAAGAGGAAGAGTTAGCACTGATCTATCAAAATAAGAGGACTTTTGCTATTGGACATGGATGTGCAGCAAACTGGCCTACCGATCGGCATTATGATGTCGCGCCTTGGATTGAAACGGCCTTTATCCCCGAGTTTGAAGTACCACCGGTCACTGCCGATCTGCCTGAAGGGCACGAGCTCTCGAACAACAAGGTTTTTTCGCTCCAATACCTCGCCGACTCTTCTGTTGATTGGCAAGAAAAGTACAAATTGCTGACTCAGTTTATCACTAGCTATGAATGCTGGGTTGCAGAACAACTTTCTCTTAATGCCCCTAATGGTTTAGAGAATGCCGCGGAACGAATTGGTCGCAGGCTAGAAATTTCTGTTGCGCGAATGATAAAGGGACTGGAATATTTAAACAATAATGAAGGCGCCAAGCAGTGTTTCTTATTGGCAAACCAAGCCATGCTTATGCAAATGATTCACTCTGGAAAAGGTTATGGCGGCACACAGAAAGCTGCAAACAGTTTTATATTCGAGAGGCCAGATTACACAGAGTTCGCATGGAGTAATTATCGCTGGCGGCCTTTCCAACTAGCGTTTCAGCTTCTAGCTATCGAGTCAGTTGGCAATTCAAACTCTGATGACCGGGAGCTAGCTGATCTGATATGGTTTCCTACTGGTGGTGGCAAGACAGAAGCATATCTTGCTGTTACTGCGTTCGAACTTTTTCACAGGCGCTATCAGTTCGGTGAGACTGGCGGAGGTACTGCAATACTCCTGCGCTATACCCTTCGTTTACTGACCACGCAACAATTCGAACGTGCCGCCGCTATGATATGTGCATGCGAATCCCTTCGCAGGAAGGATTCTGAGGCATGGGGAAATGAACCGTTCTCCCTAGGTCTCTGGGTTGGACAAGGTACAACACCTAACACTTTCAGCAACGACTCAGATACTTCCCCGGGCGCTTACCAAGTCTTCAAGGAATTGTGTGAAGCAGCTAAACCTGAAAATCCATTCCAATTACTGTCTTGTCCTTGGTGTGGGTCGCGCCTTGTCCCTGAAGCACATAGCGATAATGCAAAGAAATATGGCTTCAGGGTTTCCGCATCTAGCTTTGAAATTTTCTGTACAACAGAAACCTGCGATTTTCATAACCAGATACCGGTCCAAGTTGTGGATGAAGGATTATACGCATCCCCACCTTCATTTCTAATCGGAACTATCGACAAATTTGCACGACTTGCATGGCGAGATGAGCCGAGCTCATTCTTTAATGGAGGTCGCCACCAGCGCAAGCCACCGTCGCTCGTGCTCCAAGATGAATTGCATTTGATATCAGGTCCCTTAGGAACGATTGCTGGAATTTATGAAGCAGCTATCGACGTTGTAATGAGACGACATGGTGCTAACCCAAAATACATTGCAGCTACTGCAACAATTCGTCGCGCAGATGAACAGGTGGAGAGGCTGTATGCGAGACCATGCAATATTTTCCCCCCGGCCGGTATGCGGGTGGAAGATTCTTGGTTTTCAAGAGAACAAAATTCATCGGCAGAGAATCCCGGCAGGCTTTACGTTGGTATCATGGGGCAGTACCACACCCCTGTCACTTCCCTTGTTCAAACCAGTGCTGCGCTTGCACAGTCGGTTATAGACGTACCTCTGGGAGCCAAAGCTGCAGATGGTTACTGGACTCAGGTCGTGTTTCACAACAGCCGACGCGAGTTAGGTAAAACCATGACAATGGCGCTCGATGATATTCCGAAGAGAGCTGAGGTGATTGCCCAAGATAGGTCGAGAGCCAGAAAAATTCAACCTACAGAAATGTCGGCAAATATCCCCTCAAGAGAAATACCCGAGGTACTTGAAGCACTTAAAACTCATAGAGAGAGTGGTAGTGCAATAGACATGTTACCGTGCACCAACATGTTTTCAGTTGGTGTCGATGTTAAAAGGCTCGGGCTTATTATGATGAACGGGCAGCCCAAAACCACAGCAGAATACATTCAAGCTTCGTCACGCGTTGGTCGTGACATCATCCCCGGGTTAGTGGTTGCCTTGTATCCAAACAACAAGGCTAGGGACCGCTCCCAGTATGAATCGTTCATTCCCTATCACCAGGCCCTTTATCGAGCTGTTGAGCCGACGAGCGTAACACCGTATGCACAACCAGCAATGGAAAGGGCATTACATGCAGCCCTTATAATCGTGATGCGGTATGCAGCCGGATTGTCTGGCATAGATGGCGCGAAACGCTTCGACCCTGATGAACCTACTGTAGCCGACGCGATAGAAACATTGCGTTCCCGAATGCTGGCGGCAGACCCAACGAACTCTACGTCCAAAGCCTCGGTAAATAGCTATCTTGATCAATGTGTACAAGCTTGGGCCGATCTGGCCCGATGTGCCAGGGACGGTAATATCCAACTACGATATGAATCCCGTAATTCATCGAATATGAAGCCCTTGATTGTAGAATACACCCCGGGGGCCAGTGTGAAGCCAGAAGTTCCTTGGCCAACACTGAATTCCATGCGCAATGTAGATAGGGAAAGTAAAATATATGTTTGGGGTGAAGACTAATGGCAGTTGATAGAAAAATCAGGCAATCACAAACTATTACGCCGTTTGGAGTTGGCGCAATTTACGATTTCGGAGCTGAATCCTTCGTTGCTATGGATATCTCAAAGTGGCGAGTAGAACGAGAGGCTGATATTCGACTGCCAAGGCTTGAGAAAGTGTTGCGCGTACATAAATTTAAGGCTGCACCTGTCGCGGGGCGCCCCGCATATCCAGGGGCAGCTTCTGCTGGTCAACAGGTTCCCTACGTTCGTTTTCCTGCTTGGCTTTTTTGCCCGAATTGCAGAGTGATGCACAAGTGGAGTTATGCCAAAGAGAAAACAGGAGTTCACCCGGTCTGTTCTGAATGCAGGAAGAGTAGCAAACTGGCTCCCATGCGTTTCATGGCTGTTTGTAGAAACGGTCACTTGATGGATATCCCATGGGTCAGATGGGCACACAGAGGCGCCAGAAAGGCAGAACAAAGGGACTGTCGCCACGAAAATCTGATATATAAATCTGACCCAACGAGAGGAGCTGGCACTCAATCATTGATCGTGGCATGTCGATCTTGTCTTGCAGAAAATGATCTGGATGGGTTGCAGCACAAGGATTCACTGAAAGGCTTCTTCCGGTGCCAGGGAAAGCATCCATGGGAAAAGTCGGAATTCTCTATAGACTGCGACCAAATTCCACAAGTTGTCCAACGTGGCGGCAGTAATGCCTATTTTGCTGATACAACATCAGCGATAGATATCCGAGTCGGTGGCAAGAAACAATCAAATGTTTTCGATCAAATTCGATTACATGAAAAGTGGCAACCATTGTTAGATCTCAAAGCAAATTTAGCTTCGCCGGAAGATGCCATCGCCAAGATATTTATCGATCCAATGGTAAATGATCCTCATCTGAAACAACTTGGTGTGACAGCCGAAATCGTCTGGAACTGTTTGTTTGAGAGTGATACTGAAAAACGGGATGTCATAGATTCTGATGATCCGGCTGACCTGTTAAAAGATGAATGGAATGCCTTTATTAGCCCACCAAAAGCTACCCAGAATGACAACTTTGTTGCTGAGCAAGTAAATCTTGAAGAGTTTGAGTTTGTTTTGCCTGAAAGTGAGCATAAGACTTGGAGGGAATTTAGCAATCTCGTATCCACAGTAACACTGGCGAGAAAACTTCGTATTGTTACTGCCCTGACCGGTTTTTCGCGGCTTGAACATAGCTACGAATACCAATTGTCGCCGTCACTTGGGGCCAATAGTAGTTGGCTACCAGCAACCGAGATATATGGCGAGGGGATTTTTTTGGCGCTAAATGCAAAGACACTTGATAACTGGGAGAAGAAGATCCCGCATACTGTTTTGGAGGCAATGAGGGACGCCCGAAAAAGAACCACCCTTGGTTTTCTACCAGCAGTGACTGAAAGGTTCGTACTTCTACACACATTTGCTCACTTACTTATCAGGCAATTGTGTTTCGAGTGTGGCTACTCGTCATCATCGCTTACCGAAAGGATCTACAGCGATGCAGAATCAGGGATGGCTGGCATTCTGATTTATACAGCTTCTGCAGATAGTGAGGGAGCCTTGGGTGGTCTTGTGCGCCAAGGCCAGCCTGAACGGTTGCTCTCAACCGTTAAGACCGCACTCTTTAGAGGAAGCTGGTGTTCAAATGATCCAATTTGCAGCGAGCTGCCGCGTCAAGGTGTACAGGGCCTCAACAAATCCGCTTGCCATGCATGTACGTTGATAGCGGAGACAGCGTGCAACCACGCGAATAGCATGCTAGATAGAAGTTTACTGTTTGGAGAACAAAACGACACACCGTTCGGATATTTCTCGAATCTCATCGCATTAACTGAGGAGACGCTGTAGTGCGACTACCAAAACGAGCGGAGCTAAGTGAAGAGCAGGAAGAATTCCTCATGGAGGCCCCACTGGATTCCTCGGTTATATGTGTTGGACCTCCCGGCACAGGCAAGACTGTATTGGCACTATATAGAGCAGCTGTTCTGGCAAGAAAGAATATGAAGTCAGATTTGGTCATGCACAGCAGGCTACTTAATCGCTATGTCAAACGCTCACTCGAAGAGTTGGAGATAGATGTCGATACAAAGACTTGGCATTCATGGGTCTACTCTCATTGGCGCAAGGGAAATGGTAGTTTTAGGATTCCCCAACATAGTAATTACAACCCTAATTTCGACAAAGCTATTGAACTAATTAGTCAAGAAAAGCCTTTGAGACCTCAAGGCCTTTACTGGGAGCACCTGATAATTGATGAGGGGCAGGATTTCCCTAGGAGCTTTTATCTATTTTTGATGGTAATGAGTCACAGTAAATCTATTGTTCAGGACAGGCCCAAACCTGTTGTCGCCGTATTTGCGGACGAAAACCAGCGCATGGAAGAGGAGAAGAACTCTACTATTAGTGACATTAAAACTTATTTGCCAGGAGCCGGATTTTATACGGTAACAGAGAACTATAGGAATACAGCAAGTATAGCCTTACTTGCCAGCCATTTTTACGTTGGTATGTCCACTGGACTGCCGGATATTCCCGAGCACCGGCCTGGGAAAGTACCAGTAATTCGCAAATTTGATTCACTGGAAAAGGAAATGGAGTCGATAGTGAGATGGTTAAACAACAACGAAGACCTTTCCGCTGGTATTATTGTCGAAAATACTCGAGTACAGAGCAGAGTCGCCAGTGCAATTAAGCCGCTCGCCCAAGCAAAGGGCCTTAAGGTGCAGAAATACAAATCAGGCGGAAATGTGGATACGATAGATTTCTATTCTAGGGGGACCATTACCATTGTATGTCACCATAGTTGCAAAGGCCTCGAATTCGATGGAGTGTTCATTCCTCAAGTGCAGCATTATCAACATGATGGAGTTAATGAAGAATTCTTAAAAATGAAGATGTATGTGATGATCAGCCGCGCCAGGACCCATCTACAGCTATCATTTACGGATTGTTCTGAGCCACCATCTATACTCAAGCTGTTTCCGGCTAGCAATGAGGAGGCATTAAAATGGGACATCTAGACGTAACAAAAAATAATCAAACTGCATTATTTGAGCAAGTAGAAAAGTCGCGACTATTTTTTATAACTAATCAGCGAAATCTGATGTCATTTCTTGGCGCTGGAATGGTAGTTCCCGCCAAGTCGCAGTTCCGCTACAAAAAAGATAGCCGTGAACTATTTAACGGAGCGGTGCCGCTCTGGAAAGCCAGAATACCCAACATATCAAAAACCTTTCCTCATATTGATCAAGACCGAGCTGTTGTAATCGAATTTGATTTTACTCACCTAGAGACCTTCCTAGAAAACGGCAGAATTCTGGATCAAGAAGCGGTAGTCGTTATGAATGCACCGCTTCCTATATCAGCGATAAAGTCGATTTACCTCAAAAGCCAACAAGCAATTGATGATTTTTTGTTAAGGCTGACCGACGATGTTATTGCTGACCCTGCACTTTTTGAGGTTTTGGATGATGCTTCCACTATTGACACTATCAATGTGGAGAGTGATTACGAAATAAAAGATCTAGAAGATCCATTAAAAGTTATCAACTTTGTAGACCGCTTTGGCGGCGCAGTAATGAGCCTCAATTTATTATCAAACTCCAATTCATCACAAGTAGATTATGCGACACTCTTGCTTTTAGTCTGCGTTGAACATTGGGGATTCGGCAACACAAAATCGGTTGACCCAGAGAAAATCCCATCTATTCCTACCGACGATAGAGAAATTATAAAAGCCTTACTGGATATCCTATCAAACACCTATCCGGAACGAGGATTTGATCCAGATAATGTGTTGACAGAAATTGAAAAAAAACTACGACCATTGAGGCCAGAATATAGGGAGGGAGTTAGTAGATGGCTGGACTTCTGCAAAAAGGTCGTAAATTCCGAAAAAGATGTTCCTGAGTTGAACGATAAAGGCGACATAATTAAACGTGGAGTACTATTGTTCTTGTTGCGTCCAGATCTGGAACGGCTCCGTTCGGCTCCTGATTCATCGATCAATCCTGGTAGTTCAGTGTTCCTCGTGGCAAATTTCCTGTCTGGGTTCTTTACAGGTATGTTTCGGATTGGGAGTGAATATAAAGGAAGTTTTTCACAGTATAGTCAGTTCTGCCAAAGTTTATTGGATTCGTTTTGGTGCATACGGAATAGGCATTTCGAATCTGTGCATGAATCCGACGCCATATATGGCGCTTCACAGATCCTCAAGATTAATGGCATTACTTTGTTTTCACAAAAAGTGGAAAAGAATTTAAGCTTGGCCCGCGTCCAAAGTATCGCCAGATCTACACGTTACGATATGCAATATGACTACAAGGAGCATAGACTGTCTTACGAGATGACTCTCGATAAGGGCCGCAAACGGAAAGTCTATATTGAGCTGGTGAAACCACTGATTGGAGGTTCGGAAGTAATCCGCTTTATTTCTCCATGCCAAGACCTAAAAGGATCCAAGAGAAAGCGAGTATTAACTAAAAATAAAGTTTTAGATTTACTCTTGCGAAATAGTCGTGATGATATGTATTGCTCCTTCGCTGTTTCAGATTCAATGGAAGCAATAGTTGTTGAAGCAACTCAAATTGTGCGAACCATGGATGATGATGAATTTGAACTACTGTTAAATCATGTTGCTACAGTTGCTGATGAATATGAGCATGAGTGAGTTTAAATAATCTATGTAAATGCCATTTCTTAATATTTATTGTATTAAGCAGTAACAACTCTAAAAGTATGACTCTATATAATATCGCTAACAATAGCTGCCAACTGTATAGCCAGAAATGGCGGAACCGCATTACCAACCTGAACATATTGCTGTGTACGGTTACCTTCAAAAAAGTAGTTATCGGGAAAAGTTTGTATTCTCGCTGCTTCTCTGACCGTCAGGCTCCGGCATTGTGTCGCGTCAGGATGAATAAAATAATGTCCATCTTTGGAGATGTGACTTGTTACTGTAGTGGCTGGTCTGCCGTACCGCTGTACCCTGAACCGGTCAGCAAACTTACCACTTTTCCAGTTTGCATGAGCCGGAGCCAGCAAGTCAGGATAGTCTTCTGACTTTGGAAATGGCTTGTCGCTATCTCCGAATACATTCGGATTAGCCCAGCAGGCGCTGAACAGGTAGCGTATAAGGTCACTATTCATATGCCCCCTGGCAGAGTGATTCAGCACTTTTCCCGGTCTACTGTTGAGTAACCAATCTTTCAGATCTGAAGGTAATGCATCGTTTGGATTTGCCAGTGGATATGAACTTCCAACTGTTGGTGCTTGATGTCTGAGGTTTTGAACTGCATCGTTCATTTCCTTTATCAGGGGCTCAAAGCGCTTTTCCTTTACCAGTACTTTTTTAAGTTCAGTAACGTAGTCGGCAATAACTTCCCGCCAACGCATAGGCTGATCCTGTTCTTTGGATAGTTTACTTCTCAGGACAGGCAACCCGGCAAGAATACTTTCAACAGGAACTACGGGCTTCTTATTGAGCACTGAAGGTTTTGTCTGAATATCCATTGCCACCCCCAGCAAAATAACTCTGTGCCGCGCCTGAGGTACGCCAAACTGTTCTGATCTGATAATGAAATCCCGGCTGTCAGAGTAGCAAGGTTCCAACAGGTCTTCTTTATCGGGTCTTTTAGTCAATGAATAAATCCTGTATTTCCTGCCCTCATTCCCGGTTACTACAGCCAGGTTCGGGTTTTCCAGATCCTCCAGAATCTTTGGGAAAATATGTTCTCCGCCGACTTTTGAGGAAAGAATTCCCTTCACATTCTCCATTACGAATACATCAGGCTCCATGATAGTCAGTACATTCAGATACTCCTGATACAGAAAATGACGATGATCATTTTCTGCTGAATATCCGACTATCCCTTTGTTTCTGGCTCGCCCAACCAGTGAGTATGCCTGGCACGGAGGTCCCCCGATTACAATCCATGGCTCATTTGAATATTGTTTCTTCAGTTCAGATAATCGGCTACGGATTTTGTCATTGTCCTCACCCAAAGCCGTTGGCCTGAACATTGTTTCCTGCAGGGCCTCATTCCAAACATCCGGATGTTTGGATATCATCTCATTTCTGGAAATACGCCCTTCTGCGTAATCAAAGTATGCATCCTGCTTACCGGCCCCTTTCAGAAGTCGGAAGAATGCCCTCGACGTCAGTGTTTTGTGAGCACTTTCTTCTTTTTCTACCGACATCCGGATTCTGAATTCTGCATCGTCACTCCGGTGTGAGCTGAATCCTTCGCCCAACCCCCCCGGACCGGCGAATAGATCTATGATGTTTATGGTCTTCTTCATCTGATGCACAATACTGAGTTTGCAGAAGAATAATAAGATTTAAATCAGATTACTATCAAAGGTTTGAAAAACTGAGACAGCGAATGGCAGATGTTCACTCTACAAAAATCCGAAGCAAGAACATGTCAGCGATTAAAGGTCTGAATACGAAGCCAGAGATTCTGATACGTCGAATGCTGCATGCAAGAGGCTTCAGATACCGGCTGAAGAATAAACACCTGCCGGGTAACCCTGACCTCGTATTTCCTCGATACAGCGCCGCTATTTTTGTCCATGGTTGCTTCTGGCATGTCCATGAATGCCCGGTCTTCCGATGGCCTTCAACACGCACAGAATGGTGGAAGGAAAAGCTGCTGGGGAACAAAACGAGAGATGAAAAAAATCTGGAACGACTGTTGGACTCTGAGTGGCGGGTTTGTATCGTGTGGGAGTGCAGCCTTAAAGGAAAATACAAACTAAATGAAGAATCCCTGGCGGATCAGATATCTTCGTGGCTTGGTTCTGATAGGCAATTTTTAATCCTGGAAGGTAAGAAATCTTAACAGAACACCCCCGACTAATCGCCGCTATACGATCCCGTTGTCATGCACTCACCACAATATTCCTGCTAATGTACTGACTTATCATCACTTTTCCAAACTTATCAATGTCTTTAGACTATTACCAGCAGCATGCACAGGCTTTTTTTGAGGGTACAGTGGATGTGGATATGCAGTTGCTGTATCAGCGCTTTCTGCCATTGTTGCCTGCTGGTGCGCATATTCTGGATGCCGGTTGTGGCTCGGGAAGGGATGCTTTTTATTTTCTTCAACAGGGTTACCGGGTTACGGCTTTTGATGCCAGTGCTGAACTGGTTGCTATGGCCTCGGAATTAACCGCTATTGATGTGCGCCACTGCCGTTTTGATGAAATGACGTTGTCTGAGCCGGTGCAGGGTATCTGGGCCTGTGCCTCATTGCTGCATGTTCCGCATGCCGATCTCGCTGCTACTTTTGCTCATCTTGCTTCGTTTTTGGAATCCGGCGGCTGGTTTTATTGTTCATTTAAGTACGGCCAGGGGGAAGTCTGCCGTGATGGCCGTACCTTTTCTAATCTGGACGAGGCGGGGCTGGAGTCTGTGATTAATGCTACTTCTCTTAAGTTAAAAGAAAGCTGGCAGACTGCCGATCTCCGCCCTGGGCGGGAACAGGAAAGGTGGCTGAATGCTCTGCTGGTAAAAACCACTGATGTGCAGGGTGCTGAATGAGTTATATGCAGCAACAACTGGCCTTTATCACCTATATCCAGCGCATGCTGGTTGAGGGAGATTTCAGCGCCACGTATAAGTTTGCTCTTTTGCATGCACTGGCTGATCTTTGCATTGAACACCCCTTGCAGGATGAAACCAGTGAGCTGGTGATTACCCTCGATAGCCTGGTGGATAAGCTGATTATGCTCTACTGGCACCATGCGGTGCCCTTTTCTTCCGAGCATCAGGGCGAAGAGGCCTTGTTGCGCCAGAACTCGGGCAGGCAGTCCAAACTGATCAGCATTCTGTATGAGTGCCAGAGCCGCGGTGTGCGCAATATCCACCAGCTTAAGGCCAGTGACCGCTGGCCGGAGATTTATAAGGCCACGCTGCGTACCCTTAAAGAAGGGCCATTATGGCGGTTACAGATTCTGTCGAAGCAGGAAGAGTGCTTTTTATACCCTCATCACCGTGAACAGCAGTTTATTCAGCTTAATGGCGGCATCGCCCACTGCTTCCGGCGTTTTTATGATCTGGTGGTGTTTCTGGCCAAAAATGCCTGGCTGCAGAAGATACAGAGTATTAAGTTCAATCAGGCTTTGATCGGGGCGCAGAGCCAGTTGCAGGATTTTCTGTTTGGGGTGGATCGTAATGCGCTGAGCAAGGTGGCGCCGGTGTTGGTGGAGATCCAGCAAAACCGCTGCTTTTATTGCCGCAAACCGATGAAAGACAATGTGGCGGTGGATCATTTTATTCCCTTCTCGCGCTACTCCACCGATTTAGGCCATAACTTTGTTGCCGCCCATGCCGGCTGCAATAACAGTAAGCGGGATCATCTGGCGGCCCAGCCTCACCGCGAACGCTGGCAGGAGCAGAATCTGGTGGTTCACAACCGTACCCTGGCTGAGGCACTCAGCGCCTGGTTCTATTGTGATGAGCAAAAGTCTCTGGCCGTTGCAGACTGGGCCTATGCGGTAGCCAGCAGCACGGGGGCAAAGTTGTGGCTGGCTAAAGACAGTTTTACTGAGGCAGGCATAGCCCACTCCGGAGCGGCCGATACCGCGCCTGTTATTGAACAGGTAGCAGAAACTACAACAAAACCCGCTGCTGAGCCGGTGCCGATCAACCAGCAGGCCGCCAATCAGGTGCCGTATTTCCCGGATTTAAAAATTGCCTGCGGGCATTTTAAAACCGGCCGCAGTGATGAGGTCGAAATGCGCTCGGTTGAGCAATACGCTGGTGTGCTTGACCCCCAGCGTCATTTTCTGGCCCGCGCCAGCGGTAATTCCATGAACGGCGGCAAAAACCCGGTGGCCGATGGCGATTTGTTATTGCTGGAATGGGTGACGCCGGAGCATGCCGGTTCCATCACCGGCCAGACCATGGCCATTGAGCGCCAGGATGAGGCCGGTGATAACCAGTATGTGCTGCGGGTGATTCGTAAATCTGCTGAGGGCGAGTATTGGTTGCATGCTACTAACCCGGATTATAAGGATTTTGCGGCTACGGAGGCTATGCGGCCTTTTGCGCGGCTGAAAGAGCAGTTATGAGTGATGAGGGATTAGTGATGAGTTTGTCGGAATAAATTCCGACCTACAGCAAGGCGAATAAATTCGCCCCTACAACTGATAACGGCATTTTGGTATGACTAATCCCACCCTTATTCCGGCGCGTTGTTGCGCTTCTTGACCGCACCTGTTAACTGGTGCTATTAATAGCACCTGATCATTGACTGGGTAATCGCTATGCAAGTGAAATTTTCCGAGGATGTGATTCCTCTCTCAGAGCTGAAGATCAATCCTGGAAAGGTGGTTGGTCGAACGCAAGATACGCATCGCCCAATCCTGCTTACCAGCCGTGGCCGCGGTGTCGCCGTTGTTCAGGGGCTTGAAGATTATGAGAGAACCGCAGAGGAATTGCGGTTTGTAAAGGCTGTGGCGCAGGGGCTTATGGATGTTCGCGAGGACAATACCCTGTCGTTGGAGACCGCCAGGAAAACCCTGGGCATCAAGTAAATGGAATTACGCATCGCGCAATCCGCTCTTGAGGACTTAAAGGCTATTCAGGAGTATTACGCAGAGCAGGATGTGCCACATATCGGTAACGATTTCGTGACTGCTATCCTGGAGCATTGTGGAATGCTTCAACGCCACCCTGATGCTGGCCGGGTTGTTCCTGAATTCAATCAGGAGCCTATTCGCGAATTAATTCACGCGCCATTTCGGGTTATCTACCTCCGGCAAGCCACAGAGATTGTGCTCATCCGGGTCTGGCGGAGTGAAAGAGATCTCGAATTGCCAGATAACGAAACATAATCAGACCATGCACCGGCTGCTGAAGTCTTCACTGCCTCCTGACTACAAGCTAAACCAATAACACCATATCGTCAAAGGTGCTGGACATGCCCGATAACGGCATTCGGGCATGACTAACCCTACCCTTATTCCGACGCCATCCACACAGTCATTCCGGCGCCTGTCCAGCCCCTTTGATTAGCAGTTGGCTAAGGTGATAACACTAGCCTTAAAAATCGAAGGTGCTGGATTAGCCGGAATCCAGTGACCTGATTGCTATGATGTGAAAAGGCACTGGATCTCCGCCTTCGCGGAGATGACAGAGAGAAACGGAGATGACAGAGAGGGGCGCAGCGGAATGCTGACTGGGAGATATGGCAGGCTTTCCCGGATCCCAGCAGCCTTTCACTACCCACCTGAGTCACCCTTTTTAAGGTAACTCACAGGTGCTGGACAAGTCCGCTTCACTGCATCCAGGTATATCCAGCACCGTTGATAAACGGATATTACTGGTTAGTACATTGTAAAACTCAACGGATGCTGGGCTACGTGCTGATTAGAAACACCAAGGCAGCAAGGGCACTGGATCTCCGCCTTCGCGGAGATGACAAAGTAGAGCTGAAATGACAAAGTAGAGCTGAAATGACAAAGTAGAGCTGAAATGACAGAAAGAGACATGAGCCCCGGCATATATCAACCGATAGTTGACAATAGAGGATCGGTCGGCGAAACTATTTACTAAATGGATTGGGCAATCCCGGTCGGCGTTAATGCCTCAGTGGTTTCACTGGGGCTTTTCGCTTTTTGGGGTTGGATAAATCATCATTCCAACATTTTCATAGCCATCCCCCACTGCATTTCTTCCACCTTCACAATAGAATTTTTGCCTGAGTGATTCAAAAGCCCGATTATCTTGAGCTGGTCGAAGTGTTTTTAGTCCTATTGGCCTTGCGACCAAGTCAGCAAGTTGCAGGCCTGAAGACATTACCTGTTTATGAGCGAACAGAATTTCAAATGGTAGATTAATGCCAAGTGAGTTGTTTCCATCGCATACGCGCCGGAATTCAAGTTCCAGCTCATCATCTTCTCTGCTGCCTCGTCGTTCAACCACAATATGTGTCTTTTTTTCATGCTGGTGCTTTTCACATAAAAACGCATGCAATTTTTCCATACACAGGGCCAGAGCAATATGATAGGCATTATCACCAGGGTTACTCTTGGCAATAGGACGTTTATCAACAGTCGCACTGATGAGCACAAAGTTACTGAACTCTATGATCTCAGTTAACTGATCCATAAATGTCTGCTGATGTGAGCTGCTTCGGAAGATATTAAATTGACCTGTCCGGCGTCGAATTTCATTCTCATGCAAAACAATCTGATCGTGCCCAAAGTGGTTGAACTTAAATTTCTCCAGGGCTGGAACAATAACTTCACTGTAGTGGCGTTTATGGAACACACAGAAAGCCAACACAAAGATAGGGTACTGTGGATCAATACTTTGCAAACTGTGATCGCCACTCTCATCAACATACACAATAAACTTGCTAAACTGGTTGTCGCCACCAACGCCTATTGGCTGATGTTGACGAATCTTATCTAAGTTTTCTTGTTCAAATTCAAATAAGGGAAGTTGCGTACCAATCTCGCGTTTACTATCAGTGTTGCTCATCTTTATAACTTCCTTGCTTTATCGCTATACGTTAAGTGTCTGCGTTTTTAATGGATGCTGGCTTACCACTCACTGTGCTCCTTTATCAGTATTCTCTGACATTGAGTCCTAAATACTGTAACTGCGGTCAATTCTGATAATGTAGTGAGTTAACTACGGTTTTCCAATCTTATTAATATTTTTGGACTGTTACCGGCATTATGCACAGGCTTTTTGTGAGGATGAGGTCACATCCAGGCTACGCGCTGATTAGAAACACCAATCCATCAAGGACGCTGGATCTCGGCCTTCGGGGAGATGACAGAGATAAGCCGCGATTACAGACAAGAGCGCAGCGGAATGCTGACTGGGAGATATGGCAGGCTTTCCCGGATTCCAGTGACCTTTCATTGCTCAACTGAGCCACCTCTTTTTAAGTTAACTCTCAGGTGCTGGACAAGTCCGCTTCGCTGCATCCAGGTATATCCAGCACCTTTGGGTACTCAATTGTCGGGCTAAAGCCGCGACCTACAACACCAGAGGGTGCCGGGCTACCCCTACACCGTGATGGTGGGGTGCGTTGTCGGACTGAAGTCCGACCTACCAGGCCGCTAAGGAAATAACTGTACTATGCCGCTTTCGCCCTGCATATCGCCCACTATCCAGATTTGCTCAAAGGGGTGCTGATCCGGCACATCGATATGGTGCTGCAGTGACTGGATCTCTTCTGCTGTCCAGGCCGGATGTGCATTGCGCAGCACCAGCCATACGCGGTGAGTTTTATACCGTTTTACAGACTTATTGGCGAGAATCCGGTTGAGGGATTTGAGCAGGCGCTGATGGGCGTCGGTGTACTGGTCAAGTTCCTTTAATTCCTGGCGGGTTTTCTCATCCAGTTCGCGCCCGAGGATCTTCATCGCCTCTTTTTCTGAGCCGTACACATGGGCAATTTCCAGATCCAGCCGCTCGCCGTTTAAAAAGCAGGAAACATCCGGTTTACGGGGCCGGTTGTGCCAGATATGGCGGATAATCTCACCGGTTTTGTGCTCATACCAGCGCATAAATAGCCGGGCCGCTTCGTGCTCAAGGGCGATTTTTTCGGATTCGCTACTCTGTGTATGCTTCATCGGTTACAGCTAAGGTTTACTATTCAGGGTTTGCGCTCTACGGCGGGTATTTCGTAGTACT
This sequence comes from Lacimicrobium alkaliphilum, assembly GCF_002591895.1. Taxonomy (GTDB): domain Bacteria; phylum Pseudomonadota; class Gammaproteobacteria; order Enterobacterales; family Alteromonadaceae; genus Lacimicrobium; species Lacimicrobium alkaliphilum. The sequence continues at coordinate 107,788 of NZ_NISX01000008.1, forward strand.
TTTCCGGTGATTGCTTTTTGATGGCATTGAGTTTTTCTTTACGCTCCAGGCGGTGTTGCACGGTTTCACCAAATACCTGTTGGTGGGCCGATTCGATCATCTCTTTGGCTTGCAGTTGGCTGATAAACCCCAGCAATTGTGCAGCATGAATACAACCTTCGGTACGGTGTTTAAAGGCATCATCAGGTTCGCCCGCTTTGGTGCGCTGGTACACCTCAAGTATCTGCTGTTGGCAATGCTGTATAAAGGCGTTTTTATCCATGTTGATCTGCCGGTTGGGGAATCTTCGACCAGCTTATTGAATTTTGCCCGGGGTGTCATGGGTTTGCGTTTTTTCTGGCTTTGTTTGGTTTTATGGGGTTTTGTCGGACTGAAGTCCGCACCTACCGAGCCTTTAGCCGTCATGCCCGAGTGTTGTTATCGGGCATCCAGCACATTTGATGATAAGGCGTTATTGGTTAGCACCTTGGTAATTCAAACGTTGCTGGGCACCCATCGCACTTAAAAAAAGACCAGAATAACCACAGAGAACACCGAGAACACCGAGAAATGCAGGGCCCATATCTTAAAACCTCTGTGTCCTCTGTGGTTAAATTTCTTTTTCTGACTGCTGATACAGAAAAAAGGCACGGGGTTCCCGCCAACAGCTAGCGGGAACGACGGGAGTGTTACCGGGATGCCGGATGTAGGTCGGATTTTAATCCGACAATAGCCCGCTGGCTATGTAGATGTTTTCGGGTTTATCCGGCAGCTCTGATTGCTCAGTTGTCGGGCTGAAGCCTCGACCTACAACACCAGAGGGTGCTGGACAAGCCCGATAACAACTTCGGGCATGACAGGGTTCGCTGTGATTCGAATACATTCTCCCCTGCATAGCTTCGGCGGGAATTGTTCGTTGTTCGCAAGTTCCGTTTACAGTGTAAGCCGGTGTGACTCGCTAATCTCTTCAATCAGAGAGCCGGGCACCTTCTCTTCGGCGGCTATCTGTGGCCACTGGCTGATAACGCTGATGGTATGGTCAATAATGTTGTCAGCCTTTTTACGGGAGAAGTTGGATATCAGGCTAGCGATGGTTAACAGATCATCGCGGCTAAAGCCGTCCCGTTTGCCATTGATCGACATCTGATGTCTGGCTACCCATTCTGAACCTGGCCTATAGCTCCAGGCCATGTCATAGGCCGGTGCCAGGGCCCACTCGAAGTTATCATCCACATAAAAGGAGGTGTTTTTTGTATGGTCGTCGTGATTGCGGCTCACCACATTGAACACCATGCGCCGGAAGATCTGCACCTGCTCTTTCTGGGTTAAATTGAGCTGGCGGGCCTGAGCCAGCAACTGTTCGTAGCTGAAATGGCCGGGCTTTTTATAATCAGCATGGGCGAGGCCGTTCAGGGTTAATACGTGATACTTCTGATTTTGCTCACGGTCAAAACGCCGGGTCATAAAGTGGCGACGGTTGCCTTCATGCAGAATTTCACAGGGGCTCATCTCAATATCGCAAGCTTTGGCCATTCTGTAGTAAGCATATTCCATCAGCCCATAGCCAATGGGGTCGCCAAAGGTCTGTACGCCCTTACGGTGCTCAACCACGCCGTCAAATTTAAGCAGATAATGTTGATACCCCTCTGGCGCCGGCACCTGGCCCGACAAAATATGATCGCGTTTTTCATTGATGGCAATCACCGCTTTGGGCCGCGCGCCCCCTGCTGATGTACCCACTTGCAGCAGATTTAACAGCCCATCGGCGTCCTGCATGCTGGCAGCAAAATGGGCTCTGTCGTCCAGCACTTTCTGGGCCAGTTGCACCAGTTCGGCCAGTTCCACCTCAAAGGGGTTGTCAGAGTCCAGTTCCACGGCGGGTTGATATTCCAGTGCCCCCATGCCGCGCTTACCGGTATACAGTAACCGGTCAATTGCGGTGAACTGAGCCGCATCCAAACCCTTGCGGGCCAGCCAGGCATCAATTAATGCATTGCCAAAGTCATCGGGAAGGGAGTCAGCAAATACCGCTGGCAAGCCCTTGTAGGTGTCAAATGCCAGCCCCGGAAAACTGAATACCCCCTTTTGCAGTGGCAGGTGGTTAGGGTCAAGGGAGAACCCGCTCACGATCCACTCCGGCGTATATTCAAAAGACACAATGGCCGAGTCGTCTTCTTCGGCCAGTGCTCCAACCCGAACCCCGTCAAATTCTACGGTACAGACTTTTGCTACCATGCTTTATTCGCCTTTTGTTTTGAGTGGCTTTCTTTTCAGCAGCAGGTCTGCCTGAGTCAGGGCTCTCTCCCGTGCTCCTTTAACGCCCCCCAAAGTTCGCGCTCGTGAACCACTGTGCTTACTGGCTAGCTGCAAAGGGCTGATCCGCTGTTCCGGTATCAGGTCGTCAAACTGCTCCACCAGCCCGAACTGCCGTACCAGGGCCACAAAAACCTCAAGCTTGCACTTACCCTCTTTAATGGCCCGGTATGATTTTGGGGTAATCCCCACACGTTCAGCCATGTCGGCTTGTTTGATGCCCTGCTGTTTTCTGCGCTCTTCCAGCCGGTTATAGAGCTCTTCGATAACCGCTGTATCTGACAGGCTTCGGGTGATCTTCGTCATGAGTACTTTACTACCTATTATCGCAACTTTATGGCCTCTATGGGTAATATAGTACTCTTACAACATAACGACAAGCTCTGGTTTAAATGGGTAATACATTACCTTTAATAACCACAAAACCTGTAAAAGGGTATTTATTTACTTATCAAATGGATTGATGAACAAGGCAGGGCTGGCTATGTACTGGCCGCACCTTTGTGACCAGGCAGTTCAAGTAGCGCCTGTTCAACAGCAAACACGTGCTCATCCTGTTCGTCCAGCTCACGCAGTGCCTCGGCCAGTTTAAGTAAGTATTCACTGTTTGGCCCGCTGGGGCCTTCACTGCGGGCAATATGAGCGGCGATGTCGGCTTCACTGGCCGGACCCAGCCAGGCGTCATTATCAGAGCTGGCCATATACACCAGGCCCTCGGTTTCGCCGGGCTCATCTAACCATTGCAGTTGGGTAAGTACCCGTAAATAACCGTTTTTCTCACGATGATCGAGGTGGTCAAAGGTATCCGGCGTCACTTTATAGGCCATTCCGGCACAACGCGCACCCGGTTTTTCGATTAAGGTGGCTACCCGCCCCGGCGCCTCCGGCGTGCCGCGATGATCATGTGAACCCTGCCAGAAACGCCGTTGCCAGCCGCGGATAAAGGCCGGCCTGCGCTGCAGATACGGAAAATCTGCTTTGTAGATAAGTGAGCCATACCCAAACAACCATACGGATTCGAGGTGATCCAGCGGCTGGCGTTGTTTGTTCAGGGCGATGGTGTTGTGCGACATATTCTCCCGGGCCAGGTCAGCCGTTGTTCAGGGGCTTTTATTAGCCTAACGGTACCATCCTCTGATGCATGATTACCATAAACCTGCGGTGTTCTCACAATCCAGCAACCTTTTAATCTATCACTGTCGCTTTTCCTCACCGAGAGGAGTCAAAGGTGCTGGGCACGTCCGCTGCGCTCCTTGCAGGCTACGCGGCAATGTAGTCCGGATGCAGCGAAGCGGAATCCGGGAATATGCTGGCGGCATTTTTTGCCGTTCAGTAATTGGAACACAGGGCTAAAAAAGGCTCTGGATCTCCGCCTTCGCGGAGATGACAAAGAGAAACGGAAATGACACTCCAAGACCACATTCATCCATCGTTCCCGCATGCTGTTGGCGGGAACCCAGTGCCCTTAAACAACGCAGGCAAAAAAGCGCTGGATGCCCGACTACAACATTCGGGCATGACAAAGAGAAACAGAGCCGACAGCAACAAACCTGGCCCAGATCAAACAACCATCAATGTTCACAGTGAATTTGCCGTCTGTGTTGTAGACTGATTAGCAGTCAATGTGTTCACAAGGGTTACTATGCTGAGTCTGCCTCTTTTTCTGCAACCTGTGGTGAAGCTTACCGCACAATTCGACAAATTTATTCAGGGGCGCCTCTGGCTTAAGGTGCTGATTGCGTTATTTCTTGGTGTCATCTGCGGCATTCTGCTCGGCCCCGATCTGCGCTGGGTATCCGTGGGTGCCGTGAAAAACATTACCGCCTGGCTGGCGCTGCCTGGCCAGTTATTTCTGGCTATTATTCAGATGATTGTGGTGCCACTGGTGCTGGCCTCGGTGGTGCGTGGGCTGGCCGCCAATAACAATCCTGATGCGTTAAAGAAGAACGGCCTGATTGCCCTGCTATTTATTGTCGGCTCTACCGCCGTGGCCGCCGCGCTGGGGATCACACTGGCACTAAATATTCAGCCCGGCTCTTATATTGATGCGGGGATCCTCGCCGATACTCAGGCCGCCCCGCTGACCAGTGCCGTGGCCAAAGGCTTTCCGGAAATGGCAGAACTGCCGAATAAAGTTTCGGGGCTTATCCCTAAAAATCCGCTGGCCTCGATGGCCTCGGGAGAAATGCTGCAGGTGATTTTGTTTGCCGCCGTGTTAGGGGCAGCGCTGTTATCGATCCCTGCACAACAGTCTAAGCCACTGTTTGAGCTACTTGGCGCATTGCAGGAAGTGAGTCTGCGCATTGTTTCCTGGGCCATGGTGCTGGCCCCGTTGGCTGTGTTCGGCCTGATCACCAAACTGGTGGCGAATCTGGGGATTGAAGTACTGGGCGGCATGCTGGTTTATGTGCTCACCGTATTGCTGGGCATTGTGATCCTCGCGACGCTGTACCTGCTGGTGGCCAAATTCACCTGGCCGGGCCCCATCCGTGTGTTTATTGGCCATATCCGCGAACTATTGCTGCTGGCCTTTTCCACCAGCAGTTCGGCAGCGGTGATGCCCATCAGCCTGGATGTGACTGAAAACAAACTCGGGATCCATGCCGATATCGCCCGTTTTCTGATCCCTCTCGGCGCCACCATCAATATGACCGGCACGGCCTTGTATCAGGGCGTGGCCACGGTGTTTCTGGCTCAGGTATTTGGCGTTGACCTGAGCCTGGCCAGTTACCTGTTTATCGTGACCATGGCGGTGGCCGCCTCAATCGGCTCACCCGCCACGCCGGGCGCCGGTATTATTATTCTGAGTATGGTGCTGGAGGGCGTTGGGATCCCGGCGGCCGGTATCGCCCTGATTCTGGGCGTAGACCGGATTCTGGACATGTGCCGTACCTCCGTCAATGTGCTCGGCGATGTGGTTTCCTGTACCACGGTGCAATATTTTACCGCCAATAAGAGTCGCCTGCCGGCTCCCCCGGAAGACTCATCACCCTCCACACAAAACGGGGAGTCTGTCTGAAACCGATATAAAAACTTACTGAGCACCGGTTGTGCTGAGGCAACCCGGTGATGTTCCCGCAATCCAGCAACCTTTGAATCTATCACTGTCGCATTTCCTCACCGAGAGGAGTCAAAGGTGCTGGACACGTCCGCTGCGCTCCTTGCAGGCTACGCCCCACCAACGGCAAATGGTCATGCCCGAATGAAGGGCGAGTATGGCTCACGCCCCAATCCGGGTATATGCCACTGGCGGCTTTTTTGCTTTACCGATAAGCTGTCTGGAATTACCGGAAGATGGAGCGGAGTATGATCAGAGCGCGTTTGTTTAAACAGGGCGAAAACCTTGAAGAGGGCGGAGCCGAGCTGCTGGAAAGCTGGAAGAAAGATCGTCACAGCCGCATCTGGATTGATTTGCAGGGCGAGCCACCGGAGCAACAGCGCCAGTTTCTGGAACAACTGCAATGCCACCCGCTGGCCATCAATGACGCCTTACGTGAACGCCACCCGCCCAAGGTGGAAGAGTTCGGGCAACATACGCTGATTATCTATCGCGGCATGGCCAGCCTGGATGAGCACCTGAATTATGAGCCCCGGCAGATTGTGTTTTTTCTGTTTGAGCGCATGCTGGTAAGCCTGCATGCAGGCAGTGCCAAAAGTATCGATCAGATGTGGAGCCAGCAAACCGCCTACCTGCATCAGAAAACCATCGGCGAATGGGCCCTTAAAACCATGCATACTTCATCGGGCTTTTATCTTGAGAGCCTGCTGGCGTTTGAAAACCAGCTCAGCGATCTCGAAGACGAGTTACTCAGCCGCCCCACCGATACCCAGATGAAAACGCTGACGGTATACAAATCGCAACTGGTGAAGCTGCGCCGGGTGTTTAATTATCACCTGTCGATCACCCATGAGCTGAGCGGCTATGATTATCGCCTGCTGCCCCGGGAAAACCCGGAAATATTGCACGCCATCAATGATCTCTACGAGCGGTTCGAGCGCCTGCACAGCCTGGCGCAGATGTATTATGACATCAGCGGTGACCTGGTTGAGGGCTACATTTCGTTGTCATCCCATCAGCTGAATAACACCATGCGGATCCTGACGGTGATCACGGCGATTTTTGTGCCACTGACCTTTCTGGCCGGTATCTACGGGATGAACTTTGAACATATGCCGGAGCTGGCTTTCAGGTATGCCTATTATGTGTTGCTTGGTGTGATGGGAGTCATGGCAACGGCACTGGTATGGCTGTTTAAACGCAATGGCTGGCTGTAGCGCCGGCTTTACCCGGCGTTTAACTCAGAGGTTATCGTAAATCGACATCTCACGGGCGAAGCGCGCTCTGTCAGAATCTTCAATAATGGGGGTCTGCACGATCAGGTTCTGGTGTTCCGCCGGCAGGTTATTCTGCCGCGCACCAGACAACACATGTTCCAGATACCAGTCGAACGGCTGCAGATCATCATCAATCTCGGTGGCCACATAAATCTGCGTTTCTATCCGCTGTTGCTCGTAATATACCGCAACGGTGCGCCGCTGATATCCCTGGCCTGTACCTTCTAACTGATCCAGCGTCTCCAGCTGGTCAGCACTGAGTTCATACAACACGCCCCAGAGGGTATCTCTCTCTTCACCGGTACACCAGGCATTACATTTTGCAGAACCATCCTTGCCAACTTTGTGAAATTTCAGGGCGAAGCCATACAGCTGGGCCACACCTACCCTTTGAATCGGCGAAATACGCGCACCAACGCGCTGCCACGACATATTCGAGCCATATGCAAAATATAGGCATTTTCCGGCATCATCCTGCATTAGTGTTTCTCCTTAATAAACAAAGGGTAAGTTGAACCTAGTGCAATATAGCTCAGCTTTTGGCAAAGCGCTCAAAATCTGCGGCTACGGCTTCGGCAGCCGTCTGAATAATCTGCTTGCCATCTTGTTCTGAAGACTGAGACGGATCAGAGCCAATACGCCCATCAGGAAACTGACGGCGGTAATCATCGGCATGCGTAATGGTGCCGGTCGGCGCGATTTTTGGCTCCATCGTGACCTGCTTTTGTGCTTCGGGGTAAGCGGCATAGGTCACCGACACTTCTGATGCGGTGGCATGCTGGCCATCCCCCACCGGGTAAAGCTGTTTGCACAGCGTTGCCACAGACTCAAACTGCCACCAGTTCTGCAGTTTATGCAACAATTCTGTTGCCTGCTGTTCGCCGGAAAAACTTCGTTGTGCATAGCTTTCAGCAAACGCCGCATTCACCGTAGCCACATTGCCGCCGTGACCATTGAGCCAGTAAATACGTTCAAAACCGTGGCGCTGCAGTGATGCGGTCCAGTCGAGTATACTGGCGATCATGGTAGAAGGGCGCAGTGTAATGGTGCCGGCAAACGCCAGATGATGCTGCGCGCAGCCCACTGAAAAGGTCGGGCCTACCAGCATTTGCGTGAGTGTGGCCGCCTTATGGGCTATCACCTCTGGGCAAATGGCATCGGTACCCAGTAACCCGTTGGGCCCGTGTTGCTCAATCGATCCAATGGGTATCACAATACTGTCTGAATGCTTAAGGTAATCTTCCACTTCCATCCAGCTTGATTGCGCTAATAACATGTTGCTCTCCCGTGGGTTTTCCAGACGCTGGTTACTGTTGATATGCCAGTACCTTAATACACAGCACATCAGGGGTTCAGAGCGCACCTTGCATAAGGGGCGTTAAATTCCCAATGAACCCGTCATTTGCTCTGTGTTAAAATACTACATCTTTATACCATTACTGAGATATCAAATTCATGTCTGACAAGCGTTTTATCAGTTCTGCAGAACTGCTCAGGGATTCATTCCGTCTTGCCTCTGATGTGTATAACGACGGTTTTCGCCCTGATTATATCGTCGGCATCTGGCGTGGTGGTGCCCCTGTGGGCATTTCTGTGCAGGAGTTTTTTGATTTTAAAAAGGTTACTACAGACCATATTTCCGTGCGTACCTCCTCTTACTACGGTGTGAACAAGCAGTCTAAAGAGATTAAGGTACATGGTCTGCACTACCTGATCGAAAACGCCAACGCCAACGATAAACTGCTGATCGTGGACGATGTGTTTGATTCGGGTCGCAGTGTCGATGCGCTGATCAAACAGATTCAGAAGCTGTCACGGCTGAACACCCCGAATGATATCCGTATTGCCTGCCCCTGGTACAAACCCCAGAACTCCAAAGTGGATATCAAGCCTGATTACTATGTGCGTACCAGTGATGAATGGCTGGTATTCCCCCATGAGATTGCCGATCTCAGCGAAGAAGAAATTCGCGCCAGCAAAACCGACCTTACCGAAGTTATGGATTTGCTGTTCTGATTGAACAGCAACCCCATTCCACATCCCTGCAATCCAGCAGCCGTTGAATGTGCGACTGTGTCATTTACTCACCGAGAGGGGGTCAAGGTGGCTGGACACGTCCGCTGCGCTCCTTGCAGGCTGCATCCGGGTAAACCTGCCAAAACGTTATCCAGATTGGTGAATTTCGCCAACTGTTGGTGGCATTAGCAATGCCAACCCTCACCAACAAATAGAAATACCCTTACAAATCAAATCCTTAAACTATTGGCAAAGGAATTGCTGAGTACTGTGAGAATTGTAAAAATAACATTAGAAAGGAACAACCATGAAACACAGCGTATTTTCTATTATCTCTGCCACGGCCCTGATGTCGGTATTGCTTACCGGTTGTATCGTGCATGTCGGTGCCGGCGAAGGTGGCGGTAATGTTGACGGCGTATTTGGTGGTATCGACATTGAGTCCGGGCACAGTGCTAAAAACCTGTCGATGGTCAATGGCAGCATTGAAATGGAAAGCAACAGCAGCGCGCGCAACCTGAGCACAGTAAATGGCAGTATCGAACTGGCTGATAACGTCTCCATCCGCTCTGCTGAAACCGTTAACGGCAGCATTGAAGCCGGCCAGAACCTGCATGTGGAAAGAAGCCTGGAAACTGTGAATGGCGAGATTCTGCTCGAAACAGGAGCCGATATCGGTGACAACATTGAAAACATTAACGGTGACCTGCGCCTGGTAGATACCAGAGTCGGCGGCAATGTAGAAACCCATAACGGCGATGTGGAATTGCTGGGTGATACCCATATTCAGGGTGATGTCACCATCAGACGTAACCGTGATAAAAGCTGGATAAAGTGGAATTCAGACAATGAGCCTACCCTGACAATTGGCGCGAATGTGCAGATTGATGGTGAGATTGTGCTTGAACGCCCGGTTGACCTGAAGCTGGAAAACAGCGCACTGAGTCACAAGGTCGTTCGTCGCTTCAGTGATAAATAACAGCTCAACAGACTATGCAAGATGTGATATTCACTTAATATACTTCTCTGAGACCCGTTGACCGGCCCATGGCCGGTCTTTTTTTGGAGAGTGACATGTTGCCAATTACCACCCCCCGTCTTAGCCTTCGCTTACTCGATGACAATGACGCCGCGTTTATTCTCGAACTGCTTAATGATCCGGATTTTCTGAAATACATCGGCGATCGTGGGGTCAGCAATATTGAAGAGGCCATCGGCTATATTCAGCAGGGACCATTGGCAATGTATCAACAGCATGGATTCTGCATGTTGCGGGTAGGGCTCAAAGACACTGAACAGGCAATTGGTCTTTGCGGCTTATTACAGCGCGACAACCTGCCACACCCGGATCTGGGCTTTGCCTTTCTGCCATCAGCCAGAGGAACCGGTATGGCTACAGAAGCAGCCGAAGCAATACTGCAACAAGCTGATAAAGACGGCCACAAGACGATACTGGCCTTCTGCCAGCCGGATAACCAGGGTTCGGTTAAACTGCTCAGGCGTGTCGGCTTTGCCTTTAAGGGTGACTACCGTCAGAAACCGGATGAACAGCTTTTGCATTTATATCAACGGGATAATCCGGCCCCTGGCTGAATAATCAGCTTTTCAGGGAAAAGCCGGCATGTGATTCACTACTGGCAGACTACTGAATATTCATTTTTGTGTTAATCCATTGTCTGGTCGGCCCAAGCCAATCGGTTAGCGGTTGATAAAACGCACCGTGATCCAGCCCGGTATTGATCTCGATTTCGGTAAAGGATGTTAGTTGGGTACTGTTTTCTCTGAGTTTTTTACAGCTGCCCGCCCGATCCGATTTTTCGTATACGGACAATACGTGGCCATAGACCCGGATATCAGAATATTTGGCTGAACCTAAGCCACCACAACCCGCCAGAATCACAGTGTTTATATTCAGATCAGCAAGTTTTCCGGAGGCTACGCCGGTAATAAACGCGCCTCTGGAAAATCCCATAATAGTGATATGGGCCGCAGGCACCCCGGCATCCACCAGTTGCCTCACCTGCAGGTTCAGTTCCTGAGCATAATCGAACGGGTCCGTATTCTCAGGCCGGTGATAGGCAATCAGATGATAATCCTCACTGGCAAGGGCTGTTTTGATCGCCGGGAAATCATACACGCCCCATCCAAACCTGGTTTCGACCGGCCTGGGATTATCCCCTTCAACAATATAACCGTGTGAATAAAACAGATATTTGTCGTCGGGACTGACGTTATCGGGGAACGCCTCATAAATCTCGCCCGACGGGCCCGTGGAAAAAAACAGGGCGGTTAAGATCACCGGAAACAAACGTCGCATCAATATTCCCCAAAAACAGATTTTTCGTTACGGTGCCAGGCTGGTGAGCTGGCTATTGGTATTGGTCAGCTGCGCAAGCTGGTGTTGAAACCGGGCTAAGGCCTCACCCTGCAAACTGATGCCGGCGGGGGCTTTAAGCTTCAACGGGTTAAGCGCCCGGCCATGGCGGTGCACTTCGTAGTGTAAATGGCGCCCGGCAGACAGGCCGGTATTGCCCAGATAGCCAATAATATCGCCTTGTTTAACCGAATCACCCTGGCTGAGATTGCCGGCAAAACCTTTAAGGTGGGCGTACAGGGTTTCATAGCCATCCCCATGGTCGATAACCACCGCCTTACCGAAACTGCCATAACGACTGGCGCGTTTTACCACACCGCGACCCGCCGCCAGAATAGGGGTACCCACAGGCGCGCTGAAATCAATGCCTTTGTGCAGGCGGTCGTAGCCAAGTACGGGATGATGTCGGTTGCCAAAATGAGATGATAAGCGCGCCCCATTCAGCGGTGTCTTCAGCAGAAAACTTTGCGCCAGCCGGCTATCCGGAAAATAAAACGCGTCGTTAAAGCGGATCAAACGGTAGTCTTCACCGGCGTTGGTAAAGCGCAGGTACTTGAGCGACAGCGGATTCGGCAAATGTGCAAACAAGGCCTGGTCCTGATGCACCCGGGTACGCTCAAAGCGTACTTCCAGCACATCATCTTTTTGCACCTGCCGCTGAAAGTCGACAAAGTGTGACAGTGCCAGGATGGCGCTGTTGATTACATCAACCGGAATATTGTTCTGTGCGGCATCCTGATAAAGGCTATTGCTGATGGTCAGCCCCTGCTCTTGCGTCTGTTGCCAGGTAGGCACTTGAACGATTCTGACCGACCAGGCGTTATTGGCGTAGGTTGCTTCCACCACCTCACCGTATTCGCGGGCCAGACGCACACGGTGCCCGTCTGACGTCGGATGCGACACTTCAATGTTAACGCCTGTTTTAAGCTTTCCCAGATCCAGCCATGACTCGGCGGCCATGGCTAATAATGCGACCCGATGCGCCGAAATACCCTGCTTGCCCAACAGCCGGGTAAGATTCTGCCCCGGCTGCAGTGTCGCTATTTGCCCCCTGGGCTGCTGCTGTGTTTCTGCTACCGCTTTATAGGTGTCCGGCTGTTGCGGACCGTAAACCCGGAGACTATCACCCAACAGGCTATTATCAATGGGTACCGGTGAAGGTGATAATACGGCCACGTCAGACTCGCTGGCATTGTTTGAACTGATTATCACCATCAGCATAGCAGCGGTCACCAGTACCAGCGCGACGATGTGCCGTTGAGAAAGTGATATCATTTTACTGCTCCTGCGCGTTTTGGGCATCAATAAGGTACGCCATTGGATCATGTCTGTGGCCATTCTCCAGCAATTCAAAGTGAAGGTGCGGCCCGGTCACTTTTCCGGTAGCTCCCATCGTACCCACCGCCTGACCTTGTTTTATCTGTTCTCCCGCCTGCACATCAATGCTGTCGAGGTGGGCATATAATGTCTGCCATCCATCACCATGGCGCACCAACACCACTTTGCCGTAGCTGGGATTCAGCGATATATCATCGGCAATCATCACCTGCCCGGCCGCACTGGCTTGAACCGCTGTTCCTACCGGGCCCTTAAAGTCGACTCCCTGATGAACTCGGTTATGGCGGAACGTCGCCACATGACCAAACACCGAGCTGACCACCGGTTCAGCAACCGGCATTATCCAGTTACCCGGGGCACTTGCCAATGCCCAGGTGTACGTAGACTTAGCCAGCGCCAGACATGCCAGAATTAATACAAATACCGGCAGGTGTCGTTGCCAGCTTAAGATTGCAGGCCCGGTTCCCAGGGCCACCCGGACACGTTGCTTGTAACCGGCCAGATCAATGCCATGCCCGGTAAAGCTAAGCTGCATGAGCGCATCATGGGAAGACGGCGCTGCACCGGCAGACTGTTTGAGACTGGCAATTAAGGCTTGTGCATAGGCGTGATGAGAAAAGCCGCCCTGCCTGATGGTAGCCCCGTCACAACGCATCTCCACCGCGTGGGTAAAGTGCGCGCTGAGCCTGGACAAAAACGGATTAAACCAGGCGACCGCACAAAGACAATGCCACCCCATCAGCCACCAGTGATCACCAAAACGAATATGATTCAGCTCATGCTCAATGATGATCTGTTGTTGCTGTTGTGAAAGTTGTAAAACATCACGGGGCAACACAATAACAGGGCGATAAAGGCCCGCCACAAAGGCACTGACAGGCGGCGCTTCGGCCGGTAACAGCCGGCATTGAACATTGCGTGGAATGACCTTTTTCCTGAGCGCTTGCGGATAATAGACACTCTGGCGGGCTAACCGGCAGACGGAGCGGTACTGTTGCAGCAATCGCCCCAGCCTGAGCAGGCTTACCAGCATAATCAGTGTCAGTGCAAGCTGAGCCCAGGGTAGGGTTGAGGACGTCTGCACCGGCCCGGCAATGTGGCCTGCCATCCAGGCTACTGGCTCCAATGCCGTATAATGAGCGGTACTGACAAACTCCAGCTTGTGGATCAGAACATTCGGTATGGGCAACAATATGATCGATGGAACCAGCAGCACCCATACCCAAAAACCGGGGGTAAGCTGCCATTTTCTGGCAAGACAGCCCGCCACCTGTGTGAACAAACCACACAGCAGGATCCAGACAAACAGAATAACTAAAATACTGCTAGTCATGCTGTATCCCCTTTGTTCAGGCTGTGTGCCGGAGCCTCCTGCAACAGCGCTTCGAGCTCTGCCAGTTCGTCTTTATTAATCAGGTGGCTATCGGAAAAGAAATTCACCGGCAGCGGTGTATCGATTTCCAGTATACGGCGGGCAAAATCACTGGCAAAAGCGGCCAGTGTCGGCATTTTTTCAAGCTCTGCATAATAAAGATTTTTATTACCCAGTGTGGTGGTTCGTACAAAATGTTTAGCGCTCATACGCTCAAGGGTTTTGCGGGTCGAAGAATAGCTCCAGCCATACAGCGCGGTCAGCACTTTATGGATTTCCTTGCCGGTACGCGGCTGTGTATTCCAGAGCAACTTCAGTACTTCAAGCTCCGGTGCCGTTGGATGATGTTTAACCATAACCATTCCTGTCATTAACATTTCGCACCCTGCAGCTAGTGCGACAGATGTCACACAATAACATCAGTATTTGTGCGACACAAGTCGCAGGTTGTATATTCAGCTCCTTGCAGGCTACACCGCGGGAACGGCAAACGGTCATGCCCGGATGCAGTTGTCGGGCATCCAGCGCCCTTAAACACTTAAGCTGCAGGGGCACTGGATTCCGGCCAACAACATGCCGGAATGACCGGAGAGTATGGATCACGCCACAATCCAGTCTGCCCGGATGCAGCGAAGCACAATCCGGGATGGCACCGATACAAGACCGGGTGACAGCGGTCAGTGGTCAGCGTGATCTGACGACCCGCTTTTTCTTAACAACCAGTAGGTTATTCCCAGTGCCAGGGTGGTAGCGGCAATGCCGAGCAGGTACAGGGGAGTAATCTCTTCAAAATCCAGTACAATCACTTTCCGGGCAATGGCCATCAGTGCGGTCGCCACCACCAGTTGCACCGGAAAAATATTGGTGCCCAGGTACAACCTGATATTGATAAAGATCTCAACCGCGATCAGCACCGCCATAAAGCCACCGAAAGTATAAAAGATATCGTTAATATCCAGCAGCAGAATCGGTGGGGTGATCAGTCGCTCATAAATAATGTACACCACATCCCCCACGCCCCAGAGGATCACGGCCACCATCAGCACCGCCAGAACCCTTATGGCGAAACGGATCACATGATGCAAACCACGGAAAAAGGGATCCGGAAAATCGATCGGCAGTTCCTGATGCAACTCATTTTTTGGTTCACCTTTTAGCAAATGAGAAGGTTGTTCTGCTGACTTTTGCTCTGCCACTGTATTCTCCATCAATTAACCCTGTCGATGCGTTCCCGTATTAGAAACCAACATCGCTATAAATCCATAAATATATATACGCTACCTTTTATCCTTGGACCATTAGCAATAGCGAAATACTGCCTCAGAGTGAGACAAAGTGACTCGTCGCCCCTCTTGTGACAATGCAAAGCCGCAGCCCCGTGGAGAGTCGCACCACCAGCCAGTCAGATTAAGCCGGGGTTAATAACAACATAAGCGGCAGGTGATCCTATTATTGTGCTATGCATTACTAAAGATGCAGACCCGGTATCGGCGGAATCACACCGCAGCACTCAGTTGCCGGAAATAAGTTTGCAATAAAACGCTTCAGGCCGCGGTCTCTTTCGACTTAATAAGCCACCAGCAAGGAAAATAACAATGAATGTAATCTGTTCTGTGAGCGGGGGCATCGCCGCCAGTGTATTACTGGCATTATCTGCGCCCCTTCAGGCTGCCGATAAGCCGGTACAGGCCAATGACTTTATTAACCTGTTTGAAAAACTCTCGGGTAAACAGCCCGGTATTCGCAAAGCTCATGCCCGGGGGCTCTGTGCCACCGGAACCTTTATACCAGAGCAAAATGCGCAGTTTCCTTCAGCCCCATTGTTGTCCGGCGAGGAACTCCCTGTGGTGATGCGTTTTTCCGTAGGTGGCGGCAATCCCGGCGCCGATGAGCGGGCACCCAGCACCCGGGGAATGGCCATGCAAATTACCCTGCCAGGGGGGAGCCGGCATATTTTTACGGGGAACAATTTCCCGGTCTTCGCGGGTAAAGATCCACAGACCTTTTTTGGGCTGTTGTCGACCTTTTTGCCGGATGAGCAGGGGAACCGGGACCCACAGAAAACGATGCAGTATGCAGAGGAAAATCCCAGCGTGAAAGCCAATCTGGCCTGGCAACAAGCAGCCAAAACGCCGGCGTCGTATGCCAATACAGACTTTTACGGGTTGCATACGTTTTTCTATGCACTCGAGGACGAAACACCGACCAAATTTCGCTGGCATCTGGTGCCGGATCTTGGCGTGAAAACTCTCACAGAAGAACAGGCTCAGGCAAAAGATAACGGCTTTCTTGCTGAGACAATAAAACAACAACTGGCTGAAAGTACCGTCAGCTATAGTCTGATGGCCACCATTGGTGAGCCTGAAGACACCAATATCGATCCTTCAGTGCAGTGGCCCGAAGACAGAGAGCAGGTCAGGCTGGGCACTGTTAAGCTGGCCAGCGCCGGAGGAGAACAATGCACCCCGATAAACTTTGACCCCAATGTGCTCTCGGCAGGCTTTTCACCAAGTGATGATCCGGTGCTGAGAATGCGCTCAGCCGCCTATGCCATATCCTTTGGCAAGCGGCTCAGTGGTCAGTGAGTCATCGGACCCACGCAATAATCCAACAGCGACTCGATAGCCAGAGACGAGGAAAGCACAACTTCCTGAGGGCGCACTTCAGCCAGTGACCAGAGTCGCTGGCGTATTTTTGCAGCCTCAGTGCGCAGCCCTGCCTGATGGCATTGCTTGCGTATCTGCTCTGAAAGACCGAGTAATACGCCCAGATCATCGGCCACTGGCTGCAGTGTTTCCAGCGCCGGTGATGTTGCCATCAGTGCTTTGAGGGCTGGCAAATTTTGCTGCCAGCGCTTCAGGATAGCGTTAATCTCAGCCATGGCAGTTTCATCTTCAGGCAGTTTCTGAATAGCCTGACTGAGGTCCACCAACGCCAGACTTTCCGCAGGCAGGAAATCCACAAACCTGTCCAGCCTTTCCTGTTGATGATAGTTACCTGCCTGATATTTGAGGTGATGGCGGGTGTAATACTGCGCTTGTTCCACTGCCTCACTGAAAACCTGTAGCGGGCGAATGTCTTCCTTCTCTGCAACCAGAGATTCAAAACCAGTCTGTTGTTGCCGGCGGTGCAGCAACCCCACTCTGGCATGCGCGTATTCGCCCATACGTTTAAGCCGGCGATACATAAACTGTTGATCCTGAACCGTCGGCTCTGACCACAAACGTTCAGCAATGGCAAACAAGCGCGGCCACAGCCTGAGGTCGAGATTGTGAGGCACAACCAGTTCGGCCCAGATAGTGGCTTCACCGCCGAGAATGTTGTTCCGGGCCTCGCTGTTCAATACCGGGGAGGTTTCAGATTCAGCCGGTGGCTTACTCTCACCTGTTGCTATCTGACGGCCACTGATCCCATAGGGTGTGTTACCAATCAGCACCCGGCCTTTAAGTTCTTGTGGGTCATTCAGATACAACTCGAAACGGGTGGGCCCCATCCAGCTGTCCAGTTCAAAACGGGTCAGCCCGGCGTCCCGCTCTGCCAGTCTGAGTGCGCGAAGTGATTGGTTATTAAGACGAATGCTGCCCTGTAATCCCGAATCAGATTCGGTCAGGGTAAACTCACCGGTGACGTCACTGCCTTTTAAGCGTGGCATGGTAAATTGCCAGCGTTGCCACTTCCCTTCAGCGGATGGCAACGGACGGGCCTGTTTCGTGGGATCATTGCGGTAGTGGTATGCTGTGGGCTGTGGCTGATCAATATAAAAGCCGGTAGACAGCAAGCCCTGATAACCGCTGTTGGCAATCTCGGTTAATGAATCCAGTCCACGCCAGGACTGCACCAGAATATCTTTGGGCAAATCAGGGTGAAAGATCTCATCCCATCCCATCATACGTTTATCAAACCCGCTCAGTATCTGCTGCAGGTTGCGATTAAAATGGGTATGTAACGCATGACTGTCAGGTAAATTATGTTCCTGCATATAAGCCTGAACATCCTCGCTTTGTTGCCACTGGGACGGGTTAACCTCATCACCGCCAATATGCAGGAAGGGGTCAGGGAAGAGTTCTGCAAATTCACCCACCAGGGTACGGATAAACACGTACACCTCAGGGTTGGAGGGGTCTAATAATGGCTCAAATACCCCCCAGTGCCGTTGCATCTGGTAAGGGCCCGGCAAGCTGATCAGTTCAGGGTAGGCCACCGCGATGGCGGAAGCATGACCAGGCAGATCAAGCTCCGGAACGACGCGAATCCCCCTTATTGCGGCAAATTCGACCACATCTTTAATTTGCTCACGCCGGTAGTACTGGCCGTCGGATGCCAGCTCATGCAGTTTAGGATAGCCCGGGGATTCAACCCGCCAGCCCTGATCATCGGTCAAATGCCAGTGCAACACATTGAGCTTGGCGGCAGCCATTCCTTCAATTTGCCGTTTGATATCGTCAAGGGGAATAAAGTGGCGAACGCTGTCAATCAATAAGCCCCGCCAGGGAAACCGGGGGCTATCTTCTATCGTCATAGCAGGCAGCGTATCGCCGTAAACATAAATAAGTTGCAGCAAGGTCTGCAAACCACGCAACACTCCCAGCTCATTAGCAGCAGTCAGCTGGATTTCCTGCGCGGCGATCACCAGACGATAGTCTTCAGCCTGATTCAGTTGTGGGACAAGATGCTCAGCTCTTTTTTCAGAGTGTAACCGGATCATTCTCTGGCTGCTTTGCGCATTATCGAGGTTAACCGCCGGGTAATGTTGCAGCGTATTTTCCAGCTGTTCCAAAATATACCTGCTTCTGTGCGCTGAAATATTTTCCAGGCTCAGATTAATGTTGCCCTGTAAGCTGAAATCCCCCTCATCAAAGCTAATCTGCGACGGGTAAGGCATCAGCTCAACGTCGGGTGAGACCGCTTTTGCCGGGCTGACCCCACCAAGGGCAATTAACATAAACAAGATTGTGACGATACGCATATCAGCTCTCCGCGATTAATGGCTGAGTCAGATCCTGCATGTGATCTGCTTCAATAATGGCTCCATGGTGTTGAATTACTCTCGCCGCCAGCCGGTGTCCGGCCTCTGCAGCCTGGCTGCCCGGCGCATCCTGCAACCACAGAGATAAAAAGCCCGCTGCAAATGCATCACCGGCTGCGCTGGTATCCACCACATCCTCAACACGCTCCGCCGGGATTTCGTGGATACCTCCTTTATCCAGCACCAGTGCTTTACTGCCACCCCGTTTTATCACCAGCTCCGGGATCCTGTGCGCCAGGCATCGCTCCATGATCTGAGCGAGCTGTTGTTCCCCGTATATGGCCGTTTCATCTTCATCAGTGAGCAGAGCCAGATCGGCTTGATGCATAATCTGGCTGTACCAATACCGCACATCACTGCTGTGCCAGAGTTGTGGGCGGTAGTTGTTGTCAAAGATCAGCCTGCCCCCCTGCTGACGAAACGCCCTGACCAATGCCAGCAACCGGTGTTTGTGCTCATCGGCTAAGATCGCCAGGCTGATACCGCTCAGATACAGATAGTCCCATCGCTTATTTGCCAGCGCCTGTTCCATCGGAGTCGGGTCGACATCAAAGTAATATCGGGCCGCGCTGTCGTCACGCCAGTATTCAAACCGGCGTTCGCCGTTTGCATTGGTATAAATCCGATAACGGCCTGGCAACTTGTCGGGTATCCGCCTGACCAGGCTGGTATCCAGCCCTTCGGTTTGCCATTGGCTGAGCAGGTAGTCACTGTCGTTATCCATGCCCATAGCCGTCGCGTAACCCACACTGATATCCGCACCACCAAGCAACCTGGACAGGTACACCGCCGTGTTCAGGGTGTCGCCACCAAAGCTTTTTCCGCGGCCGGACTCCTCAAGCATGCACTCACCAAAAAACAGTATGCGTTTCATTAGCTGCTCCGCTCAGGTTTGGCTGACAATACAACCGCAGGCGCCTGATGTTCCATCCTGCCCCGCTCTTCAGAGAGCCGTTCCAGTGCCTGTTCAGGGGTTACAGTGCAGGCCGGTGTCAGCAAGGTCACCAGTACGCCGCTGATTGCGGCGATAAGTAACGAGGGGATCACCGGGTTACCAAACAGGGCCGTCCACTCCGGGCTGAGGCTGACCACAGTTGCTGTAACTGTACCGGCAACCAGAGTGGCCAGTGCGCCCTGCCAGTTGTATCGTTGCCAGAAGCGGCCGAGCAGCCCGCAAACACAAAGGCCCGACATCAGAATCGATATCATTCCGGTAATATAAGTAATGATGTCATTAGAGGTGAGGGCAAAACCCAGGGCAATGCCAATGGTGATAATCAGCGCTGCACGGGACAGCCACACCACATTTTTCGCTTCAGGCATGCGGCCTGTCGCCATCGAGTGGAGATCCCTCAATACCACGCTGACCGCGGCAATGGCATCAGAGCTGGCGCTGGAGAGTGTGGCAGAGATACCGGCAATGATGATCAGCAGTCCCAGTCCCAGAGGTAATACGTTCAGTGCCATATGCGGGAAAGCAAAAGAGGCATTTTCCAGATCGCCGCCACTGGCGAAAGCGGTCATGCCGATGATCGCCGGGATAATGGAAAAGCCCAGATATAACAGGCCACAGAGCACGAAGGAGCGACGAATAGAGGTCACGTTGCTGCCGGAATAAATTCGCTGGCGAAAAGACGGGGTGGCTAATATGCCCACCAGAATGGCCACAGATAATGATATGGCCGGTAACAGTCCGAGTTTATCCAGCGCCAGCCAACTGACATTTTCAGCCGGTTGTGCAGCAAGCATAGCGTCCCAGCCGCCAACGGCCATCACCGAGAAGATGGCCATCAGGATAAACCCGGTAAATAACAACAGGGCCTGAATGGAATCGGTCCAGACCACCGCGGTATACCCGCCAATCACCACATAAATGGTGAAACTGGCGGCAAGCAAAACCTTCGCCCACTGAATATCCATGCCGGTCAGCCAGGCCAGGTACATTCCACCGCCGATAATATGAGCGCCAAGCCAGCCAATACAGGCAACAAAGATAATCACGGCAATCAGGTTTTTAATCAGCACATTGGCGCCCACATAGTAAGAAATCTCCTCACTCATGGTCATAAAACGCAGCTTACGCATGGGTGCGAAAATCCAGGCCAGCAGCAGGATACCCACTGCACCACCCAGTCCATAAAGGGTTCCACCCCAGCCGTTATCATAGGCAAAACCCACTGCCCCCATAGAGGAGCCGGTACCCACCATGGTGGCAACGGTGGTTCCCATGGTCAGCAGCAAAGGCAAAGAGCGCCCACCCAGCAGGAAGTCTTCGCCGCCTTTATTGCGCCTGGAGACAAACCAGCCGAGGCCGATCATGGCCAACATATACACCACGAAGGCGATAATAAAGCTGTAATGCATAGGTTCCTCTTTGCGTCTGTTGGTTTAGTCAGCGAGCAGCGGGTTTTATCAGGATTGCGCTTTATAGCAGGTCACATCTACCTCAACTTTGCAGTCCACCACCAGATCAGCAACCGCGCAGATCCGTGCCGGCGGATGTTCGCCAAAAACCTCTTTGAATACTTTATTAAAGGAGCTGAAATAGCGGGCGTCGGTAAGAATAACCTTCACATGGGCAACATGTTCCAGACCATATCCCGCTTCGCGCATAATGTTCAGACAGTTTTCGATAGCCAGTCGTGATTGTTCAATGATGCCGCCCTCGACAACCTCGCCATCACGCATCGGGGTCTGACCCGAGACCAGCAGCCAGCCGCCGGCTTCTACTGCTCTGGAGAAGGGCAGGTGTTGCCCGCCCGTGCCGGTACCGCCATCGATACCAAAACGTTTAATGGTCATAATCTTCTACCTGTTTATTGTGTTGCGTTTAAGAAACTGACCGGCGCCATAACCGGTTAATTGATATTCCTGGCCTTCAGCACGGTAGGTCTGATGGCCATTGACCCAGACCCGGCGAATGCCCGCACTGCGTCTTTTAGGATCGGTGAAGCTGGCTTCGTCTTTGATGTCCTGCGGACTGAACAGCACCAGATCGGCCTGGTAACCCGGCCGGATAAACCCCCGGCCCTGCAGATTGAATTCAGTGGCAGACAAGCCTGTCATCTTGTGGATGGCTAACTGCAGCGAGAGTAATTGCGTGTCTCTGACGTAATGACCCAGCACTCTGGGGAAACTGCCCCACAATCGCGGGTGAGGACTGGGGTCACAGGGCAGTCCATCAGAGCCGACCATGCCCCCCTCAAAGCCAAGAAAATGCCTGACATCCTGTTCATCCATACCATGATAAACGGCACCGGCAGGTTGTAGCTTTCTGGCTGCCTGTATTAACGACAATGACCAGCTGCGGGCTATCTGTTGAAGTGTCTGGCCGGCCATTTCCGGATGTGGTTCGGACCAGGTAATGTCGATGTCGAAATCGTCGGTGACCTGTTTCAGATCCAGGGTACTGGAGCTGGCATTATAGGGATAACAGTCGCAACCAATATGCTGCTCAGACTGCGCATTTTTGAGATGATTGAGGACTTCAGGTGCCCTGCCCCAATTGGCCTTACCGGCGCATTTAAGATGTGAGATGACTACCGGGATGTCTAGTTTTTTTCCAAGTCCGAAGGCTTCATCCAGCGCCCCGATAATACCCTCAAATTCGGTGCGCAGGTGGGTGGTATAGATGCCCTGGTGCGCTTTAAGCACCGATGCCAGGGTCTCAACTTCGTAAGACGTTGCCGAGTTGGCACTCTGGTAAGCCAGTCCGGTACTCAGGCCCAGTGCGCCGTCGCGCATGGCACCATCAAGCAGCTCCTGCATAACGCGGATTTGTGCATCATCGGCGCTGCGGTCGAGACGGTCCATGACCTGGGCCCGCAGTGCCGTATGGCCTATCAGTGCGGCAACATTGACGTTAGGTTTAGCCTGCTCAACGGCCTCGATGTAATCCCTTAAACGCGGAAAACGGAACTCACCGGTACTGCCGAGCAGATTCAGCGGATCCGGTACGTCACCACTGATACGCACCGGTGCCGCGCTGATACCACAGTTGCCTGCAATGACGCTGGTGATGCCCTGACTGATCTTATTCAGCATGCCCGGATTACGAATCACTTCAATATCGTCATGGGTATGCACATCTATAAAGCCCGGTGCCAGTGCCATACCTTCAGCATCAATAAGGTTTCTGGCCTGATACTCTCCGGCCGGGGCCAGCGCAAGTATCTTGTCGTCTTTGAGCAATACATCTTTTTCTACCGGCGGCACATTACTGCCATCGTAGACCTGTGCATTGCAAATAATGGTGTCAGGACGGTGGTGCGACAAACTAATCTCCAAGTGGCAGGCGCTCGGAGCCTTTGCGGTGCTCATCGAGGTGGTGTTTAAGGCGGCGCAGCTTCTCTCTTGATTTTCGTTGATTGACCACGGCGACTTCACCGGCAATAACATCGATGGCGGCGAGCATGGCATAACGAGAAGCGCTGGGATTGAAAATGTATTCGGCTTCCTGCGTCTTAATCGGCAGGTGCAGATCGGCAACATCAGCCAGAGGGCCTTCGGGGCAGATGGCCAGCAGGTGAGCACCATATTCTTTGGCGATCAATGCCGACGCCATAACATCAGGGCTGACACCACTTAACGAAAGACAGAGTACGGCATCATCTTTGTTCACAGTAGCGGCGGACATACGCATCAACATCGGATCGGAGTAGGCGTTGCTCTTCACTTCCAGGCGAAACAACCGGTTCTGGCATTCCTGCGCCATAAACGTACTGCCGCCACCGACACCAAAAACAAGAACGTGACCAGCGCGGGTTAATAGCTGACCCGCACTCTGGATGTCCTGATCACTGATCAGCCCGGCATTAATATCCAGAATGTCCTGAATGGCCTGATAAACAGGGGGTATTTCCTGCCGGCTTACCGGCTCATCGGCAATAAAGCGTTCACCCACCGCCGCAGATTGCGCGAGTAACATTTTCAGTTCGCGCACATTCTTGCAATCCAGTGCCTGAGCGAGGCGGGTGATGCTGGCGTGGCTGACCTTGGCGCTGGCGGCCAGCTCATTGATCGAAGCGCTGGCGGCGAAGTTAATGTCTTTGAGAATATAGCGGGCAACTTTCTGCTCCGCAGGACGCAAGTGTGACAGCTGGTTTTGTATACGAGAAACAATGTCCATTACTCAGATTCCCAGTGGTATTAAAACTCGGTTTTTATCAGCCGATGTACACACAAGTTGTCATCGACCACGGCTATGTATTTCCATTTATCCATGGTCAGACAGGGATGTGAAGTAGAAAATCCAACGATATCGCCAACCTGCAGCTTTGCGTCGCTATCAAAGTCCATCATGGCATGCTGATCCATGATTTTACTCACCTTCCAGCTGGCAGATGCTTTTTGCGCCGCTTGTTGTCCCGGATGCGCAAACCACTGAGGTACAGGGAGACCAGCGTCAAAGGCCACATCCCGTTTACCCAGGCCAATAATCGCCATGCCAGGCTCAGGAATGGATTGGACATAGGCCCATAATTGCAGGCTGTTAATCAGATCTCCGCCCAGATCACAGGCCAGGGTGCTGCGGTTCATTACCGCAGCCTGGGCATCTTCATAAATACCCGTATCGTGAATCAGATAGCAGCCGGGGCGAATCAGCACCTGCATTTCGGCGGGCAGACTGGCGGCTTCGAGAGTTTCGGCCACCAGGTCATACCAGGCCGAACCGGCGCCGGTAATGCTGATGGTACCGGCAGCAAAGCCTTTTTGTTGGTATATGTTCAGAGCCAGAGTACGCATACGCTGAACAAACTGACGGATCTTATTGGCAGCATCCGCGCCACCAATCACACCTTCATAAAACGCCAGCCCACGCAGCGCCAGGCCGGGCAAAGAATTTATTTCATCACACAGAGCCATGGCCTGTTCATCGGTACGCACGCCACAGCGCCCGCCGGGCACACCCACTTCCAGCAGAACATTCAGGGTTTGCCCCTGTCCGTCAAAGTAGTCGCTCAGTGCTTTAGCATTGTCGGCGGAGTCGACAAAACAATAGTATTCCAGCCCTTGTTCCAGCATCCGGCCAACACGCTGCATGTTGGCTTTACCCACCAACTGATTGGCCATCAGAATACGTTTAATACCCGCCTGATGAGCCGCCGCTACCTGAGGCGCGGTGGCCAGGCTAATGGCCCAGGCGCCGGCATCCACCATGCTGTGAAACAGTTCCGGTGCCATGGTTGTTTTGCCATGAGGAGCCAGGCTGACGCCACTGGCATGAGCATAACGCCGCATCCAGTCGAGGTTATTGTTCAGCGCACGTTGGTTAAGCACCGCTATTGGCAGGCTGACATCTTCATTGAGAATCTGCCAACCACCATTGTCCAGCTGCTGTTTACAGCCAGTGCCTTTTACCGCATCAGATAAAGTCTGGGCAGTGTCCCGCATGCTTACCTCTCCTGTTCAACACTTTGTATAGGTTCCCGCTATAGGAAGAATAAATATTTAACAGAAAGCCGTTGCAAAGCTCATCAATTGAATGTTAATAATTATCACGAACGTCAAAGTTATTGTGATAATTAGTAACAAGAGCGGTAACGTTAATGGGCAACAGTGTGTTTGTCAACTAACAAATAATCACAACAGGAGAAGACCATGAAAGACCTGACTTTCAGCCAGACCCGGCTCGCAGTAAGCGTAGCTTTGGTCATGGCCGGTGTCGCAACGGCTAAGCCGGTATGGGCGCAGCAAGAAGGCGATCAAGACATTGAGCGCGTAGAGGTAAGGGGTATTGCTGCCAGCCATAAGCGCAATCTGAACGAAAAGCGCTTCAGTGACTCGGTAACAGATGCAATTACGGCTGAAGACATTGGCAAATTGCCGGATGTAACCATTGCCGATACATTACAGCGCATTCCCGGCGTGCAGATTCGACGCTCTGCCGGTGAAGGTTCCACCGTCAACGTCAGGGGGATGCCCCAGGTAACCACGCTGCTGAATGGCGAACAAATGCTCAGTGCCGGTTCGATCACCAGTGTACAGCCCGATTTCAGCGATATTCCGGCACCGTTAGTCTCCGCCATATCAGTTCACAAGTCACCGACCGCGTCGATGCTGGCCGGCGGTATATCCGGAACCCTTGATTTACAGACCTTGCGACCCTTTGACCTGGAGTCAGGCTCAACCTTTACAGGTGCCGCCGAGCTGACCCGTGGCAGCCTGTCAAAGGAAAATGATCACAAGCTGGTAGCGTTCGGCGGCTATCGTGGGGAGGACATGGGTTTTTTACTCAGTGCATCCTACGACACCAACCATCTCGCCAACTATCGCTACGGCACCATATTAACCTCGTTTGAGGTGCAGGATGAAAGCTTTGGCAGCAACCGCGACATTAACGGCGATGGTGACACCAATGACAGCCTGTTAAGTCAGCGTTTTCACGGCATGATGGACAAGCAGGTGGAACGGGATCGCCTTGGGGTTAATGCCAGCTTCCAGGCCATGGTCACCGACAATCTGGAATTTGTTGCCGACCTCTTCTATACCGACATGGACGATGCTAATCGTCAGCAAGGTATCATGGTAGACAACGCCCGCGGCAGTATCTGGGCCTATTCCGATGACTTTATTGCCCGTACCGCAAATGATCAGGGTGGTGATATCTTTACCGTTAATCAGGCTGAACTGAGGGCCCGTCGGGTCAGTTCCTACTCAGAAAGTCTGACTAATGATCGTCAGTCCACCAACCTGAATCTTGAACTAAAGTATGCCGGTAACGGGCCGTTCAGTGGCTCGGTACGCTATTTACGCGGTGATGCAGAGCGTTCCCATACAGAAAATGTCGCGCACTCTTACCTTACCAGTGGTGCACAACATGGTCTGCTGCGTAATGATGGCAGCGGTGCCGAACCGGCTAACCCGAGGGGCTATGGTCCCGATCCCGTACCGGTGCAATTTGACCGCACCGGCGAGTATCTCACCCTGGGTTATGCGCCGGACTTCGGTTCAGATATCAACAGTTACAACCTGGTATCCACGTACTCGGAAAACAACTTTGATGAAGATGCCACACTGGATGTACTCAGGGGCGACGGCCAATATGAGTTTATGGGCAATCACCTGACTGATATTCAGTTTGGGCTGCGTTACGGTAAACGGGACGTAACCCGCGACACCTTTATTCTGGTGGCTCCTTTTACCACCGGTGAGTTCTCTGCCGATGTAATGTGGAAAGACTCGGGAGCGTCGCTCGGAGACACCAACGGCGATGGCGAGAACAGCGTTGCCGGAGGCGATCTGACCCTGGGTAACACAAACTACTTTACCGATTTGCCCGACGGCTGGGCGCAGCGGGTAGATGGCTTCGGGCCGGGAACCGATGACAGTTTTTATACCATCAACCCAAAGGTACTGGATGACCCCTTCGCCTTTCAGAACGCCATTTACCCCGGTAACAAGCGTTTGTCATTGCCTTCCCGTTCATTCCGGGTAGAAGAGGTGACGCAGTCGGCCTATCTGCGCTTCAATTTTGATGGTCAGCTGGGCTCACTGCCTTACAAGGCTAATGTAGGCGGACAGTACATTCGTACCGAGCTGGATATTGTTCAGAACCAGTTAGGTGATGAACGTCCCTGTTCTTTGTGCACCGCCACCGAAAAAGTGGGAGAAGAAGTGATTTCCCGCAGTTATTCGGACTTCCTGCCAGCCGCGAACATTACCTTTAATGTTACCGATGACTTCCTGGTCCGGGCAGCGTATGGCAAGACCATGACCAATCTGGACATGAGCCAGTTGGCCGGCGGCATCAGTGTTGGCCGCAGCCGCGCCGGTGATGAGTTAGCAGCCGAGCTGGGCGTCAGCCCGGATCTGTTGGTGGCCATTAACGGTCGTCAGAACGGTAACCCTTATCTGGAACCCTGGCGGGCTACCAATTACAACCTCTCGGCTGAATGGTACTTCGACAGCAGCAGCCTGGTAAGCCTTGGCCTGTTCAAAATGGATATTGAGTCCTTTATTGAGCAGGGCACCGTGCAAATGGGACTGCCGGATATTGATGGCGTGGTACGCCGCGACGTTCCGGTAACAACCGAGATCAACGGTCAGGGCGGCACTATTGACGGTATTGAGCTGGCTTATCATCAGGCCTTTGACTTTCTGCCCGGTGTATTCAGTGGCTTTGGTACAACACTCAACTATACCTATGCGCCAAGTGACAGCGCCAATGTGGATGTTAATGGCGCCAGTTTGCCGATTCAGGACAACTCAGAACGCTCTGCTAACGCCATATTATGGTATGACCGCGATGCGCTGCAGTTCCGGATTGCCGCGAACTACCGCAGCGACCGTCTCGACAGCCTGGGAATCGATGTGGGCGAAGGGGTATTACCCATCTGGGCCGATGACACCCTGTATGTGGACATGTCGGCAAGCTATGATCTGAACGAAGACATCAGCCTGTACCTGCAAGGGAGCAATATCACCGAAGAATTCGAGGATATTTATGCCCAGTGGGAAGACAACGTAGTAACCCAGAATGTGTATGAGCGCCGCTTTACTGTGGGCGTAAGAGGACGCTTCTGATTGAGCAATATGGGTTCATGGACGAACCCTCTGTGATGTAAACCCGTTGATTCAGTTAACGTGTTGCACGCAATGAATCCGTAATATATTGGTATAAATCAACGGCCCGGAGTTCTGATATTTGAACCCGGGCCGTTTTCTATTTCTGTTGCGCAGTTTTTAACATGTCAGGGGCGGACTCTGCTCACCGGTGAAGGTTAAAAGCACGACCGGGGTGGGGGCTTTTAAATGTCTCAATGGCACCGCGCTTTTGCATGGTCACATATACCTGTTTCCCATCTTCACCGCCAAATGCAAGGTTAGTGGGGTGCTGGCCTTTAAGCCGATACTCTTCGATTTTCTCGCCCGTCGGATCGAGAACAACAATACTGCCTGCACCATATCGGGCAATGTACAGATTACCCTGATTGTCACAGCGCATGCCATCCAGACCATGATCGTCAAACTGATGAAACAGCGTTTTATCAACAGGTTTACCGGATGCATCCAGCCGGTAACGCCAAACCCGCCGCTGCACAGACTCGTTTACATACAGATACTGCTCATCGGTACTGACTTCAATGCCGTTGGTGGTTCCCATGTCCGACTCAATCAGTGTTGTCTCCCCGTCAGTATCAACCATCCACAGCTGACCCGTGCCGGTAGACCAGTCAGGATCGCTGGCATAGATAATGTCACGGGCGCTGATGGCAATGTCATTAGGCTGATTCATCGCCTCGTCGTGGGCATACACAGACAAGCTTCGGTCCGCCATATTCACCGCCCAGATAGTGTGATTAACATAATCGGCTATCATCATCCTGCCCTGACTATCAAAGCGGATGCCATTGCCCACAGAGTCGTCCGGTAAAATCAGAAAACCATCTGCCTGGCCTTTACCCGTTATCCTGCCTATGGTGCCCTGTTCAGCAAAATTCACTGCGTAAAGTACACCGTCTTTGTCCACTGCAGGGCCTTCTATGCCCGTGGTAAATACACCATCAGTAATCACATCCTGGCTCTGATGAGTGGAAGGTTCTGTTGCACTGACAGACAACACACTGAGCGGGGCGACTAAGGCTAAAAGAGGCAGAACAACCCGACTGTTTTTTATGGTTTTCATTAGGGATACACATCTGAGAAAGAATGAGGTCATTATTCCCAGCAAATTCAGGAAAGACAAGGCTAGCCAGGGGATGGAATGCTGACGCCCCGACTCACCATAAAGTTAACATATTGTATTTATTGAATATTTCTCAATAAAAAAAGTTGATATTAATTAACATTTAGTTTGCTTTTGTCTGTTATTTAGTATCAGGGTGGTTGGGGGAATGCATCTTTTCCATTTGACGAACAGGGTAACGGTTACGTTAATCATTAATCGTAAAAAGGTTATGACAACGTACTACACCACCTGTCCGGCGACCCAGCCACTGCTCCAGGCCCACTGGAAGTTATACCCCCCTAACCAGCCGGTAACATCCATCACTTCGCCGATAAAATACAGCCCCGGAACATTCTTCGATTCCATGGTTTTAGATGACAATTCGTCTGTGTCGACGCCACCCAGGGTTACCTCGGCGGTACGATACCCTTCTGTACCGTTGGGTTTTAATACCCATTGCTCAAAGGCCTCTGCCACCTGGTGCAGTTGCCTGCCCTTAAACTGTTTCAGTGGTTTGTTGTTCAGGACAAAATAGTCAATGGCCACCTGCACAAAACGTTTGGGGTAGTATTTTGCCAAAGCAGTACTGAGCAAAACATCCGGATGCTGCTGTTGTTGCTGCTCCAGCGATCCCAGCAAATCTTCGCTGGGGCTTAAGTTAAATACCACGTTTTCGCCTGGCTGCCAGTAGGATGAGATCTGTAACACCGCCGGGCCACTTAAGCCACGGTGAGTAAAGAGTATATTTTCGTGGAAGCTGGTGTGATGACATTCGGCAGTGGCATCAAGAGATACGCCACTGAGTTCAGCCAGTACGGATTTATCCTGTTCATGCAGGGTAAAAGGCACAAGGCCAGCACGTGTAGGCAACACATTCAGACCAAACTGCTCTGCCACTTTGTAGCCAAAAGGACTGGCACCGAGCTTAGGAATCGACAACCCGCCAGAAGCAATAACCAGTGACTGACAGTCAAAGTCGCCGTGACTGGTGATCAGGCTGAAGCCGTTGTCGGTTTTTTCAGTCTGGCGCACTTCAACGGGATGGCGAAGTTGCACTCCGGCCTTGTCACATTCGCTGAGCAGCATTTTCAGAATCGCTTTGGCAGAATCGTCACAGAACAACTGACCCAGGGTTTTCTCATGATAAGCAATGTCATAATCTGCCACCAGGGCAATAAAATCCCATTGGGTATAGCGACTCAGGGCCGATTTACAGAAGTGGGGATTGCCACTGAGGTAGTTTTCCGGCGCGGCGTACATATTGGTAAAGTTGCAGCGGCCACCGCCAGACATCAGGATTTTGCCGCCAATCCGTTTTGCGTGATCCAGTACCAGCACCCTGCGCCCGCGCTGCGCAGCCTGTGCGGCACAAAAAAGGCCTGCCGCGCCCGCACCGATGACGATCACATCATAACTTGCCACTAGCGCATCTCCGCAAACAAAAACGGCGATTATACCGGAATGACAGATTCCCGGGCTAACGTTTTAAAGGGGATTGCCAATGCCGGTATAGATTGACAGGATGGCTTAAGGCGCTGGACATGTCCAGCGACCTTGAGAAAGGCAAAATTAACCACGGAGGCGCAGAGGACACAGAGATATTAAGGGTTAGCGCCCTTTACTTCCTTGCACCTCTGCCTTCCTGACAAAAGAACGTCATCCTGAGCTTGTCGTGATCTGAATGCAGCAAAGCGGATCCCGGGTAAACAGGCAGTATTGTTACCATCCTGCAATCCAGCAGCCTTTGAATATCCAAATGCGCCGCCTCAACATTCAGTCATCAAAGGTGCTGGACGCGTCCGCTGCGCTCCTTGCAGGCTACGCCACTGCGAGAAAAGCATGATTAACCACAGAGGCACGAAGAGCACAGAGGGATTAGGGGTTAGTGCCCTTTACCTCTGTGTCTGTCCTCCGTGTCTCTGTGGTGAACATTTCTTTTGCTGTGTTGTATGGTTACAACATTTATGCAGGATAGAACGCTTGCTTTAAATTTAAGAAAGCTGTTCCAGCATAGTCTGAGCGTCACTCACCTCAAACTTGCCGGGTTCTTCGAGGTTCACTTTCTCAACTTTGCCATCCACTACCAGCATTGAATACCGTTTCGAGCGAACACCACCGAATGCACCGGTATCCATATCCATGCCCAATGCTTTAGCAAAGCTGGCATCGCCATCGGCCAGCATCAGCAGCTCACCGGCATTCTGGTCTTTACTCCAGGCTTCCATCACAAACGCGTCGCTGACTGCGGTACAGATTACGGTGTCCACACCCTCGGCTTTGATCTTGTCGGCCAGTGTCACATACCCCGGCAAATGAGATTCAGAGCACGTTGGTGTAAATGGGCCGGGAACCGCAAAAAGTACCACTTTCTTACCGGCGAACAAGTCTGCTGTGCTGGCCTCTTTGCTCTCACCATCTACACGCAGAGAAAACTTCATATCGGGAAGAGATTGTCCTGGTTGAATCATTGAAGACTCCTTTTAGGTTTTTGAGCCATGAATGAGATAAACATCAAAACGGTTGGCCCGGCCCGTCATTTGTATATGGGGCTTTTTCTGATTAAGCCAAGGGGCGCCGGCGGGTCGTTTTACCACCACACGTTTTTGCGCAAGCTGCAAAGCGGGCTGCAGCAGGCTGTCAGCATCGTCATCGGGGCCCAGCAGTTGCTGAAAAAGGCGCATTTCTTTTTTCACCAGCGCCGATTTTTTTCTGTGAGGAAACATCGGATCCAGATACACCACATCAGGTTGTTGCCCTTGCCAGCGGGCCATTACCGATACCGCACTATCGCTTAACAAATGCATTCGTTCTGGTAACCAGCTGCCAAGCTCCTGATCCTGCGCCGCGCGCTGTAATCCATCATCAAGCAGCGCCGACACCACATTGGAGCGCTCCAGCAAGGTCAGGTGGCAGCCCAGACTGGCAAGAATAAAGGCATCCCGGCCCAGCCCGGCGGTGGCATCCAGCACCGCAGGCCGGTAACTGCCTTTAATGCCCACGGCTTTGGCGATGGCTTCATTTTTACCGCCGCCATGCTGACGCCGCCAGCTGATGCTGCTTGCGGCAAAATCCACCTGTACCACTCCCATTTTTGGATCATCCAGGGTCTTGAGCGCAAGGCCGTATTCATTCAGCCACAGCACCAGACCGCTGTCAGTCTCTGTCTGAGCCAGCGGCAGTTGCCACTTTTGCGCGACATCCTGCGCCTGAGTCTGAAATTCTCCACTGGCGGCCATTACCGGAATTACATTCATCAGGCGTGACCGTAGTTTTCGCGATGCGCCAGCCAACGATTGATCAGCGCCTGTGCTTTATCGGGATGCCCCTGCCACAGCGTTGCGGCCAGTTCCTGGACCTGAGGGATCAGATGAGCATCACGTACCAGATCGGCAATCTTAAGGTCAGCCAACCCGGTTTGTTTGGTGCCCAGTAATTCGCCGGGGCCGCGGATCTCCAGATCACGCTGTGCAATCATAAAGCCATCATTGCTCTGCCTCAGCACCGACAAACGCTGAGTCGCGGTTTTTGACAGCGGTGACTGGTACATCAGTACGCAGTGGCTCTCCACCGAACCACGCCCGACCCTACCGCGTAACTGGTGTAACTGTGCCAGCCCCAGCCGCTCAGGGTTTTCAATAATCATTAAGCTGGCATTAGGCACATCCACGCCCACTTCTATAACGGTTGTGGCCACCAGTAAATCCAGTTCAGCGTTGTTAAAGGCTTCCATCACCTGTTGTTTTTCTGCGGCTTTTAACCGCCCATGTACCAGCCCCACCCGTAAATCCGGCAACGCCATAGCCAGCGCCTGAGCGGTATCCTCGGCGGCCTGACATTCCAGCACCTCAGACTCTTCAATCAGGGTGCATACCCAGTAAACCTGCCTGCCTTGCAGTTTACAGGCTTCATGAACCCGGGCCACCACTTCATCACGGCGATTATCGGGGATAGCGACAGTTTTAACCGGGGTGCGCCCCGGTGGTAGCTCATCGATTACCGAGGTATCCAGATCCGCATAGGCGGTCATAGCGAGCGTACGGGGAATGGGCGTGGCGGTCATAATTAACTGATGGGGAAATAATCCCTGCTGCTGGCCTTTCTCGCGCAGGGCCAGGCGTTGATGCACACCAAATCGGTGCTGTTCGTCGATGATCACCAGTGCCAGATGCTGAAAATTAACACTCTGCTGAAAAATCGCATGGGTGCCCACCAGCATCTGTATTTCACCACCAGCCAGACGTTCAAGCAATGCCTCACGCGCTTTACCCTTAAGTTTACCGGCCAGCCAGCCCACTTCGATATTCAGCGGCTCAAGCCATTGCCTGAAATTATTGGCGTGTTGCTCGGCTAAAAGCTCAGTGGGTGCCATCATCGCCACCTGATAGCCGGCACCGATAGCAGTCAGGGCGGCCAGGGCGGCAACCAGGGTTTTACCGGAGCCTACGTCCCCCTGAACCAGACGCATCATTGGCCTGGGCATCGCAAGATCTCGGGCAATTTCTGTATTAACCCGCTGCTGCGCAGCCGTAGGTGTAAAGGGCAATAAATCCAGAAAACGCCTGATCAACGCTGGATCCGGTGTCAGCGCCATACTGTGCTGGCTGTCACTGTTTTTGCGCACCTTAAGTACGCTTAAATGATGAGCCAGTAGTTCTTCGAGAATTAACCGCTGTTGTGCCGGATGCTCACCGTTTTCCAGCACGGCCAGGCTCTCACCCGCCTGCGGACGGTGTACTGTCTTCAGCGCCTGTTTAAGGCTGATCTGCTGAGCATACAGCCCTTCGGGTAATAACTCTGCCAGGCCACCTTTATCTAACAACTTCAGGGCCTGTTCTGTAAGGTTGCGCAGACTGATCTGTTTTAAGCCTTCGGTGGTGGGGTAAACCGGCGTATAAGCTTCTTCGGTAGGAGCGGGGGCATCTGCCTGCTGCAGACGGTATTCCGGATGCATCATTTCCAGGCCGTATTTGCCACGGCGCACTTCACCGAAACAGCGGATGGTCAGCCCCGCTTGCAGGGCATTTTTCTGGGCGGCGCTAAAATGAAAAAAACGCAGGCTGATGCTGCCGGTGCCATCAGACACCCGCACGATCAACATGCGTTTACGGCCAAACTGAATATCCGATGACATCACTTCGCCCTGAACACTGGCGTGAATATGCGGCATCAGGTCGGCAATAGGATAGATTCGCGTGCGATCTTCATAGCGCAGGGGCAGATGAAAGAGCAGATCCTGCACCGTCACCAGCCCCAGTTTTTGCAGCTTTTCGGCAACTTTGCTGCCTACACCTTTAAGTTCTGTCAGCTTCAGATATGAGAGTGACTGCATCCATGATTATTTTAAAGCCAGTTTGGCAGCATGATACACCAACTCGGGATCAACACGTACCTTGTAATCCGGGTTCACATACTGGAAATGGATCAGGCCGCTCTGATCGGCAATATACACTGCCG
Organism: Lacimicrobium alkaliphilum; assembly: GCF_002591895.1. Classification (GTDB taxonomy): domain Bacteria; phylum Pseudomonadota; class Gammaproteobacteria; order Enterobacterales; family Alteromonadaceae; genus Lacimicrobium; species Lacimicrobium alkaliphilum. The sequence goes on from NZ_NISX01000008.1 coordinate 142,664, forward strand.
GTGCCGGTAATACGATGCGATCGTCGCCGGGCAGGCTGGCAAACACATTTCCCATAGCCCCGCGGTATTTTTTGGCGGTGTCTTTATCGAGGAAGAAGCCAATACCAAAGCCACGGGTGGCGTTAAGGTCGTGGTCTGAGAGCACCTGGGCTTTATAGTCGGTATCAAATTTCTGGGATTGTAATCGGGCCACGGAATCGGTGGAAATTGTCAGGATCTGATAGCCAAGATCACTGATTTTTTGCTCTACTGCCCGAAAATCGGCTAACTGCGCATTGCAATAGGGACACCAGCCACCGCGATAAAACAGTATAACAGCGGGCTTTTCCTGCACCAGCTTGCGCAAATTAACAGCGCTGCCATCAGTTCGTTTTACACTCACGTCCGGAATTTTCTGGCCATTCAACAGTGGCGTGACCTGTTCAGCACTGTCAGCAATCAACGTGCGATCCAACGCCAGTGATGGGCCGCTAAAAAAAGCAGCGCTGGCGATAAGAACCAATAAGGCAGAGCGTATAGACATAAAATCTCCTGGTTGGGGAAAACTGAATTAAGCTTCCAATAGACCTGCCCGGACTCAAATAACTTTCAGGTTACTGGTGCGCTTTCCCTTGTGCTCCCGCATGCGCTGCCACCAACTCTGAGATGCCCTTATCTGACCCTGCTCATCCACCTCGGGGTATTCCAGACCTTTGACCCGACACAGTGTTTTAAGGCGGGGATAGCCCCCTTCGAACAGAATTCTCTGGCACTCAGCCTCATCCAATCGTGGTTTCTCGTATAATCCGGCCTGCTGGCGTTGACGCTGGGCTTCGTACAGCACCAATGCGCCCGCTACCGATACATTTAACGACTGCACCATGCCCTGCATAGGAATAACGATGTGCTGATGGGCTGCTTCCAGGGCCTGATCCGTGGCCCCGTATTTTTCCTGGCCGAACAGAATGGCGGTGGGACGACAGTAATCGATATCGCGGAAATCCACCGATTTATCCGATAAGTGGGTCACCAGAATCTGCATGTTCTGCTCATTGAAGGCATCGATGGCACTGCTGGTATCGGCATGGGTATGCAATTTCAGCCAGTTTTGACTACCTACTGAGGTTCCGCTGCGGATCTGATGGCGGGTATTCCAGATGACATGCAAATTATGCGCGCCAACCGCATCACAGTTACGCATGATCGCAGCCAGATTATGGGGTTTATGTACTTTTTCCAGACATACCGCCAGATCCGGCTGGCGCAGGGCCAGCATCTTACGGATACGTTGATAACGCTCAGGCGTCATGGCTACGGCAGGTTATTCAGGCAGCTCCATAATGCCGTCGATTTCTATCTGCGCGCCCTTGGGCAGTTCTTTAACACCAATGGCCGCGCGGGCCGGATAAGGTTGCTTAAAATATTGCTTCATCATTTCATTGACTGCAGCAAAATTACTCAGGTCGGTAAGGTATATATTCACTTTGGTCAGATCATTGGGGCTGCCGCCGGCCGCCTCACATACTGCCTTAACATTTTCAAAAACCTGTCTGGCCTGCTCGGCAAAATCCTCAGAAACCATCTCCATACTCTCTGGAACCAGGGGTATCTGACCGGACAAATAGATTGTGGTACCGGATTTAACGGCCTGACTGTATGGGCCAATAGCCGCAGGGGCCCTGTCAGTATGAATAACGGACTTAGACATAACTCTTTCCTCAGGAATTTTGTTTCGATTGACTGTGACGAGAAACTTTTTGTACCTCTGGCATCGCACGGATTTTGCGCATAACGTTAGCCAGATGTACGCGATTGGTCGTCGTAATTTCCAAATCTATGTAGTAAATATTGCTCTCTTTTTCTTCAGTCTGCAGACTGATGATATCAGAATCAGCAGCGGCAATCGCATTAGTGAGCTTGGCCAATGTGCCCTGATGGTTGATCAGTTCTACCCGCACAGAGGCTTTAAACTCACCCTGTACGTTACTCTCCCAGTTCATCGGCAGTACTCTGTGTGGTTCTTCCTTGGCGAGCTTACGAATATTACGGCATCCGTTCTGGTGGATCACCATGCCTTTGCCCGGACTGAGAATGGCGATGATAATATCTCCGGGGATGGGATGGCAACAACGACCATAACTGACCAGCAACCCTTCTGTACCCTTGATGGCGACCCTGGCGTGGCTGTCATCGACAATTTTTGGCTCCTGATTTCCCAGCAGACGTCGTGCGACGATGGCACTGAGCTCATTACCCAGACCTATGTCTGCCAACAGGGCATAAAAGTTTTCATGTTTGGTTTCTTTCACCACCCGATCGATATCCGCTTCGGTAATATCTTCCAGCTTGGTGGTACCCAGGGCATGGCGCAGCAGTCTGTTACCCATATTGATCGCTTCTTCGGAACGCTGTTTTTTGAGGTACTGGCGGATATAGGACCGGGCCTTGGCACTGACGACAAAATTCAGCCAGCTGGCGTTGGGTTTAGCCCTGGGGGAGGTAATAATTTCCACCGACTGACCATTTTGCAATGGCCGGTTGAGCGAATAATTGCGACGATCGACCCTGACCCCGACACAGGAATTACCGATATCTGAATGCACTGCATAGGCAAAATCCACCGCAGTGGCACCCATCGGCAACTCGATAATGCGCCCGTCAGGGGTAAACACATAGATTTCCTCGGGGAACAGATCGGTTTTAACGTTTTCAATAAATTCCACCGACGAACTGGCGCTGTGTTGCAGTTCCAGCAACGACTGCATCCATTTACGGGCTCGCACCTGTGCGGTGGTACCCCGGGTTTCTCCGGGTTCTTTATACATCCAGTGGGCCGCTACGCCTTTGTCAGCCATTTGTTCCATTTCCATGGTACGAATCTGGATTTCCACCGGAATACCATGAGGGCCCACTAACGATGTATGCAGAGACTGATAACCGTTAGTGCGGGGAATAGCAATATAATCCTTAAACCGCCCTTCGATGGGTTTATACAACCCATGCATAGCCCCCAGTGCACGATAGCAACTGTCCACCCCTTCGACGATCAGACGAAAGGCGTAGATATCCATCACCTCATTGAACAGAAGCTCTTTATTCTTCATCTTGCGATAAATGGAATACAAGTGCTTTTCGCGCCCCAGTACCTGAGCGTCAATGACACTCTCTTGGAGACGCATTTCGATTTCCTGGCGGGTATTCTCGATGATTTCCTTACGGTTTCCGCGGGCCTGACGTACGGCTGTGCCCAACGCCCGGTAACGCATCGGGTACATGGCCTGAAAACCGAGGTCTTCAAGCTCATTCTTGATATCATGAATGCCCAGCCGGTGAGCTATAGGCGCATAGATCTCGAGGGTTTCCCGGGCAATACGGCGGCGCTTGTCGGGTCTGAGCGCTTCAAGAGTGCGCATATTATGGGTGCGGTCGGCCAGTTTTATCAGGATCACCCGAATGTCCTGGGTCATGGCCATCATCATCTTGCGGAAGTTCTCTGCCTGAGCTTCTTTTTTACTGCGAAACTGGATCTTATCCAGTTTGCTGACGCCTTCCACCAGATCCGCCACCGACGGCCCAAAAGCCTCGATCAATTGCTCTTTGGAAACCGGGGTATCCTCAATGGTGTCATGCAGTAACGCTGACATCAGGGTCTCATAATCCAGATGCATATCGGCAAGAATGCCAGCCACTGCCACCGGATGGGTAATATAAGGGTCACCACTTGAGCGCATCTGACCATCGTGCGCATCTCTTGCCAGCACAAACGCGCGCTTAACATCTTCGACCTGTTCCACAGGAAGATAGTCGCTGACTTTTTGTTTCAGGCCTTCGAAAAGATACACGTCGGGATCATTAAATTGGATAAATCAGGGGAGTAGAATACGAAGAATCGGACTGAATAGAAATAGCCAGTTTAAAACTGGCGGGCCGATATCTCACGGCCCACAGCAATAAACTTATTCCTGGCCGGAAAGGATGTTCGCCACAGAAGAAAACTCTTCCTGATCCTGTTCCTGCTGAGTACGCATTTCATCGGCATCCATGCTCTGTGCTGTTACCAGACCGCGTTCGATTTCACGCAGGGCAACCACTGTGGCCTTGTCATTTTCCCATTCAACCTTGGCATCACGCCCTTCAATGGCAAGCTGGCGGGCACGGCGTGCGGCAACCAGTACCAGATCAAAACGGTTACCAATCTTATTTACTGCATCTTCAACTGTTACGCGGGCCATCTGAAACTCCGTGAGCGATATGGAAAAAGGCCGGATAGTGTACAGTTTTTCCACGGTAAAAGAAATATGCTTTTGCGGAGGAAAGCTTTCAGTTGTCCGCCATCCGTTTTCAGAGTAGCCCTTGTCATGCCCGAATGTTGTTATCGGGCATCCAGCAGCCTTTGAATATCTTAATGCGCCACCTCTACAATCAGTCATCAAAGGTGCTGGACAGGCCCAGCGACCTTTGAGAAAGGCAAAATTAACCACAGAGGCACGGAGAACACAGAGGTAGAACGGTTTAATCATTTTTACTTCTCCGTGCCCTCTGTGTCTCTGTGGTAAATCATTCTTTTCCAGTGGTTAGTGCGAAAAAAGCCTTCAACCAACAAAAACACTAAACCCACGAACAGCGCATGATCTTGTAGTCCGGATGCAGCTAAGCGAGGCGCAAAGAATCAATGGCCCTGAGTCCTTATCCCACTGCGGCCCTGCGCCTCTGCGAGAAAAGCATTATAAACCACGGAGGCATCCAGCAGCCTTTGAATATCTTAATGCACCGCCTCTACAATCAGTCATCAAAGGTGCTGGACAGGCCCAGCGACCTTTGAGAAAGGCTAAGTTAACCACGGAGTCACCCAGCAGCCTTTGCTTTATCAATGTGCCATCCGGTAGCATCTGTCAATCAAAGGTGCTGGGCAGGCAGAGAACACAGAGGGGTTAATGATTAATTCCCTTCACTTCTCTGTGCCCTCTGTGTCTCTATGGTGAAATCTTCTTTTCGTGCAAAGGGGCGCTGCTACTTCAACAGCTCGGTGAAAAGCTTTTCATGGCGGCGGGCTTGTTTGGTTTGAGTCAGGCGCTGGCACAATACAATGGCTTCGATTTCTTTAAGCGCCTGTCCGAAGTCGTCATTCACCACCACATAATCAAATTCCTGAAAATGAGAAATTTCTTCTTTGGCTTGCGCCATACGCTGCGCAATTACCTCGTCTGAATCGGTATTGCGATGTTTTAAGCGGCGCAACAGCTCGTCCCGCGAAGGCGGGGCAATGAAAATAGTCGCGGTGTCTGGCATCAACGCCTTAACCTGCCGTGCGCCCTGCCAGTCAATATCCAGAAACACGTCTTTGCCCTGCTCTAGCGTATCGGCAATGGCCTGCTTAGAGGTGCCATAATACTTTCCGAACACCTCCGCCCATTCGAAAAAGGCTTCTTCGACGATCATTTGTCTGAACTGCGACTCGTCAACAAAATGATAATCAACATCCTGCTGTTCACCTGGCCTTGGACTGCGGGTAGTATGAGAAACAGACACTTGCATGGAGCCATCCTGGTAACGCTCCAGCAGGGCTTTGATAAGACTGGACTTACCTGCACCAGAAGGGGCAGCGAGAATAAACAGATTGCCGGTGGCCATATTGCAATAAACTCGTCAGAATGCAAAAAACGCAATCTTATCACAAGATGTTTGTGCCCGGCACTTGGACAGCAGTGAATAAGTCTTTAGAGTAGCTTATATAGCGTTGACCGATATTTTAAGACGATTTTGATACAACAAGGACTCTGAATGAATTCAGCATTACCCTTTGTGGAAGTACTTCACGGTAATAAACCTGACGCCCTGGTGGTTTGGTTACATGGTCTAGGTGATTCAGGTAATGGCTTCGCGCCTATTGTCCCTGAACTAAAACTCCCTTCCAGCTTATCGGTGAGATTTTTGTTTCCCCATGCACCCGTGCGTCCCGTTACGATCAATAACGGCATGGAAATGCGGGCATGGTATGACATCAAATCACTGGATTTTGAAAACCGCGCGGACAGCGAGGGAGTTATGGCCTCTGCGGCACTCGTCAAAGCGCTGATCGAAGAAGAGATTGAAAAAGGGATGCCCTCTGAGCGTATTATTCTGGCTGGCTTTTCTCAGGGTGGAGTCATCGCCTATCAGCTGGGACTGCGCTTTGAGCAGAAACTGGGTGGCATCCTTGCTCTGTCGACGTATCTGAGTCAACCAGAGCTGCTCGAAGAGCAGCGCCACAGCGCTAATCAGAATACCGATATTCTGATCGCCCACGGGCTCTATGATGAAGTGATCCCCTGCGCTCTGGGCAAGGCTGCTTTTGAACGGATTCAGGCACTGGAATATCCGGTTCAGTGGCGGGACTACCCCATGCAACATAATGTCTGTATGGAAGAGATTCAGGAAGTGTCTCAGTGGCTGCAAAAACGCCTGGGCTGAAATATTCTGCAACACATCCGTGCGGTGCCTGTGGAATGAAAGGACTGTTTCTGCGGTACACACAGATATGTTTTTATTTAACACTCATGTGTGGCTAAACTTTTATATCAAGCTTCCTGGCCATCAGGAGTAAGCTGTAGTGCTTGCTCCGGATGGCGCAAGAGGGGGAGATTTATGCTCAAAAATGCCCTGAGCAATTATTAAGCGACATGTGATTAGCCGATTAACGTTACACTCACATATTTTTACAAATGCCTAACGCTTTATCCGCTCAGCTTGGGTATGATAAAGACCTGCAATTATACAACTTAGATGCATATACAAATGAACAAATTATGGATAAAGATCGCACTGCCGATTGTGGTTCTCGCCCTTGGCGTGGCAGGGATGTCTTTGATCAATGCCACCGCCCAGCAACAAGAAGAAAAAGAAGATACAGATACACGCCCTACGGTGAGTATCGATGAAGCCAGCGCTGAAGATTATCAGGTCATGATTACCAGCTTCGGCGAAGTGCGCCCGCTTGAGATGACTCAGCTCTCTGCACAGGTATCCGGTGAGGTGGTGGACTGGCACCAGGATTTTGTCGCCGGAGGCGTTGTTCCCCGCGGTACTACCCTGTTCAGTATCGATAAACAGCGTTACGAAGCCGCGTTATTACAGGCTGAAGCCGAGTTAAATCAGGCTCAGGCACAGCTTATAGAAGAACAGGCCAGAGCGCGGGTTGCAGCGCAGGAAGCCAAATCTATGGCTGACAGCCAGGTAACCGATCTCTATCTGCGTAAGCCTCAGTTGTTGAGCGCTGAGGCCGCGGTGAAATCGGCCGAAGCTAAACTAAAATTAGCCAAACGGGATTTAGCCTACTGTCAGGTAAAAGCACCCTATGATGCACTGGTTATCAGTCGCGACATCGGCCTGGGACAGTTTGTTAGCCAGGGCGCCCAGGTGGCCGAGCTGTACAACATTGAAACTGCCGAGATCACTCTGCCCATAGCAGGTTTCGACAGCACTTTTTTACCCACACCGCTGGCCGGAACCCAGGTCACTGTCACCAGTCGCGGGATCAATACGTTTTCCCGACAGGGCGTTATTGACCGCGACCTCGGCGTAGTGGAAAAAAGCACCCGAATGAGCCAGTTGATCGCCCGCATTCAGGACCCTTACAGCCTGCATAGCCAGGCCCCTGTATTCAAATTCGGCAGTTATGTTGAAGTCAGCCTGGCCGGTCAGACGCTGCAACAGGTGTTTCGCCTGCCTCAGGATCTGGTCACCAACCGTACCGTATGGTTGGTAGATAAAGACATGCAGTTACAACCCGTTAAAGTGGACGTGCTCCGCGAAGAGGGTAAATACTTCCTGATTAACGATGGTCTTAGCGAAGGTGACAGAGTACTGACCACAGTGCCTGAATACCCGCAAAAAGGGATGAAAGTAAAACTGGCCAAAGATGACCCAAAACTGGTCGCCCAGAACGCTGAAGCCGAATAAGGAGGTTCCATGACTGCTCAGGAACAAAAACAAACCGGGCTTATCGCGTTTTTTGCCAATAACCCGGTGGCCGCTAACCTGTTGATGATCTTCATCATCGTAATGGGAATTGTCAGTTATTTCACGATTCAGAGACAAATGTTTCCGAATGTTGAGATTAACTATATCAATATCAATGCCACTTACCGGGGGGCCTCACCGCAGGAAATTGAAGAAGGAATTCTGATAAAGATCGAAGAAGCCCTTAAAGATGTTACTGAAATCAAGAAAACCGTTTCCCGTGCCTTCAGAAACGCAGGGCGGGTGTCCCTTGAGATCAAAACTGACGCCGAATTGTCCGAGGTCATGGACAAAGTTAAATCCCGGGTCGACAGCATAGCTACCTTCCCTGCGGATATGGAGCCGGTGACTATCGCTCAGGCCGAATTCAGGCAAAGCGTAATAGAGATGGCGGTGGTGGGCGATTTGCCCCTCACCGATCTCAAAGTTCTGGCACGGCAGATGGAACGGGAACTGCTGCAACTGGGTAATATTTCCCTGGTCAATATGGATGCACCGGATGATGAAATTGCCATTGAAATCAAACCGGAGATGCTGCGCAAATATAATCTGACCCTCAGCGAGGTGTCGCAGGCTATACGCCGCTATTCGGCGAACATGTCGGCCGGCCAACTACGCACTGACTCCGGGATTATCTCGGTGCGGGTAGAGAATCAGTATTACAACGGTGAGGAGTTCCGCCAGATCCCGATCAAGATCGGTCCCAGCGGTGCCCGGGTATTGTTACAGGATGTGGCCACCATAGAAGATGGATTTGTCGAGGGTGAACGCTACTTCAAGTATTCGGGCACGAATGCCATTTTTATGGCTGTGCAGGCCACCAAGGATCAGAATATGATACCGGTGGCCGATTCGGTGAAAAGCTTTATTGAGCACCGCAATAAAAGCCTGCCGCCGGGCGTAGAGATGAAAGTACTGGTGGATATGACCTACTACCTCAATGCCCGCCTGGATATGATGCTGAAGAACCTGTTCCAGGGTTCGATTCTGGTAGCCCTGATGCTGACCATATTCCTGCGCTTCCGTCTGGCATTCTGGGTTATGGTAGGGTTGCCAGTGTGTTTCCTGGGTGCGGTAATGATGATGCCTGTTTTCGGCATCAGCATTAATATCCTTTCCCTGTTCGCATTTATTATGGTGCTGGGGATAGTGGTGGACGACGCCATTGTTATTGGCGAGAGTTCCTATACGGAGATAGAAAAATATGGAGGCGGTGTGGAAAGCGCCGTGCGCGGCGCCAAACGGGTGGCCACCCCGGCTACCTTCGGGGTACTGACCACCATAGCCGTTTTTGCGCCTTTTACCTTCAGCTCTGGGCCTGAGGGCACGTTCTTCTATATTATCGCCATGGTGGTTATCTTTTGTCTGGTCTTCAGTCTGATTGAATCCAAGCTGATCCTGCCGGCGCATATTGCCCATACCAATTTCAAACCGGTAAAAGAAACCAGTTGGCGCTCGCGCTTCAACAGGCGCTTCTTCGGTTTTGTTAACGGCCCTTATAAAAACTTTGTCAGCCGCTGTACCGAATTGCGCTGGCTGGTGTTGTGTACCTTTATCGCCATTCTGCTCATCAGCGTGGGGCTGATTAGCGCCGGTCATGTGCGTACCGTGCCGACCCCAAAAGTGCCCCATGACTTCCCCAGTATTCGCATCGAAATGAATGAAACCGTCTCAGATCAAACCACCATTGATGCGCTGATGACCATAGAGCAGGCGATTCAGGATGTAGAGAAGGAAACCGTAGCCGAATACGGTATCGGCATGGTACGGGATATGCTGGCCTTTAATCAGGGCCGTACCGAAGCCAGGCTGGTGGTACCACTGATTGAAGAAGAAGATCGCCCGTTTAATACATTTGAGCTGTCTCGGCGCTGGCGGGAGAAAATACCTGAAATCCCGGGTATGAAGTCGTTCAGCATTCAGGATGATGTTAACGGTGGTGGTAATGACGGCGACTTTGGCTACCTGCTGTTTGGTTCCGATCTGAAAACCCTCAATACAGCGGGAAGGCGTTTTATCGCCATGCTGCAGGAGCAGGAAGGGCTATTTGACGTCAGTTCCACCATCGATCCGGCCAGTAAAGAAGTGCAAATCCAATTGCTGCCGGTAGCCTATGATCTCGGTCTGAATCTGGCCACTATTGCCAGTCAGGTGGGTAACAGCTTCTATGGAACTCAGGCCCAACGGGTTATCCGTGACACCGAAGAAGTGCGGGTGATGGTGCGTTATCCGCGCCTGACCCGCGAGCGTTTTGCCGAACTCAAACATGCGATTATCACGACCCCTGATGGCCAGGAAGTGATGCTCGGTGACGTGGTGACCTTAAGTGAGCAGCCCGGCATCAGTTATATCCGCCGTGAAGGAGGCTATCGCAGCGTGTATGTGTGGGGTGCCATCGATCAGGACAGGGTCGAACCCGGTGCCGCCGTCAAGAACATCAAAGAGAAACTGTTGCCGGATCTCAAATCTGAGTTTCCTTCTGTGATGACCGAGCTGGGCGGTGATATTGCCGAGCAGCAGGCGCAACAGAACGAACAGATGATGTTCTTTATTGCCGGTATGATCATCGTCTATATCCTGCTGGCCGTGCCGCTGAAAAGCTATGGGCAGCCGATTATCATAATGTCGGTGATCCCTTTTGCCATGACCGGCGCCATCTGGGGCCATTTCTTCTTTGGCCTGGATATGAGCATGATGTCCACGTTCGGGCTGATTGCCGCCGCCGGGGTGGTGATTAACGATAGCCTGGTGATGACAGACTTTATCAATCAGCGCCGGGCGGAGGGCATTCGCATTAAAGATGCGGTGGTAGAAGCGGGCTGCGCCCGTTTCCGGGCCATTACCCTGACGTCGATCACTACTTTTGTGGGCGTATTGCCAATTATGTTTGAGACCAGCCTGCAGGCCAGGTTTGTGATCCCCATGGCGGTGGCACTGGGCTTTGCAGTACTTTACGCCACAGTGGTGACGCTGATTCTGGTACCCTGCCTGTATCTGATTCTCGGCGATCTGCGCAGGCCATTCAGCTGGATTAAGCGCAAGATAACCGGTAACAAGTCTCAGCCAGCCATTGGCAGTGAACCGCAAACCGATAGCTGAGTAATTTTTCTAATCACGTCAAAGGGCCCATCAGGGCCCTTTTTTATGTCTTCCCATACCAGGCAGTACCAATAACCACTTGCAGATCTATGTTGTATTTCCTTTGTTGAACTTGTTATTGATAACCATTATCATTCTCGACCATAATTTACAGCAACACGAATTCACCATGCACAAAACACCTGTTTCAATTGCTTTGCTAACTGCGCTGTCAGTACTTTCTTTGCCTGTTATGGCCAGCTCCGGGGTTGATGATGTGATTGAGGTCACCGCAACCCGTACTTCTGTACCACAAAGTGCTATTCCCGCCACTGTTTCGGTGATCACAGGCGAAGAAATCCGCTCGCAACTTAATGTCGCGCAGTCGCTGTCCGATATTCTTGGAAATATGATCCCGGCATTTTCTCCTTCGCGTCAGAAACTCACCAGCTCCGGTGAAACCCTGCGTGGCCGCAACCCTCTTTACCTGATCGATGGCATTCCGCAATCCAATCCGTTGCGTAATGGTTCTCGTGCCGCCTATACCATTGACCCCTTTATGATTGAGCGCGTAGAAGTGATTCATGGTGCCAGTGCCATACAGGGAATGGGTGCCAGTGGCGGCATCATCAATATTGTCACCAAGTCAGCAGAAGACGGACCGACTCACGAAGTGAATGCGGGTATCACGGCATCACCTGATGAGTTGTCAGACAGCGTGACTTATCAGACCGGTTATCTGTTCAGACAGAGTAGCGGAAGATGGCAAACCGTGCTGGGTGTCCAGGTTAAAGAGACCGGCATGTATGTTGATGGAAAAGGTCAGCTCATTGGCCTGGATGGAGTGCAGGGCGACACCATGGACTCCACCAGCTATGACCTGTTCGCCAGGCTTGGTTTTACCATTGATGATGAACAGTCATTAGAGTTTATGATCAACCGCTTCGATATGGCTGGTAACGGTAGCTATGGCACCCTTGATGGTGATCGCGAAGCCGGTATTCCGGCGGTTTCGATTGAAGGCCTGGTTGAAGGCGACAGCCCTGAAAATGAAGTGACCACCTCCAGCCTCACCTATCACCACGATTCATTGTTTTCCGGCAAACTGGACTGGCAGCTGTTCTTTCAGGATTTCTCTGCTCTATACGGTGGTGGTCGCTATGGCACCTTTCAGGATCCGGACTTCGGTGACAACCTGTTTGACCAGTCTCGTAACGATTCTCGCAAGTACGGATCTCGTATCACCATGAACTGGCAGGATGTGGCGGAAAGCCCCCTGGGCATCACTGCCGGTCTCGATTATTTAAATGACACCACCTTTCAGGAACTGGCACAAACCGGCCGTAAGTGGGTCCCTGATACAGAGTTTGTAAACTGGGCGCCCTATATTCAGGCCCGCTATCAGTTTGGCAACCTAAACCTCAGTGCCGGTGTACGCTATGAATATGGCAAGCTAAGGGTTGACGATTTCACCACCCTGGCGTCGTACAACAGTACCTTTGTAAAAGGTGGTGAACCCTCGTTTAACGAATTACTGCATAACCTCGGTGCGGTCTACCAGCTGAACGATAACTGGCGGGTCTATGCCAGCTACTCAGAAGGCTTCAGCATGCCGGATGTGGGCAGGGTTTTACGTGGTATCAGCGAGCCGAATCTTAATGTTTCCAGCTTTCTGGATCTGCAGCCGGTTATCGCAGACAACCAGGAAGCCGGGGTGGAATACAGCGGCGATGTTTTGTCTTTCAGCGCCAGTTATTTCACCTCAGATTCAGATTTGGGCGCACGTCTTCAGGCTGATGCCGATGGTATTTACACTGTGAAACGTGAACGCACGGAAATTGACGGTATTGAACTTAACGCCAGTTACATGCTGTCAGCCAATACCCGTTTGTCCGCCAGTTATGCCGATACTAACGGCGAGTTTGACAGCGATGGTGACCAACGGGTCGATCAGGACTTGTCTGGCCGCAATATCGCCCCGCGCCGTCTGAATCTGACCTGGCAGCAAAGCTGGACAGATATGTTGCTGACACGTGTGCAGTGGAGCAAATTGTTTGACCGTGATGCCGGTGAGGATAACAGCATTAATGATTTCGACGGCTACCACACCATTAACGCTACCGCGACACTGGATACCCTGGCGTCCGGAACTTTTACTCTTGGCGTGGAAAATCTGTTGGATGAGTATTATTTTACCTACTATGCACAAAGTGTCGGCGGCGATAACCGCAACTTCACCGGCCGCGGCCGCACTGTTACCTTAAGCTGGCAGTACGGATGGTGATCGATTGCGCCAGACCTTAAAGCGCTTAAACCAGTTCACCCACACCTGGCTCGGCCTGCTGCTGAGCCTGTGGGTGTTGTTGATGGCGGTGACCGGCACAGTGCTGTATTACAAACCGGCATTACTGAAGCTTACTTATCCTGCTCTCGAACTGGAAACGCCTGTTAGCCAGGCTCAGGCTGCCCGTCAGCTGGATCAGCTCAGCTCGCCACTGACCCAAGGTTATGCCTATATGCCAACGGACAACGCCCCCTGGCTGGAAGTGGTCGATCAGGATAAAACACACTGGTATTTTGGTCACTCGGGGATGCTGTTAAAACGTGAGCGACATGGTGATCTGATTGATATCTTTGTCTCACTGCATCATGATCTGATGTTAGGGGGTACCGGCAAAGATCTGCTCGGCATATTTGGCCTTGCCAGCGTGTTGCTGGTAGTAACCGGTCTTATTCGCTGGTGGCCACGTCATGGATTTTCCCGGCGCCATTTCACCGTACACTGGTTTAGTCTGAAAACCCGCAAAGGCCTGCAAACTCTGAGCGAACTGCATAAAGTGAGTGCGGCACTGATGGCTATTCCTATTCTTGTGATTCTCGCTACCGGTAGCGCCATCATCTACTCTCAGCCGGTCAACAAGATGCTGGTCAGCCTGCTGCCAGCAAGCGGGACGCAACCGGTTATTCCTTCGCCTGTACCCTATGCAACAGACTGGCAGGACCGCTTCAACGTAGCTAAGGCATTGTTTGATGATGCCTCACCACGTCTTGTTTATCTCTCCAGAGACAGAATGCGACTGAAGTTTGATGATGAATGGCATCCCAATGGCAGAAGTTACCTGGGGTTTTCACCCCAAAGCGGTGATCTGATCGAGCTGGAAAGTGTCCGCCAGACCGCACAGGGAAATCGGCTTTCCCATACTATCTATCCGCTGCATGTAGCCGCAGTAGGCGGTTTATTTTACCTGATAGTCAGCACTGTGGCGGGTCTGACCCTGATAATCCTGCCGGTAACGGGCATTGCCTATTACCTGAAACGCCGCGCCTACCAGACAGCCAGATAACCAGTAACAAGTCTCAGCCAGCCATTGGCAGCGAGCCGCAAGCTGATAATTGATAGCTGAGCATGAAAGTCGTCAGTTATCAGTTCTGAAAGCTGGTAGCTGATAGCTGAAAACTCGTCTGACTTTGCGAGATGGTTAGTAAGTAAAGAGGCACTGGGTTCCCGCCAACAGCATGCGGGAAAGACAGCCCGTCATGCCCGAGTACCGTTATCGGGCCTGTCCAGCACCTTTGATTGCACAGTATTAGTAATCAGCACTTTGACAATTCAAAGGTTGCTGGGCATCCAGCGACCTGTACGGCAGGTAATCTTTACCGCGGAGACGCAGAGATTCAGGAGAGTTTCCATCTTCGTGTTCTCCGCGTGCTCAGCGACTCTGCGAGATCCCAGGCTTTTCTCTTTTTGATCTCGCAGAGGCGCTAAGGCGCAGAGGATTCAAAAATTAATCGTTCGGTAAAGACACTGGGTTCCCGCCAACAGCATGCGGGAAAGACAGCCCGTCATGCCCGAGTACCGTTATCGGGCCTCAGTTAGCCCAATAAATTGGGCCCTACAAGGCTCCGTGCCCTTTGTGGCTCTGTGGTGAATTATTCTTTTTAGCGCTTTTTGCGCCGGGTCATTTTCAGCATCATATTGATATAACGCAGGTTGGGCAGAAAACGCTTCATATACCAGGCTTTGCGGCCTTCTTTATGGGGTAACACTATAAAAGCGTCGGTTTGCGCGGATTTATATACATAGTCTGCCACCTGTTCTGCGCTCAGGGTTGCACGGTCAAAATAACGACCCACTTTGACTTTAAAGTGAGGCTGCGCAGTACGCATTGATTGGTCCAGATTGGTTCTGAAAAATGACGGACACACCACAGATACCTGAATATTGTCTGCGGCCAGCTCCATGCGCAGGGTTTCAGAAAAGGCGATAACTGCGGCTTTCACGGCATTATAACTGCCCATTGAGGGCAGATGAGTAATACCAGCCTGGGAAGAGATATTGATAATCTGACCCTGCCCCTGCTTTTTAAACAACGGAGCAAAGGTCTGGCACCCACGCACGACGCCCAGCAGATTGATATTCAGAATCCACTGCCACTGCTCCATGGTTTCGGTTTCGAAATCTCCGGCAGTGGCCACGCCGGCATTATTGATCAGCAAATCTGCACCGTCCCAGTGCTGCTGCACTTGCTCCAGTACCGTCAACCAGTCGGCTTCTGAGGTCACATCGGCCTGAACACAGAAGCTTTCGCCACCGGCTTGCACGACTTCTTCGGCTACCCTGGCAGCGGATTCTGCGTCCTTATCGGTAACACAAATTGCGGCTCCCTGCTGTGCCCAACGCAGGGCCAGTGCGCGACCCAGACCTGAGCCACCGCCGGTGATTACCAGTCGTTTTTTATCCTGCATAGACTCTCCTGTGTAGTTTTCATCAGCTTTAATCCAGAAACGGGCTCCTGACCTTGTTTCAGAATACTTCGTGCTCTTCGTGTCCTTCGTGGTCAAAGTCTTCCAACCACGAAGAGCGCGAAGGAACACGAAGGATGCAAAATCACAGTGCATCCGTGTGCCGCGCTAACACCCTCCACTAGCTGAACCTTTTAATCACACTCAACGGTGCGATTTTTATCAGCGGTGCCATAAAAGACCAGGGCCAGGACGGCACAAAGCAACTGGCCTTTTCTTTCTCGATGGCTTTGACCAGTGCCCGGCACCCCGTTTCCCTGTCCACGATAAAGGGCACTTTTTCCACTTTTTCATTAATTTCACTGCGAATAAAACCGGGATGGATGGTGGACACGACAATGGGTTTATTGAGCACATCCACACGAATCCCTTCCATCAAAGTACTCAGCCCGGCCTTGGTAGCAGCGTAGGCCGTCAATGCACGACGAAA
Organism: Lacimicrobium alkaliphilum; assembly: GCF_002591895.1. Lineage (GTDB taxonomy): Bacteria > Pseudomonadota > Gammaproteobacteria > Enterobacterales > Alteromonadaceae > Lacimicrobium > Lacimicrobium alkaliphilum. The sequence goes on from NZ_NISX01000008.1 coordinate 158,952, forward strand.
ACCCCGAATGGCACTGAAGGAGGACATACCCACCAGATGACCATGATTCTGCTCCCGAAAGATTTCCATGGCGGCTTCAGATTGCGCAATCGCGGCGACAAAGTTCGTCATAGCGGTCTGCTTATTGGCTTCAAAATAACCTGTGCCGATCGAGGCACCTTTACCCATACCCGCATTAATAATGATTCTGTCCAGCGTGCCAAACTCCTGTTTAAATGCGTGAAACACTTCGAAAACCTGCCCATGATCATTAACATCCAGTGCCTTGAGGCTGACTTTAATTGTTGGATCAATAGCAGCGATTTCCTGTTTCAGACTTTCCAGCCTGTCGGTACGCCGGGCACAAAGGGCGAGGTTGCGGCCTTGTCTGGCAAACTCCAGTGCCATGCCCCAGCCCAACCCTGAACTGGCCCCTGTGATCAGAATATTTTTTCTCAACATCGCTGTGCTTCCTGTTATTTGTAGGTAATCAGTTCCGGGGTCCCATCAAAAGCCGTGTAATCATTAAGACTGGACAGCCTTAAACCGTTACGACCGTTAAGCAAACGGCTTACCCCACAATTGGCCAGAACCCAGTTTATGTTCAGAAAGTGCTTTTCCGGAACACCCAGCAACTGCTGCGCCAGAACTGAGATGGGCCCACCAGAGGTAATCACCAGCAGTTTATTGTGCGGTTTCTCCGTGGCGGCACTGATGCCCCGTTTGACTCTGGCGCAAAAATCCTCCCAACTCTCAATATATTCATTACCAGGCTCTGAGTTTGTCCATTTGCTGATGGCCTGACTGAAAGTTTGTGCAAAAGCAGCCGAAGGATCAGCCTGTTGCAACAGATACGCTTTAAGCCCTTGAGGGTTAGCAAACTCCGGATTCAATGCCGCCAGGACGTTGTGATGATCATATTCATTCCAGTCAGCGTTTTGCTCAATCCTGTCGTCTATGGGGTCAGCCAGATCAACAGGTTGTTGGTTCAGCCCTTGCCATAAAGCTTGCAGTGTTTGCCGATGACGCAGCATTGAGCCACTGATAATCTGCTGTGCAGTAAAGCTAATTCCGTTGTCAGCGAAAAACCGGCCCAAACGCCATGCTTGCTGGCGACCTGTTGGAGATAAGGCATCATAGTCAGCCTGATCAAACCCGGCCTGACCATGGCGCAACAGATAGATTTTTTGCATCAGACCGGCCTGCCCTGACGGATGGTGCGGCGGCAACGCCAGATAAGGTAATGCACAAACACCCAAAAGTGTTTGAAAGCGGGATTCCGGGTTTGTTTATGGTGATAGCGATAGTAAATCTGCTGAGCGATAGCGGCTAACCGAAACAATCCGTAAACCTCATAAAAGGTAAAATCACTGACCGACAGCGACCTTTTATCCAGATAGTACTCCACCACTTCCTGGCGATTTAACATACCGGGCAGATGGGTGGGCTGACGACGGGTCTGCTGTGCAAGAAAATCGTCACCGGCTTCGACCCAGTAAGCCAGGGTATTACCGAGATCCATCAGCGGGTCGCCCAGGGTCGCCAGCTCCCAGTCAAGAATGGCGGTAACCCGGGTGGGCTCATCAGGGGCCAACACTACATTATCAAAGCGAAAGTCATTGTGGGTCAGACAGATATGCTCCTTATCCGGCATATTATCCTCCAGCCAGCGACGCACATAACCCGCTCCCGGCACATTCCAGGTTTTAGCATTCATATAGCGCTGGTTCCAGCCACTGATCTGACGCTGAATATAACCTTCGCCTTTAGCCAGTTGATCCAGCCCGGCAGTTTTATAATCAACTTCGTGCAGCGCTATCATGGCATCCAGCACGTTAAGGCAAAGCTCGCGGGTCTGCGCAGGGTTAAGCTTCACGCCCCGCGGCAGATTACGCCGGGGGATAATGCCTTCACAGCGCTGCATCAGATAAAACTCACTGCCGATCAACTCCGGGTCTGAGCAGAATCCGAGCATATCCGGCACATAAGGATAAACCGGCTTAAGTGCCTTTTGCAGGCGGTATTCCCGGCCCATATCATGAGCGCCTTTAGCCTTAGTACCGGCCGGGGCCCGGCGCAGGATCACATCCTGCTCAGCAAAGGATAAACAATAGGTCCAGTTTGACGCACCACCGCTGTATTGCTGCACCTGTGGAGTACCGGTTAAATGGGGTAATTGTTCGTTAACCCAGGGCAGAAGACGATTCAGATCCAGCTCTTCGCCTTGTCTTACCTGGCCGGGCTGATCGGTGATGTTGCTGCTCATTTAGCCGCCTGTTTATATTTTGCCAGCTCCAATCTGGCTACCATGGCCTGATGGACCTCATCAGGGCCATCAGCAAGTCGCAGCGCTCTGGCCATCGCCATCATGGCTGCCAGTGGCGTATCGCCGCTCATACCGGCGCCGCCGTGCAACTGAATCGCCAAATCCACGCTTTGTTCCATTACCCGTGGCGCGATGACTTTAATGGCGGAGATTTCTGTCATCGCCTGTTTTACGCCAACCGCATCAATTTTCCAGGCAGCATTTAAGGTCAGTAAACGGGCCTGATCGATGGCCATTCGTACCTCGGCAATACGAGCTTTATTTGCCCCTAAATTTATAAGCGGCTGGCCAAAAGCCCGGCGCGCTGTGGCTCGTGCTATTCCCAGCTCCAGTGCCCGCTCTGCGGCACCAATGGCGCGCATACAATGATGGATACGACCGGGGCCAAGCCGGCCCTGGGCTATCGCAAAGCCCTTACCCATACCGAGGATAAGATTCTGTTCAGGCACCCTGACATGGTCAAATATCACCTCGCCATGCCCGTAGGGCGCATCATACTCACCATACGCACTGAGCATGCGCTGAATATTCACTCCCGGGCGGTCCAGTTCCACCAGCACCATGGAGTGGCGAGCATGTTTTTCACCTTCCGGGTTCGACAACCCCATAAAAATTGCCACTTTGGCATCGGGGTGGCCGAGGCCGGTACTCCACCATTTGCGGCCGTTAAGCACAAGTTCATCCCCTTCTTCGTGGATACTGGCCTGCATATTAGTGGCATCAGAAGAGGCAACATCCGGCTCGGTCATACAAAACACACTGCGAATCCGGCCTTCCAGCAAGGGCGTCAGCCATTTTTGCTGCTGCCCGGCACTGCCAAAGTGATACAACACTTCCATATTGCCGGTATCCGGTGCATTGCAGTTGAAAATCTCGCTGGCGATAGGTGAGCGACCCATTTGCTCGGCTAAGGGGGCATATTCGAGTGTGCTCAATCCCTGACCGAGCTCGTCATCGGGCAAAAAAAGATTCCACAGCCCCTGCACTTTAGCCTGTTGCTTAAGAGATTCAACACCAGGATGCAACTGCCATCGCTGCCACTGACCATGATTATTTTGCTGATGATGAAAGGCCATCACCTCGGCCTCAATGGGCAGAACATGCTGGTGCATAAAGTCTGTCAGTTGGGTTAAATACTGCTGACTTCGCTGTGATGGCTGGAAGTCCATAGGGTGCTCCGGATTCATTTTTCAGACCTGAAGAAGCCTAGCGCCCTTTCACTATTGAATAAAATGAAATATATTCCAGAGATATTATGAACAGTATTCATAGCAAAACCACTCACAGCAGTTCACCTTTTCAGCAGCTGGATCTGAATCTGCTGAAGATCTTTGAGGCACTGTATCAGGAACGCAATATGTCCAGAGCGGCACAGCGCCTTCACCTGACGCCGTCTGCCGTAAGCCATGCAATAAAGCGCCTGCGTACTCATCTGGCCGATCCCTTATTTACACGCCAGGGCAATGTCATGCAGCCCACAGCATTGTGTGAAAGCCTGGCACCTGCTCTGATTAATAACCTCGGGCAACTGCGTGAAATTCTGCAACTGAGTGAACAGTTTTCTCCGCAAACGGCAGTCAATTATTTTCGTATCGGTATCCATGAAGCGCTGGAGAAGTTACTACTACCACCACTGGCTGCAGCATTGGCCGCACAGGCACCGGGCACATCGCTGGCCAGTTACGCTCTGGAGCGCTCACAAATGGCAAGACAGCTGGCCGGCGGAACGGTAGATATCGCCATTGATGTGTCTTTGCCAATCAGCGAACCGGTATTACACCGCCCCTTACTCAGCGACAGATTCTGTGTAGTGATGGCCCAAGAGCACAGTCTGTACGCTAAGCTGAATAAGAAGGCCTATGCACAAGCCCGCCATATCAGCGTATCTCATCGCGCCAGTGGTCCCGCCATCGAAGACATTGCTCTGCGCCAACAAGGTGTAAACCGCCGCATTGCCCTGCATTGTCAGAGTTATGGAAGCGCCATTAATGTGGTACGTCAGTCTGATTTGCTACTGACCATGCCCGCCAAACTTGCCGGAGCCCTGAATCAGGATGGCATCGTCATTTGCAATGCGCCAGTCACCATTGCCGATATCGCCATTCATCAGTATTGGCATAAAAATACCGACAATCACCCGGCGCTGAGCTGGCTCAGACAACTCACCCATGCAGTGGCCCTCGCGCTCTAACGCGCAGGTTTGACCTTCAGACTGTTCAGAACCTCATCGGTATGCTGGCCCAATGTTGGTGGCGCCTGATTGTATTCAACTTTGGTGCGCGAGAATTTTACCGGATTAGCCACCATGGGCACTTTACCGGCTATGGGATGCGGCAGATCAAATTGCATCCGGCGATGGCGCACCTGAGGCTCGGCAAACACCCTATCCAGGGTATTAATAGGGCCGCAGGGCACCCCGGCTTCGGCCAGTTGTGCCAGCCAGTGATCCAATGGCTGCATGCACAGCAAGGCTTCCAGTCTGGGGATCAGGCTCAGACGGTGTTGTACCCGTCTGGCATTGGTGCTGAATCTGTTATCAAAGGCCAGCTCAGCATCACCTAACACGGTACAACAGCGCTGAAACTGCTGATCATTGCCCACTGCCAGCAAAATAAAACCATCTTTTACCTTCAGTGACTGATAAGGAACAATGTTAGGGTGCGCAGTGCCCATGCGTTGCGGCACCTCACCACTGACCAGATAGTTACTGGCCTGATTCGCCAGCCAGGCGACCTGAGTGTCCAGCAGCGCCAGATCAATATGCTGGCCCTGCCCGCTTTGCTCCCGTTCATACAAAGCTGCAAGAATAGCGGACACCCCGTACATACCGGTCATCAGATCGGCCACCGCCACTCCGGCTTTTTGCGGCCCGCCGCCTGGCAGCGTGTCGGGCTCGCCGGTGATGCTCATCAGCCCGCCCATGGCCTGGATCATGGCATCATAACCGGGGCGCGTGGCATCAGGGCCGTCCTGACCAAAACCGGTAATGGAACAATAAATCAGCTTTGGATTCACTTTGCCCAGGCTGGCATAATCGAGGCCATATTTTTTAAGGCCACCGACTTTATAGTTTTCCACCAACACATCGGCCCTGGCAGCCAGCTCCCGGATCACCTGCTGGCCTTCATCCGTGGTGATATCCACCGTAACCGACTGTTTACCGCGATTCGCAGCAAGATAATAAGCCGATTCTGCGGTTTCCCGGCCTTGTGCATCTTTTAAGTAAGGGGGCCCCCAGTGGCGGGTATCATCACCACATTGCGGGCGTTCTATTTTCCACACGCTGGCACCGTAATCGGCCAGCACCTGTGTGGCCCAGGGTCCGGCCAGAATACGACTGAGATCCAATACCTTGATACCTTTAAGCGGGCCTGCCATTGACCACTCCTGCAACGAACAACATAAGCGGTTATTCTAGGGGTTAAGAGATCTGAAAGGAAAGGGTTGTTTGCATGCAAAAAAGGGGGCGAAGCCCCCTTGTTATCACTTAAAAAATATCAATGGTCTCTACAGATCGAACTTAATCCCCTGTGCCAGCGGCAACTCAGCTGAGTAATTAATGGTATTGGTCTGGCGTCGCATATAGGCTTTCCAGGCGTCAGAGCCGGATTCACGGCCGCCGCCAGTTTCCTTTTCACCGCCAAAGGCACCGCCGATTTCAGCACCCGAGGTGCCGATATTAACATTCGAAATGCCACAATCAGATCCCCAGTGGGCCAGATAGTTCTCCACTTCACGCATATCCAGACTGAATATTGCCGACGACAAGCCCTGAGCCACACCATTTTGCAGGGCTATCGCCTCATCAACGTCGCCACGATATTTAATCAGATACAGCAGCGGAGCAAAGGTCTCACTCTGCACCGTAGCATAGTGATTTTCCGCCTCGACAATCGCCGGAGTCACATAACAGCCGGATTCATAACCCTGGCCCTGTAACACTTCACCACCACACAGCAGCGTACCGCCTTCGTCACGGACACGACTGATTGCATTAACAAAATTGCTTACTGAATCTTTGTCGATCAGCGGCCCGACATGATTGTTTTCATCCAGCGGATCACCGATGCGTAGTTTCCCATAGGCGCTGACCAGGGATTCTTTTACTTTATCGTAAACAGATTCATGCACGATAACTCTTCGGGTGGTGGTACAGCGCTGACCTGCAGTGCCGACCGCACCGAACACCACGCCTGGCACGGCAACTTTAAGGTCTGCATTGGCAGTGACAATAATCGCGTTATTACCACCCAGCTCTAGGATGCTCTTGCCAAAACGGGCCGCCACTTTCTGGCCAGCATGACGACCGACTTTGGTAGAACCGGTAACGGACATCAGCGGCAGACGCTTGTCATCCAGCATCAGCTCGCCAATCTCCGGCCCGCCGACAACCATAGACAGGAGTCCTTCCGGGAGATGATTGCGGATCAGCACCTGCTGCACGATATTCTGGCAGGCAATGGCGGTGAGCGGCGTTTTCTCTGATGGTTTCCAGATCACCGCATCACCACATACCGCGGCTATCATGGTGTTCCATGACCACACTGCCACAGGGAAATTGAACGCAGAGATCACGCCCACCACGCCCATTGGATGATACTGCTCATACATACGATGAAGCGGTCGCTCCGAATGCATGGTTGAGCCACATAACTGGCGGGAAAGGCCCACAGCGAAGTCACAGATGTCGATCATTTCCTGCACTTCACCCAGGCCTTCCTGCAACGACTTGCCCATTTCATAAGAGACCAGTTCGCCCAGTGGCTGCTTATATTCACGCAATGCCTCACCAATCTGACGCACAATCTCGCCACGTTGCGGTGCGGTAACCCTGCGCCACTGCAAAAATGCACTTTGTGCTTTCTCTGCCACCTGATGATACTGCTGTTCTGAGCAAGGCGTTACCCTGGCGATCAGATTGCCATCTACCGGAGAATGAATTGCAATGGGCGCGCTGTCACTTTTATCCAGCCAGCCGGTTCCCGTGCTGACACCGGCATTCTGTGCGCTGATACCTAGTTTTTTCAGAAACTCCATGGTTCCCCCTTTAGTTAGCTAAGGCCGGCATCGTTGCCAACCCCTGTTTAAAAATGTCCAGAAAGCGGTCGGCTTCTCGCTGACCAAAAACCATTGGCGGCTTGATCTTAAGCACATTGGCATCCGGCCCCTCACTGGAGAGCAAAATACGATGAGATTTAAAGAACTCAATCAGCCAGGCGGTTTGCGCAGTGGCCGGAGACTTTGTACTGGGATCGGATACCAGCTCTACCCCCAGAAACAGCCCCATGCCACGAATATCACCGATACAGGCATATTCTCTGGCCAGCGCCGCGAGATGCTGTTTGAGATAGTCGCCGGTTTTCTGTGCACCGGAGACCAGCTGTTCCTGCTCCAACACCTCCAGTACCGCCATGCCAATGGCGCAGGACACCGGATTACCACCAAAGGTATTGAAGTATTCCATGCCCGTAACAAAGGCATCGGCAATGGCCGGGGTGGTAACTACAGCGGCCATGGGATGACCGTTGCCTATGGGCTTGCCAAGGGTGACAATATCAGGCACCACCTGTTGGGTCTGAAAGCCCCACATGCTCTGCCCCACCCTGCCGAAACCCACCTGCACTTCGTCGGCAATACATACCCCACCGGTTTTGCGCACTGTGTTATATACCTGTTGCAGATACCCTTCAGGCATCACAATCTGGCCCGCTACGCCCTGCAGCGATTCACAGATAAAGGCACCGGGGAGGGTATTCCGCCATTCCAGGCCCTCAACGACTCCCCTGAGATCCTGAGCATAAGCTGAGGCCGTGTTCGCTCCCTGATAAAGGCCACGATAGGGATAAGGCAACGGCACTTTATGTATGTGAGAAGCGGCACCTTCACCGCCAGGTCCATCGAACTTGTAAGAACTGGCCTCAATGCAGGCATTGGTATTGCCATGATAGGCACCATCAACCACCAGTAAATCACGCCGCCCGGTAGCACAGCGGGCCATCCTGAACGCCAGTTCGTTAGCCTCACTGCCGGAGTTAACAAAAAAGCACACAGACAAAGGATCGGGAAAGGTTGCCAGCAGACGCTGCCCGTAATCCACCAGGTTATCGTGCAGATAGCGGGTATTGGTATTTAAACTGGCCATTTGCCTTTGCCCCGCGGCGACCACATGAGGATGGCAGTGGCCCACATGACAGACATTGTTGACCATATCCAGATAATCCCGGCCCTGCTCATCAAACAGATAGGCGCCCTGGCCCCTGACAATTTTCAGCGGCTCGCGATAGCTCAGGCTCAGGGTCTTGCTGAAGTGCTGCTGTCGCATGGCCTGTATGGAGGCTTTGTCGCGCCCCTGTGGGGCTTCGAGACCGCAAACCTGTCTGATTCTGCATTGCATGCCAAAGCCACCGACCCGGCCGAGTTTTTCAAGGGCGCCCCAGGCAGGGCGCGCCGAGATCAGCAAATACTGATTATCCGGTTGTTCCTCAATGGCTCTGGCCGAATTGCACAGACTCACGCATAGTCTCAGACCAATCAGATAAAACAAACAGTCGGCTTCGGCCACCGCCAACGGACGCTGGCTGTGATAGCCGTGCACCACAGCGAGAATCACTGCACAGACATCGTCCTGATCCAATATTGCATAAGCACAGGCAATCGCCAGCTCGTTGACCAGATGGCTTTCGAGCATGTCGCCAAAATCGATCAGTCCGCTTATCGCCTGAGGGTCATCCAGGTTGTTAACCAGCAGATTGTAGTCATTGGCATCATTATGGATAACGCCCCTGGGCAGTTCCCCCAGTCTGGGGAGCACCCATTGTTGATAAGCTTGCAGAAAAGATCTGATTTGCCGTTGTTGAGAAGCGGATAAATAGTCCATCTTGCGCAGGCAGACTTCATGGCCCAGCGCCAGATCCCAGTCCAGTCGTCGGCACGCTCCGGCATGGCTGAAGTTCTGTAAAGCACTATCCAGCGTGCCCATAAAACGGCCCAGATCCTGCCACAGAGCAGGCCGGGGCTGAGACCTGTCTATATCGGCATAGAAACTCCCCTCCAGGTAGGTCAGTACCCTTAACCAGCGATCAGGCCCGCTTTCTGAGGGCACAGCACTGAGCATGTCGCCATCCTGGTTTTTTAACACCTGCGGCACTGCAAGGCGCTGCTGATAAAGATGCGTCATCGCCTGATTCTGTAAATCCAGATACAACCCGGCTTCTGCCGACACTTTGACCACATAGCGACTGCTGTCGGTGGTCAGCAGATAGTTCTGATCTTCATAACCGGGCAGGGTTTTCAACTGCCCGGTTAAGCCGTAGTGGCGCGCGAGCGTATCGGCTAATTCAACCTCAGTCACGGCTGGTCTCCTCAGCGGTGCGGGCAAGCTTGGCAGGCTCCTCCCCCGCTGAGAGTGGAATCAGGGTAAAGCGATATTGATAGCTTTGTGCCGGTAGCGAGTATTTGTCATGCACCGGTCGCCCCCAGGATGTGTCGCCGCCCACACCCATTTGCCGGTGATCCAGATTCAGGGTAATCAGATCCCGGACAGGAACATCAACGGCGTGTTTACTGGTGACCGGCACCAGACCCGAAGCAGAAGTTTCACTGTCGCCGGCGAAGAAATCGATATCCTGTTGCAAATAGGGCCAGGCACTGGCAGATAAGGGCGTCTCACCCACAGCGAGCAGCCCGTTTCCTTGTGCATCCCGGGCCGCTAACCATCTTACGTCGGTTTTATTAGCGTTTTCCTGGGGGCGAATATAAGCATGTACCTGTTCGGTCACATGGCGATGATACTTACCTATTGCCGCAGAGTGCTGGCGATCCGCATAGCTCTCATGGGGGCCCCGGCCAAACCAGCTGATATACGGATAAGCCCCGGGAATCACCAGTTGCATACCAAACTTAGGCATTTTCGGCAGTTGCTGACCCTCAGCCAACTCCAGTTCACTGCTCACCTGGACGCGACCTGAGGGTGAAACCAGATAATCGAGCCGGTACTGGCCGTCGAAATCAGCGCTGTCAAAAACAGCACTAACCTGAACGCCTGTTCCTGCATCGGTAGTATCGAGCTTTTTCAGACTCAGATTCCGCCCCGCATTTCGCCATACTGCGGCCCACTCGGGCATGCCATTACCCAGATCGTTATCTGTGGGTGCGCGCCAGAAATTGGGGATCATTGGCGATTTCAGCAGTTCTTTGCCCTGATATCGGTAGCTGGATAACCAGCCTGTGTTGCCATCAATGAGCAGGCTTAACCTGTCGTTAGTCAGGCGCAGATTCTGTTGCTCGCGAGTGACTGCCAGGGAGTTGCCTGATGCTTTAATCAGTACAGATTGTTGTGTAACCGGTAAGCTGAATTGCTCAAACGCCACCTCATGACCCGCTTCCAGCAGCGGCTGAGGGTGGCGCAACAGCGCACGAAGTGTGAGAAAATATTCTTTATTACTGGTTTTCGGTAGTGCCGGCAACTTCAGTTGCACCCGCTTTTTGCTCTCTGGGGCCACTGCAGGCATGGCCTGATGTCCCTGAGAGACCAGCTCGCCATCGGCCTCTATGCGCCAGTTCAGATCATAGGCTGACAGATCAATGAACCTGAAGGTGTTGTGGATCTCAAATTCTCCACCGGCTGCGTCTACAGCGCTGAATTTGATCGGTTGATAGACCTTTTTCACTTCATATAAATGTGGATGGGGCTCTCGATCCGGATTCACCAGGCCGTTGTTGAGAAAGTTACCGTCGCTGGGTAAATCCGGATGGAAATCCTTACCGTAGGCCCAGTAAGACTGACCATGCTCATTGGTATACCTTAAAGACTGATCAACCCAGTCCCAGATAAACCCGCCCTGAAGAACCTTTTCCTGCTCAATCAGATCCCAGTAATCCTGCAGATTACCCACGGAGTTGCCCATGGCATGAGCATACTCGATCATAATCCCCGGGCGGTCACTGTGCTGACGGGCATATTCAGAGAGGCGTTCAATACTCGGGTACATGGGCGCAAAAATATCCGTGTAGTCAGCGGTGCCTGCGGGTTCATACTGAACCGGACGGCTGCCATCAGCCTCTTTGAGCCAGCGGTAGGTGGCTTCAAAGATTTTCCCTTTACCGGCTTCATTGCCCAGAGACCAGATAATAATCGACGGATGATTTTTATCCCGTTCAAACATGCGCCGGGTGCGCTCAATATGCGCAGGCAGCCAGCTCATTTCATTCCCCAGTTGCGTCTGCTCGCTGATCGCCAGAGGGTGAGACTCAATGTTGGCCTCATCCACCACATACAGGCCGTATTTGTCGGTCAAATCATACCAGTGGGGATCATTAGGGTAGTGACTGGAGCGCACCGCATTAATATTGTGCGCCTTCATTAACCGGATATCATGCAACATGGACTCACGCGTCACCACATGCCCCCTGTCAGGGGATGTTTCGTGGCGATTGACCCCGCGAATATAAATGGCCTTGCCGTTGACCTTAAGCTGCCCGCCTGCAATCTCTATACGGCGAAAACCAATGTCGTCACGCAGGCTCTCCAGCAATCTGCCATTGCCGTCATAGAGGTTCAGTACCAGGGTGTACAACTCAGGCGTTTCAGCACTCCACAAGCGCGGCTTTTCAAGATGCTGCTCAAACTGAAGATGTTGCTTGCCGGCTGCCTTAAGACTGAGTTCTTTTTGCTGCTCGAAAACCGGTTTCATGCCGTTGCGCGGGTCCAGTAGCCGGGCCTGCACTGTTAGTGCCTGCTGTGCTTCGCGGGCATAATTTCTTAACTCCAGATCCAACGCCAATGTCGCTTTTGTCAGGCTCTGGTCAAGCTCTGGTCTGGCGTGGAAATCGAAAATCCGCTGCTTAGGTGTGGCATACAGATAGACATCACGTTCGATACCCGACATGCGCAGCATATCCTGACTTTCCAGGTAACTGGCGTCGGTCCAGCGTCTGATTTGCATGGCAATAAGGTTCTCGCCGGCCTTAACATACGGACTCAGATCAAACTCTGCGGGTGTTTTGGCGCCCTGGCTGAAACCTACGCGGTGGCCGTTGACCCAGACTTCCAGTGATGAACGTGCTGCGCCCACATGTAAAAACACCTGCTTGTCGTGCCAGTGTTCTGGCAGTGAGAAGGTTTTCCGATAGGAGCCAATAGGATTATATTCCTTTGGTACATCTGGCCAGGTGGTGTCAAAGGGATAGCGCTCATCCAGATAAATCGGGTAGCCGTAGCCCTCTACTTCCCAGTTTCCGGGCACGTTTATTTGCCCCCAGGCGCTGGCATCAAAATCTGACTGGTGAAAATTATCCGGCGCATCAGCAAAGCGTCGCTGCCAGTTGAATTCCCACAAGCCATTAAGAGACAGGTATCTGTTACTGTTGCTGTAGTCGTCCACCAGCGCTTCTGCTTGTGTTGCATAGGAAAACGAGCTGGAACGGGGATCTTCTTTATTGATGGCAAAGACCTGATGATCTTCCCAGGGAGCACGACCATCGGCTATGCTGGAAAAACTGATAAAACAAAGAACTAAAAAACAAAGCCGGATACTCACATTAACCTCAACTTTAATTAATCCTATTTATAATATAAATAGACTTTATAACAGGATATTAACCATGACAACCCCTGTATGTGACAATCTGACCGTTTACATCCGATTGATATAAACTGCTGGCCGGAGCATCGGAACAAAGCATTGTAAACTTATAATATAAATATTATATTAAGTGTAACATCATTGTTAATAAGGTTTTTATTTGCCAATGTCGTCTTTATCCAACACAGATATCATCTTATTCAGTATCTATGTCGTCGCGCTTGTAGCGATCGCCTTGTGGGTTTCCAGAGAAAAGGCCGGACATCAGAAAAACACCCAGGATTATTTTCTTGCCGGTAACAGTCTTCCCTGGTGGGCTATTGGTGCGTCACTGATTGCCGCCAATATCTCTGCCGAACAGATTATCGGTATGTCAGGGTCAGGTTATGCCATTGGCCTGGCAATCGCGTCCTATGAGTGGATGGCGGCGCTGACCCTTATTATCGTTGGTAAGTATTTCCTGCCTATTTTTCTTAAGCACCGAATCTACACTATGCCGCAGTTTCTGGAGCAGCGCTATGGCCATGAAGTCCGCCTGGTATTAGCCATTTTCTGGCTTGGTGTGTATGTGTTTGTCAATCTGACCTCCATCCTCTGGCTTGGTGCCCTGGCGATTAACACCATTACCGGCATCGATATGCAGACTGGCCTGGTATTTCTGGCTCTGCTGTCACTCACTTACTCTCTATATGGCGGGCTGAAGGCCGTTGCCTACACCGATATCATTCAGGTGGTGGTATTGGTCAGCGGCGGCATGATGCTCACCTACCTGTCTCTGGATATGCTGGGCAATGGTGGCGGTGTCTTCGCCGGCTTCTCAACGCTGTTAGAAAGGGCGCCGGAAAAATTCGATATGATCCTCAGCCCCGACAACGAACATTATATGAGTCTGCCCGGCATCTCGGTGTTAATCGGCGGTATGTGGATTATGAACCTTTCTTACTGGGGTTTTAATCAATATATTATCCAGCGTACCCTGGCCGCAAAAAGCCTCGGCGAAGCTCAGAAAGGAATCGTATTTGCGGCGTTTCTGAAATTGCTGATGCCGTTGATCGTAGTTGTACCCGGCATTGCCGCCTTCGTCATCAACTCTGATCTGGAACCGGCTGACAAGGCCTATCCGATGTTGCTGAATATGATGCCCGAGGGAATAAAGGGCTTTGTATTCGCCGCGCTGGTGGCGGCGATTGTGTCCTCTTTAGGCTCCATGGCAAACAGTATTTCAACTATCTTCACCATGGATATATATCGTCATTACAAACCTGAAAAAAGTGAAAAGCACTACCTCGCCACCGGCAGGATCGCCAGTATCTCTGCCATGATACTGGCCGTAGTTTGTGCCAGACCCTTACTCGGTCAGCTTGATCAGGCCTTCCAGTATATTCAGGAGTTCACCGGCTTCTTCACTCCCGGCATTGTTGTGCTGTTTCTGCTCGGCATGTTCTGGAAACATACCACCCCTAAAGGGGCGATGGCGGCGGCGATTGGTTCCGCGGTATTCTCCCTGGGTCTGAAACTGGTGTTCCCTGAGCTGCCCTTTATTGACAGAGTGGGTGTGGTGTTTCTTGCCTGTCTGATCCTGGCGGTGCTGGTATCCAGAGTCACTCCGGCGAATACCCGGTCATCGGCGCCCTTATTAAAAGACGTCAACTTTGACACCTCAGGCTCCTATAATCTGGCCGCCATAGGTGTAATTGCCATACTGGCAGCGCTTTATCTGACCTGGTGGTAACAGATGAGGTTAAACAAACTGTTACCCATCAAGGTGCTTCCGGTGGCCAATATACTGGGGGAAAGCGTGGTCTATGACGACCGTACCGACTGCCTCTGGTGGACAGATATTAAAGGCACAGAGCTGTTTCGCTACCAACTCAACAGCGACAACCTGACACGCTGGCAACCTCCTTCTGGCATTGCCAGCCTGGGTTTGACCACAGAGACGGACTGGTTGATCGTCGCCTTCGTTCACAGCATCGCCCTGTACAATCCCCTCAGCGGTGAAATACTGAAACTGGCAGAGCCAGAGCTGCACCTGCCGGGTAATCGCTTTAATGATGGGCGGGTAGATCGCCAGGGACGATTCTGGGTGGGCTCCATGACAGAGGACGCCACACGCAACCCGCCACAAAGTAATGCCGGTCTCTATCGGGTCAACCATAACGGCGACGTGGACAGGGTGCTCGATGGGCTGCAAATATCCAATGGCCTGAGCTGGAGCCCCTGTAGCCAATGGCTGTACCATGCTGATTCGCCCTCCGGGGAGATAAAACGTTTTGCCTTCGAAAGTAGAACAGGGCGACTTAGTAAGGGAGAGGTCTGGGCCAGCGCGAGCGAAGGCCATTCACCGGATGGCGCTACCGTTGATGCAAAAGGTGGCCTGTGGAGCGCCCATTGGGGAGGCCACTGCGTGGTGAGGTATACGCCAGACGGGCAGGAAGACTTCAGAATTCCGATGCCGGTCAGCCAGCCTACCTGTGTCGCTCTGGGGGGCCATAATGACAGGTTACTATTTGTCACCACTGCCCATGACGGGTTAACCCGTTCACAAAGGCAGGATCAACCAAAGGCAGGTAACCTGTTTATCTTCAGAATTGAAGAGAGAGGCTTACCAGAACCAAGATTTCAGATCGGAAACCTGTTGTTTTCTTAATCATATTTGTATGATGTTCCGATAGAGTCGATGATACGGCTCCACTGACACAACGATCATTCAGGATAAGGCTTTCCATATGTTACAGCAAACTGCCAATAGCAACTTAACTCACCAGCTTGTGCGTGAGCTTGGCAAGGCAATTATTTGCGGAGACTTTTCTGTAGGGCAGGGATTACCTACTGAGGCAGAGATTTGCACAAAATATGACATCAGCCGCACCGCCACCAGAGAAGCGGTAAAAATGCTCGCGGCGAAAGGCCTGATCATCTCCCGTCCCCGCAAAGGCATTACAGTGCAGAGCCATGAACACTGGAACCTTTTTGATCCGGATGTATTGGACTGGATATTAAACAGTGTACCCAGCCTGGAAATGTTAAGAGACTTTCTTCAGTTGCGTCTGGCCATTGAGCCCGAGGCGGCCTCTCTGGCTGCAAAGTATGCGCAACCAGAGGATATTTCTGCCATCGAAGAGGCGCTCAACCGCATGAAAGCTGCCGAAGATGGCTGGGAAGATTCACTGCAGGCCGATATCGATTTTCACTCTGCCATACTCAGGGCCAGCAAGAATCCCTTTTTTGTGCAGTTACGCAGCTTTATTGAAACCGCTCTGAGAGTAAGCATACGTTTTACCAACAAGTTTAAAGGTGTAGATACCGCCAGCTATGTGGAACACCGCAAAATTTTCGATGCGATTGCTGCGGGCAACCGGGAGCTGGCCCATAAAACCTCTTATATTATGGAAGCTGAGGCCCTGCTGTTGATCGAGAACCGACTCGAAAACTAGAGCGTTTAGTTAGAACAAAATTCATACAGCAAAGAACAACACGCTCTCGTTCGGGTCACTGCATAGCTGCACCCGGGCAACCCCTTTACAACCCATTGGAATAAATCCTTCCCCTGATGCAACTCAGGGATTGATCTTGCCTAAGTTTATTTATACTATAAATAGTAACATTGTAAGCTAGCGGCGATAGATCTTTGCAGTTAAACAGGAGAAACAAGCATATGATGCCCGGACAATACGCCGACCTTAAGCAAAAGCATGCCTTTATTACCGGAGGTGGATCAGGCATTGGTGCAACCATGGTGGAAGCGTTTCTCGAACAGGGATGTCAGGTCACCTTCGTAGACAATCAGACAGATGCTGCAGAGTCACTGCTTGACAGACTCACCACCGAACAAGCCCGACGCTGCCAGTTCAGGCCATGCGATGTGACTCAGGTAGAGCAATTGCAACGCTTGATCGCTGAAGCGGCTGAGCTGCACAACGGTCTGCATATTTTGATCAACAACGCCGCCTCTGACAGCCGTCACCGCCTGCAGGAACTGACGCCACAGCAATGGGATCTGTTGCAGTCTGTAAACCTCAG
This sequence comes from Lacimicrobium alkaliphilum, assembly GCF_002591895.1. Lineage (GTDB taxonomy): Bacteria > Pseudomonadota > Gammaproteobacteria > Enterobacterales > Alteromonadaceae > Lacimicrobium > Lacimicrobium alkaliphilum. Next base: position 175,863 of record NZ_NISX01000008.1, read on the forward strand.
ACCACACTTTTTTACCGCACAGGCCGCTTTACCCTGGCTTAAGCAACAAGGGGGCAGCATTATCAATATGGGCTCCAACTCTGCACTGCTGGGGCTGACTGGTTACCCGGCCTATGTAGCCGCCAAGTCGGCAATTATCGGATTGAGCAAAACCCTGGCTCGCGAGTTGGGTACAGATGCCATTCGGGTGAACAGCCTGATCCCGGGCTGGGTTATGACCGAACGTCAGAAAAAGCTGTGGGCAACACAAGACGCCGTTAACGACTGTCTTAAAGAACAGGCCATCAAATCAACCATCAGCGAGCAGGATGTCGCGGCGGCGGCCTTGTTTCTGGCCTCTGATGCCTCTCGCATGATCAGTGGTCAGAGCCTGATTGTAGATGGTGGGCGGGCCTGATGCAGTGCATTGCCATTGACTGGGGGTCGAGTTCATTCCGGGCGTATCTGCTCGATAATGGCAAGCTGCTGGAAACATGTAACACCGATGAAGGTGCACTCAGACTGACAAGAGATGAATTCGAACCCACTGTGCAGAAAAACTGCGGGCACTGGTTCGAGGGCACGGCATTGCTGCTGACAGGCGGTATGGCCGGCAGTCAGAATGGCTGGCACGAGGCCCCTTATGTCTCCTGCCCTGCAACCCTGAACGATCTGGCTGAGCAGTTGGTATCGCCCGGACACAGCTTGCCCTTTCCCTGCGCCATTGTCCCGGGAGTCAGGACAATTACAACATCCGGCGTACCCGATGTGATGCGAGGTGAAGAGCTACAGATCTTCGGTGCGGCGCGACTTGGCGGGATGGCGGAAGGGATTTTCTGTCTGCCCGGAACCCACAGTAAATGGGCCCGGCTTAAACAGCATCAGATCGTTCAGTTTTCCACTTACATGAGCGGCGAGTTGTACACGCTGATGCGCAAACACAGTTCACTGGCCAGCCTGTGCAATGACGACGTGATTGATGCTGATGCCTTTGAACTTGGCTTAGAGCATACGCGGGCAAATCCGGCTTTGCTGAACCAGCTGTTTACACCCCGGGCAATGGCAGTAACCGGCCAAATGGCGGAAGGGCAAGTCAGCAGCTATCTGTCAGCGAGTATCATTGCCAGTGAAATTCTCAGTGCCAGCGCAGCACTGCCCTGTGGCACTCAGATTAACCTGGTGGGGGATCCTGCACTTTGCCAGTGGTACCAGCGCGCACTGACCTTTTTTGATTATCCAGGCCGACTATTCAGTGCCGGGCAAGCTGTACTGGCCGGTATGGATCCGCTTTTTTCTGAAACCCTCAGAGTATAAAGGGAACGATATTATGCATTATCAACAACGGAACCTGTTTCCTCTGGTTGCAATACTGCGGGGTATTACGCCATCCCGAAGTGTGGACGTGGCCGAATGCTTGCTGGATCTCGGCTTTGAGATGATTGAAGTGCCACTGAATTCACCGCAACCGCTGGATTCCATTGCCATGATTAGCCAAAAGTTTGGTGATCGGGGCCTGTTTGGCGCCGGCACTGTGGTCACAACAGAACAGGTCAGTCAGGTCCGCGACGCAGGCGGAAAACTGATTGTTTCCCCCAGCACCGATGCGGATGTGATCCGCATGACCAAAGACTACGACATGCTATCCATGCCTGGCTGTATGACGCCCACCGAAGCCTTTACAGCCATCAATGCCGGTGCCGACGCTCTGAAACTGTTTCCGGCAGAACAAATTTCACCTGCTGCAGTGAAAGCCATGTCAACAGTGATCCCCGCACATCTCCCGCTGCTGGCAGTTGGAGGCATCAACAGCGGCAATATGGCAGCCTATTTACAGGCCGGTTGCAAGGGCTTCGGCCTGGGTGGCGCCATCTTTACCCCTGAAATGAGCTTGTCAGATATTCGCACAAAGGCTTCAGAACTGATTGCAAGGTTTGCGGAATTGACGCAAGAAAAAGGAATAAGCTGATGAAAAGCAAAAAAATCAACTTGCGCAGTCGCGCCTGGTTTGATGATCCGAACAACCCGGACATGACGGCGCTCTATCTGGAGAAGTATCTCAACTATGGGCTGACCATTGAAGAACTTCAGTCTTCGCGCCCGGTGATCGGCATCGCCCAGACGGGGTCAGATCTGGCTCCCTGTAACCGCGCCCATGTTGAGCTGGCGACCCGGCTGAAAGACGGTATCCGGGATGCCGGTGGCATTGCCATTGAATTTCCGGTACACCCGATTCAGGAAACCGGCAGACGCCCGACCGCAGCGCTGGATCGCAACCTGCAATGTCTGTCGTTAATTGAAGTGCTGCATGGTTACCCCTTAGATGGCGTGATCCTTACCACAGGCTGCGACAAGACCACTCCGGCACTGTTGATGGGAGCAGCCAGCGTCGATCTGCCCGCCATTGCGTTCTCAGTAGGCCCGATGCTCAATGGTACTTACAAGGGGCAATGTGTGGGCTCCGGCACCATCATCTGGGATGCCAGAAAACGCCTGGCCAAGGGCGAAATTGACTACGACAGTTTTATTCAGCAGGTTTCCAGCTCAGCCCCCTCATCCGGGCACTGCAATACCATGGGCACTGCACTGACGATGAACAGCCTGGCCGAAGTGCTGGGAATGATGCTTCCGGGCTGCGCTTCTATTCCCGCGCCTTATCGCGAAAGAGCACAAATGGCGTACCGTACAGGCAAACGAGCCGTAGAAATGGTATTTGAGGATCTCACCCCGAGTAAAATTCTCAGCCGCCGGTCCTTTGATAATGCAATCCGGCTATGTTCGGCACTGGGGGGCTCAACCAATGCGCCCATTCATATTAATGCTATTGCCCGCCATGCCGGTATTGAGCTGGATATCAAAGACTGGCAGGAAATAGGTCAGCATATTCCGCAACTGGTTAACTGCCAGCCGGTAGGCGAATACCTCAGCGAAGACTTCCATAATGCCGGTGGCGTACCGTCGGTCGTCAGGAGGCTGTTACAGGAAGAATTGCTGGACGGTAACTGTATGACAGTAACCGGCACAACACTGGCTGAAAACTGCAGTAATGCACAATGTCACAACGAAGAGGTGATTCGGCCGATAGATCGTCCCGTCAAAGCCCAGGCCGGGCTGAAGGTCTTGAGTGGCAATCTGTTTGATTCTGCGGTGATGAAAGTCTCGGCCATCAATGCCGACTTTGCCCGGCGCTACCTGTCTCATCCGGACAAACCCAATCAATTCACTGCCCGTGCAATCGTGTTTGACGGGCCTGAGCATTATCATCAGGATATTAACAATCCGTCACTGGATATCGATGAGAACTGTATACTGGTCATGCGCTACACCGGGCCAAAAGGCTATCCGGGCTCCGCTGAAGTGGTCAATATGCAGCCACCCACCTATCTGCTGGAAAAAGGCATTGACGCCCTGCCCACCATAGGTGACGGACGCCAGAGCGGTACATCGGGTTCACCTTCGATTCTTAATGCATCGCCGGAAGCTGCCGATGGGGGTGGTCTGGCACTGCTGCAGACCGGTGATAGAGTGAATGTGGATCTGAATACCGGCCAGGTCAATGTGCAGCTCAGTGACGCCGAACTGCAACAGCGCCGGGAAAAACTCAGTACTGAGAAACAATATCCTGAGAGTCAGACCTGGTGGCAGGAGATCTATCGTGCCAAAGTCTCGAATCTTGATGGCGGAGGTGTATTTGAAGATATGCTCAAATATCGCCGTCTGCGGGACAAACTTCCGCGACACTCTCACTGAACCAGCACCTGCTACACTGGCTGATATCAATAGATTAATTGCCGCGTTGTACTATTGCACCGCGGTTTTTTTGTGCGGGCCGCTGAATACCGCATAGTGCCAGAACAATTCCTAACAAGGGCGTCAGCCAGTTAAAGAACGCGTAGAGCGCGTAATCCAGGGGATTCACCAGCAGCACAGAATGCATATAGGCCCCACAGGTATTCCATGGGATAAGAGCCGACGTGACGGTACCGCCATCTTCAACCGCTCTGGAGAGGTTTTCCGGTGCCAGCCCACGCTTGTCATATTCGGGCTTAAACATACGCGCAGGCATCACAATACCGATGTACTGGTCACCCGCTACAACGTTGGTACCAAAAGCCGTTGTAATGGTAGTAATAATCAGTCCGGCTACGGACCTGACACCTGTTAACAACGCCTGCACCACCCGTTGAAGCAGTCCTGTAGCTTCCATAACAGAGCCGAAGGTCATGGCCGAAATAATCAGCCAGATGGTATTGAGCATTGATCCCATTCCACCGCCACTGAGCAGGTCTTCGAGTCTTGGGTCGTCAGAAGTAACACTGATACCTTCATACATGGCTTTCCAAATCACCGTAACCGTGCCATTCAGCTCACCCAGTGCAGGAGCGGCCTGGGCCTGGATAAAATCCTGCTGAAAAAAGGCCGCCATCACTCCACCCACCAATGCGCCAATACCGATAGCAGGAAAAGCCGGTATTTTGCGCAGCGCCAGAAACAGGGTAATGGCTAACGGCAGCAGTAAATACCAGGCGATATGAAAGTGCGAGGACAAACTCTGCATTAAAGAGGTAAGCTCAATGGATTGGGTTTCTGCCGTTGCTCTGAGACCAAGGATCAGAAACAGTACCAGAGTCAGTGCAAAACTCGGCAAGGTACTGTAGAGCATAAAACGAATATGGGTAAAAATATCGGTGCCGGCCACTGCCGGTGCCAGATTAGTGGTATCGGATAAGGGCGAGAGTTTGTCTCCGAAATAAGCGCCACTGACGATGGCTCCGGCACAAATCACCTCCGATAAGCCCATTCCACTGGCCACCCCCATCAGCGCCACGCCTATAGTGGCCGCCACAGTCCAGCTGCTGCCAATACACAGGGCGACTAACGCACAAATCAGACAACAACTCAGATAAAAATAATCAGGATTGAGTAATTGCAATCCAAAGTAGATCATCGTTGGCACCGTACCTGACAATAACCAGCTACCTATTAACGAACCTACAGCCAGCAAAATCAGCACCGCGCCCAGCGTCAGGCTAATCCCTTTAACGATCGCCTGTTCTATCTGTTCACGGCGATTGCCATTGTACAGACCAATCAGCGTTGCCACCCCCGCACAGAGCAGCAGTGCTACCTGGTTAGGACCCGACGATGAGGCATCACCGAAATAGTAAACGGCTAAGAATAACAGTGATAGCAATACCACAATGGGTATCAGAGCCTGGGTAAGGCTGGGCTGACGAGGCTGTGACATAGCTGAATTCCTCCTGGATAAGACTTTTCTCAGGCCGTGAAAGGGGGCAGAAAATTTTTATGCAGTGCAAAAAAAATCCCGGAGGCCTGTCGCCTCCAGGATTTTCAGATGAGCCGCTCTAGATAAAACATCAGACAGGGAGACTGATTTTTATGCTCAGAACTTCGCCCGCACGCCCAGCGCATAACGGGGGCCGGTCTCTATGACCTGCAACGTCTGGTTCTTATATTCAGCATTCTTGACCGTTAGTTCATTGGTCAGATTGATACCTTCGAAGAACACAGTGAAGTTCTCATTGATGTCATAACTACCGCTCAGATCAAGCTGCTTATAATCGTCAACATAATGACCATCACGCTGTCTGGTACCTGTAACGACCGGCTTGGTCTGCATAAAGCGACCACGATTGTTGTAAGCCAGACGCACCTGGAATCCGGCTTTTTCATAGAAAAGTATCAGATTCTCAGAATCACCCAGACCAATCAGCGGCAGATCATCCTGCTCAGAGCTGCTGTCCACCTTGGTCAGGTTAAATATCACGCCGAGACCATCAAAAGGTTCGGGTAAGGTGCTGAACATGTGCTGCACCGCAAATTCAAAACCGTCCACTTCCGTGCTGCTTTCATTGATAGGGCGGGAAATTTCATAATCATAACTACCGCTCGGCACGACCACTGTTTCCGGCAAGGTGCTGTAGCCCAGGTAGCCGTCGATGTCTTTTCTGAAATAGGCAAGGGCCGCATAGCTACCCTCGTCGTAGTACCATTCAAGGGACAGATCCACATTTTCAGAGGTATAAGGGGCAAGCTTAGGATTACTGCCGGAACCCGTTAACCCATCAATTTCACCATCACCATAGCTGGTCAGCGGGCTCATCTGATTCAGTTCAGGCCGGGTAATCGAACGGGATACCGCAACACGACCAATCAGCTCATCGGTTAAATGAATATTAGCATTGATGCTGGGGAGCCAGTCCTGGTATTCATTACTGATCGCAACCGGCACATAATCATCAGAATATTCAGCGAAGACCTTGTTTGGCTCATTTTGTGAGGGAACAAGATCCAACAGCGCAATTTGCTGACCACTGGAGGTGCTGGTGGTGTCGACGTAGCGCATTCCCGCCACAACCGTCCAGAACATATCTCCGATATCACCTTCAAAGTTAAGATCTGTATACAGTGCCAGTACTTCTTCATTCACATCATAGGCTGTGCGATCCGGCACGATACCAAAACCATTACGGCTCAATATATCCCGCGCGGCCTGAGGATCATCCAGCATGCTGATCACCTCATCACTGCTCAGATACGCCATGATTTCATCGGTGTCGAATGTCGGCCACTGATTAACCGGGTCACCGGATGCGCCGGACAAAAATCCGTCCGCATCGAACAGGTTAAACAACGAATCTGGCAGTGGAATTCGGGTACTGTTGTCAGCGAAGATCCATGGCAGAGGCCCCTCAGTTTCTCCATACACTGTGCCAAGAGTCCGATCCGTATAGTGCGCACCAAAGTTAACTTCGACCAGCGGGCCGGCCTGAACATAAAGGCTGTTGTCGAATTTGGCGGCCTTCACTTCATCTTCCAATTGCGTACCTTGCAAGGAGGTCCAGCCTGCGGTCAGGGTATCGCCAGCCTGAATAGGATCAAAGGCCATAGTCGGGACCTGCTGCCCCTGACGGCGATCATAGGAAAATTCCCCGGGGCGACCGACCACTACATCGGACCAGCCTTTGCCCGGATCAGACTCCGCTTTTGAGGCACTGACATCCAGTTCCATATTCCAGTCATCGGTAGCCTGCCACTCGATATTCAGACCATAGGCATTGAGCTTACTGGAAGCATCTGACTGGCGGGCCATGGACTCGACAAACACATCCACAAAATCGGCATAGACCAGGGTATTGTTCTCATCCAACTCAGGATTTCTGACGTTGCCGGGGGTAAACCACGAGGGGTAAATATCCTGGCGGCCACTAACATCATATTTGGAATGTAAGTAGTCGGCAGAGATCTGTAATCTGTCATTAGGCGCATACTGCAATACGACGTTGCCGCTTAAACGCTCCCGGTCTTCTGTTTGTACAATCTGATCATAGTTGCGCGGGAAATAGACCTGACCATAGTCAGTGCCATCGAGGGGATCATCAACTTTGAAGTAATAGGCGGTATTCGCCTCTTCATAGCGACTTTCCCGTTCATAACTGGCAACAGAGACCAGCACACCGAAGGTGTCATCATTAAAGGTGTTACTTAATAATCCCGAAAACTGAGGCTTGGTTTCGCCCGACATATCGTCATGCAGGGCTTTGGCGCTGGCCAGAACATGCATTCCCGGATTATCAAAAGGCCGCATGGTGGTAATATTGATGGTGGCGCCTACTGATCCTTCCTGTAACTCTGCTGACTGGGTTTTGTAAACTTCTGCGCCATTAATCAGTTCTGAGGGCAAAATATCGAAACTGAATGCACGGCCCCCGGGAGAGCCGTTCCAGCTCATTGATGAGGGGTCGCCCACTGTCGCCAGCGTACGTCCATTTAACAGCACGGCATTGAACTCTGGGCCCAAACCACGAACCGTTACCAGTTGCCCTTCTCCGCCCTCACGATCAATAGATACGCCGGTAATGCGTTGCAGAGATTCAGCCACGTTCTGATCCGGGAACTTACCAATATCCTCAGCAGAAATCGCATCCACGATATTGTCACTGCCCTGCTTAATATCCATCGCCCGGACCAGACTGCTTTTGATCCCGGTAACACTGATCACTTCTACATTGTCACCTTCCGTATTCTGCTGATCCTGTGCAAAAGACGCTGATGTTATTCCCATGTTAACCATCACGAGCATGGGAAGATAACCTAACTTCCAGTTCCTGTGTTTCATAAATTGCCTCCGCTGAGTATGCCAACTTATTGATTTAGTTTATTAATTAACTTTCTTTTGAACCTTTTAGCTTCAAGGCTTTTTCGATACTACTACTGGATCTTTCTAGTTGCAATATTTATAGTATAAATACTTTAATTTATATTTCACAATCTATTAACGCCGAATCAGAGTGCTTTGTGAGACAATGATTGTGGTGTTTTGCAGAGGCACAAAGATGACAGGAGCGACCCCATTGACCCGAAACAATGCAGGACTATTTTACAGAGGCATGGTGATCAGTCTGGTAATATTACTCAGCGGTTGCCAGGCTATTCCTGAAACAAACCTTGCCGATAGCAGGCCCTCTGCCCTTGATCGCCAGGGCTCACCGCAGTTTATGCGCCAACATGACAGCTTTGGTAACCAACACTTCAATCCAATGTTTGATGCAGGAGCCTGGCATGGCTTTTTGTTGCCTGCTGACAATGAAGGCCACGGAGCCTTTGCCGGACCGATGATCATTGCCGAAGAGTATCCAGTGTATCTGGCCAGTCAGCTGGAAAAACTGGAAATTGTCACAGCAGAAAAAAACTATGTCTTTAGTGAGGCAACCTCAGAGCTCACCGCCTTCCCGGGGCGACTTCAACAGCGTTACAGCTGGCCCGATCTGACCCTGCAACTGGAACTGATTTTTGTCTCTGACAGAACCGCGCTGATCAGAACCCATATTGAGAACCTGACCGATCAGGAAAAACAACTGGCCCTGACCTGGCAAGGTGCATTATTGAAACAATGGACTGCGCAGCAGACACTTGCAGAGCGTTATCCTGACTGGTCACCAAAGTGGCAGGAAGATAAAAACCGCCTCAGTATTGAACTGCCGAAAATAAGAGATACCTGGAATCTGATGTTATCCGGCGACAGCCGCTATGTGATCCAGCGCTCTGTTCAGAGCAACACAGAAATACATCAGGATGCCTATATCAGTGCTACAAACATCACCCTCAAAGGCAATGACTCAGCACAGCTTTATACCACTCAAAGCTATGTACACAGTGATCAGGAGTGGCAAAAAGAGCAGAGCATCGTGGAAGCCATGTTTCAGCGTCCTGAAAAGGTATGGCTGGCTAACCGCCAACGCTGGCACCAGTATCTGACCCGCGGGATCAGGCAACAAGGCGAGGCCGTAGCTGGCGATACTATTGCCCTCAAAGCTATCGAAACACTGATTGGAAACTGGCGCAGCAGTGCCGGGCATATCACCAAAGATGTGGTTACCCCTTCCGTTACCGCGCGCTGGTTCAATGGCGCCTGGGCCTGGGACAGCTGGAAACATGCGGTGGCGATGGCCCGTTTTGCCCCTGAAGTGGCAAAGAACAATATTGTTGCCATGTTCGATTATCAGGTGCAAAGCGACGATGCAATACGCCCGCAAGACAGTGGCATGGTAATCGACGCCATTTTTTATAATAAGGATGGTCAACGTAATAATGATGGCGGTAACTGGAATGAACGTAATACCAAGCCGCCGCTGGCATCCTGGGCAGTCTGGGAGCTTTATCAGGCTCAGCCAGACCGGGAACTGATTGCCACCATGTACCCGAAACTGGTGGCCTACCATCGCTGGTGGTACAAAAATCGCGATCACAACCAAAACGGACTGGCAGAATATGGTGCCACTGCCCACCCGCTACATAACGACGCACAAGGCAATATCCTGTTTACACTGCAACCCCAGAACAATACGACGTTGGCCACTACCATTAAGCGAAAATGTACAGCCCAGGCTGATAAGGGATATCAATGCGCCGGGCTGGATTTGTATGAGTCGGTGTTAGCATCCGGTGAGTATGAGGCGTTGGATATTGGCGCTCAGCATGGCGCAGGCTGGGAATCTGGTATGGATAACGCCGCCCGCTTCGGATTTATCACACCAGAGCAGTTAACGGACTATGCCAACCTCCATTACCAGGGCAATCTGAAGCTGGCCAGAGGGGATTGGCAGGTACGTTTTTTTGAGAATCACGCAGACAATGGCCAGCTACTGGGCTTTTCCATCAACCAGGAATCGGTGGAGCTCAATGCGTATCTGGCGATAGAAAAAGCCCTGCTGGCAAAAATGGCCAGGTTGCTTGGTCGCGACGAAGAGGCCGCAGACTGGGAAGCCGGGGCCGGGCGACTGGCACAACGGGTTAATCAGTGTTTCTTTGATGCACAGAGCGGCTTTTACTATGACCGTCAGATAGACAGCGCTGATGAGAATAGCGGCGAGTGTGGCGGCAGACTGCTAACCGCCAGAGGCAAAGGGCCGGAAGGCTGGGCACCGCTATGGACCGGCATAGCGAAGCAGGAACAGGCCCGGCAGGTGGCAGATGTTATGTTAGCAGAGCATGAATTCAACACACTTATTCCTCTTGGTACCGCATCACAAACCAATCCGGCCTATCACCCGGATATTTACTGGCGCGGCCGCGTGTGGCTGGATCAGTGGTATTTCGGTGTGATGGCACTACAGCGCTACGGCTATAAGCAGCAGGCGGAGGAGTTGGCTTCAGCGTTACTGAAAAATGCACAGGGGCTGACAGGCGACGCTGCCATCAGAGAAAACTACAATCCTGAAACCGGGGCTATGCAGGGCGCAACCAACTTTAGCTGGAGCGCTGCTCATTTACTGATGTTACATCATCAGTTGTCGAAAAAAGATCACAGAATCAATCACCTGCTATAGTGTTTACTGGCTTTTAATAACAAGAACTCACATAAGGTAAATCTATGAACACCCTCTTTTCCTGTCTGCGTTGGGGAGCCCTGGTCTTTGGCCTGCTCAGCCCTCCTCTGGTCATGGCACAGACTGTTGCCTTTACCAATGCCACTCTCTACCCCATTACCGATAAGGTCATCGACAACGGTACCCTGGTGATCCGCGATGGCAAAATTGCCGCTATCGGCTCAGCTTCAGAGGTCACAGTGCCCAAAGGCGCAAAAATTGTTGATGCAAAGGGCAGAATTATTATGCCCGGCATTGTTGATACCCACAGCCACCTGGGCGTTGCGGGTGATCACGGCGAAGGCTCCGCCACACTCAACCCGGAGCTACGGATTCTGGATTCGTTCTGGGCCGCCGACCCACGCATTAAAGTCGCCCGGGCAGGCGGCATTACGGTCTCGAACGTCATGCCCGGTAGCGGCAATGTGATTGGCGGGCAGACGATTTACGTCAAACTGCGTGATGGCACGGCCGATGAGATGTTGGTGCAAGGCAGTGTGGGGGGGCTGAAAATGGCCAATGGTGAGAACCCCAAAGGAGATGATAAGTCCCCCAATACCCGCATGGCTGCCGCAGCGCTGGCGCGGCAGGAATACTATGACGCGATTGCCTATGGCAAGAAAAGAAAGGCGGCCGGAGAAGACGATGACGCGAAGACACCGGATCTGGATCTTGGTCTGAACACATTGCTTGAGGTGCTTGATGGGAAGCGTATTGTGCACCATCACACCCATCGCTCTGACGATATTATGACCGTACTGCGCCTGCAGGATGAATTCGGTTTTCGACTGGTGCTTCAGCACGGCATAGAGTCTTACAAGCTGGCTGAAGAGCTGGCAAAAAGGGATGTCATGGTCTCTTATATCCTGCTCGACAGCCCCGGTGGTAAACATGAAGCCACTGAGACGCGTCTGGATGGCCCGGCACAGCTTGAAAAAGCCGGTCTGGAAATCGCTCTGCATTCCGATGACTGGGTTATCGACTCGCGGTTCTTACTCAGAGCAGCAGCGCTGGCCGTTCGTGGCGGCATGAGCCGGGAAGGTGCACTGCGAGCGCTGACCATCAATCCGGCTAAAATGCTTGATCTGGATAAGCAACTCGGTTCACTGGAAGTGGGTAAAGATGCCGATCTGGTGTTGTTTGACGGCGATCCACTATCCCTTTATACCCATGTCCGGCAAACCTGGATAGATGGTCAGAAAGTCTATGACCGCAGCAATAAAGAGCAGCGCCTGTATGCCACCGGCGGTTTTCGTGTGGCCGAACGTTATCCGCACCTGGGAGAAGAACAATGAAAATATCCTCTAAGCGTCTTTTGTGCCTGCTTGCCGCCAGCCTGCTGCTGCCGGTTCAGGCCGCGACCCTGATCAAAGCTGATAAGCTCTATACCAGTGGCGAACAGGGGGTCATAGAAACAGCATATATCCTCATTGACGAAGGCAAAATTCAGTCGGTAAGCGATTCTGAAATACAGATTCCTGCGGGTACCGAGATACTCACTGCGAAGGTGGTACTGCCGGGGTTAATTGACAGCCACACACTGGTGGGCATCAACGGTGCGTATAATGTGTCAGCGGATCAGGATGCCTTCGAGCAATCTGACCCTACAGGGGCAGAATATCGGGTACTGGACAGCTTCAATCCGGCGGAAAAGCTGATAGAGCATGTGAGAAAGTTTGGCACCACCACCATTCATGTCACGCCTCAACCCTTTGCCCCTATTGGTGGCGCGACAGCACTGTTTAAAACCCATGGTGATGTGGCAGATCAGATGCTGTTAAAAAACAATGCGGCCATGCTGTTTAATCTTGGTGAGGCGCCTAAGTCGGCATTTCGAAGCAGTGGCGGCCCGGGTACCCGTATGGCAACGGCCGCAAGGATCCGTGGTGAACTCTACAAAGCCCGCGAATGGATGGAGCAGGATGAAGACAAACGCAAACCGGACCTGGCCATGCAGGCACTGGCCAACGTCCTGTCCGGTGAAATGCAGGCCATTTTCACTGCCCACCGCGAGGATGACATTGGCACTGCGCTGCGTATCGCCAGAGAGTTCGGCCTGACACCGCTGATTAACTATGGCACCGAGGCTTATCTGATCCGGGATGAGCTGAAGCAGGCCGGTGCAACCGTGATCATGGCGCCAACCATGCAGCGCCCTGCCGGTATGGAAAAATGGAATACCACCTTAGAGGCGGCGGCGATTATGGATAATGCCGATATCCCTTTTGTATTTGCCGGTGGTTATGAAGGCTATGTGCCCAAGGCCAGAGTGCTGCTATGGGAAACGGCTGTCGCCATCGCCAACGGGCTGGATAAGCAAAAAGCCATAGAGGCAGCCACCATTGTACCCGCCAGATTATGGGGTATTGATAAGCAGGTTGGCTCGATTGAAACAGGCAAAGACGCCGATCTGGTGTTATTTGACGGTGACCCCTTCGAATACACCACCCATGTTAAAGCCGTACTGATTAACGGCGAACAGGTACATTAACCGGAGCTGGATGTTAAATACAGCGCTGACGGCCAGCGCTGTATTGATTAATCTTAATCGAGATACTTGGCTCTGAGGATCCGGATATCCTGCTCAGACACATCCAGTTCCTGTTGGATATACGCCAGAATCGAGCCATGTTCGGTTTCCATCTTAGTAATGGCCGCCTCAATTAAAGGCTGGCTGACACCCATCAAGGGTTGCAGAACATCTTCAGGGAGGCTGGCAAACATCTTCATCATAGCGGCATGTTTAGGGTCCATATTGCTACTGTCTTTGGGCATCAGGCTGTGCAAATCCAGGTATTTGTTGGTTGCCAGGTAATCGTCGATGGCCGTTTGCTTGTCTACCCCAAGGGCTGTTAGTACCAACAGCGCACTGATACCAGTGCGGTCTTTCCCGGCTGTACAATGGAACATCAGGCCCTGGTCTTTTTCTACCAGACGGTCAAACATCCCGGCATAGTTCTGTTTTTGTATTTCCAGCATTTCAGGATACATTTCCACCATCAGGCCTTCCATCATTTCGCGACTCAGATCAGGTCGCTTTAGCAGTTTGCCCAGTTCATTCATATCGAAGTCCATTTCGTAATCTTCGTTGATCTGTTCAACATCCGAAGCTCGCCACTCGGTGACTTCTGAGCGACGTTCGCTGTTACTGCGAAAGTCCACTACCGTGCCTATGTTGAGGCTATCGATCAACTGATAGTCCTGATCAGTAAGGCCCTCCAACACACCGGAACGATAGATCTTTCCCCACTTGACGGTACGACCGTCAGTTGTCTGGTAACCGCCCAAATCGCGAAAATTACGACCACCTTCTAATGGTATCAAACGTGTAGCAGCCAACTCAGCTTCGCCTTCCTGTGGCTTAATAAAGAAGTAGTAACGCTGGCTTTTCTGCTCTGGCAACCAACGATACTGGCTGGTGCTAATATCGTTCGCCAACAACCTGGCATTGGCAACCTCAGGGGTTTTACTGACCAGAATGTCTACCGTGGCATTAGCCGGTTGTGACTGCCATTGCAATTCGTAGGCGTCATTCAAATACCTGGCTGAGGTTGATTCCAACGTGACAATCTTTGCAGAAGGTGTCGTTTGACTGCAGGCGCTGAGAGTGGCAGCCAGCAACGCACCCAGTACCAGTTTAAAAGTATTGTGTTTCATCTTAGTTTTCCTGTGACATATGCCGCCCCGGCAGGGGCGGTCTGTTTGACGATTAGAAGTTAATACGGATACCCGCCAGGTAACGCTTACCGTAGCGCTCAACCTGATTCGGCGTTACAGACGAACCTGTGTAACGGATATCCACTGCATCGGTAAGGTTATTGGCGTTAAAGTACAGCGAGGCTTCAGCCCCCATCAAGTCCACTGGCAGGGCATAGCTGATGGCAATATCCATACGCTCCTGGCCATCCCAGTATTCCGGACGGCTGACATTTTCAGTGGTGGTAAACCAGTCATCACGCTGCTGATAGTTCAGGCGTATGGACAAACCGTGGTTTTCATAGAACAGCGAGGCATTGAAGATTTGATCCGATGTGCCCGGCAGGCTGTAAGTCTCGCCGTGGATAGTTTCAAACTCGCTGTCCAGCAAGGTCAGGTTCGCACTGAAGCCAAAGCCATCCAGCGCGCCCATTTGCATAAAGTCGGCGAAATCGGCGATCAGGTTCAGCTCCACCCCGCTGAGATGGCCGTCATTGCCATTAACGGCTTGCTGGTAGCTCCAGCTTGCGCCAGCCAGCGGTGGGATATAGTCGCCAGCATCGACGGTACTGGATTCAACATAAATCACCTTATCCATCTGACGGTAGAACGCCGCAGCGCTGAACATGCTGGTGTCACCAATATAATGCTCATAAGAAATATCGGTACCCACAATATTCTCTTCTTCCAGCTCCGGGTTACCGGCAACCACCTGGCTAAACGCTGGCAATACAGAGGTAGTGGCGCGCCACTGACCATAGTCAGGGCGACTCACGCCTGTGGTCAGTGACCAGCGCAGCTTTTGATCCGCAGAAAGCGACCAGTTCAGATGCAGGCTGGGTAAGACATTAGTGAAGTCGTTTTTGAATTCGCCCTGAGGACCGGTGGAAGCAAAATCTGTTTGCTCAATACGTACCCCATACACCATATTACCCCAGCTTAGTTCTGTGGTACTCATGGCGTAAACTGAGGTGATTTCTTCGTTCAGGGTAATCAGATCGCCAGCCGGAACCGGATTTGCTGCGGAACTGTCTGCTGCGGCCCAGTCACGACGCAAGCCGATATTATCGAAATAGGTGGCGCCGATGCCATTGGTAAAATCACTGTGCCATGGCTTGTCGGTATCGTAATCGGCCACATTGATAGTGCCGGGGAAGCTGTATAGTTTATCCAGATCGTAAACCATGCCGTAACCATCGGCTTTGCGATCATCGATTTGCAGACCCAGTTCAATAGTACTGTCGAGGCCGAACAACCTGGTATTTTTCTCCGCATCCAGCTTATATTTGGTAGCGTCGATATCCATGTTGCTGCGAATATCCAGCACTAAATCTGCAGCGAACTCAATCGACTGAACGGGTATCCCGGTCATTGTTGTGGGTGCATACAGGGTAGCGGAGGGATCTTCCAGGTCGCTGATGTCATATCCGACCGCCGCCGTACCACCTACACTGCGTAAGATTGGTAAAAACGTATTATTCGCAGTTTCGGTCTGGTTTATCCGGGCTTCAACAAACCAGTCAGCCAGTCTGAAATCTGCACCCAGGGTATAGGTATCCGTTGAGTTATTGTACACACCATATTCGAGCATGCGCTCCACCAGCGCCAGAGGCACATAACCCTGTGTGCCACCAGGCAGGCTCATGGGTGGGGCACCTTCAGGTAACTGTTCATTCATGGCTTCCAGACCATCGGCCAATCCCAGCACATACTGATTGCGCTGCTCATGATCGGTAAACTCACTGCTCAGGACAGAGACAAACAGCCGGTTGACGCCGTTATTAAAGCGGTACTCAATTTTGCCGCCCAGCGCCTCGTCTTCACGCTTAAGAATATAACTGCGGTAATCGAGCATAGCGATAGCGTCATCCTGCCAGTCCAGCTCGCGGTTATCGGTAATCTGTTCCCGGCTGTTTTGCGAACCAAACAACATAAAGCCCCAGCTGTCATCAGACCAGGACAGGTTGAGGCTGGATTTTTTGATATCGCCGCCACCCAGTTGCTGTTCACCCAAGCCCAGATCCAGAGCCAGAGAGAAGCCGTCAAACCTGAACGGGTCGTGGGTTTCAATATTGATAAAACCTGCTACTGCATCCCCCGGCATGGCGGGGGTAATAGCCTTGTTCGCTTCCAGGCGACTGGTAATAATTGCCGGAAAGCTATCGAAGCGGGCAATACGACCATTTTCAGCGCCGGGGATGACCATGCCATCGATAGCGATTGGCGAATACTTAAAGGGTGCGCCCCGAAAGTTAATATAGCGTGCCTGGCCCTGATCCCGTTCAATAGCAAGCCCGGGAATACGGCCCAAAGAGTCGGCCAGATTCTGATCGGGGAAGCGGCCAATGGTATCGGCGGAAATTATATCCATCAGGTTAGTGGCATTTTTTTTCGCGTCTATTGCCGCTTTCTGGCTGTCACGAATAGGTGATGCGATTGCCATCACTTCTTCGATGCTCTGATCGCCGTTGACACTGGTCTGCGCCAATGCCCCTGCTGAGGTTAATGTCGTCAGACCAGCAGACACCAGTACAGCCAGTCTGGATTTTTTACTTACAAACATATATTACCGTCCCTAAAGATTAAGTGTGTGTTGCTGTCAACGACACAGATCATTGGGCAACTTTATTGCAGTCAGGTTAAAGGGAGGTTTAATTAAAAAAAGAGATATCTCTAAAATATAATCATTTGATATTTATGGATTTTTATTTTTTCTTTATTGAGAAATAATCCGTAGTTTGTCATCAGGTACCGCCAGTTGATACTGATGCCGGCCGCTTTTCTGGTCGCGTCTGACGTTAAACAAATAACCGGCGGCCAGGGTTTCCCCCAGTATTTCGTGCAGCTTGTCTTTGAGTTTATTGCGATTCTGATCCAACACTTTGGAGCGCAATCCCTGGCGCTGCAAATCATTGATCGCTTTACCATGACCGGCGTGATTCTGCATCAATACTACCAACTGTCCAGCCGCTACAGGATCGGGGCGGTCTGCTGCCGGATTAATATACCAGCCTTCACCATCGGCCAGTTTCAACGCGGCATACCACTGATAATAGTAAAACGGGGTTTGTGGCAGTCGACACTCAAGCCCATGGATCACCACCTTATGTTCGTCGGAGTAAAAGCGCACATCATCCTCACACTGGGCGATGCTCAAAGCCTGAGACAAACTCTGAGTGTGCATGTAGCCCCGCTCAAACCATTGCCACTGGCTGTCTGACAGAGGCGCAATATCAACATTCTTAATCTTATCCAGCAATTGCAGCGGGGATTCATCAGAGAGCCCCGACATCAGTTTAAACGCCTTTTGCTGATGGCGGTTCAGCGCCTCAATGGCTATTGCCAGTTGCAATGCAGTCTTCTCATCGGCGCCATCCTGCACAAAACGCTTCTGCCATTGCCGGGCCAGGCTTCCCAGAGGTACGGGTAATAAGGCAAACACAAACGCTGTCGACAATGCCAGAAACAATTGGCTGAGGCCGAGTACCAGCCAGTTGCCGGAACAGGACATCTGCAGATAGGCCGTTTGCTTGTCCAGCCCGTGGTACCAGTTGAACGCCAGTACTCCGGAAAACCATCCGCTGGCGAGTTCTTTTTCACCATATAAATCCACCAGTCTCAGCTGACATTCACCCAGCACAGTTAACGGACTGGCATAATGACTGTGCTGCAGATCCCGGTTAATCGACGCCATCAGGCGTTCATTTCCTGAGGAACCGGACAGGCTGAAAGCATGTACATCAGCAAGCTTAACACTCAGCACGGGCAGTAACTGATGCTTTACCTGATAGTAAAACAGCCCCTTTGGTAACGCCCAGGCCAGGGGCAGAAACAACAGCAAGCACAGAAAAGTATGACGGCAGATGCGTCGCAGCCGAACAGACGTCATAAACAGTCCGGCGCAGCGATTTCGGGCATACGCATGTCTTTGCTCAGGGCCTGATAGACCTGTATCGACCTTTGCATTGCGCAGCGCAATGAAGGATCGGTAATGCGTTTGCGCACGTACCAGCTTCCCGCATCGACATTTTCGGCGATCAATGTCTTTTGCAGGACGAGAGGTGCCAATTGGTCTGCCACCCAGTTGCCGCCGGGGATGATATCGATTTCACCTGCTTCCAGGGCATCGTACATGGCTTTCATATTCACAAAGTAACTGATATTCAGTTGGGCCAGTTTAAGTCCGGCAGTTTTTAACGAATCCAGAGGTAACAGGAAAGAGGTTTTGCTGGTGCTGTGATCGAGCAAGCCGATGCGTTTACCTTCCAGAAAACCCGCCTCCAGACGCGGCGCTTCGCCCAGGCTGAACCAGTACACGTTGTAAGTGGACGAAGGTTGCAATACATCATAGTAATGGTGAAAGTCCGGCACCAGGCCACGCATCACATGCTCGCGGTTCCAGATCACATCATAATCTTCGTTAATCAACTGCTCGGCGGTAAGGAAATCCCGCGAATGCCAGCTGACCATAACCTCAGCAAAATGCTGGCCGATGTGCCTGGACTGGCACAGGAATTCCGCCTGCTGCTGAGCCATCGACGAGGTAATCGTTAGTACCCTGAGAATTTCGCTGTTACCGGAAGCCTGAGCAACGTTGCAACTCACCGATGAATAATCGGATAACGGAAAGGATGTGGAATAGGGCGATAGTAAAACAATATTCAGCGCCAGGAAAAACGCAACCACAAGAACCTTCAGGGCAAGATGTATCCGATAGGAACAACTTCTGAGCATCGTCTCAACACATTGCCGGAGAATTAAAGCTGCCATGGTAAGACAAGAATGTGACAAAAATATGCACGGACCCGCTACCCTCTGTAACGCCGTAAATACACTGATTAATTCACCAATACAAAACGGCCTGTGATATTTTAACTGGCGCGGGCAGGTCGCCGTCAGGTAGCGAGTAAAACAGACTTTGTGGTGATTGCTTTGGGCCAACCTCACATTGCTTTTTTGCATGTCAGATTCCCGTAAGCAAGATAAGGCAGCTAGTTCAGCCTTTGACTGAATGAGTATTGACAGTAATCAGCTTCAAAGCAAAGGTGCTGAGATCATGAGGCTTTCTTTTTGGTTGCTGCATAGGCCATTGATTTTTTTACCTGATTACCGATAACTGAACTATAACTCAACCAATGGCAAAACCTTACGCTCTGTCACCAACTCAACCGGGATAAA
Organism: Lacimicrobium alkaliphilum; assembly: GCF_002591895.1. GTDB lineage: Bacteria > Pseudomonadota > Gammaproteobacteria > Enterobacterales > Alteromonadaceae > Lacimicrobium > Lacimicrobium alkaliphilum. The sequence continues at coordinate 195,602 of NZ_NISX01000008.1, forward strand.
AAATGAATAACATGTCGATACAACAACGTTTTGCTTTGTGGGCGGGAATCAGTCTATTTGCCGTTGTCATAGGTTCCGCTGTTGTCGGTATCTGGCAGTTTTCTGTTACCAAGGAGAGGCTCGCAGCGCAAAGTGAGCAAGTCATCAGAGCGCAGGTTGAAGACTACCTGAAAACCATGTCCCAGGAAATTGCTCTTTCAATGTCGGGCAACCTTGCCCAGGGCCTGAACAAGGCACAAAGCCTCGCCAACAGTATGGCGACTCTGTCGCGCTACGAAATCGACGACAAACGCAGTCTGGCTTTGGACACTCTGGCGGAGGTGTTACTCGATAACCCTGATTTTCTTGGCACCTATGTCAATTTCGAGCCCGATACCTTTAACCAAAATGACGCCGATTTTTCTGATACCAGAGGCAGTGACGGTGACGGGCGTTTTATTCCTTACGTGACACATCAATCGCAGGGTAATGTTCTGGTTGAGAATCTTGAAGGTTTTTTGGACCAGAGCAGAGATAATAATGGTGTCAGAATCGGTGAATACTACCTTTGTTCAAAAGACAGTGGCCGCAGTTGTATCATTGACCCCTATTTATATCCCATCGACGGTGTTGAAACGTTACTGACCAGCCTAGTGGCCCCGATCAAACAACAGGGCCGCTTTATAGGCATTGCCGGTGTGGATATCTCTGCTGCATTCATACAACAGCTGACGATAGATTCGGCAGACAGTTTATACCGGGGCAACAGCGAAGTTGTTCTGTTAAGCCCGCGCGGTATCATTTCCGGGCATAGCGCCAATGCTGATGTTGTTGGCCGCAATACCAGTGCATTGTCTGGCTCCGTTAGTCGCAATATTGAGCGCAGTGTCAACAACCAGGAAATTGTGGTTTCAATGCAGGGTGATAACGTCGAAGTGGTTACCCCCTTTGCCGTTGCCGGTTTACCGGAAAAGTGGATCGTTGCCATTTCAGTGCCGACCCAGCTTGTGATGCAGGCGGTTTCAGAACAAAACCAGTTGCTAGATAGTGCTCAGGGCAGTTTTTTCGGCTTTATGCTGATGGCAGGATTAGTCTTGGCAGCCGCGGGTATTATCGTAATATGGGTTGTATCTCGCAGCAGCATCCGCCCCTTATTGAATATGACCGAGCTGGTTTCATCGATTGCTGAGGGTGAGGGCGATTTGACACGTACCATCGACATCAAACGCAAGGATGAAACAGGTGAACTGGCCGGTTATCTGAATATATTCATTGGTAACCTGCGCCAGATGATCCGGCAAATGGTGCAGGTTGGCGATCAGGTCAGTCAACTGGCAAAGCAAAGCAACAATATCTGCGAATCTACCGCCGGGCAAGTAAGTCATCAGCAAGTGCTGATTGAGCAGGTAGTGACAGCCATTACGCAAATGTCGAGCACAGCCCAGGAGGTGGCAAGCAGTGCATCAAATGTTGCGGATGCGGCAACCCGGGCTGATGATGCTGCGCAAAAAGGCAATGAGATGATGCAAAGCACTACCGCTTCAATCAGTAAAGTGGCAAAAAGCTCTGAACAAGCCAAAATCGCAATGAACGAATTAGAACAGAACAGTGAAAGCATTATAAGCATCCTGTCTGTCATTCAGGCTATTGCTGAACAAACTAATTTGCTGGCACTTAACGCGGCCATTGAAGCAGCCCGGGCTGGTGAGCAGGGGCGCGGCTTTGCCGTGGTCGCTGACGAAGTCAGAGCTTTGGCCAGCCGTACTCATGATGCAACTGGCGATATCCAGGCGAAACTCAGCACCTTGCAGGCAGGTAGTCGTCAGGCAGCCGGGCTCATGAGTGAGAGTGCTGAAATGGTCACGGCTACTGTAGAGCAGGCCAGTCATTCCGAAGCTGCACTGGCAGAAATCAAACAGGCCATTGGTGAAATAAAAGAGATGACCTTCCAGATAGCGACAGCAACGGAAGAGCAAAGCGCTGTGTGTGAAGATGTCACTAAGAATATTACCGAGATCTCTCTGGTAGCAACTGAGACCGCCGAGGGTGCGCAACAATTAGACAAAGTAGGCAGCGAACTTGATGGCGCTGCATCATCGTTGAACAAACAGCTGTCGGCCTTTAAAGTATGAACCGGCTAATTACCGAGTTATGGCACCGAGGCTTATCTGAT
>NZ_NISX01000009.1 GCF_002591895.1 Lacimicrobium alkaliphilum
GGGACGCGCATTTTACGCTATCCAAGGTCACTGTCAAGGTGTTTTACGCAACTTTTACGTTGCCGCCACCCCGGCCATTCCCTGTGTCAGTAACACTATTGTGCCACCTCTCTTCTGCCGGTCTTCCTGACCCCGGTGTAAGCACGTTACCCCGTCGAAGTGGCGCGCATTTTACAGAGAACAGCACCCGGTGCAAGGGAAAAATGACCGTTTTGTGTCAACTGCTCAATATTCCGTCTAATTTTGCCTAAAACCATTTCTAATCGCTGACAGACACACTCACAACGACCTCAGAACAATATGTCTGAATATTTTACACAATCAGAAAGGGATTTAATTATTCTTATAAATAACAGTAAGTTATACAATGGATTAAATCTTGCTTATACATTTTGTTACGACTTAAAGCGTTCTTTGAGTCTCAACGGGCAAAAGTAGCAGGTCGATGGCCATATACATGTTCTTCGTACAGATGAGCATGGGCTCACATTACCTGAACCACAATATTCACTTGCCCAACGAGGCTTAACAACGTTAAGTCACACTAATGCAGTTATCGGGTAACAATTAATAAACTAAGCCTGATAGTTGTTTAAAAAGCATAAAAATTACAACGGGAGATGACGGATGACCTTTAAAAAGTCAATACTGGGTAGCCTGATTTCTGCAACCCTGGCAACAGGTATGATCGCAGGCAATAGCCTGGCGCTGGAAGTTTCAATAGATCGCAGTAAATTACAGGCCACTCAATCAACAGCAAGTCCATCCAATAAAGCTAAATCACAAAGCGCTTCTTATATAGTTCAGTTGAAAGGTAAATCCGGTGTCGGCCATGCCCAGGATATTGGCGAATTAAGATCCAGCAACCATTTGGCCGCTAACAAAGGTAACCTGTATAACGCGAAGTCTGCAAGAATGCAGGCTTATGTTCAGGCGATGAAAGCCAAGCAACAGGCGGTTGCTCAGGCAATAGGTGCAGTTGATGTGCTGTATAACTACACTCATACCTTTAACGGCTTTGCGGCAAAATTAAGTCAGGAGCAGGCTGAACAGCTTCGCAATCATCCTGACGTTGTGGGCGTCTGGGCCGATGAAGCTCAGCAGCTAAACACCGCCAATACCCCAGAATTCCTGGGTCTCAATGGTGCTAATGGCCAACACACTCTGGGTATCAAAGGTGATGATGTTGTAGTAGGTGTCCTGGATACCGGCATCTGGCCCGAGCATCCAAGTTTCGCCGATGATGGCAGTTACTCCGATCCTGCAGATATTGGCTGGACGGGCACTTGCGATGCGGGTATTGAAGCCGGTGCCGGTACCTTCAATTGTAACAATAAACTTATCGGTGCCAACTATTTTAAAGCCGGCTTTGAAGCCACTTATGAAATTCAATATGGCCTGGGGGAATTTGAGTCTCCTCGTGATGCTGATGGTCACGGTAGCCATACCGCATCAACCGCAGCAGGTAACGAGGGTGTACCGGCCAGCATATCAGGCTTTCCTGTAGACACAGTCACAGGCATAGCGCCAAAAGCCCGGGTTGCCGTTTATAAAGTCTGCTGGAACAGCGACTATGTTAGTCCTGAGGGAGCGAACGAACGTGGCTGTTTTTATTCCGACTCCATGGCCGCAATAGATCAGGCCATTGAAGATGGTGTTGATGTCCTCAACTATTCAATTGGTGGTAGTCTAACTGATCTTACAACGCCTGCGGCCTCAGCTATGCTCCGCGCAGCCAATGCCGGCGTGTTTGTTTCTGTCTCAGCCGGTAACGACGGCCCTGATGCCGTTACAGTAGGCACCCCAGCGCCCTGGGTTACCAGCGTTGGCGCATCAACCTATGACGGTACTTCTGCCATTATCGGTAATGCACTGGAAGTTAATTCCGGTGATTTGGCCGGTAGCGATTTTTTAAGCGTTCCAGCTGAAATCGCCCCGGCTGTGCCCGAAGGCGGACTGACGGGTGATCTTGTTATCGCCGAACCTCTGGAAGCCTGTGGTGAGCTGACTAATGCTGCTGAATTAGATGGCAAAATCGCGCTGATTTCCCGTGGCAGTTGTGCCTTTACCGACAAATTTAATAATGCTGAAGCGGCTGGTGCCACGGCAGTGGTGGTGTATAACAATGCACCCGGCGCCCCTTTTGTTATGGGTGGTACAGCTGTAAATATACCTGGTGCGATGGTTAGTAGTACTGATGGCCTGGCTCTTAACAATGCCGCAGCCAACTCAGCTACAAATATCACCTTTACCGAGACGCCAATATCTGATACCTCCACAGAGGTGGGTAATCTGATGGCTGATTTTTCCTCTCGCGGTCCAAACGGTTCAACTGAAGATATTATCAAGCCTGATATTACCGCTCCCGGAGTAAGAATCCTTGCAGCTACCACGCCAGAACCGATGTTTGGTGCAGGTGGAGAGTCATTTGCTTATCTGCAGGGTACTTCCATGTCTTCACCCCATATTGCGGGTATGGCTGCGCTACTTAAAGGGCAACATCCTGACTGGACACCGGCACAGATAAAATCGGCGTTGATGACTACGGCGCGTCAGAATATCACCAAAGAAGACGGCGTCACGCAAGCCGACCCATTCGATTATGGAGCAGGCCATGCAGCACCAGTTGATGCCATGGAGCCAGGTCTGACTTATGAGCTGAATGCGGGTGATTACTTTGCCTTTATGTGTGGACTGGGTGAAGGTGACTTTGTCAGCAGTGAAGCAGGTGTTAGTTGCTCCGACCTTACTGGTGCAGGATTCTCTGATGATGCAACTCAGCTGAATTATCCTTCGATTGCAGTATCGAAGTTACTTGTCAGCAAAACCGTTTCCCGTACTGTAACGGATACATCAGGTCTGGGTGGTACCTATGTGGCTTCCATTGACATGCCTGAAGGTATCGACGTTGCTGTAACCACGTATGACAGTGCAGGGAATGAAACACCGACTGATGATCTGGTGGTAGCAGCCGATGGTAAAGCCAGTTTCGCGCTGACCCTTACCAAAACAGCTAATGCTGTGATCAACGAGTGGGCATTTGGGGCCATTACCTGGACCGATGAAAACGGGCATGTAGTTCGCTCGCCTATAGCAGTTAAAGCTGCGCCGGAAGTTAAGATTGATGTGCCTGAGTCGCTGTCACTCCAACTGAACCGTGGTCGGGCCTCCTTCCCGGTACAGATGCTCTATAGCGGTGCCACCAGTACTGAACATGCCGGTCTGGTTGCTCCATTTGGCAATGCCGGGACTGTCGCGCAAGATCCTGACTCAACTTATGCCTTCAACGAAGCTGGATTGGGCTTCCACGCTTACCTGGTACCAGAAGGCACTCAGGTTGCCAGATTCAGTTTGCGTGATAACCTGGTGGATGCGGAAGGTGCCGATCTGGACCTGTATGTTTACCGTTGTGACGAGTGGTCCTGTGCTTTGGTTGGAGAGTCATTGAATGGCGGTTCAAACGAAGATGTGATCCTGACTAATCCTGAGCCCAGAGCTAACGGAGCTATAGGTGACGTCTATATCACCTTTGTACATGGATATAGTACCGCAGGAGAGCCTGAGGTAAATTACACTATGCCAGTATGGATAGCGGATCAGGCAGACTCCAGCACCAGAGTGCTGTCAAGCCGCAGAGCAATTGAAGGTCGTTTCAATAACGTCACTTTAACCGCACGCGGACTTAATCCTGAAGGTCTGTATATGGGTGCTATTACCTTCTACGACGATGAAGGTGTGGCTCAGGGCACAACAGTACTTGAAGTACAACCCTGATAAACCTCTATAAGAAAAAGCCAGGCCCCGCATTCGCGGGGCTTTTTTATTCAGATACAACCCGAAAATGCTGCCTTCCTGTGCCCTCCTGCAACGACTCATCTGCGTTGATTTGATCAAGGCTCCTTAACCCACATCGTCGGCCTACCGGTAATAAGAAAAGTTCCGGACGTAGCTTGACCCGGTGATATTCAGCCATTGCGCTATCGGAGTAACCGCTGCAGTTTGTGATTTTTGCTTCGCTGCAAATAACATCAGGTTCACCCTGCTGCAAAGCTGCCTTAGTTTTGCAGGCAGTTAAATACATACCATCAGACAAAGTAAAATGGTTGAGGAATATCCCTACCATGGATCAGAACAGCCAAGGCTTGCTGGTGATCAGAGACTAAAAGAGTACAAGCTTAATCAGTTATTACATTTGCCATCAGCGCAACAAAACTGATTAACCTAAGAGATACACCCTTTAATTCAGATTCGCGGCATTATTACCCAGGTAAGTCTTTCTTTAGTAAACCTACCAGGTTATCCAGCCTGCTCCACATTCAAAGGATAAGGCTAATGTTGTGTTGGTCTGCGTTGGAAAAATAAGGAGGGTCGGGAAGAGCTATGGAGAAACAAATCTACAGGACAAAAAAAAGTCCCCCGGCTGGCGGGGGATTTGTATCAAAGAGCGGGCAATAAGCCGAATCTCTTTCTGTTGTTACTTGTTATTACTTCGCCATACGACGACGTAAGCCTAGAGCCATCAACGCAAGACCAAAAAGCGCTACAGTAGAGGGCTCTGGTACATAGGTGGCCTGACCAAATCTGACATCGGCTCCCTCGTTGAAGTAGAGAAACTCGTTTGTATCTGCGTTAAAAACATCCAGGTAGTTAAAATCCGGCCATGCATTATCTATCAGCAATTGATATGCCCAGGTTTCTTCAAAGCCTAAGTCATTGGCATCAAAGTACAGGTACTCAATACCGCCGAATACATTGTCAGTATCGATAGCAAAATCAAAGGCGAAAAATTCATAGTCCGGCCAGCCGAAAAACTCAAAATCGACTAGGTTATCTTCATTGAAGAAAACGATGCCGTCTCCCTGATTCAGTATTGAGTCATCAATATCTACAGTAAAAGAACCCGTAAATGGTACACCGGAATAGTCACCAAACTCCTGCGTAATCATTACGGCATTTGCCGAAAAAGACGCCATTCCCAAGGTGGCAAACATCAAACTCGTTGCAACTATTAATTTTTTTATGTACTTCATGTTGTTACCTTTTTTAGTTATAAGCAAGCGAAGTGAAAAAACACTGCAACGAACTAAAGCAATAATCAAACCAACTAGAATACCCACGTTTAATCAACAAGTTAGAGTTATATGTTGTGACAGCTTAGATGAACTGTAAAATAATCGGACAGAGGCCGAAAGGAGGGCCAGGCCATTACGACCTAAAAAGGCGAACGCCCCGCTTATGCGGAGCGTTGAAGTGGTTAGGATTTATTCGCTTTCTCTTTGGACGCGGTATCGTCACCGGCAGATTGTTTCTGTTCGGCGTCAAAGTCAGCATCATTGCTTTCTTCTGTATCCCCGACAACATGCTCCAGCTTAACTTTATCAACACTTCTGAAGGTGTTAACCGGGCCGGCGATGGTATACAGCAAAAAGGCAATAAACAGCACCAGAGAGGGTGCCGTGGCCACGATAACGAAAATAAGCATCACCACCAACAAGGCCACAAAGGGCACTTTGCCATGCCAGTTTACTTCCTTAAAAGAGTTATATTTAAAGTTACTGATCATCAGCAGGCCAGCTGCGGCAGTTAACAATGCAACCAGTAACCCATAGTCATCACCTGAGATATCATACTCCACACCAACCCAAACCAGGCCCGCGACTAAGGCTGCGGCGGCCGGGCTGGCTAAGCCCTGAAAGTAGCGTTTATCGGCGGTACCAACCTGAGTATTAAATCTGGCCAGCCTTAAGGCCGCACCTGCCACATAGATAAAAGCGGCCAGCCAGCCGAGCTTACCCAGTTCAGTCAGCCCCCAGGTGTAGGCAATCAGGGCCGGCGCTATGCCAAATGAGACCATGTCCGCCATCGAATCATATTCAGCACCAAAGTCACTTTGAGTATTTGTCATTCTGGCCACCCTGCCATCAAGACCGTCAAACAACATGGCAACAAAAATAGCAATGGCAGCGGCCTCAAAATGGCCATTCATTGCAGACACCACAGCAAAGAACCCTGAGAACAGGCCGCCGGTGGTTAATAAATTAGGTAACAGGTAAATACCTTTGCGTTTACTTTCTGGCATTGAATCCTCCTAGAAACAGGCCATGCACGATATCATAAAGCGGATTTTCTTACCCTGAATTTGTTCAGCTGGCAGACTAACCATAAAACGAAAGCCGCATGCCTGCGGCTTTCCTGACTCAACGACTCGTTGACTTAACTGAATATCAGCCCGTTTTCGTCGGCATCTACCTTGATCACCGAATCCGGTGACAAATTTCCTGACAGTAGCTGTTGTGCCAGTGGATTCTCAAGCTGATGCTGAATCGCCCTTTTCAGCGGTCTGGCACCGTACACCGGATCAAAACCAGCATCGGCGAGTTTGTCCAGGGCCTGCTGAGTCAATTCAAGCTGATACCCCTTTTCCGCCAGTCTGGCTTTCAGAGAAGCCAGTTGTATCGCGGCAATTTCGCGGATCTGCTCATGGCCCAGCGGATGGAATACCACGGTGTCATCAATACGGTTGATAAACTCGGGTCTGAACTGTTGCACCACAACGTTCATCACCAGCGACTTCATCTCTTCGTACTGACTCTCTTTGTGCTTATCCTGAATAATATCCGAGCCCAGATTAGAGGTCATAATCACCACAGTATTCTTAAAATCCACCGTACGGCCCTGACCATCAGTCAGACGACCATCATCCAGAACCTGCAATAAGATATTGAACACATCGGGATGGGCTTTCTCTACTTCATCGAGCAGGATCACTGAATAGGGTTTGCGCCTGACCGCTTCTGTCAGATAGCCCCCTTCGTCGTACCCCACATATCCCGGAGGTGCGCCGACTAAACGGGACACCGAATGTTTCTCCATAAATTCGGACATATCGATACGTACCATGGAATCGGCACTGTCGAACAAAAATTCCGCCAGAGCCTTACACAGCTCGGTTTTACCCACCCCTGTAGGGCCTAAAAACAGGAAAGAGCCTATTGGCCTGTTAGGATCCGCCAATCCGGCCCTGGAGCGACGGATGGCGTTGGAAACCGAGGTCACTGCTTCCGACTGACCAATCACCCTGTCATGCAGCGCGTCTTCCATTCGCAGCAGTTTATCCCGCTCGCCTTCGAGCATTTTCGCCACCGGGATCCCGGTCCAGCGTGACAGCACATCGGCGATTTCGGTCTCGGTAACTTTATTTTTAAGCAGAGTTGTTTCCTGACCCTGGGCTTCGTCCGCCAGTTCTAAGCGCCGTTCCAGCTCAGGAATACGTCCATATTGCAGTTCAGACATACGACTGAGATCGCTGGCACGGCGGGCAATTTCCAGATCCAGTTTGGCCTGCTCTAACTCAGATTTAATATGCTGAGTGCCCTGCATGGCAGATTTCTCGGTATTCCAGATTTTTTCCAGTTGTTTGAACTTCTGCTCCAGTTGTTCTCTTTCCTGCTCAATCAGCTCCAGACGCTTATGACTGGCGTCGTCGGTTTCCTTGCTCAGCGCCTGTTCTTCGAGTTTAAGCTGAATAATACGCCGCTCGAGACGATCCATTTCTTCCGGCTTGGAGTCAATCTGCAGGCGGATACTGGAAGCCGCTTCATCGATCAGATCAATGGCTTTGTCCGGCAATTGTCGGTCACTGATATAGCGATGAGAAAGGGCGGCAGCCGCCACTATGGCGGGGTCAGTGATATTTACCGCGTGGTGTAATTCATAGCGCTCTTTAAGACCACGCAAGATAGCGATGGTATCCTCCACATTCGGCTGATCCACCAGCACTTTCTGGAACCTTCGCTCCAGCGCCGCGTCTTTTTCAATATACTGGCGATATTCATCCAATGTGGTGGCACCAACACAATGAAGCTCACCACGGGACAAGGCAGGTTTAAGCATATTACCGGCATCCATGGCACCTTCTCCCTTACCGGCGCCCACCATAGTATGCAATTCATCAATAAACAGAATAACCCGTCCCTCTTCTTTGGACAGCTCACTCAATACGGCTTTCAAACGCTCCTCAAACTCGCCCCGGTATTTGGCACCGGCCACTAATGCGCCCATGTCAAGACTCAGTACTTTCTTGTCTTTTAAGCCCTCTGGCACTTCACCATTGACAATGCGCTGTGCGAGGCCTTCTACAATCGCGGTTTTACCCACACCGGGCTCACCGATCAGAACCGGATTGTTTTTGGTACGACGCTGCAATACCTGGATAGTACGGCGAATTTCTTCGTCCCGGCCGATCACAGGATCCAGCTTGCCCTGCTCCGCACGCTCGGTCAGATCCGTGGTAAATTTTTCCAGCGCCTGACGCACGTCCTCGGCATTGGGATCGGTAACCTTCTGGCCACCGCGCATTTTCTCAATCGCCTTTTCAATCTTCTGTTCTGTCAGCCCAAGCTGACGAAGCGTTTCGCCAAGCTTGCCTTTGTCCTGTATCGCCGCCAGCACAAAGATTTCGGAGGTGATGTAATCATCTTTTCGTTTCTGAGCAATTTTGTCGCACAGATTCAGCAGCACCGCGGTGTCTTTGCCCAGTTGCACATCACCACCGACGCCCTGCACCTGTGGCAAGCGCTCAATCAGTTCGGAAAGTGCTGAACGAAGTGCGTTACTGTTAACGCTGGCCTGCTCCATCAGCGGCTTTACCGAGCCCCCTTCCTGATTCAGCAGCGCCATCATCAGATGGGCCGGTTCAATATATTGATGGTCTCTTCCCAATGCCAGAGACTGGGCGTCGGATATGGCAAGCTGGAACTTGCTGGTCATTTTATCTAAACGCATTTTTGTACCTACATGACAAACTAGATTGGTTATGTTATGGGTTCATTTTAATCACTATTCAAGTGCTCTATCGGGGAGGTTCGCGATCCTTTGTTCTGGATCAAGCGACGGGAATATAGAATCGCCATATTTTGAGTGCTGTATTAGACAATAGACATTTGTTCACCTATTTTTCAACGGTTAACTTTTGATTAACATTGGAAGTGTGGCTTCGTCAACAAATGCTATATCGGTTTAGGATAATCCTTTGAAGGACTATAGGTTAAGCCATTAAATACGATTTATTAATAAGGAGAAAAAACATGGATAAGAAGTTACTCATCGGTATTGCCTGCCTGACAATTGCAGGCTGTCATTCAACGCCGGTTACTACAGCAACTGAACATACCGACTCCCGCCTCGATGAAATTGAAGCGGAATGTAAGGCTGATAACAAAGGAACCAATTCAGACTGCGATGTTCACACACTGGCTGAAAAAGTAGGTTTGATTTGTAAAACAATGCCGGTAACCGGCAGTCGTATAGGTGTGCGCACCTGTACCACAGCCGAACAACGTGAACAAACAACAGATGAGGCAAAAGCACTGGCAAAAGAGTATCAACGACAGCCGTTCAGACATAAAACCGCAGAAACCTTTATGCATGACACCAATGGCTCTTAGTCCTGGATTAACGGTATTTCAGGCGGGACAATCGTCAGGCAGGAACTAATTAGCTCTCATCGGAAGAAAGCCAGATAACACTGGCCATTCTTCCCGTTTTACCATCTCGCCGATAAGAGAAGTAGCGTCTGGAGTCAGAATACGTGCAATACTCCCCACCAGAAACAGACATTACCCCCGCATGCTGTAAAATGCTTTTTGCAATAGCATAAATGTCGGCCCAATACTTACCCTGTTGAGCTGCTGGCTTAAATGCTGAGGAAATTGACGGAAACATTTTCCTGACATCCTCACCCACTTCAAATGCGTCTGATCCAATAGCCGGTCCCAGCCAGGCCATATATTCACTGTTAGTTCCGGGCAGTACTTTGAGCGTGTTATCCAGTATACCTGCCGCCAACCCTCGCCAGCCGCAATGCACTGCCGCAACGGCCGTACCACCCTGTCGGCAAAGTAACACCGGCAAACAGTCTGCCGTCATCACTGCGCAACTCACGCCCGGCTCTGTCGCGATAGCGGCATCGGCTTGCTGGTTTTGCCGACTGGTTGGCGTCAAATGAATAACATGATTGCCATGAACCTGGTCCATCCACACTATCTGCTCAGATTGCGGTAACCGTCGACGATTGTGTATAACAGCCTCAGGATCATCACCAACATGCATGCCAAGATTAAAGCTCTTGAAAGGCCCCTGACTAGCCCCACCCAGCCGGGTTGTGCTGTATGCCCGCACATTGCCTGGCGCTGGCCAATCAGGGACCAAAAACGGAGATTGCTCAGTCTTGTTCATGTTCCTGATTGTCTTTTGCCAGTATAGCAAGCAGAGCTTGGATGTCGCCGGGCAACGGAGCCTGCCAGCTTAACCACTCGCCAGTAACAGGGTGAGCCAGTTCCAGTTGTGCCGCATGCAGTGCCTGGCGCCTGAAGTCTCTCAAAAACTGGCGCAATGTTTCATCGGCAGATTTTGGTGGCCTCGGCCGTCCACCGTAAAGCGGATCACCAACAATAGGATGATGCAGGTGAGCCATATGCACCCGAATCTGATGCGTTCTTCCGGTCTCCAGCTTCAGGCGCAGATGGGTATGAGCGCGAAATTTCTGTTTAACCCTATAATGGGTCACAGCGGGCTTGCCCATTGTTCTGACCGCCATACTGGTGCGTTTTGTGTCATGACGCCCTATGGGCTCATCAATAATACCGCCGGCAACCATGGTACCGTTGACGACCGCCTCGTATTCCCGGCTAATTTCCCGGGCCTGAAGCTGCGTTACCAGATGGGTCTGTGCCGGTACCGTTTTCGCCACCACCATCAGCCCGGTGGTGTCTTTATCCAGACGGTGAACGATACCTGCTCTGGGCACGGCACCAATGTCAGGAACGTGATTCAGCAATGCATTGAGTAAAGTACCGTGTTGATTGCCTGCTCCCGGATGCACAACCAGATTAGCGGGTTTATTGATCACCAGAATATGCTCATCTTCAAACTGGATATCCAGCTCAATATCTTCAGCCTGGTGCTGCTGTTGTTCCTGCAATTGCGCCTGAATATGCACAGCTTCGCCACCCAGCAGTTTTTCCCTGGGTTTATCCACCACCATGCCATTCACTTGTACGCAACCTGCCAGTATCCATTCTTTGATTCTGGAGCGGGAATAATCGGGAAACACCTCGGCAAGCACCTGATCCAGTCTTTTGCCGATCAGGTTATCAGGCACAACAGCCTGTAATTCTATGGTTTGTTGCATCAAAAAGCCCAAGGGTCAAATAGACCCGCATCATATCATTATTAAGGATGTTAGTGACAATCCGGCTTGATGTCCTTTTAGGTGACCGGTGTTAGTGCATCGCTACACACACTCAGGTAGAATATTGAAATACACTGGCACTTTTGAGACGAACTGCTGTCTACGCTGGCGGACTCAATACAATCGACAACATCGCATAGGCGAATATAAGAGAAATATGAATAATAGAGTTATTTCCATTGCCATAATACTATCCGCGGGCCTTATGCTCTCTGCCTGCTCAAGTTCTCCTGAAGATAAAGATATTGCTCTGGCGAACCAGGGCCCTAATGCGCTTTATGATAAGGCCAAGCAAAATATGGAAACCGGCAATTTCAATGCCGCAGCGCAAACGCTTAGCGCGCTGGATTCCAGATACCCCTTTGGACCACTATCCCACCAGGTACAACTGGATTTGATCTACTCCTATTATAAAATCAGGGATACAGATCAGGCACTGGCCAATATCGACCGTTTTTTGCGTCTCAATCCGAACCACTCAGATGTTGACTATGCACAATATATGCGTGGGCTGGTAAATATGGATGCCGGACGAAATGTGTTCCAGGATTTTGTCGGCATAGACCGTGCTGACCGGGATCCCTCTAAGGCCCGCGAGGCCTTTGATGATTTTCGTCGTCTGATTGAGAAATATCCTGACAGCAAATATGCCGCTGATGCGCAAAAACGCATGTTGTTTATTAAAGACAGACTGGCGAGGTATGAATTGGCCATCGCCAGCTACTACATGAAACGTCAGGCTTATGTGGCCGCCGCTAACAGAGGTAAATATGTACTGGAGAACTACCCAGACTCTCCACACCTTCAGCAGGCGCTGGAAATCATGGTGGAATGCTATGAACAGCTTGATCTTCATGAACTGAAGAGTAATGCCCTGAAAACCTTACGACTTAATTTTCCTGATAGTAGCTACGTGAGCTAAAAGCATCACGCACAAAAAACGCGCCTTTATGGCGCGTTTTTTGTGTCTATAAGGTTATTTGAAAAACAGCTGACTGAATGGATTCAACAACCTGGCAATGCCCGATGTAAAGTGCAGAGGCTTGTCGAGAATACTGAAAACAAGACAACCTTCATCTGCTTCGGTATGAGGCGTATGAACGTGATCGCAACTGCGCTCAATAAAATCACCGGTATCATAATTCCTTATACCATCGGAGAATTCGCCGTCCAGGACCAGGGTCAGCTCTGTTCCTCGGTGAGTATGCTCAGGAACAGACCCGCCTTTCTCCATATAGGTGAAATCCGCTCGGCCATCAATACCCAGGTCGACCCTGGCTTGCCAGAGTTTACCGGGCAAATGAGACCAGCCATTTATTTTGTCAGCGTACCGCTGCAAACTTCTTGGCAATACAAATTCTTTGCCATCCAGTTCCAGTTTCTTCTGCTTATACGACACTTCAATACCCGATGCTGCCGGCATCTGTAATATATTTGCCAACATGGTATCAAACGCAGGATCCGGACTGGATTTCTCTGCCATCGCCTCTCTGGCGAGCTCCGCTTCAATTAACGTTAATTTTTGTTTGCATTGACGACACATGTCAGTGTGAGCCGCGATTATCAAGGCGACACCAGAATCACATTGTCCTTGTGCAAATTCAGACAACTGCTGTGAATTGGGGTGTAATTTAATCATCTTTTTCCAACATCTCTCTCAATCGCTGCAATGCCAATCGGGTTCTCGACTTGACAGTTCCCAGTGGAATGCCTAATTCGTCTGCCACTTCTTGTTGAGACTTGCCTTCAACGTAAATTGCTTCAATGACCGCCTTCTGCTTTACCGGTAACCCGGAAAAAAGTTGACCAACCTGTTCCAGTGTCACCTGGTGGTCCAGGCTTACCTCGGCATCAGACGCTGTTTGCTCACACAATACCGGCCACATGTCCTCCGAGCAGATGTCTTCCTTACGCTTTTGTTGCTTGCGCAACATGTCATAGCGAATATTCCGGGCTATAGTGAAGATCCAGGTTGATGGAGACCCCTTCTCTGCGTTGAACAAGTGTGCTTTCTGCCAGACATTGGCCAGAGTTTCCTGTACCAATTCCATCGCCTGCGCTTCGTTTTTCATCTGCTTTAGTGCGTAAGATCTCACCCGGGGAGCAAAATAATGAAATATCTCAGCAAAAGAAGCTTTACAGCGTTCGCTGGCCACCGTCTGTAAGTATGTGGACATTTCATTTGCTATTTCAGGCCCGCTTGGCCTTTGTGTTTGCCTGGTTTCCAACTGAATCCCAACTAGCATTGTTCCACCACTTTGATTGTATTTTCGATTTATACGAGCGGTGGATCAAGAAAGATCAATTTACTAATTGTGTCAGAAAATTGAGTACTTTGCGGCAATCTTTTTGATGTAGCAGTTCCTGCTTCAATGAAGCCTCTACGGGCACCAGTTCGAGCCAACGGAACATCACCCACAAAGGGTCTTCAAAATGGGGCTGTTGGTACAAATTTCTGACATCAGGAAATTGATCAAATATTTGTTTTAGCTTTTGTTTCATTGGCACTATCGATTCCACGGGGACATCATATTGCCAGGCTTCTAACCAGCGACACTGACCCACTCGCAATCCATCAGGATCAGTGGAAATACTGTCAATCCAGAAATAGTCCAGTCCTTCCACTGTTATACCTAACAAGCCATCATCGAGCATATCAAAATCAGTAACTCTGACATGAGTGCCCATCGGATAAATATGCTGATTACTGTCCTTATCACCATGGGGGTTAATCATACAGATACCGAACGCCAAGTTGCCGGCACACGCTTCTTTGACCATGCGCAGATAACGAGGCTCAAAGATGCGCAATGACATTTTTCCACCTGTCAGTATGTGGGCTGACAGGGGAAACAGCGCTAGTTGGTTATTCAGGCTTTTCAATGTAGTCAACTTATTAATTCAGGATACAGGGCATTACGCCGCGATTAAGAAAAGGATCGAAATCACCTGTTATTACCAGATACCTCAATTATCTTTATGATCTCTATTCATTCATTGACGTAACTAGCCCTGTCAAATCAGGAAGTGTGTAAAACCTATGATATCTGTTTTTTGTAAATTCTATGAAAATTTAAACGCCTCCTCATTGGCTGAATTGAACACGGTCTACACTCAGAACGTCAGGTTCATCGATCCGGTGGGTGAACACAATGGACTGGAAGCCTTACACAGCTACTTTGATAACCTGCTGGAAAACTGTACAACATGCCACTTTACCCTTCATCAGACTCAGCTGGTTGAGCAACATGGGTTTGTTACCTGGACCATGGCTTTCAGCCATCCAAAGCTGATAAATGGCAAAACACTATGTCTGGAGGGTTGTAGTGAAATCAGGTTTTCTGCCGACCAGAAGGTATGTTTTCAGCGTGATTACTACGACCTTGGTGCAATGCTCTATGAACACCTTCCTGTATTGGGTCCGGCAATTAAATGGTTAAAAAGAAGGTTGAATCAATGAAAAGCATACTGATTACCGGTGCCAGCTCGGGTATCGGCAGAGCTCTCGCCACAGAGGCCAGCAGCCGCGGTTATAAAGTGATCGCCTGCGGGCGCAACGAGAATAAACTTGATGAATTGAAACAAAGCTGCAGCGAAATTGAAATATTGATATTCGATGTAACAAAGTTGCAAAGCTGTGAAAAGGCGCTGGCGCAATATCAGCCTGATATTGCAGTACTTAACGCAGGTACCTGTGAATACGTGGATGTTGATGATTGGCAGCCGGACATGTTCAGAAGAGTTTTTGAAGCAAACTTTTTTGGCGTGGTGAACTGCCTGAAGCCGTTATTGGGGAGCATGAAACCCGGCAGTCAGATTGCTATCGTAGACAGCCTTGCCAGAGTACTGCCCTTCACCCGCAGTCAGGCATATGGAGCCAGCAAGAGCGCGGTGCATTACCTTACCAAGAGCCTGGAGGTAGACCTGACCGAACGAAAGATTAAGGTGCAGAGTGTTTCCCCGGGTTTCGTAGAGACCCCGCTAACAGAAAAAAATGATTTCGATATGCCGATGAAGATTACAGCCAGAAAAGCTGCTACAGCTATGCTCGACGGTCTGGAAAAAGGCCGGCGTAATATCTACTTTCCAACGCTGTTTGCGCTGTTTATCCGGCTACTTGGCAAGTTACCCGAACCATTGAAAGTGGCACTGTGTAAAAGGATGAAGAAGTAATGGGAAGACGTATCGCCATTATTGGGAGTGGTATTTCCGGACTCGTTTGCGGCCATCTGTTGCACAGGCATCATGATGTGACACTTTACGAAGCACAGGACTATATAGGTGGTCACACCCATACTGTTGACGTTGAGCTGCATGATCACAGCTATGCTATCGATACCGGTTTTATTGTTTTTAATGACTGGACTTACCCGAACTTTATCCGTCTGATGGACAAGCTAGGGGTTCACAAACAAGCGACAGAAATGAGCTTCAGTGTAAAAAACACCGGTAGCGGATTGGAGTATAACGGCAATAACCTTAACAGTCTGTTTGCACAGCGCCGCAACCTGTTCCGGCCATGGTTTTATCAGTTCTTAAGAGAAATTCTCAGGTTTAATAAAGCCTGCAAGCAGCTTCTGGAAAAAGATGCACATGCTATACCGTTAACCCTCGGCGACTTCTTACAACAACTGCGTTTCAGTGAAGCCTTTGCGCAAAACTATATTCTGCCAATGTGTGCGGCCATCTGGTCAGCCAGCCTGGACGATGCGCGGCAATTCCCGATGCGCTTCTTCCTGCAATTTTTCAATAATCACGGACTCTTGAACGTCAGTCACCGTCCCCAGTGGTATACGCTGATTGGCGGCTCCAGAGCCTATATTGCCCCGATGATACAGGGGTTCGAAAATAACATTTTGTTGAACAGCCCGGTTCAGAGCGTCAGTCAATCCACTAAGGGCTATAGCGTCAGCGCCGCCAATCAGCCTGATAAGGAGTTTGATGAAGTGATTTTTGCCTGTCACAGTGATCAGGCGCTTGCTTTGTTAGCGACTCCCACGTCGTCCCAGAAAGAAATACTTGGTGCAATGCCCTATGCAAGCAATGAGGTAGTTTTACATACGGATACCAATCTGCTCCCCAAACGCACATTAGCCTGGGCCAGCTGGAACTACTTGCTTAAACATAACGCCGATACCAGGCAGCCCGCGTCGGTCACGTACAATATGAATATATTGCAGCGACTGAGGGCAGATACCACATTCTGCGTTACACTCAATAATACACAGGACATTGCACCGGGAAAAATTCTGCGTCAGTTCAGTTACAGCCATCCTCAATTCGACCTCAATGGCATTCAGGCCAGGAGCAGACGCAATGAGATTTGCGGTCAGGATGGTTTGCACTTTTGCGGCGCATATTGGTACAACGGCTTTCATGAAGATGGCGTACGCAGCGCTCTTGACGTATGTCAACGATTTGGAGCCAGTCTCTGATGCAAAGTGCGATATACAAGGGGACAGTATGGCATCATCGACACCACCCCAAGGTACACCGCTTTTCCCATCATATAAGTCTGTTCTGGCTCGATCTGGAAAATCTTGAAAGACTGGAACACGTCCGCGGTCTGTCATCAAAACGATGGGCGCCAGTATCCTTTCGCCGTAGCGATTATCTCACCAACCCTGAAAGGCCATTGCATCAGGCCGCACTGGAAAAAATGTCGGCACTGGCTGACAAACCATTGCAGGGTAAGGTTTTTATGCTTGGCCAGTTGCGCCTTTTCGGGTTGTATTTCAGCCCGGTTAATTTTTATTACCTTCAGCAGCAGGATGGCCAATTTACCCATGTACTGGCAGAAGTGAGCAATACACCGTGGAATGAAAGACATTACTATCTGGTGGATCTAAAAGACCCTCAGATCACGCCTAAAGCTTTTCATGTCTCACCATTCAATCCAATGGAAATGCATTATCACTGGCAGATTTCTCAGCCTGAAGAACATCTGAAGCTGGTCATTCGCTGCGATACCGATCAACGCCATTTTGATGCCGGACTGAGTTTACGAAAAAAATCTTTGAACTCAAAGACCCTGTTTCGCGTAATGCTAAGCACAATGACATTAAAAACCCTGGCAGGTATTTACTGGCACGCTCTGAGACTCTTTTTAAAAGGGGTGCCGGTTTACAGCCATACTGCGAAGGACAAGGAGCAATAATGCAATCCGGCGAACAAATAATGAATCAATCAGGTCAGCTGAGCTGGTGGAATAAGCTAGCCAGAGCCAGTTTGATCAAGCTGCTACATCAGTTGCCCGAAGGTTCTCTTGTGCTCAAAGAAAACGGCATTTTAGTGGAGCGTTTTGGAAATCAGGATAGCGATATCAAAGCGGAAATCGATGTCCTGCATGCGGATTTTTATCCCAGAATCCTGCTGGGGGGCAGCGTGGCGTCAGGAGAGACCTTTGTCGACGGATTGTGGCAGACAACCGATATTACCGCAGTTATTCGTCTGTTCGCCCGTAATATGCCTCTTCTGGATGAGCTGGAAGCACGACTTGGCTGGCTGTTAAAGCCATTTAACCTGGTAAAGAAGCTCAAAAGAAAGAATTCGAAATCCGGATCGAGGAAAAATATCGCCGCCCACTACGATCTTGGTAATGAACTGTACCGACGCTTTCTTGACGACAGTATGATGTACTCTGCGGCCATATATCCGAAAGAAAATGCCTCGCTCTCGGAGGCCCAACAGAATAAACTCAGGCATATCTGTGACAAGCTGGCTTTATCCGCAGATGACCATCTTCTGGAGATCGGTGCCGGATGGGGCGGGCTGGCTATTTTTGCAGCAAAGGAATACGGCTGCAAGGTTACGACCACAACGATATCGGAAGAGCAGTTCAACTATACTCAGGCTCAGATCAAGGCCGAGGGGCTACAAGGTCGGATTTCGCTGCTAAAGCAGGACTATCGTGATCTCCAGGGCCGTTATGACAAACTGGTCTCTATTGAAATGATCGAAGCCGTAGGACAACAATACCTGCCAGTATTCTTTAAAAAATGTAATGACCTGCTTAAGCCCGGTGGACTGATGTTATTGCAGGCGATAACCATCAGTGAGCCCAGGTTTGATACCTACAGCAAAAGCCAGGACTTTATCCAGCATCATATATTCCCGGGTGGCTTTCTGCCTTCATTACACCTGCTCAGCGAGCATATTGCCAAACGCACAGACATGGTCGTGCGCGACTGTCATGATATTGGCCTGCACTATGCGCAGACATTAAATGACTGGCATCAACGTTTTGTCAGCCGCAGTGAAGAGCTGATACCGCTGGGTTATGACGAACGCTTTATGCGACTGTGGCGTTTCTATTTCAGCTACTGTGAAGGCGGTTTTCTGGAGCGCACCATCAGCGCAGTACAATTGTTAACCAGCAGGCAGGGGTTCCGCGATGCCGTTAATCGCCTCTAAGCCCTGGTTCAACCTGATCTGGTTTCAGGTTTTCTGGTTTACCGCTGTTATAGGCCAGCATCAAGCGGTGTTGCCACTGATACTGATGCTTGCGATACATTTTCTGCTGCTGTCCCAACGCAGTAAAGAGCTGCTTTTAATTATACTGTGCGCCCCCTTAGGCATAGCTACTGATAGCCTGTTACACTATTTTTCTGTATTTGAATTCACCCAGTTGTCTGGCGGGTTGATCCCTTTTTGGTTGATGGGATTATGGATCGCTTTTAGTGCGACACTGAGGCATGGCATGGCGTTTTTCCTGCCCCGCCCCTTTCTGGCTGCTATCTGTGGGGCCGTTGCCGGACCATTGAGTTATTTTGCGGGGCAACGCTTAGGAGCAGTTGATTTTGGCCTGCCCCTCCTCACTACACTGTTACTCCTGGCGGTACTCTGGGCGATTTTGTTCCCTTTGTTTATCTTTATTGCTAACCGGGTCAATGGGCAGACCAGGCAGGTAGCAGCATGAAGATTTTATTATTGTTAATACTCTTGTGCACCGGTGCTGCAAAGGCGTCACCGCTGGAAAATCTGCAAAAAGTCGGGGAAGCGCGTCTTACAGTCTGGTTCTGGGAGATATACCAGTCAAGCCTGTATACGCCTTCCGGAGAATACAAAGCCAATAGCTATCCGGTTGCTCTCAAAATTGACTATCTGCGGGATATCAAGGCAGAGGACCTGGTGGATGCCACAGAAGAACAATGGCAAAAGCAGGGTCGGGATAAGGAGAAGGTATCTCTATGGCTGGAGAGAGTTGAACAGATCTGGCCTGATATCCAGGAAGGCGATGAGCTTATTTTTTTGGTTAATGAGAATAAGAAAGGCCATTTTTACTACAACCAACAGCATATCGGGGCGATTGAAGACGAAACATTCAGCTCTGCCTTTCTGGGGATTTGGCTTTCTCCTGATACCCAATACCCCGAGCTCAGAGAAAAACTAATTCAACGGAGCCACAAATGAAACTATTACTTCTGCTGTGTACATTTATACTCAGTGCCTGTTCATCGTCACTGGACAGCTATGCCAATAAAAAACCCGAATTCAATCTTGCTGAGTACTTCAATGGAAAAATCACCGCCAGGGGTATCATTGAAGACTATAGTGGCACCATGACCCGCCATTTCTGTGTCGATATTATCGGAAGCTGGGAAAATAACACTGGTCGGTTGCATGAAACCTTCTACTTTGATGATGGAGAAAAACAGGTACGTATCTGGGAATTGCAGATAGCTGCGGATGGTAAAGTTACCGGGCAGGCTAATGATGTTGTCGGCGAGGCCTCCGGTGAAACCCGGGGTAATGCTTTTAACTGGAAGTATGTGCTGGAAGTCCCTATCGATGGTTCAGTGTATGAACTGGCCGTTGACGATTGGCTGTACCGCCTTGACGAAGACAGGTTGATGAACCGTTCCTATATGAAAAAATTTGGGGTTACTGTGGCTGAAATATCGATTTACTTTGATAGATCCCAGCCACTAAAAGGATGTAATGAAGATGCCTGATTAAACGGCGTCTTCGTTTTCCTCCCCGGTACGGATTCGTACTACCCGCTCAACTTCGTAAACGAAGATCTTACCATCACCGATCTTACCCGTCTGGGCGGTTTGCATTATGGCTTCTATCGCCCTTTCCGCCTGTTCATCAGGCAGTACCAGGTCAATCTTGATTTTAGGCAGAAAATCCACCTGGTATTCCGCCCCGCGATACAGTTCTGTATGCCCTTTCTGACGGCCAAATCCTTTCACTTCGGTCACTGTCATACCCGTTACGCCAACATCAGCCAACGCCTCACGCACATCATCCATCTTGAAAGGTTTAATAATGGCTTCAATTTTTTTCACGCTATACTCCTAAGATAATACCAATACTAGTCATAAATCGTCGGTACGGGCTGCCGCTTGTGCTGGGTACGCTGATAAATATATATCAGCTTTTCTGTTACCTCAGCCGCAACCTGCTTACCTTCCAGAAAATCATCAATCTGCTCGTAGCTCAGACCAAGGGCCTCTTCATCAGCCTTTTGGGGAGTTAAAGATTCAAGATCGGCAGTGGGGGCTTTCCTTATAATATGTACCGGTGCACCCAGTTTTTCCGCAACTTGACGAACCTGACGCTTATTTAGACCGAACAGAGGCGCCAGATCACAGGCGCCGTCACCAAACTTGGTGTAAAAGCCTGTGATATTTTCAGCTGAATGATCCGTACCCAACACCAGGCCATCCAGCATGCCCGCAACTTCATATTGAACCACCATCCGGGTTCTGGCTTTGACATTGCCTTTCACAAAATCCTGTTTACTTTTGTCCTGAGGCAGTAATCCTTCTTTTTCTAGTGAATCGGTGGTCTGCTGATGAATAGCATCAACACCAGCTTGTATGTCTACACATACCACACCTGAAGGCCGGATAAAGTCAATACTGGCCTGAGCATCCTGTTCATCAGCTTGCACAGAGTATGGCAAACGCACCGCTATAAACCGATAGCGTTCATGATGCTCCTGGTTCAGTTCATCCACTGCCAGTTGCGCCAGTCGCCCCAGAGTACAAGAGTCAATGCCGCCGCTTATACCCAGAACCAGAGTATCAAGGCCGGAATGGCGCAGGTGTTGTTTAATAAAATTGACCCGACGGGTAATTTCAAAATTCACATCTATTTCGGGTAGCACCCGCATTTCGTCAACAATCGCCTGTACATTCATTCTCTGTTCTCGCTCAACATCCGGTCTGACTATGATAAAAAATATTGACCTGCTTTGCTGATCTTTCTCGCAACACAACTAATTCATCATAACAAACCCAGTATCCCAATACCCTATAATACCCATTCACCTGTATGCTTAGTGATAGTCAAAAGTACAACCAAGAGGTTTATTGTGCAAAGCAGGAACAGACAACGGGGCGTGACCCTTATGGAACTGATGATCACACTTGCCATTATCAGTATTCTCATCACAGTCGTCGCCCCAAATGTGGGAGAGCTATTGACCAGAAACCGGATAACGGCACAGGTTAATGAAATCAGTGGTGTGATCCAGCTTGGCCGGAACACCGCCATTGATGAACAAAGTATTACGATTGTTTGCCCAACCACCGATTTTTCAAGTTGCAGCAACAACTGGGAACTGGCCAAGATGGTGTTTATCGATCTCGACCAAAGTGGTACACGAAGTGACGATGAAGAGATTCTGGCCGGAACCAGTATTAGCCCATCAGGGCTCAATATCAGCGGCCCGGCTGTACCCATTCAGTTTAACGGCAACGGCACAGCATCAGCCGCAGCGACTGTGCTTATTTGTGATGAGGATAACACTGATAAGTTTGCCAGGGCGTTAATGGTAAGCCTGCAAGGTAGGGTTAAGCTCAGTCAGGATAGCGATAACAATGATATCCATGAGGATAACGAGGGCACGCCACTGAGTTGCAGCTAGAAGAAGCGTTCAACTAAATGGGGAGCTGTATCTTAACAGCTCCAGCAATACTCAGACGCCGCCAGAGCCCCATTATTATTTTTATCCCATGCCTTACGTCCATCGCTGAAATAAAAAATATCACCATCATCGGCCTGTGGCGTTCCTGAAACAGGCGAAGCTTTCAACTGATAACTGTTGCCACTGGCAGAGACCGTATCAATGGTCAGATTGTAACGTTTGTTAGCCTCAGGCTCACTGGATGGAGAGTGTCCATGAAACACGGCTGGCGTGCCTGTATCGCCTCCCTCTGCTGCGCCCTTATAACTGAAATTGGCTGCTTTGTGGCGCTCCATTGCCGCAGCCAATGCCATTAAATCAGACTGAGCTACACCTCTGTTACTACCCACCATGAAGTTCATGTAAGAGGGGTAAGCCACCGCGGCAATTATTCCAATAATCGCCACGGTCACCATCAGTTCAATCAGGGAAAATCCCCGCAAGCCATTTAAGCTCAGATTATTGCTCACGTTCACTCTCCGTTTTCCAGCTACTTCGCTGCACACGCTCGAAGCGCCCGTAGATATTTTCAGCCAGGCACTCAAACTTTGTACCACAGTCCTCGTTGGGATCTTTTACTGCGGAGGTACATTCGGTGCCCAGGCAAACAACCGGCTCAACGATATCTTCAATCAGAATCTTGGTATCTGGCGCGATACCTGTCTGTTTTAGGTCTGCATGGCGATCGACATGTTCTTTCTCACCATTTTGATTAAGATCTGTCACCGCGTTGCCATTAACCAGCTCAACCAGATATGCCCTGCTGTTACCTGTTGGCGGAGCACAAATGCTATCACTGGCCGATGCCGGGAGATAGGTGGTAAAGAAAATACGATAGTTAAGAATCAGCGGTGAGGCGAGAACTTTTTCTCCGCCTGTGCCCAGCTCAATCATCCAACCATGCTTTTCTGCAAATGCGGCTGCCTCCAGCTGCTGCTCTCCCTGATCACTGCTGGTCAACAAGTGCGCTGTTGCATTGTAGAGGCTGCCTGGAGTATAGGCTGTCTCGGGCAAAGTATAATTACCATCCTGATCCAGTTGAAATACCCCAAAATCTTTAATCATATAGAAATTATCCTGAATTTCCGTGTTCAATGGATGAGCTCTGTAACCTGAACCCAGCGCTACAGCATAGTAGTGTTCATTAGCCAGACTCACTTCTGATACATCCGGACCGTAGTAAAAACGACGGTTATCCGCCGCACTGCCATCCGATGAGAAAGTTGCCATCAGACCGCCAGTTACCAAATCAGAAGCGGATTCACCATTATTAATATCCAGCCGGAACAGTTGCCCTCCGGTATCCGCCACATACATATGATCTGCCACACCATCATTTTCACGATCAATGACAGAAATCCGGGCCGGTATACTATATTGCATGTCTGCCAGATTCAGGTCAGCGCCTGTTTTACCGGCACGCCACAACAACGCCCCCGTATCGGCATCAACCATATACACTGCGTTACCGGTCATGTCGGGTGCTCTCAATACTTTGTTATCCTGATCATCATCATAGCCCCCCCCGAAGATCAGTACGGTTTTAACACTGCCGCCAATATTGACCTTCGTAATTGTAGGTCGTGACCAGCTCTGTCCCAGTTGTTCAAAGCCTACACTGCCACCCTCTATTTTAAACAACAATGAAGGAGATGTTTTGTTCGTAATATCAAAAGCATAGTAATTATTGCCCCCACGGCGCATGCCCACATAAAGAATCTTCTGATTCCCTTTGTTCCGCAACACCAGGTCGCCATCGAGACCATAGATATGACTGAAACTGGAATTGTCCTGATAAAAGTCATACAGATTGGTCAGCAGCTCCTTGGGGCTAATGGCAAAGTTTTCTTCACCGGTTTCAGCATCAAAAGAATGCAGGAAACCCTGATTGGTTGAAACCAGAATGGCGCTGTCAGTTGCCGAATAGTTAACAATCACCGGCTGAGAGTGAATCGGGTCACCCATTTGTAACCGCACATCATCGGTATTGCCGTCGTTGTCATCATCAAAGACATCAACACCGCGGGCCCATTTCAGAACCTGTGTGCGCAATACCTCATCATCAGCCTGAACAGGAATACCCAGGTTTGCTACGGTAATAGCATCATTATCTTCATGTAACTCATTGTTTTCATTAATAATACCTCCCGATCCAGTAAAGAAGTAGATGTTCCTCAGCAGGTCCAGCTGACTCGCCGCACCGCCCTCACGCACATCGTTACCATCAGCAATGATCGACCAGTAACTGTGGGCGTTATCATGAAAGAATCCACTGCCATCATCCACCGCATCGTTGCCGTTCTTGTCGAGTATAGTATCGCCGCTGATCTTGTACTTTTTCAGATTACCGGGCCAGATTGTTCCCTCGGCCGGCTTAAACAACGCAAAGTACAGTTCGTCTTTGTGGGTCAGTCTGTTGAGCTGATTAACCGCAACACCGGGCGAAACAAAGGTCGCGTTCACATCTTTGACCGTTTTAAGAATGCTCTGGAATGCCTCGATCAGATTTTCCGCATTGTCCGCTTCATAAAATCCACCACCGCCATTGAGTGCCAGCTGGTTAAGATAATTATTGGCGGTGGCATTGGCAGAAAAACCTATGGTGTGGGTAATAATCCTGGAATCAATCACTGAATCACCGGTTTTACTTATATTTTTCACCAGGTCGATACCACACTTCTCGCCCCCGCTGGCATCCATGCAGCTCTGACCCAACAACGCCTGTACCTTACTGACACTGTGATTATTATTCGCTTCGCCGTCAGAAAGTAGCACAATGTGGTTATTGGTCTGGCACTGCAAGTCAGTAATAGGCGAAAGATAAGTGGCTCCCGCGGGGATATACTCATTGATACAGTTGTAGTTGGTCGGATCATCTTCTGTACAACCCGCAGGCAATACCGCATCGGCACCGGCATACGAAAGCCTGTGGCTCACCCTGGTTGCTCTTCTGACAGAACTGCTGACAGATCCTGTTCCTCTGGTCAGGCCATAATCCACCGGCAAACTACCATAGTAATTTACCGCTTCATATAAGGTATCTACGATGGGCGTAAGACCATTAGCCGTGAGTTCATCCACTTTATTAATTAAGTGATCGCGCACTGTAGATACGGACTCTGGCGTTGCGTCTCCCTTATACTTAATCACCAGGCGAGGTGCTCCCGAAGGCTTACCGTCATAACTGTACGCACCTCTGACACCTTGTATATCAGACACGATTAGCGCCAGCGCATTGCCCGCCTGCCAGCCGCCCCTGTCAATAACCTGCTGAATAATAGTTTTCAGTGAAGGGCTCTGGTAGTCGTTATTTTTGTACCAGGCCGGAATACTATTCCAACTGACACTCGCTGTTTTGGCTACATTTTTTACCATGTAGCGTTGATGCGGGCTGTAATCCTCTGCATCATCCACGTTTGCCGCTGAAATGTTAAAAGAAGCTCCGCCTCCGGTTCGGTGCTGATAGGCAGTAAATTCCAGATAGGCTTCCTGTATTTCGGCTCCCTGAGGAATACTGACATTTTCAAAACGCATGCCTATATAGGCATTGTAATAGTTATTAAAGGTTAGCTCTGTAAGTGTGGAATCATAGCCGTTGTGTTTCTCTTCTGTATTGTTCCCCTGTGAGGACAACTGATAGGTGGACTGGCCGGAAATACAGCCCGTCGCACTGAGTTTGTCATAGGTTACGACCAATTGTGCCGATTGCCCCTCGCCCTGGTCATTGGCCTGAATCAGCCTTGAGCTGGTGCCGCTGCTACCCTGACCTGCAATCAGAATATTCAAATCATTCCCGCCACACCAATTTTGTTGGTCTACAACTTCCTGTATAACAGCACTGATATCCGGAGTATTTACCAGCTCACCGGTGGCGGGCCAATCATTGTCGCTATCCCAGGTTATGCTATTCAGGGTTTTGTTTCTGCCACTGAGATTATCGGAACTATTGCTGAATTCCGCAGCCTGAACCTCTTTTTCAGCTGCAAAACTTATAGACACATTTCCGGCGCTCAGCTGTGCCGAGGTAAAACGAATAGACGCAGAGGTCACTGTCGCGCCCTGGGGAATATTGATATCCGAAAATCTCAGACCGGAAGTCACTACATCAGTACCTTCAACAAGCTTCAGGCTGTTGGTATTAAGACTCACCACACCATTGATTTCATGACCATCATCGCCGGGTTGCTGGATTGATGTGATCAGCTCTGGTGCCACAGGCTCGTCAATATTCCTGACCGGATACAGTACCGGTCCCCCGTGGTCTGAGAATCGCATCAGACCAGCATTAATATTCGTCACTGATGAAAGCACAGATTTCAATCCTTCCTGCACCTTGGTCATCCTGTTAGTGGCAGTGCCATCCTTGCTTCCCATACTTCCGGACGTATCCATAATAAACAGAACGTTAGGATTGAAGGTAACCTGACTGTCACCTGCGCCCAGATAAATCTCAAGGTCATCGCCCATGGCTGTCAGGCTGATCATGGTACTCAAAGTACAGGCTGCGACAGAAACAAAAATTCTACGGATAGACATACAACACCTCTATTGGTTACCAGACGCAGGCGCAAATACGGCTGCTTTCTGCGTATTGGCAATAGCCAAAGACTTTTCTTCCAGCTTTCCGCATCCCCGGATTAGAAATACATGGCAATTAATATTACTACCACCTATTACATTGCTGGAGCCCAGGCAAGCTTGCTCCTGCACAAAAGCGGTACGCGACCAACTGGCAGTCTTGGGACTTGCATAATAATCTCCGGCTGCCTGATGCAAAGTGCCGGCGGTTAAACCTGCCTGAGTGAGCTGTCGGGAGGTCCAGTCAACCTGATCGAAACAACTGAGCTCTTCATTCTGCAGGTCAATAGCATCATCCTGACGTGCTTCTGAAAGGGGATCCATCAGGTTATCATCGGTCAGAACTTGTGTATCCTCAGACTCAAATATCACGCCTGCAATAGCAGCCTCAGCGGCATCAAATGCCAGCAACTGACGTTCCATTGACTGAGACATTTTACTTTGCATCAAACTACTGCTGACTGAAGAGACGCCAAGAATGGTCAGACTCATCAGCACCAGCAACGCTAATACCAAAACCAAACCTTGTTGCTGTTTCATATCTTTCTGCTCTTATGCTGATTTTTCACATTGCGCAGCGAAATCGTGGTTTCAAAAGTCTTGTAAAGACGTTTTTCGGGTGGCGTAACTGCGCTCTCGTTCAATAACCTAACCTTAGGTACGGTATCCATCTGTACTTCACCATCACCTTCGAGCAGTACTGCGACTCTGATGGTCACAATGCCTGACTCGGCATCCCGCTCATCATCCAGCTCATCGGCCGTCACATACCTCAGTGGTCTGGCACTAAAATCACCAGCGGCCTGGTTATTGGCGATACCGTATAGCACCTGAAAACTCTGAACCTGATCCATTAATGTCATGGCCGCGTCTGCATTATTACCTTCTGCAGCTTTCTGCCCTCTTAACACGCGACCATCAAATCCCCGGCATTTGAGTTGATTGTCCTGAACAAAGTATTCATTCACCACAAAAAACTCTTCATCGTCCGCATAGCCTAACTTGTAACCTCTGCAGTCTCTGAGCCCCTGAAAGGCAACAACCAATACATCATCAGCACCGTCTGCTCCCTGTGTTGCACCCAGTCCAGGGCGGGCGACGAAGTCTCCTGCGAGAATTACCGGCCGGTTTTGCAAAAATGCGGCTTCATCAACAACATCTACATCGGTATTCAGGTTTGGAGACAGGGGGTCATATAAGCCGGTCATCATCAGTTCACCACGCATACGGCTGATAAAAAAACGGCCATTCTCCTGTACCGAAGCCACAGAGCGGTTCACCCGCTCAGTAACCTGATTGCTGACCATTACCTGAATGATGGCCGCAGAAATCAGCAGCCCCAGAGTAAGACTGATCATCAGCTCAACTAAACTAAACCCACGCTGATTCATAGGGTCACATCCAATACAACACAATCTTGCGGCTCAGCACCCGCGTCAGGGTTACAGACCTGATTCAGCTCGCGGTCAATGTTCTTCCAGTTTTCTACCGGCCAGGACAGCAAAATGCGATGTCTTGAACCGGCGCTGCAAGCATCTCCGTCAAGAGCATTATTATCCGTACAGGTCAGTGAAAGGTTTGCCATAGGATTGGCACTGGCGATAGCGCAACTGGCCTGATAAGCGTCAAACTCTGCGAATTCTGCGGTGCTGCACTGACCCACAGTGCAATCCGGAATATCGGCCGGTAAAGCTAAACAATAGCATTGGTAGGGATTGCCCCCACCGCAACCACTGAGATTAGCGAAGTTATAAATATCCGGGTCGAAATAACCGTCGTCCACCACCAGGCCATCACCATTATCAGACAATACAGCACTGGCCCGGAGCCTTTCTGCAAGCTGCTGATTCAGAATAACCGCCTGAGAACGGTTAAGCGCATCAGCATTGGAAAAAGAACCGATAAATTGCAAAGAAGCGACGCCCAGCAAGCCGATGGAAAGAATAAAAAGCGTAACTAAAACTTCAATCATACCTATCCCCTTGCTGTGCATAAGCCCAGCCTGTTGATATTTATGATTTGTATGACCAACGAGCATAACCGTCCCACATCTGCGAATAGTTTTTAATACCTGAAACTCACCCTCAATCCGGGCTGATAAAGCCACATAAACAATTAAGGCAAGTTAAATCTAGCACAGAGAGATAATATGCTCGTTATAAAAAGCGATGGTCAGGTATGAAAGCTGAACAGGTTAGAAAAGGTAAAAAGCCTGAGCCATGCATAAATGATAAGCCGGTCAACAAGTCAGTGACGTGGCTTAGTCAGGATGAAACATTGTGCTTTTAATGCTTTGGCGTGTACAAAGTGCAACCAGCAACACTTTACAAAGGCGTGTCACTGACTTTTACTTCAACAGAATCATCCACTTTAACCGCTTCAGCTTCTTTTGGCGATACAGCCTCAACACCGGTTATTCCCGAGTTAAAAGGATACGACCGGACAATCACTTTCGTTGCCCCATCTTGTAGCGCTTCAATCCTGCCACGGCTGTAGGTGCCATAATAATCGTTATCAGGATCGACCAGAGACTGAATATCCTGATGAGTGACCGTCGCCACATCGGGGCTTTGAACAGACCAGTTCGCCAACAGCGTGAGATTAATATCATAGAACGGAGCGAGCGCTTTCCAGTTCTTCTCGCCACTGAGTATTACCTCCAGCACCTGTTGTCGGTGTTCTGTTTTCATCCTGTCGAGATAAATTCCCCTGGCAATCATCTGGTAACCACCAGGGACCACACTTATATTGCGATCATTCGGGCGGGCGGGAGCGGCCAACCCCTGAATGTGTCTACTGATCAAGGCCTCGGTATAGTCGGTATACTTTTCAAGATTACTTGCATCAAGTAGGTATTGATCATCAAACGCAATAATATCTAACAACTGCCAGTCTGGGTAAATCTGGAACAAACCGTCAACCCGCCTGAACCTGCAGACTTCGTTATATTGATCGCCCAGGGCGGACGCCATGGAAAAACCACCTTTACCATCAGACTCATAGTGTTTGTGGGGCGTTCCCTCCTCGGCACGATAATGCTGTTCGTTTACGACCATGTCTGCAGTATCATGATGATCCCGACAACACTGCCCACAAAGAGAGGGCTGATTGCCCGGCGCTGGTTCGCCAATTGTTTTAATAACTTCCTTACCCGGCTTAATCCCTAGCGCTTTATCAGCGAGCACTGTTATGTGCGGTGTTTTTCCGCTTCCGGTTCCGGCCAACTGACAAAGACAACCCACAGTAACGAACTCTTCCCGCTTCAGTTTCGTCTCATCCCCGGGCGAGTCAGTATATTGCACTGTCTCAAAACTAACCTGGTTATTTCCTTCCTGTGCACTGGTCTGAGGCACAGGTTTACTGGTTTCAACTTTGTTATTGTTGCCCAGCTCGTAGGCAACAACATCAGGGGCCAGGCCGGCTGTATGACTCACCACGGGGGTCGCCCTGGCATTATCAGATTCGCTGACAGCCTGATAACTTGAAGCCTGAGTCACGGGGGCAATGCTGGCCTGCAACGACAATGATTGCTGTTCACCCTGCGGATCGGCCCAGCTTACTGTAACAGTGACCTGCTTCTGAGCCGGCCAAAGCGGCAAGACAGCAGGCAAAGCAGGATCACCATTATTAAGCCAGCTATCTGCAATTCCATCGGCATTGGTATCTACAAAATATTGATGCGTCACTTCCCAGTTTCGATTAAAGGTATACAGTTTTTGCTCATCCTTGGTCAGCGTTACTTCCACCTCGCCAGCCTCTAACTGCCCGCCCACATCATCGGTAATATCCGAAAAAGAAAATTCTCCGGGTACTGGGCGCAGCGAGGTAAAGCCGCGAAGATCACTCAACTTATCCTGTGCAAGCTGCATGGCAACAGAACGCTGATTAGTTTGGGCATCACTGCGGATATAGTAGCTTTGCAAACGCACATAACCGGCCACACCGATCATAATGATCAATGCAGCGATGAGTACTTCAACTAACGTAAAGCCTTTGGCTGAAAACATACTAATAGTCCCGCCAACTTCCGGGAATTCGCCCGATTCGCTTGAATGCCTGGTGTTGTTCGATAGACTGCAGCACATCCGCACCATAAACCGCTTTGTAGCTCCCGTTGGCATGTCCCACCGGATGGTTAGATACCACGGCTCCGACAACTACCGCATTACCGGTCATATCTATTTCAAAATCCGCCAGAGTCTCTGACTTTCTGAAGGAAAAGAGTATTCCAAACACCCGGGCGCCACCCTTCATACTGATATCACCATCACTGACGATAAGTATTACTGGCGCGTCAGCACTACCGACAACATTGCCGGCGTTCAGAGTGCATTGACCATCTACCCAGATTAGCCCGACAGAGCCGGCGCTGAGTGTGCTGCAATCAACCAGGCGCTGATCTGCATCGGCTCTCAAATGTGACCATTCAGACTGCGGCACGTTGAACAGATACTCCATCAGATCATTGGGCAATCCGGGATCATTATCCAGAATATCCGGACTCTTAACGCCCTTTTCTGAGTAAGGCTTTGCGCTACAGTTACCGTCATAAAATTCCTGTAGTCCGCATGTTGTGCCACTGCCAGCATTCATATCCACAGTCTGATCAGTCCAAATCGACAACGGCACACCTGTTCCGCCGCCGTTGGCATTTGCCGCCACTTCAAAGTTGCCACTGACGGCTAACCCGCCGGCAACGATCAGCGGCGCGTCCGGCTGATTGGCCAATATTAGATAGAGTAACGCTGATTCCCTTATTATTGCCTGCGCGAGACCATCTGCTGAGGTACCCAATGATTCCAGGTCAACCACTGTGAACGTCGCAGATTGTCTGTCAATCTGAGAACGGGTGCCGGTTACTGAGTAAGATAAATTACCGGGTAGCGTTTCATTCAATTGGCTAGCGTCCCATTCGGGATCCTCAGACAGCCTTCCCAGCGCCTTCATTAATCCCGCTTCAGCAGCCGCGAAAGCCATAATATAATTTTGTTCATTAAGCAGCGTTTTATATTGCAGCGATTTAACACGGCCTGTATACAGGGTAACCATCAAAGCCATAACCAGCAGCAATACGACTGACACAAGGACTATCGCTCCTTTTTGCTGATGAGCTGGTCTGAAGTTAGTCATAAGCCCTGACCATCACACTCTGTTGATAGCGCCGGTTAAATTCTGGCCTGGATGACAATTGACCGAGCAGATCGATATCTACATAATATCGGGTAACCTGATTGCTGGTCGTCATAACCATTGAAAAAGACAGAGATGTAATCTCTAACATTTGGCTATCGGTCAGATCCTGCCACCCTGGCTCATCACACGAAGCTCCGGCCTGACGTACCTCAATCGCCCCATCCTTAAGCCTGAAGCCAAGACGCTCATTAGGATTTTTTTTGTCCACCTGACCATTTAAGTTCATATCGTAGCTGAACAGAATACAGCTATCGGACATCTCTCCCGGATAGGAACCAACCACAATACTGGAGGCAAACTCTGACGGTTTATTGGCCGGATCCTGTACACGGGAAACGCTATCACCATTGAGTCCGGCGCGGCGCACTTCACGACTTATCAGAAACAATGCGGCACGCATTTCCTCAGTCAGCCTCGCCTGACCGATCAGTTTGGCATTAGTGCCAACACTATAACCCGTTACTGACGCGAGCATCGACAGAGAGGCCATTCCCAGCAACATGGAAATCATCAGTTCAACGAGGCTGCCACCCCGTTGACGCCATTTCTCTAACATGAAGGGTAACCTCCGGAATTTCCCGTCTCAGTGCAGATTCTCACCCTGGCCAGATTACTCATTACCAACTTCATGGTATTTTCACCATCGGTCAGCTCAAGAGCACCGGCATGCCCGGTTGCCATACCATGTCTGCCATCAATAACCGTGGCTCCGGCACTGAAAGTGACGTTATTCATCTTCACATTACGATACTGCGCGGCGTTCAGACGAAACTCAATTTCATCGATAGTACAGCTGTTAGCGGTACTGCAGTCACAGGGACCTGAATCACTGATACCAACACACCAGTTGCTACCGGAAACGAAATCAAGGGTGATATCAGTGCCTCTGCTGATGGCTACAGAGCGTGCATATTGCAGCATAAAGTAGCCGGTTTGCGCAGCACCTTTGACACGTTGTGATTTGAATGACTCGATAAGCGCTGGCGCACCTATGGAGATCGTCAAACTAATCACCGTGACGGCTATCAGCAACTCAATCAAAGACACACCAATGGTGTGATTGACTCGGCTGTATCGGGAAGGGAACGAGGGTTTGTCCATCACCATATACTCTCCGTAGTATGTCCTTAGTGCCAATCAGATTGGCCAATTCCAATTGGT
The DNA here is from genome assembly GCF_002591895.1 of Lacimicrobium alkaliphilum. Lineage (GTDB taxonomy): Bacteria > Pseudomonadota > Gammaproteobacteria > Enterobacterales > Alteromonadaceae > Lacimicrobium > Lacimicrobium alkaliphilum. The sequence continues at coordinate 33,102 of NZ_NISX01000009.1, forward strand.
AAAAGTGCAGCTATACATCCATTTTGCACATTGACTATAATTTTAGTTCAGATTCGGAAAATTGAATAACCATGAAGGTAAAAATTTCTGCGGGTTTCACACTAATAGAGTTAATGATCGTAGTGGCGATTGTTGGCATCATCGCCGTCATCGCTGTTCCTTCGTATCAGAAGCAGATCAGCGGCTCACGTCGCAATGATGCAAAGCAGAGTTTGTTGCTGTTACAACTCCGGCAGGAAGCATACCGGCTTGAAAATGATCAATATGCAAATACGGCAACCCTTGGTATGCCAGCGAGTGACTATTATACATTTACGGTGGAAGACGATGGCGTCACCACTTACACGCTTAAGGCAACAGCCAAGGGCAGTCAGATGTCAGATGCGCTCTGCAGCCCGTTAACGCTGGATCAGTCGATGAACAAGGCCCCTGCAGGCTGCTGGTAACAATTAAACGTTACAGCTGCCTGATGCGCAGCTCTTTAGGTACGGCAAACTCAATATTCTCCTGTCTGCCGGTCGTCTCGGTTACGTCGGTAGCCCCCCAGGATCTAAGCTTGTCCACAACTCCCTGCACCAGCACTTCAGGCGCAGAAGCTCCGGCCGTGACACCGATGTGATCGGCGTCTTTGAGCCAATGAGACTGAATACAATCCGCTCCGGCAATCAGGTGGGCGCGGGCTCCAATTTTCTCTGCTAGTTCTTTTAGTCTGTTGGAATTAGAACTGTTCTGAGCCCCCACCACCAGCAACACATTACAACGGCCTGCCAGGTCCCGGACAGCATCCTGACGATTTTGTGTCGCATAACAAATATCATCTTTTCGCGGGCCTTCAATGGCCGGAAACTTAACCCGCAACGCATCGATTACATCCGCCGTATCATCCACCGATAATGTCGTCTGACTGCAGTAATACAGTGCTTCAGGATTTTTAACCTGCAACAGTTCAACATCGGCTGCCGATTCGACCAGATAGATACCGCCGTTGGAATTGTCATACTGGCCCATAGTACCTTCTACTTCAGGGTGTCCCTGATGACCAATCAGAATACATTCCACCCCTTTTTTGCTTGCCCGGGTAACTTCCATATGCACTTTAGTGACCAGCGGACAGGTAGCATCAAAGACTTTCAGCCCACGTTGTTCTGCCTCTGCACGTACCGCCTGTGACACACCATGAGCTGAGAAAATCACTATGCTGCCATCCGGCACTTCACTCAACTCATCCACAAAACAGGCTCCGCGCTCTTTCAGCCCGTCCACCACAAACTTGTTGTGAACCACTTCATGGCGCACATATATGGGTGGTGAGAATATTTCTAATGCCCGTTCTACGATTGTAATGGCGCGATCAACGCCGGCACAGAACCCTCTGGGATTCGCCAGGTGAATTTGCATAGTGCCTCAGCTTAATTAATTTGTAGTATTTCAACGTCGAATATCACCCTGTGACCAGCCAGAGGATGATTAAAATCCACAGTAACAGAATCCCCTGCCACCTCGCGAACAATACCTGGAATTTCCGCTCCACCGGGCTGGGAAAAGGCAATGATCATGCCCTCCTTCGGCGGCGCATCAGCAGCGAATCGACTACGATCCATATGATGAACATTGTCCGGATTTGGCATGCCGAAAGCATCTTCGGGGGCCAGGGTAAAGGCTTTCTTCTCGCCTTCTTCCATGCCTAACAGGCAGGCTTCAAAATTATCGGTCAGATTACCATCACCAATTTTCAGCTTCGCTGGTTTGTTATTGACTCTGGTGCTGTCCGCAGCTGAACCGTCTTCCAGTTTAAGATCAAAGTGCAGTATTACTTCGCTGTCAGCTCCGATTACTTTAGCCATCGGCTTTTACCCCATTATTACGAAAGGCATCAATTATAAGCAGTGCCGCACCTATAAAAATAGCACTGTCGGCGATATTGAATGCAGGCCAGTGCCAGTTGCCGACATAGAAATCCAGAAAATCCACCACGTAGCCATAAACCAGTCGGTCGTACAGGTTTCCCAGCGCACCACCCAGAATGCAGCTGAACGCACAGGGCAACAACACCTGTTCCCTTTTAGTTTGTTTCAGCCATACCAGAATCAGTATGCTGACCGTCAGCGCAATAGCGGTAAAGAACCAGCGCTGCCAGCCGCCCGCATCACTTAAGAAACTAAAAGCAGCACCGTAATTGTGAACATAGGTAAGATTAAAAAAGGGCATCACAGCAATGGACTGATATAACTCCATACCACTTAGTACCCACACTTTTGTCAATTGGTCGACAACCAGCACCGCCATACTAATCCACAACCAACGTAGCCCGGTATTTTTAAACAGATTAAGCATAATGACGCTGCTCGCCCTGACCTTCGACATTATCAATACAGCGGCCACAAAGCTGTGGATGTTGTTGATGGTTGCCTACATCCTCTCGGTGATGCCAGCAGCGAACACATTTACTACCGCCTGATTTTTCGACACTCACCCAAAGGCCTTGAACCTCTGATGTAGCGAGGCTTTCAGGACGATTCTTCTCGTCTGCCACCTGCGCCGATGAAGTCATGAGTACAAAGCGAAGTTCATCGGAAAGCTTTGCCAGTGATGATGCCAACTCCGCAGAGGCATAAAGTGTAACCTCTGCTTCCAGAGAGCCACCAATAAGTCCGTCACGTCGCGCCTGCTCGAGAGCCTTATTGACGGCGTCTTTAACTTCTATCAGTTGCTGCCAGTATGCATTGCCCAGCTCGTCTTCAACCGACAGTGAATCAAGACCATGATACCAGGTGTCGGCAAACACATATTGCTGACGCTTACCTGGCATAGCCTGCCAGATTTCCTGAGCCGTAAAACTCGTGATCGGTGCCATCAGTCTGACCAACACTTCGGCAATGTGGTACAACGCTGTCTGGCAGGAACGACGGGCAACGCTGTCGGCCTTAGCGGTGTATTGTCTGTCTTTAATAATATCCAGATAAAAGCTACCGAGCTCAATGGAGCAGAAATTCATCAGCTTCTGCGTCACCACCAGAAAATCATATTGATCATAAGCATCCGTCAGCTCTTGCTGAAGCAACTTTGCGCGCCCCATTATCCAGCGATCCAGCGCCACCATGTCGGTAACCGGAACCTGATCTTTATCCGGGTCAAAACCACTCAGGTTTGACAGCAGAAAACGGCAGGTATTGCGGATACGACGATAAGCATCGGCGGCCCGTTTGAGAATCTCATCGGACACTGTCATCTCACCGCGATAATCGGTGGATGCGACCCACAGACGCAGAATGTCTGCACCCAACTTGTTCATTACGTCCTGGGGAGAAACGACATTACCCAACGATTTGGACATTTTCTTGCCTTTGGCATCAACGGTAAAACCATGGGTCAGTACCTGTTTGTAGGGCGCATGCCCCTTAGCCGCCACCGAGGTCATCAGAGATGACATAAACCAGCCACGATGCTGATCTGACCCTTCCAGGTAAAGATCCGCAGACGCGGGGACATCATCACGACGATCCACCACAAAATAATGCGTCACACCGGAGTCAAACCACACATCCAGAGTATCTTTAACCTTGATGTAATCTTTGGCATCTTCACCTAGCACATCTTTGGCATCCAGATCCCACCATGCCTGTATGCCACTTTTTTCAACTTCCAGTGCAACCTTTTCCAGCAGTTCGCGACTATCAGGATGCAGTTCACCTGTGTCTTTATGCACAAACAGTGCGATGGGAGTGCCCCAGGTCCGTTGACGGGAGATACACCAGTCCGGACGCCCTTCTACCATACTTTCGATACGGCTCTGACCCCAATCGGGGATCCACTGTGTCCTAGCTATTTCTTTTAGTGAATCACGGCGCAGACCATTTTTATCCATGCCAATAAACCACTGTGGTGTGGCGCGGAATATAATAGGTGTCTTGTGCCGCCAACAATGTGGATAACTGTGCTCATAGGCATGATGATGCAACAGGTTGCCGTGCTCTTTAAGCACCTCAACGACATGCTCATTCGCTTTAAACACATGCTCACCGGCAAAAAGCGGTGTATCAGCCAGATAAACACCATTGGCACCCACCGGATTGACCACTTCCAGGCCGTACTTTTTACCCACAATAAAGTCATCGACACCGTGACCAGGGGCAGTATGCACACAACCGGTGCCCGATTCGGTGGTAACATGGTCACCCATGATAATCGGCACGCTGTATTCATAGAAGGGGTGGTTGATGCGCAGATTTTCCAGTGCAATCCCCTTACAATAGCCCAGAGCGTGATAGCGGCTGATTCCAAACCTGTCCATGCACTGTTCCACCAGCTCGGCAGCAACAATTAGACGCTTTTTACCCTTATCGGTATCGGCCTGAACGAGGCAATATTCCAGTGAAGGGTGCACACAGATCGCCTGGCTGGCTGGTAATGTCCAGGGAGTCGTCGTCCACATAACAACTGACACCGGGCCTTCACCCACATGATTTTCCGGATGTTTAAATGCTTCAACCAGTGCATCTTCATCTTCAGCGGGATAACCCACATCGATAGAAGGTGAGACCTTATCTTTGTACTCCACCTCGGCTTCTGCCAGTGCCGAACCACAATCAGTACACCAATGAACAGGTTTAAACCCTTTTTCCAGATGCCCTGCATCGATGATCTGACCCAGCGCCCGGATAATGTCTGCTTCAGACTGAAAATCCATGGTTTTATAGGGTTTATCCCACTCTCCAAGTACGCCAAGGCGGATGAAATCAGTTTTCTGCCCGGCTATCTGCTTCTCAGCATATTCCCGACAATGCTGACGAAATTCAGCATCGGTAACTTTTTTACCCGGTTTACCAACTTTTTTCTCTACCTGCAGTTCAATCGGCAAACCATGGCAATCCCAACCCGGAACATAAGGCGCGTCGAAATCTGCCAGCGTCTTGGATTTAACAATAATATCTTTGAGGATCTTGTTGACGGCATGACCAATATGAATATTGCCATTTGCATAGGGAGGGCCATCATGCAGCACAAAGGGCGTTTTACCCGCTTTGATGCTACGAATCTTGTGGTACAGGCCATCTTCTGTCCATGCTTTGAGCATCTGAGGCTCACGCTGAGCAAGATTGCCACGCATGGGAAATTCGGTTTCCGGCAAATTCAATGTATGTTTGTAATCGCTCATCGATCCTCTGTTCCACTGTCTGTCAATTAGTATTCTATTCGCCTAAAACTGACGAACTGCGTCGTTGGTCATTGTGCCGAAAGTAACAACCTGGCTTGCTCTGCATCCCGGCTAATCTGCTTTTTTAACTCATCCAGAGATGCGAACTTTATTTCATCTCGTAGCTTTGCCATCAATTCCACTTCCAGGCTTTTCCCATATAAGGAGCCATTGAAGTCAAAAAGGTGCACTTCCAGTTGAGAGCGCTGACCATTTAACGTAGGTCTGGTGCCAATATTACAGACGCCGTCAAATTTACCGCCCTGGATATACACTTTTACGGCAAAGACGCCCGCCACCGGGGCGCGGCAGCGGTTTAATAAAACATTGGCTGTAGGAAAACCTATTGTGCGTCCGTTCTTGTCGCCGTGCACAACTTTACCCATCAGACTGAAAGGCCGCCCTAACATTGCTCTGGCCCGTTTAAAGTCACCATCGGCAAGCGCTTCACGTACGGCGGTAGAGCTGATCCGGCAATTCTGCAAACGAAAGCTACGGGTACTGACAACATCAAATCCCCAGCGTTTACCTTCCCGCTCGAGCATCGCAAAGTCACCGCTGCGCCCCTTACCAAAGCGAAAGTCATCGCCCACCACCAAAAATTTCACTCCCAGCTTTTTTACCAATAACTGCTGCACAAAAAACTCAGCGGTATATTGCGAAAAACGTCGGTCAAACCGAATACACAGTAACCTGTCGACTCCAAGACGCTTAAGCTGGGTGTACTTGTCTCTTAACCTGCTGATACGAGCCGGAGCAGTGTCAGGTGTAAATAATTCTTCCGGCTGCGGTTCAAACACCATCACGGTAGCCGGTAACCCCATATTTCTGGCCTTTTCGATAAGACTACGGATCACCGCCTGATGGCCCAGATGCACACCGTCAAATTTACCTATGGTCAGAACACAACCTTTGTGTCTGTCGCGGATATTATACAGCCCACGAATCAGCTCCACCCACTGCCCCTCTGTTGATCTAACACGTTAAACAAAAAACACGGGATTATAACCGACTGCGAAGCGAATTAAACCCTGTAAACTCCGGCCATTTTTATCTTTTGCACATTTCATTGAACTGGCGAAATCAATCAGAAAATGGCTGCCGGTTAAGATCTCTGGGTCTGAGCCCTGAAATTAAAGCTGCAACGACCAGACATACCACTGCGGCACCAATCAGCAAACTTAACTGCAGAACTTTTTCTGATACCGTCCATTCTGACCACATCCCCTGCTCCGGCATCAAATATACCAGGGATCCGATCATTGCTGTTGTGGCGACAACAATCCTGCCAATAAACCGCAGACTATCCGCGTCGACCTGATATACCCCCTGACGGTGTAACTTCTGATATAGCAGCAGTGCATTCAGGGTCGCTGACAACGCCGTGGCTGCGGCCAGCCCAACATAACCAAAAGGTATGGCGAGGATAATATTGAACAGCATGTTTGCGGCCATCGCCCAGATTCCGTAACGCACAGGTGTTTTGGTATCCTGACGGGAGAAGAAACCCGGTGCAAACACCTTTACCAGCATAAAGCTGAGCAGGCCTGCACCGTAAGCCATCAGGCTATATGAAGCCATTTGCGCATCAGCGGGGGTGAATTCACCGCGCACAAAAAGCACTGTTAACAGCGGCTCCGCCAGCACGATCAATCCTGCTGAGGCTGGTATCCCCAAAATACATACCATTCGCAGCGCCCAGTCCATATTAGCACGAAACTGATTGCTGTCCGCGCTGACATGATTGCGTGACAGCGTCGGTAAAATCACCGTAGCGATGGCGATTCCAAATAGTCCCAGCGGAAACTCCAGCAACCGATCCGAGTAGTACAACCAGCTGATCGAACCGGTGACCAGAAAACTGGCGATCAGGGTATCCAGTAAAAGATTGATCTGACTGACAGATACCCCAAACAGTGCCGGTATCATCAAACGCCTGACTTTACTCACTTTTTTATCGCGCCACCCCCATTGGGGCTTCACCAGCAGTCCGGTGCGGCGCAAAAAGGGCAACTGGAATAACAGCTGCAGAATCCCTCCGAAGAACACCCCCCAGGCCAGACCAATGGCAGGCTCATCAAGCTCTGGTGAGAGCCAGATCGCCGCACTGATTATACAGACATTCAGTAATACCGGGGTAAAGGCGGCCACAGCGAATCGATTCAGGGTATTAAGAATTGCACCGGACAATCCTGTCAGGGTGATAAAGAAAAGATAAGGAAAAGTGATCTTCAGCATTAGTGAGGCCAGCTCAAACTTGGCTCCCGCTGGTTCATCAGCTACATAGGCCAGAAACCAGCCGGTACCAAACAATGCAGCTAACACCGGCGAGCCTACGACGCCGAAAAGCGTTACGATTAACACAAACGTACCGAGTGTTCCTGCAACTCTGGCGATAAAGAGTTTAAGTTGTTGTTCGTCATCCTGCTTTTGCACTTCACTGAGCACAGGCACAAAAGCCTGAGCAAAAGCCCCTTCAGCAAACAGACGACGCAAAAAGTTAGGAATCTTATTGGCGAAGAAAAACACATCCGCCGCCGCGCCCGCGCCCATCAGATTGGCGACCACCATATCCCGGATCAGGCCGAGAACCCTTGACAACAAGGTCATGCTGCTGACGATAATCCCTGATTTCAACAACTTAAGTGACACATTACGCCCCAACCACGAAAACAGCAGGTATTATGAGCTATCTGTGCGGGTTTTAGAAACCCTATTCATGAGCAATATTCCAACAAAACCATTTGACAAGCCCCTGTATAAAAGGAATAATCCGGGCCCTTAAATTTCGACTAAATTCTTTTGGGAGTTTCACCTTGGCTAACATCAAGTCTGCTAAGAAACGTGCCATCCAGGCCGAAAAACGCCGCCAGCACAATGCCAGCCGTCGCTCAATGACGCGCAGCAGTTTGAAAAAAGTACTGGCTGCTATCGCTGCCGGCGATAAAACTGCTGCTCAGAGTGCTTATAGTGCCGCTGTGCCGCTTCTGGACCGTATGGCAACCAAAGGCTTGATCCACAAAAACAAGGCTGCTCGTCACAAGAGTCGTCTTGCTGCTAAGATCAAAGCCTTAGCCTGAGTTACAGGGTTTCTTAAAAAAAGCGCCTCAGGGCGCTTTTTTTATGCTCGTATCATCCCTGATACACACCCGCTTGGCGGGCCAGCTAAAGCTGTCCTAAAATTCTCCCGGAATTTTAGTGTCCAGGGATGGACGGACAGGTAATTGCTGCTGCATAACCTGCACTTCCGCCCTCCGTGGCGGTCGTATATCGTGAGCGCATGGATGCGCAGGAGCGACGATGTCCAGGGATAGACTATACCGAAAGTATCCGGAACGTTTTTCTCCGATGTCACGTTCTTTTACAATTCTACACAGACCCAGACACGACAACCAACAGTGGCCTTTGCTACTATCCTCTGTCTTATATGCCTGGTTAATATCATAGGTTTGTCGTGAAATCCCCGATTATCAAAGTCCTGCTATTGCTCTTTCTGATGATGTTACTGGCTGGTGTTGTGTTTGTACCCATGCCGGAACTGGTAACGTATGAGCGTGCCAATGTTATTTCAAAAGGGGTCTACTGGCGTGGATTTGGAGAATCGGGCCAACTGCTCGATGCCCGGGCCAGTTTTGTCAAAGTTGATGAAGACACCGGCTACCTGTTTGTCTGCCATGATATGCCATCAGTGAATGCCTGCCAGCAGTATCGTATTATTGAACGTCAGGGGCCAATTGCGGCTCTGTCACACATCCTCTGATACATACCTGCAGGTCTGCCCTGTCATCACAATTTCAAATTTGCGTCACTAAAATGTAAGAGGGTTTGCGTACGTTGGGCTAAAGTCCGCAGGTGGAAAGCCCATGACTCATATAGCGCACTACCGTACACTTTGGCTGTCAGATATTCATCTTGGTTATAAAGACTGTAAAGCCGAATACCTGTTAGATTTTCTCAATCATTGCACAGTAGACACTCTGTACCTGGTGGGCGATATTGTAGATATGTGGGCCATGAGCCGCCAGTTTCTGTGGCCCAAAGCTCATAATAAACTGTTTCATCGTCTTCTAAGCCTCTCCCGTGAGGGGACAAAGGTGATCTATCTGCCCGGCAATCATGATGAACCGATTCAGAAGTATGATGGCATGGTGTTCGGCGATATCGAAATACACCGTCAATATGTACACACCACAGCTGATGGACGGAAGTTGCTGCTGATGCACGGCGATCAATTTGACCAGGAGGTGTGTTTCGGTCCACTGCACGCCTGGATAGGCGATAAAGCCTACGATTTACTGCTCTTTACGAATCGGTGGTATAACAAATTACGCACCGCACTGGGCTATCCATACTGGTCTCTGGCGGGCTATATTAAAAGCCGTATCAAAGGCGCCAACAAAGCCATTGCCCGGTACCGCGATATCGGTTGTCGTGCAGCAGGCAATATGGGCATGGACGGCATCGTTTGCGGGCATATTCATCATCCTGAAATCCTCCAACAGAACAGCGTACTGTATTGCAACACGGGCGATTGGATCGAAAACTGTTCGGCGCTGACTGAAGATCAACAGGGTAATCTGCAATTAATTTACTGGACCTTGCAACGGGGGAAGGTACATCAACTTAATAAACAGACCAAAAGTAACAAGGCTGCCTGATTAAAATGACGGTGCAGCAGCGCCCTGTTGCAACAATTTCGCCATAAAAGCCTCATCAAAACGTCATTTTGGCGCTCTACACTGAGCACAAATACCGCAGGTCCGGAAGTGCCATGTTTACTGTTGATGACGTTCTGCAAAAACATTACCCCAAACTGACTCAAAACCCCCTGCTCTTTGGCTCTGCCCGTTTCGTGCTGCGCAGGCTGCTGCACGAGAGGGAGTTCCAGGACTTTTCTCACGACTATCCTCACCTGCAGGGGCTGGAATTTATCGAGCAGGTGCTGGAATATTTTGATTTCAGTTACTCTGTTCGTGACAGTGAGAAAGAACGCATCCCAACACAAGGCAAACTGGTGATAATAGCAAACCATCCGATTGGTACTCTGGATGGGCTGGCTCTTATTAAAATGGTCAGTGAAGTGCGCGGTGACGTCAAAATTGTTGCCAACGAGATGCTGATGGCCGTTGGTCCCCTGCACAATATGCTGATCCCGGTCAAGAATATGCACGGGGGAACACCAAGAGAGCATCTGGGGAAAATACAGCAGCATCTGGCCGAGGAAGGCGTGCTGATTATGTTTCCGGCCGGTGAAGTTTCCCGGCTTCGCCCGCAAGGTGTCAGAGACACCCGTTGGCACCGCGGCTTTCTGCGCATCGCTAAAATGGCTAAAGCACCGGTTCTGCCAATCTTTATCGATGGTAAAAACTCTCCCTTATTTTATGGCATTTCAATGTTGTATAAGCCGATGGCGACACTGTTTCTGGTTGCTGAGATGTTTAAACAACGCAAAAAGCACCTGCCAATGCGTATTGGTGAAATGATTCCTTTTGACGCGTATCAGGGCCAGCAAATTGCACCTAATCAGAAAGTTAAGCTGTTCAAAAAGCACCTGTACCGAATAGGTCAGGGCCGCGATGGCATATTTGTTACTCAAAAAGCGATTGCTTTGCCTGAAAACCGACGAGAACTGAGCAAAGCCATAAAAAGGGAATGCGAGTCGTTGGGTGAAACTGCTGATGGTAAACAGATTTATTTGTATCAGCACCGGGGCAGTTCAGCGGTGTTACGGGAAATCGGCAGATTACGCGAGGTCGCGTTCCGCGCGGTTGGCGAAGGCAGCAATAAGCGCCGGGATATTGACCAGTACGACAGCTATTACTATCACCTGATATTGTGGGATAAAGAAGATCTGGAAATCGTTGGAGCCTATCGTTTTGGTGATGCCCGCGCACTTTCGGCAGACAAAGAGGGTCCCGGGCTCTACTCAGCCAGTCTGTTTGACTATGACAAGCAAATGGATCGCTACTTTGAACAGGGCCTGGAACTGGGGCGCAGTTTTGTGCAGCCTAAGTACTGGGGTAAGCGCAGCCTGGATTATCTGTGGTATGGCATCGGTGCCTTTTTAAGCCGCCACCCACATTATCGCTACCTGTTTGGCTCAGTCAGTATCAGCGGTGCCCTGCCGGGCCCTGCCAAAGATCTGCTGGTGCAGTTTTATCAACTCTACTTCGCCGGCGAACAGGGCATTGCCGTATCTAACCGTCCCTACTCCCTGCCCGCAGATTTACAGAACCTGTTTGTTGGTAATGATTACAAAAGCGACTTCAGTAAACTGAAACACCTGCTGGCCAATATGGGCGCAGCGGTCCCGCCCCTGTACAAGCAATATACAGAGATCTGTGAGCCCGATGGCGTGCAGTTTCTCAGCTTCGGTGTTGACCCTGATTTCAATGACTGTGTCGATGGTCTCGTACTGGTAGATCTGACACGATTGAAACAGAAAAAACGCCAACGCTATATGCCACAGCACTCAGCCTGCGACATTCTCCAGTAAGCTGGTATAGATATTCTCCAGTAAACTCAGGTCTTTGAGTCGCACCCACTCGTTGGCCTGATGAATACTGGCATTAGGCACTCCCAATTCAATAACCTGTGCATCGGCATCAGCAAAGAAACGGCCATCTGAGGTGCCACCTGATGTTGAAAGCACCGGAAAAACACCGGTATGTTTATAGATAGCCTGTTCAGCATGGCCAATCAGGCTGTCTGTTTTTTGTGGATGAGTAAAATAAGGCTCGCACGGACGCTCCCACTCCAGCTCGAAGTCATCAGTTTGGGTGGCAACGGCATCGGCAATCAATGTTTTCAGTTCAGTCTGATTAAATCGGTGACTGTATCTGAGGTTAAAGCAAATATCGCACTGCGCAGGTACAATGTTATCAGTAAAACCGCCTGAGTTAATATGTGTTATCTGTAGACTTGTTCCGGGAAAGTCATCGCTTCCTTCATCCCACTGCAGGGCGTTAAGTGTACTGACAACCCGGTTCATTTTATGAATGGCATTATCCGCGTACTGAGGGTAAGCCACATGGCCCTGTTTTCCAAATACCCTGAGACGGGCAGAAATCGCGCCGCGACGTCCTGTTTTAATCGTATCACCCGTAGACATTCGGGCGGTTGGTTCGCCGACAATACAATAATCCAGTTTCACCTGCTGTTCATCCAACACAGCTTTGATGACCTTTGAACCATATTCGGCTTCACCCTCCTCGTCGCTGGTTATCATCCACATTAACCGACATGACGGAGCAGGGACACGGGCGAGAAATCGCTCCGTTGCCGCAAGCATCGCCGCAATGCCGGTTTTCATATCTGCAGCACCGCGTCCAATCAGCTTGTCATCCCTGATATTGGCCGCAAATGGATCCTCAAGCCATTGTTCCAGGGGACCCGGCGGTACCACATCGGTATGCCCGGCAAAGGCCAGGGTTTTATCACCGTGCCCAAAACTGGCAATCAAATTATCGACTCCGTTACGGTGAACTGAGCGGCATGAAAAACCCAATGCACTGAGCTTCTCAGTCAGCCACTGCTGACATCCCATGTCATCCGGTGTAACTGAGCAGCGACGCATCAGGTTCTGACTATATTCAAGAGAGAGAAATGGAGCTGTAGCTGAATTGTTGAGAGCACCCATAGCTGACTGACCGTGCATGTGACCGTATTGCTATTTAATAAACACAAAGTGACAAGCACATGGCACAATCAAGACAAATAGATGACAATGGCAATACCTTAAAGAATAAAATAGAATCAAAGGGTTATACTAAATGGAGTACTCTCCATTAACGTAATTGCTTTAAAAATAAAGGAATCGCTTTGCTAAGATTACTTTTTCTAATTCCTGCTGTACTTTGCCTGCTCTGGTACCTCTACCTGCGTAACCAGGGGTACAGCCTGGCGCAAGGCAAGCAGGGCTTTATCTATATCCTGTTGTTTTCGGCAGTCATTGGCGCCTTTTACGCCCTGATGCTATGGCTTACTCACCTTTAAACCTATAACAATCTGAAGCACAGCCAGTAGTATTTAGCTGACCAGCCCGGATATGTGAGAGGCAGGAGAGGCAGGACCGCCAGATATTCGCCCTCTCTTTTACAAGCTTTATGGCAAAGAAATGCCAGTCAGCTGGGCTGACTGGCATCAGATTGGACCATCTTTCCGCGGTGTCTAAAGTAACTTACCATCACGGTCCAGCAAGATCGGTTCACGTTTGCTGAACTCTCTTACTCTCGGCAACTGAGTTTCGGCGTCGCCGACCACAATATAGTGCATTTGCTGCTCTTCACCGTACTTTTTAAACGTGGCTCGCACCTGTTCAAGTGGCATTTCCTGTAGCACCTTCTGGTCCTGTTCCAGGAAATTCAGTGGCAGATCCAGTCGGTCGATATCGAACATCATCCGAACCAAATCGCCGGTGGTTTCAAAACGTAAGGCATTACCCTTTAACAGCAGGTTCCTGGTGTCATCCAAATCGTCCTGTGTGTAGGTCTCATCGTATTGACCAATCAGCTCACGAAACAACTGCAGTGATTCCAGGGTTACGTTAGCACGCACCTGAGACTGCACCACAAAGGGAGCGACATAATTTCGCCTGGATATACCGCTGTAAGCCCCATAGGTATAGCCCTTTTCAATACGCAGCGTCTGAAATAAACGCGCGCTTGAGCCTCCGCCCAGACGGTTCTGGGCAACATAAAAGGGGTAGTAATCCGGGTGCTGACCTTTCATTGCGGGTTTACCCGCCATAATCACAGACTGCTTGGCCCCGGGGATATCAATAAAGAACACCTCAGCCTGCTCAATCGGTTCCACATCTGGTAGAGCGGGGATTGCCACTGGCTCACCCTGCCAGCTCTGTGTCAATGGTTTAATGCTACGGCGAATTTGTGCTTCTGTGATATCACCTACCACATGCAGAGAGGCATTCTGCGGGCTGAGCTTTTGCTGATAGAACGTTTTCATATCCTCCAGGGTCAGCTCGCTAATGGTTTCCATGGTGCCGACCGTTGGCATGCCAACACGGTGCTCGGTGCCGTAAAGCTGTCGATAAAATGCAGTGCTGGCCACTCTGGACGGATTAGCCTTGCTCTGCTGGATCAGATTAACACGTCTGGCTTTGAGTCGCTCAAATTCGGCTTCATCAAAACGGGGCTCAAGCAGCATTTCGGTGACCAGATCCATCGTGGACTCAAAGTTTCGCGCCAGAGTCGTGCCAGTAATCATCACCGACTCAAAACCGCCATTGACGGAAATTGAGGCACCCAGAAGGCCAATGGCATCTTCCAGTTGTTCGGGGGTTCTGTTCGCGGTGCCCTCATTCATCAGTTCGCCCAGCAAATTCACTTGCCCCAGTTTGTCCTGTGCCTCCAATATGGCACCACTTTCAATCCGCAGAATAAACTCCACAATTGGCAGTTCATTGTGGGGCAGATGGTAGAGCGTCATGCCGTTAGCAATTTTACCGCGGCTTATCTCGGGCATGGTGACCACCGGCGGCTCACCAAGAGGCGGCTCGGAACGGTCATGCAGGGTCGGTGTCTTGTTGTAATCAGCAATACTATCCGCGTCAAATTCCTGCTCAGCGCCCTCAACGATAGCCTCTTCTTTTACCTGCGCAGCGATTGCACCATCGACGATTAAGTCCGGTTCCTTATGTGGTACAAAACTGGTCAGAATATATGGCTTATCTTTAATATACTGCTGGTATACCCGCATCACATCTTCGCGGGTGACGGCCTTGAGACGACGAATATCTTCGCTCACAAAGCCGGGATCACCGGCAAACTCTTCGTAAACGCCTAACTGAAACGCCTTGTTCAGATTGCTGGCAATGCCGCGGTAAAAGCTGGTTTCCTGACGCGCCTTAATGCGCTTCAGATCATTATCGCTGAACCCTTGCTGCTCAAACTGTTGCAAGGCCTTATGGATTGTTTGCTTAACAGCATCCAGGTCCTGACCGGCATTGGCGCGTACGCGGATAGTAAAGGTGCCGGCCAGCTCACTGCTGTCCTGAGAAGAAGATACACCGGGTGCGAGTTTGCCCTCTTCCACAATGGCCTTGTATAACGGGGCTCGCTTACCAAGACTCAATATCTCGCCAAGAATAGCTAAGGCGTAGCTGTCAGGGTGGTAATCTTCCACCGTGGGCAGGGTCATACGCAACTCTGGCACCCGGGCAAACTTATCCAGATGATACAGACTCCTGGTGCCGTCAAGTTGCACTGGCATGGGTTGCATATCAGGCACCGGCTCAGAGGCTTTAATTTCACCGAACCAGGTTTCAACCATGGCTTTAGTTTGTTCGATATCAATATCTCCGGCAATCACCAATGTGGCGTTAGCCGGACCATAAAAAAGCTGGTAGAACTCCTTCACATCGCTTAACGTGGCAGCCTGCAAATCATCCAGTTCACCGATCACTGTCCAGCTGTAGGGATGACCTTCTGGGTACAGGTTTTTGCGGATAACATGGTCGGTATGACCATAGGGACGGTTATCAACCCGTTGCCGCTTTTCGTTCTTAACCACCTGTTTTTCGCGCTCAAGGGCACCTTCGGTCACCGTATTAATCATATACCCAAGACGGTCTGAGTCTATCCACATGACTTTCTCAAAGGCATCCTTAGGCACTACTTCGTAATAGATGGTCGCATCTGACCAGGTTCCGCCATTACGGGAGCCGCCGAGCTCTTCAATCATCTTACGATTCGCACCCTGTGGTACATTTTCTGAATCGTTGAAGGCCATATGCTCAAAGAAATGAGCGAATCCGGTGCGCCCGGGCTTTTCACGACTCGAACCTACATGCACCAGCGTCGATACAGCTACCAAAGGGTCAGACTTATCCTGATGCAGTATCACCGTGAGGCCATTATCGAGCTGATATTTTTCATAATCGAGTGAAAGGGTGTCGGGGCTGGACGATTCCTGTTGCTGTACTGCCGATGCCGAACTGTCCGATGGCGGATTCTGACAGCCTGACAGGCCGAGACTGAGTAGCGCTATCCAAAGCCACTTATTGGTCATATTGTAATTCCTTGTTGTAATGATGTTTTCCTGTTTGCCGACAGACATTGCTGTCATGGCTACCTTAATCTGACTGGCGAATCCTGTCCAGACAGGCGTCGGTCTTCAACATGCAGAAACCTTGCAATAATGAGCTGATAGCAGCACACGTCTGAGCTCCTAAAACATCAGATTGGCGCACTGCCAGCTATTTGTCTGGTTACAACAGCCCAAAAAAAAAGCCAGCCCGCTAAGCGGGCTGGCATTGTCGGTATCGTTTGGATGACTTTTTGTCGTACCCTTCGTTATCCCACCAGCGCTAACAGAATACCGGCGGCTACCGCTGAGCCCAGCACACCGGCAACGTTAGGCCCCATAGCATGCATCAGCAGGAAGTTATGGGGGTTAGCATCAAGCCCCACTTTATTCACCACACGGGCCGCCATAGGCACAGCCGACACGCCTGCCGCACCAATCAGCGGGTTCACTTTGCCGCCACTGACACGGTTCATCAGTTTGGCCATCAGCACTCCGGTTGCTGTACCAATTGCAAACGCTAATGCACCAAGCAGCAGGATCCCCAGAGTTTCCAGCTTCAGAAATTTATCGGCAGAGAGTTTGGAGCCCACCGCCAGCCCCAGAAAGATCGTCACGATATTGATCAGTTCGTTTTGTGCTGTTTTACTCAACCTGTCTACCACGCCGCATTCGCGCATCAGATTGCCCAGACAAAACATCCCCACTAACGGCGTAGCCGTAGGCAGAACCATAATGGTTAACAATAACACTGCCAGCGGGAATAAGACCTTCTCTTTTTTGGACACCGTACGCAGCTGCTCCATACGAATTTCTCTTTCCGCCTGAGTGGTAAGCGCGCGCATAATCGGTGGCTGAATAATCGGTACCAATGCCATGTAGGAATAGGCTGCTACCGCCACGGCCCCTAATAATTCTGGCGCCAGTTTAGACGCCAGGAAAATAGCTGTCGGTCCGTCGGCGCCCCCAATGATAGCAATGGCGGATGCCTCTTTGAGGGTAAACTCAAACCCGGGTATGGCGTTGAGTAAAATGGCACCAAACAAGGTAGCAAAAATACCAAACTGCGCCGCGGCACCGAGCAACAGCATACGGGGGTTGGCAATCAACGCGCCGAAGTCTGTCATTGCCCCCACTCCCATAAAAATCAGTAAAGGAAAGACTCCCGTATCGATCCCCACGGCGTAAATATAATAGAGCATGCCACCGGGCTCGTTAAAACCCGCAAGAGGAATATTCGCCAGCAACGCACCGAAGCCTATAGGCAACAACAATAAAGGCTCGAATTTTCTGACGATGGCCAGATACAGCAACAGCATTCCCACCACCATCATCACCAATTGGCCCACTTCAAAATTTGCCAGTGAAGTGGACTGCCAGAGCATCTGCAACTTCTCCATTACTGTAATTACCCCAACGTCATCAGGGGCTGGCCGGATTGCACCGCGTCCCCTTCGCCGACCAGAACTTCTGCCACGACCCCATCGTGAGCAGCACGCACTTCTGTTTCCATTTTCATGGCTTCCATGATCAGCACCACATCGCCTTTGCTCACCTCTTCACCAGGCTTAGCCAGCAATTTAAAGATATTGCCTGCCAGCGGCGCATTAAGGGTTTCTGTACCATCAACGCTGGTTTTTTGTGGTTGTTGTTTATCGGCCTGTGGCGCCTCTGAAATATCGGTCAGTTCACCACTTTCAGCCACTTCTACGCTAAACACCTTGCCATCTACGCGCACTGAATACGTGGCAGGGCCTTTTTGTGGTGTGCCGCCCGAGGACTGACCTGATGGCTGGCTCTGTGCGCCAGGAGCCGGTTCAAAGGCGTCCGGGTTACCCCGGTTTTGTAAAAACTTCAGGCCAATTTGCGGGAACAGTGCATAAGTCAAAACGTCATCCACTACCTCATCGGCCAGCCTGATATTTTCTTCTTTTGAAATATCTTTAAGCTCTTTACTGAGCTTGTCCATTTCATCATCAATTAAATCTGCCGGACGACATGTAATGGGCTCGCCACCTTCGAGTACCCGGCTTTGCAGTTCTTTATTCACCGGAGCTGCGGTGGCGCCATATTCGCCTTTGAGTACCGCCGCCGTTTCTTTAGTAATACTCTTGTAACGCTCCCCGGTCAGTACATTCAAAACCGCCTGACTGCCGACAATCTGAGAAGTAGGGGTCACCAGCGGAATAAAGCCGAGATCTTCGCGCACTGACGGGATTTCCTTCAGTACCTCATCCATTTTGTCTTCGGCACCCTGCTCACGCAGCTGATTTTCCATATTGGTCAGCATGCCACCCGGCACCTGAGCAATAAGAATGCGCGAATCAACACCTTTCAGGCTGCCTTCAAATTTGGCATATTTTTTCCGCACTTCGCGAAAATAAGCTGCAATTTCTTCCAGTTTGATCAGATCCAGCCCGGTATCTCTTTCTGTTCCCTCCACCATAGACACGATGGTTTCTGTTGCCGAATGGCCGTAAGTCATACTCATAGAAGAAATCGAGGTATCCAGCATATCGATACCGGCATCAATGGCTTTTTGATAGGTGGCTGTACTTAACCCGGTAGTAGCATGGCATTGCATGGCAATAGGCACCGCCACGGCCTCTTTGAGCTGAGTAATTAACGCCTCGCACTCATAAGGCTTAAGCAGACCCGCCATATCTTTGATACAGATGGAGTGAACCCCCATATCCTCCAGCTGCCGGGCCATATTAATCCATACATCCAGTGAATGTACCGGGCTGACCGTATAGGAAATCGTACCCTGAGCATGGGCCCCCACTTCAATGGCTGACTTGATAGCAGTTTGCAAATTGCGCACATCGTTCATCGCATCAAAAATGCGGAACACGTCTACACCGTTGCTGTGAGCACGCTCAACAAACTTGCGCACTACATCGTCAGCATAGTGACGATAACCCAACAGGTTCTGCCCCCGTAACAGCATCTGCTGTTTGGTATTAGGCATAGCTGTTTTAAGCTCACGAATTCTGTCCCATGGGTCTTCACCAAGATAACGGATACAGGCATCGAATGTTGCCCCGCCCCATGTTTCCAGAGACCAATAACCAATGGCATCAAGCTTTTCTGCAATGGGTAGCATATCGTCGAGGCGCATACGTGTGGCCAGCAGAGACTGATGACCGTCCCTGAGTACAAGTTCGGTAATAGCTAGTGGATTGGACATGGGATCTCCGAGTTAAGGTTGTTTACGATACTGATGAACTGCAGTGGTAATGGCTGCTGCGAGTGCCGGCGATGGCCCTTTGCGGGCGACAGGAAAACGCGCTTCGGTAGCCGCAGTCGCCGCTCCCGGGAATTTCCGGCAGAAAAGGCTGATCAGATGCACAGCGCCGATCAACAGGACAAGGAAGATAAAAACCACGACCATGCCAACCAAAAGCAGCAAGCCGGCATCCTGCAATTGTGAAACTAACTCTGGTGTCATTGCTCTCGCCCAATTGAATGAAAGACCAGATAAGTAACATGGCGATCTGAAAAAAACAATATAAGCCTGCTGCCAAAAAAGGATAACAAATTACTTTTTATTCATAGAAAACGAATATTTATGTTTTAAACAGCAAATAGATACGACTTATATGCTTTAGTGGCAACAGACAAATATTGAAAGTTTTTCCGTCACAAACGGTCTGTTTAGGTTAATAGCAAAATTGATCATCAGCAAAACCCGGAATCGATATGTGTAGTTCACCTAAAAGCAGTATGACAGCCAGAGCCCCTAAACAAATTATCAGGGGAGTACTGGAGGAGATGAGCCCGGAGCAGAGAAAGCGCTTTGCACAAACTGCAAATCGGGCCGACGAACGTCGGCGCCAGAGACTGGAAACACAATCCCGCTGGCAGGCTAAACATAAAAATAAAGCGAAGCAGAGAAATACCGGTAACTGGTTCAGCAATCTGTTCAGAATTTAACTAAGGAGAATCCATGAGCAAATTTCCCCTCTATGATAAAAATTCGGCCCCTGAAGATAGCAAAAAAATGCTTGAAGACGCAGAAAAATCGATGGGCATGGTGCCCAACCTATTTGCCGTGATGGCTGGCTCACCGGCTGTACTTGAGGCTTACCAGACGCTCAATCAGCTCTTTACTCAGTCCGGTCTCAGCGATGAAGAGCAGACCGTGGTCTGGCAAACCATTAATATCACTAATGATTGTCATTATTGCGTACCAGCCCATACTGCTATCGCTCATTCAATGAAAATTGATCAGGATATTATTGATGCATTGAGAAATGACACTAAACTACAGAACAACAAACTCGAAGTACTGCGCACAACAGTGAAAGCATTACTTAATGAGCGTGGCAGGCTGAATGAGAAACAGACCATAGCTTTTTATGACGCAGGATTTAATCAGGCACAGTTAATGGAAGTAGTATTGGGTATCAGCCAGAAAACCCTGAGCAACTATATTAATCATCTTGCTGCAACGCCATTGGATAAAGCCTTTGATAAATTTTCCTGAGTAATATCAATCCATATAGATAATCCGGGCTTATAGCCAACACGCTTAAGACCCGGAACAGATATGAGTATCCACCTTGCCCTTATACAGGATATGCCAGTGAAGCAGCACTACAATAAGACCCTGGAACAGGGCATTGACTTTCTCATCACCCTTTCTGACCAGGGGTATCTAACCCCTAAGACTCCCGGATGGAGCCCTGTGGGCAGGCATTTCCGGCATATCATTGATCATTTTCTGGCTATAAAAACCGCCATGGCGAACAAAGTGGTAAATTATGATCAGCGCCACAGAGGCAGTAAAACAGAAAGAAACAGAGCACTGGCAATACAGCAATTGCAGAGCCTGCAACACTGGCTGACAGAACTGGATGACGCCATCTTAGACCAGCCAGTTATAGTAACGTCAGATATCGGTATTGGTAAATGCTGTCAGGTATCTGTGCAAAGCACTGTTGGCCGGGAGCTGATGTTTGCCTGTAGTCATGCCATTCATCACTATGCGTTGATAAAACAGCTCACGGATAACCAAAGCCAGCCTTCTGATTTCGGCCTGGCACCGGCCACCGCCAGCTTTGAACGTAGGCTAAATCAGTAATTAAGCCAGGCCTGATAACTATTCCCCAGATAGAGCCGGAGTAACTTTTCCGGCGCCTTTGCCACATCGACACTGAGCAGCAGCCCCGGTGTGCCCGCGAAATTGGGATCCATCCCCAGGCCATGAAATCTGGCGCCGAGCTGGTGATATTGACGCACCAGTACCGGCAAGCCTTTACCATCCGGTTCTATATGCTTTATCAGCCAGTCAAGCACATCGATATCTCTGGCATAATCCTTAAGGTAGGCTTCAAGCTCCGGTATAACAGGGTAATCAAAGGATTTTAAGGCCCTGACATTATCCTTTTCACAGACCACAAAGCGCTGTATCAGGTATACACTGAGCGGCGTGTAAATTTTACTTAATGAAACCGTGCCGTATAGGGTCCGGTAGTGCTTAAATTGCTGCAAAAAGGCACCAATGCCCTTAAACAGTAACAACAAGCCGTGAAAGCTGCGCTGATGTTTGCCTATAAGAAAAGAACGGCCCATTTCCAGACAAGGCTGATGCCGGTTGACAAACCCCGGGCCGAAATCAAACATCCTGGACAAATACAACTGAGTAATATCCCCACCTTCAAGCAACTGATCTGTGCGCCCCATGCGATACGCACCAGCGACTTCCAAGGTATCGGTATCAAAGAGCACCAGATGGGTATAGCTGTGATCAAATTGATCGCCATCCTTGTCTTTGCCGCTGCCCTCTTTGTACTCTCTGAACTGCAGCTCTCTTAGACGACGGATCTCTTCAACAATCAAAGGGGCCTGATCATAGTTTAGGTAATACACCGCAAGATTCTTATAACTCAGCAGCTTCTGATTGCCCGGCACCTCCATCAGCTCATCAGCCAGAATTCGGCCCGAAACAGGCTTGGCCAGAGGCATCATCGGCACCACATTGTTATCACCCCATCTCGTCTGACAGCCAGGATTCTGAAGGTAAGTTAACAGGCGAAACAAACGGGTTAAATGGGCCGGCTCCCGGGTCACCTGCCTGTTCACTGGCTGGCCAACAGCAAGATGAATACGGCGGTCTTTACTTGCCAGCATTTCCCTTATCAGCATCAGCATGCGCATGCTCTTCCAGATATGACCAAGACGGTAAAACCAGCGGCGATTCTGACCGCTGATATACACCGGCACCACCGGGCAGTTAAAGCGGCTGCCCAGGCTGCCCACAAGCTTATTCCAGGGATGATCCGTAACCGGACTGCGGGCATTAACAGAGTAACTCACCCTGCCCGCCGGAAATATCAGCAGCGCACCGCCATTTTCTAACTGAGTATGGCAGGCACGTACTGAGGCCTGATTACCCTTGTCATTAGTCTTCAACGGATTGGTATAAATAAAATGAGGGGCAAGGGGTTCAAGTAATCCCAGCGCCCGGTTGGCCAGAATTTTAATATCCGGCCTGACCTTACGCAGCATATTGAGTAATACAACCCCTTCCATGCCACCCAGGGGGTGATTGGCCACAATCAGCACCGGCCCGCTGACAGGTATATACATTGTGACATTTGCACCACTGATACTGAGCCGAAAGTAATCAATATACTTCTGGCAAAATGCCTGGCTGTTCAGCCCGGAAAACCCCTGCTGATGATAAATACGCTGCATAGCGCTGATGCCCAGACACCTGTCTAATATTGGACTCAAAGGCCTTAACCAATGCCCTGGTGGTATCAGTTGACGGCAGCTTAATTTCTGTTCAGGGCCGGGCTGCGGTGCTTCAGGACCGTTACTTCGACTCGGATTAAGATGAGTTTCATTTTTTTTGGAAAGTAATTTCATCGTGCTTCAACTTATCTGTTAATTCACAGCCTGCTGTCTGGACAACATAAAGTCACTGAAATCTGCCGATGACAGCGGCTTGCTGTACCAGTAACCCTGAATTTCATCGCATTGATAGGTTCGCAGCAGATCCAGTTGCTCAAGCTCCTCCACCCCCTCGGCAACCACTTCCATCCGCAGATTGCGCGACAACTGGCACAGGCTTAAAACAATCGCCTGGTCGACGCTGTCCTGGTGCATCCGCCTGACAAAGGACTGATCAATCTTAAGCTTGTTGACCGGAAACTGCTTAAGATAGGCCAGTGAGGAATACCCGGTACCAAAATCGTCAATAGCCAGACTCACCCCTATCTCTTTTAACTGATGCAACACCTTGATGCCAAAAGCTTCATTTTCCATGATCATACTTTCGGTGATCTCCAGCTCCAGGCTCTGTGGGGCCAGACCTTTGGCATCCAGCACATCCTGCACCTGCTGTGAAAATCCCGGCTGGGTAAACTGACGGGCAGAAATATTTACCGCCATCTTCATGCTGATACCCTGTTGCTGAAACGCCAGGGCCTGGGCGCAGGCAGTTTGCAGAATCCAACTACCCAGCGGCAGAATCAGCCCACTTTGCTCTGCCAAGGGAATAAACTCTCCCGGAGATATTACTTCGTCATCACTAAACCAGCGGGCCAGAGATTCGCAACCTGTGGCATGGTTTGCCAGCAGATTCAGCTTCGGCTGGTAAAAAAGTGACAATTCTTCGGCCTCAATGGCCTGTTCCAGTCGGTGGGTAACCGAAAGCCTGCGACTGTGTTTCGCGCCTTCCTGCAAATCAAAATAATACAGGCCTGAGTCTTTGCTTCTGGCATTGTCGGTGGCAATCTTGGCGTGCAGCAGCATTTCCTCAAGGTCGCGGCTGAAGCGTGGATACTCTGTTACACCCAGACTGATGCCTATTAGCATCTTACCAAGGGAAGTGGGTAGGGGTTGAGAAAAAGACGCCACAAGCTGCTCACACAGTGCCTTAAATGCATCCGTTTCATTAAGATGCGGACTGATAATAGCAAAACTGGCATCGGCAATATGATACAGCCGGGTACCCGATCTGAGGTGCAGGCTTTGCTGTAGCTGTCTGAACTGCTGATGCAGATAGTCTGCTACTGCTGCGACAATATCCATGGCGCTGCTCAGTCCATAATTACCGACCACCTGACTATGATGGGGCAGGTCCAGCAACACCAGGGAAAAGGGAACATTATCCTGTATCCAGCCATCTGCATCATTGACCAACAAAGCCCTGTTACCAAGACCGGACAGCTCACTGTGGTAGGCCTTAAATTCGAGCTTTTGTTTGGCCAGTTCCTGCTCTGTCACATCCTGAATGTGAATATCGAAGGCATCCAGATCCTTAAGCCAGTGCACTTCATAGTTTAAAAATGTCTGGCCAATTTTATCCTGCACCCGTCGGACATGATGGCCCGTGCCCCGGATACCCGCAAAAGCCGCGGACACAGATTCCGGCAACAAGGCAGAAGGTTGTTCAACTGACAACCCAAGATAACCGAGAAGACGTTGGGCGGCCGGATTGAAATACTCAATCTGCCCCTCACCATCGAGACTGAGCACCGGATTAGGATTGCGACGGGGAAACATAGCCAGGCGTTCATTGTCGGTACTGAGGCGGATATAGTTGCGGGCATATCGCCCCAGAAAGAAACTGAATATGGCCATCCCCAGACTGAACAGTATGACGGTCCAGACTGTGCTCTTAAGCTGCTTTGTGGTGGTCTGATACCCCAGTTCGACTTTCTGATTAATATGTTGTTGCAACTGGTTTAATTGCGGCAACATTTCCCGTCTCAGCTCACTGAGCTGATAGAGTTGCTCTCTGGAGAGATCCCAGTCAGCAGGTGGCGTTGAAAGGTTCGCATACAATGCCTCACTTAGCCGCTCGATGCTGTTAAGCTCTGACATCAGTGGGGAACGGGGCATATCTGCATCCATAGTAGCAATAAAAGCCGACAATCGTTGTTTCAGCTCTTTAAACTGATAACGGTGTGCCTGCTGATACAGCAGTTCATCGGTGGTGGCGTAATATTCATATAATAGCCGCTCCTGCTCACTCACCAGCAATGCGATATCACGTAATTCAACCAAATCCGGTAAGCGTCTTTCCACCAGTTCTGCGGAAGTTTTCTGTACAGAAGATGCGGTGCTGTAGACCAACAGACTAAGAATGACTCCCACTATAATAATCATCAGATATACCAGCCGTGCTTTGCGCATCAACTGTTTGTTTTTAGTCTGCATTATTTCTGGCCCTGGTCCCTTACTAGTTTATTTGACCCGGATTGATATGAAGTCCTTTCATTTTTCTGAAACTGAAAGAAATTCTCTGATTATCGTGTCTGGTACCTAAACAAGCTTGCGGAGAAAAATAATGCTATCAGCACTCGCTAAACTCTACCTCAGAACACTGGATAAACTTCAGCAATTTAATGGTATTCCGTCACTGTTAATAAGACTCTATCTGGCGCCAGTCATGATTCAGGCGGGCTGGAATAAATACAGCAGCTTTGCGGATACCGCAGCCTGGTTTGGCAATCCCGACTGGGGGCTGGGGTTACCCTTTCCGGCGCTGATGGCAAGCCTGGCCATAGCCGCAGAGTTATTCGGCGGCATACTGCTGTTGCTGGGATTGATGACCCGACTGGTAACGATTCCGTTGATGGTAACCATGCTGGTGGCCACTTTCTCGGTGCACTGGTCAAATGGCTGGCCTGCCATTGCCGATACATCCAGCTGGCTTGCCGACGGTACTCTGTTGCTGAATGAGAGTGTAATGGCATCTGCCGAAAAACTGGACGCCGCCAACAGCATTTTAAAGGAGTACGGGAACTACGAGTGGCTCAACGCCAGTGGTAAATTTGTGGTACTGAATAACGGCATCGAGTTTGCTGTTACCTATTTTGTGATGTTGCTGGCACTGATGTTTATGGGCGGTGGACGCTATCTCAGCGTCGATTTCTGGCTCAAGCGTACCTTGTGCAATCAGCTGAATACACGCGGTCAATAAAACCGGACAACAAACACCCAACTCACACAATACGCTGGCAGGTCATCTGCCAGCCGAAATCAAACTGATTCATTATCAACGGCTGCCAGGTCATGACGTTACAGTCTGAATCCGTAATTTCTTGCTTTAGATCTGCCAGTTGTTCTTCGCTCAGAGCAGCATCAACTAATGCATTCATTCTGCTGTGGTAAGCAGAAAAGTTTTCAACTAATCCATCAAACCACTGAGCAACTTCTTGTTGCTGATACCTGTCCGGGAACTTATATATACGGGCAATATCACCGTGCAGACGTTTAAGCTTATTCGCCAGATCATGATGTCTGCAAGCTCTGATAATGCGCTCAAAAGACTTCACAACTGGCGCAAAAGCCATATCCGCCTGACGGAACACATCTCTGGAAATATTTCCGACTTTACAGCCGATAGCTGTCAGTAACGCCTTTTTTGCTTCTGATAATATTTGCTGCTGTTCGAGTTCCCCAAGTACCTTACAAGCATGCTCGCTGACCTCATAAATATCGCTGCCCTGAAAATGTACCACTGCAGCCATTATCCCCTGTGCTTTGAGCAGAGGCAGTGCCTGCAACAGGGCCCCGCTACCTGCATATTCAGCACCGAACTGACTGACCACCATATCGAAACCTTGTTGCTGAAAAGGTAAAGCACTGGCACTGGCAACCACGCCACTGCATTGCGGATGGTTGCGGAGCAAACTAGCAATCCCATGAACAGAAATGTCAAGGCCCACCACACTAACGGAGTCTTTAGATTCACGAAGCAATGAATTGATAACGGCACCGTTGCCGCAGGCTAACTCCAGTAATACAGGAGAGGTGTACTGGCAGAGGACGCGATTGAAAAAAGCCTGCCAATGCTGCTCTAGAGGATCGGTATAACCGGTCTGGACGGCCAGAGCCTGAGTGTTTTGCTGAGACTGCCAGTAGCTGTCCCACCCTTTGGCATCCGTCATGGCAATAACGCCTTTTTGTTTTTGTGATCACAGTTATTCATTGTTATTCATCGCTGTGCTGACAAGGGAGACAGAGTAAAAGAAAACGGTTTATGATTCCACATTTGAAAATAGTTTAAACCAATCGGGTCAATGAGTTAGTTGGTTAACTGAGGTCTTCTCTGACAGGAGAGGATTACTCCTGGCTCATATCTTTTAGCTTTGAGCCCAATCAAGAAATGGAGTAAACACACCCCTGATGATCGGCCACCAGCTCGGTCATCCACAACCTCGCGTTCAAGCGGGTGGCGCGGTGCGGTGAGCCTGAAGATTCCGCCTTCCCCCTTCGGGCCGCGTTTCGCGCGTTCACCAAGTATTGCAGAACAGCTTCAGCTGGCCCGCGAAGCGGGTGAGCCTCAGGGATGAGGCGAACAAAAAAAGCCCATGCAAACTACGCATGGGCGTCGGCTTCGAAGCTGAATTTGCTGCAGGAGGATTACTCCGGGCCAGAACCTATGACTTCAAGTCCAGCCAGGCAATCGAGCAAACACATCCCTGATGATCGGCCCCCAGCTCGGTCATCCACGACCTCGCGTTCAGGCGGGCGGCGCTGGGCGCCTAAAGATTCCGCCTTCACCCCTTCGGGGCCAGCCTTCGGCTGTTCCATTTTGTTCCTGACAAAATGGTCGAACCCGAGGAGGTTCTCATCCCATTAGGCCGCGCATAAACGAAAAAGCCCATGCAAACTAAGCATGGCCGTCGGCTTCTAAGCTGAATTTGCTTGCAGGAGGATTACTCCGGGCTGTCCCTGCCCTTCGCCCTGCGGGCCGCGCTGAACTGCGCGCGTTCTAATTTGCTCCCGGCAAATTAGTCGAACCTGAGGAGATTCTCACCCCATTGGGCCACGCATAAACGAAAAAAGCCCCGATAAACTACATCGGGGCTTTTTTCGTTTATATGGCGGACGCAGGAGGATTCGAACCTCCGACCGCTCGGTTCGTAGCCGAGTACTCTATCCAGCTGAGCTATGCGTCCTGAAACTCTGTTTTATTCTTTAACCGGTCGCTTTCAGACGAGCCGGAAAATAATGGCGGAGAGAGAGGGATTCGAACCCTCGATAGGGCTACAAACCCTATACTCCCTTAGCAGGGGAGCGCCTTCAGCCACTCGGCCATCTCTCCTAAATGTGGGGCGGAAGTTTAATGACTCGCTGTGTCGGAGTCAAACCTTTTTTAGCTCCACCACTGCCGGTTGTTGGCATTTCGAACGATTCAGTCAAATTTTACACAAATGCTGTCTTTTTATGACGATTCCCTGTTATCACAGCGCCATAACAGGCAATAAAAAGGCCGGTTTTTACCGGCCTTTTATGTCACTCTGCATATCAGTCGCGCTCGGAATCTTCATCTTCCTGAGGAGAAAAATCTGCATTTTTCTCTGCCTGTATACGCATATAAATCTCTTCTCTGTGCACAGATACTTCTTTGGGTGCGTTCACACCAATACGCACCTGGTTTCCTTTAACACCCAGGACGGTTACGGTGACTTCGTCACCAATCATCAATGTCTCGCCCACACGACGGGTCAATATAAGCATTCTCTTGCTCCTGTTCCGTTAGTCCAAATTTATGTCCCTACTTAAACCTAGCGTAAAAGCTTGATAACTCAAACATTTAACACTGCGGCCGCCCTGTTCTTGTTGTCACCTCAAAAACCGGCCTCGGATTTAGCGGCGGATTATAGCTTATCCTGTAGCCATGTCGATACTGATGCCAGTGCCTGGTCGAGATTTTCCGGCTGGCTACCGCCTGCCTGGGCCATATCCGCCCGGCCACCACCTTTACCACCAACCTGTTGGGCAACAAAGTTAACCAATTCACCCGCTTTTACTTTTTGGGTCAGATCATTGGTAACACCGGCGATCAGACTGACTTTATTGTCACCCGCTACCGCCAGAACCAGAATGCCAGAGCCTATCTTGTTTTTCAGGGTGTCAGTTAATTCGCGCAGAGACCTGGGCTCCACCCCTTCTAACTTAGCAGACAGCACTTTGACATTATTTATTTCATACGCATCAGACAATAAATCGGATCCCGCCTGACTGGCGATTTTCTGTTTAAGCTGCTGAACTTCTTTTTCAAGGCTTTTAGACTGTTCCAAAAGTTGGCCAATACGCTCTGGCAACTTGTGCCAATCACTCTTCACCTGAGCAGCCATCCCATTCAACATTTGACTCTGCTGCTGGGAAAATTTGAGGGCTTCAGCACCTGTCACCGCCTCAATTCGGCGTACACCTGATGCAATGCCCCCTTCACTGACGATACGAAACAGCCCGATATCCCCTGTCTGTCTGACATGGGTACCGCCACACAGCTCCATAGAAAAATCGCCCATGGATACAACCCTGACCTGATCCTCATACTTTTCCCCAAACAGGGCCTCAGCACCTGCTGACTTCGCCTCTTCCAACCCCATCAGTTTCGTAGCCAGGGAATGATTCTGGCGGATCTGCTGATTGACCAACGCTTCTATTTCGCATAGTTGTTCAGAGGTAACCGGCTCAAAGTGAGAAAAGTCAAAACGTAAACGTTCCGGCTCTACCAGAGAGCCTTTCTGGTTTACATGCTCTCCCAAAACATTCTTAAGGGCAGCATGTAATAAGTGGGTGGCACTATGATTGAGCTTAATTGCCTGGCGACGCTGCGCGTCAATTTGTAAGCTGACCTGTTCACCAACCTTCAGGCTGGCCTCCGCTGTACCTTTATGAGCAATGGCGTTACCCAGTTTGATGGTATCCGTTATGGTAAAACCACCACCGGCAAACCTGAGATAACCGGTATCGCCCACCTGGCCACCCGCCTCGGCATAAAAAGGCGTGCTGTCGAGTATGACCATGCCCTGCTCACCGCTTTTCAGCTCCTGCACTTTATTGTCAGTACTAAACAACTCCAAAACTCTGGCTTCGCCGCTGTCCTGTTCATAACCGGTAAACTCAGACGTATTATCGCTGCTGAGCTGGCTATTGTAATCCACGCCGAAGTTGCTGGCTTTCTGGGCTCTTTTTCGCTGCTGCGCCATGGCCGCATCGAAACCGGCCTCATCAATAGCAAAACCCTTCTCTCGTGCCACATCATTGGTCAGATCGGCCGGGAAACCATAAGTATCATAGAGTTTAAACACCACGTCGCCGGGAATCGTTTTGTCGCCAAGCTCTTCAAGGGCCTCATGTAATATCTGCATGCCCCGCTCGAGCGTTCTTGAAAACTGTTCCTCTTCAACTTTCAACACACGCTCTATGGTGCTTTGCTGTGTTTTCAGTTCGGGATACGCCTCACCCATCTGTTCGATCAGCGCACTCACCAGCCTGTAAAAGAATACATCCCCTGCGCCGAGCTTATAGCCGTGTCGAACTGCGCGACGAATAATGCGCCTTAGCACGTAGCCGCGGCCTTCATTGGAGGGCAATACGCCATCTGCAATCAAAAAGCTGCAGGAGCGAATGTGATCAGCCACTACCCGCAAAGACTTATCTTCAAGGTCACTGGCCCCGGTGATCTCTGCCGTCGCCTTAATCAGCGCCTGGAACAGATCAATTTCATAGTTGCTGTGCACATCCTGCATAATCGCAGAAATACGCTCCAGCCCCATGCCGGTATCGATGGATTGCTGAGGCAGGGGTTGCAACGTACCGTCGGCCTGGCGGTTATACTGCATAAACACCAGATTCCAGATTTCGATAAAGCGGTCACCGTCTTCTTCAGGCGTGCCCGGTGGTCCACCCCAGATATGCTCGCCGTGATCATAAAATATCTCTGAGCAGGGTCCACAGGGCCCGGTATCACCCATCGACCAGAAGTTATCGGACGTGCTGATACGGATGATTTTTTCCGCCGGTACACCGATGTGTTGTGACCAGATGTCAAAGGCTTCATCATCTTCTGCGTAAATGGTTACCAGCAGTTTCTGTGCCGGTAACTTCAGTTCTTTGGTGAGAAAGTTCCAGGCAAAATTAATCGCTTCCTTTTTGAAGTAATCACCAAAACTGAAATTACCCAGCATTTCAAAAAATGTATGGTGGCGCGCCGTATATCCTACATTTTCCAGATCGTTGTGCTTGCCGCCTGCCCGAACGCAGCGCTGAGAAGATACCGCCCGGTTATAACTGCGTTTTTCTGCACCCAGCAGCAGATCCTTGAACTGATTCATCCCTGCATTGGTAAACAACAGCGTCGGATCATCTGCCGGCACCAGTGAACTGCTGGGCACCAGTTGGTGTCCGTGGCCAATAAAATAGTTAAAAAATTTGCTTCGAATTTCAGCGGTACTAATAGTCATTGATTATCCCGGATAAGCGGCATTAACAGTAAAAAGTCACCTGGGTATATAAATGGAAAAAATCACTCAGGGAGCCTGACAATAGCATGAAAACTTGCTCTGTGTCAGGTGCAAAAACAGCTTTAAACCAGCTGTCTCAGAGGATCAACCTGACACTTTCAAGCCGTTGAACGCCAGGCGCCCATACAACCACTAAAAATTACCCTTAACGGTCTGTTTCCCGGCTCATAGCGTAACGGATTTGTTCCTGAGTAAAGCCCTTGTACTGAAGGTGTCTGGCGCGTTTTTGTCGTTCTCTGAAGTCAGTCACGGGTTTTGTGTATTTTCTCTGGTACAAGGCCTTTGCTGCTTCAAACCAGTCCGCCTCCAGTTCCACCAGCGCCAGCTCAATCAGATTGTCGGTTACCTGGCGCTGACGCAGCTCTGCGCGAATACGCATTTCTCCCTGCCCTTTAGCAAAGCGCTGACGAGCAAAACTGGCCGCAAAACGGGCATCGGACTGCCAGCCACGTTCAGCAAACTCCTCAACCAACTGACGGCTGAGTCTGGGATCCAGATCCCGCGCCTGTAATTTCATCAGCAACTCTGACTGACTATGCTCCCGCCGACTAAGCAAATTTGTCAGGCATTCGCGGATGATCTTCTTATCGGCTTCTGTCATATTGCCTCTCTGAGTTTCCCCATTTTATGCCCTATGGATCTGGAATTTATTTTTGTTGACGCCATCAGCGACCTTGATCGCCAGCAATGGGATCACCTGGCCGCAGGTTGCGGCCCCTTTTTAGACTATGATTTTCTCCACACCCTCGAGCACACAGATTGTGTGGCACAACACCACGGTTGGCAACCCTGCCACCTGGCAGTTTATAGCGGTGGCGTGCTGATTGCCGCCATGCCCCTTTATCAGAAAACGCACAGTTACGGCGAATATGTGTTTGATTTTGCCTGGGCTGAAGCCTATCAACGTCATGGCCTGCACTATTACCCTAAACTGGTCAGTGCCATTCCTTTTACCCCTGTCACCGGGCCGAGGCTATTGTGTGACAAAACACTGACGTCACAGCTGTGGCCTTCTGTGATCAAGCAAATAAAGCAACATTGCCTGCAACGAGAGTTGTCTTCTGCGCATCTGTTATTTACCGATACAGACACCAATACACACCTTGTTGAACAAAAATGGTTACACCGCACCTCGGTGCAATTTCACTGGTTTAATCGCGGCTACCAGTGTTTTGAAGATTTTACAGACACCTTTAGCTCGCGCAAACGCAAAAATCTGAACAAAGAAAGGGCTCGTCTCGAACAGGCCGGTATCCGCTACCAACACCTTGTGGGTGAAGAGATCTGTAAGCAGGATATGCTCAATTTTTACCGGTGCTATCAGCAAACGTATTTAAAACGCTCCGGTCACAATGGTTATCTGACGCCGGCGTTTTTCGAAGCGCTGAGACAAAAAATGGCAGGCAACTTATTGCTGATACAGGCAACTCAGAATAATAAGTTGCTCGCGTCAGCACTGCTGCTGTTTGATAGTCAAAGCCTGTATGGCCGCTACTGGGGTGCGCTGGAGCCGGTCGACGGGCTGCACTTTGAAGTTTGTTACTATCAGGGAATCGAGTTTTGCATTAAAAACGCTCTTCAGCATTTTAATCCCGGTACTCAGGGCGAGCACAAGATCCAACGAGGCTTTGAGCCGGTGTACTGTTATTCCGGTCACTGGCTGGCCCGGCCTGAGTTTCACCAGGCGGTGGCTGACTTTCTGCAGCAAGAGGCCGTACATATCCGCAGCTACAAAGAGCAGGCCGAATCCTTGTTGCCTTTCCGGCAAAGCTGATACCTCTGACTCCGTCGTGCCGGATTTATCCAGCACCTTTGATTACAAGAAGTGATTGGTTAGCACATTGCTAATTCAAAGGTTGCTGGGCTTGACCCGGTACCTTTGTCAGACGGCTGAATAGTTTATCCCTGGCTGCACGGCTGGCCTTACAAGATCCTGACTTTCGTCAGGATGACGGGGGGCCGGTGACAAGGGGGGACTGGATGACGGAGATAGTGTCAGAAGTCAGCTCAGCGCTTGCGCCACTCAAGCAACTGGTTATTGGCCGGTAACTGATAACGACGACTGAGCACCAGCCCTCGTCCCTCAGCCCAGCTCCGCAGTTCCGAAATATCACGTATACCACCGCAGCCGCGGCTTTTAAGACTCTGGTCAAAAGCCTGGTTACTGTCGCTGGTATATTGCCCATTAATATTAAAGGGCCCGTATTGGCAAAACACACCGCCTGAAGGCAGGTTGTCGGCCACCAGCTGCATCATCAGCCTGGCCTCGTCAACCTGCATAATATGGGTGGTATTGGCGGTAAACACGCCATCAAATTTAGACTCTGGCCAGCAGTCTTCACCAACAGTAAAGCTTAAAGGGCGGATTAAATCAGGCGAGGGAAATTCATCAATCCAGGCATTAATGCCCGGATGATGCACTGGCATATCGCTGGTCTGCCAGCGAAGATGCGGCAGATTGGCGGCAAGGAACACGGCATGCTGACCGGTACCACTGCCAATTTCCAGCACCGATCTGGTATCGGCAAAGGCCGTTTTCAGCACATCCAGAATCGGCTGTTGGTTATTTTCACAGGCCTGGCTAAAGGGTTTGCTCATGGGAATATTGAGTTGTCGCAAAACGCCAGCCTAACGGTAAACCCGCTTCGATGTAAACCAAAGACACAAATAACCACAAGGGCTCGGAGCGAACAGAGGTTTAAAGGGGGGAACGTTACATACCTCAGAGTTTCCCCTGCGCCCCTGCAAGATCACAGGCTTTTTATTTGTTGATCTCGCTGAGGCGCAAAGGCGCGAAGAGGGCTACACAGCAGTTTCGTTCAAAGGTATGTGGTAAAAATAATAAGGCACTGGATTCCCGCCAACGGCTACGGGAACGACAGCCAGTCATGCCCGAGTGTTGTTATCGGGCATCCAGTGACCTTTGAGAGAGACAAGATTAACCGCAGCCCCGAGAAGCTCCCTCTGTATTTTCCCTGCGAGCCCTGCGCCCCTGCGAGATCCCGGGCTTTTATTTGTTGATCTCGCTGAGGCGCAAAGATCGCAGAGGGCTACAGAGCAAGCCTCTCCGTTTTATTTGCAAACTCTGCGGCTCTGCGATGAATTTTTACTTTAGTTTATTCCGTGGTTAAAAAAACTACCCCAGATTCGGTGCCAGCCATTTTTCGGCTTTTTCTACACTCCAGGCTTTTCGCGTCGCGTAGTCTTCAAGCTGATCACGCTGAATCTGCGCCACAGCAAAGTATTTGCTGTCAGGGTGAGCAAAATACCAGCCAGAAACAGAAGCTCCCGGCCACATCGCGTAGCTTTCGGTCAATGTCATACCTGTGTGCTTTTCTGCTTCGAGTAAATCCCAGATCTTCTGTTTCTCGGTATGTTCAGGGCAGGCGGCATAGCCGGGAGCCGGGCGAATACCCTGATACTTTTCGCGGATCAGAGATGCGTTATCCAGCTGCTCATCAGCGGCATATCCCCACAATGTTTTGCGCACAGTTTCATGCAAATACTCGGCAAACGCCTCCGCCAGTCTATCCGCCACCGCTTTAACCATAATCGCGTTATAGTCATCGCCGTTTTGTTTGTGAGCTTCTGCAAGTTCTTCTTCACCTATTCCGGCGGTCACTGCAAAGGCGCCTGTATAGTCGGCTATGCCGGACTCCTTACTGGCAACAAAATCACTTAAACAATAGTTTGGAAAATCTCTTTTTTCGGTCTGCTGCCGCAGATGGCATGCAGTGGTGAGCAACGATTTACGCGTATCATCACTGTAGATCTCCACATCATCGCCAACACGATTAGCGGGGAAAAGCCCCACCACTCCTTTGGCCTTTAAGTCACCGGATTGCTGAAAGTCATCGAGCATGGCATTGGCATCGGCAAACACCTTCTTCGCCTCCTCCCCCACTATTTCATCATCAAAAATACGTGGATATTTACCTGCCAGTGACCAGGTTAAGAAAAACGGTGTCCAGTCTATGTATTCACGCAAGGTGGTTATATCCGCTTCCACCGCCTGCACACCTAACTGGTTCGGCGTTTTCGGCTGGTAATGACTGAAGTCCGGCACAAAAGCATTGGCTCTGGCAGCGTCTAAGGTTACGGGTTTTGTGCGCGGTTTTTTACGGGCATGTTGCTCGCGTACCTTATCGTATTCAGTACTTAACTGCGCAACATAGCCCTCACGATCTGTTTTGGAGATAAGCTTCTGGCACACTCCCACGGCTCTTGAGGCATTGGGTACATAGACTACAGGGCCGTGGTAGTTTTGTTCGATCTTCACGGCCGTATGGGCCTTGGATGTGGTAGCGCCGCCAATCAATAATGGCAATTCAAATCCCTTGCGTTCCATCTCTTTCGCCACATGTACCATTTCATCCAGTGATGGCGTGATCAGTCCCGACAGACCAATCATCTGTGCACCTTCATCCACTGCGGTCTGCAGGATTTTTTCGCAGGGCACCATCACGCCCATGTCGATCACTTCAAAGTTATTACACTGCAGCACCACCCCCACAATATTCTTACCGATATCATGCACATCGCCTTTAACCGTAGCGAGCAGAATTTTACCATTGCTGCTGCCCTCGGATTTTTCCCGTTCGATATAGGGTTGCAGATAAGCCACGGCTTTTTTCATCACCCGCGCCGATTTAACCACCTGGGGCAGAAACATCTTGCCTTCGCCGAACAGATCCCCCACCACATTCATGCCATCCATCAACGGACCTTCAATCACGTGCAAAGGCAGATCCGCTTCCTGGCGTGCGGATTCGGTATCTTCAATGATAAAGTCCATAATGCCCTTAACAAGAGCATGTTCGAGGCGCTTTTTCACCGGCCACTGCCGCCACTCCTGAGTTTCTTTGACAACTTCCTTGCCATCACCCTGATATTTAGGCGCCAGTTCCAGCAGTCTGTCGGTACCCTCGGGAGTACGGTTGAGAATCACATCCTCAACCGCTTCACGCAGTTCATCAGGAATATCGTCATACACTGCCAGTTGACCGGCATTGACAATGGCCATATCCATCCCCGCCTTGATCGCATAATACAAAAACACGGAGTGCATGGCCTCGCGCACCGGGTTATTACCACGAAAAGAGAAGGAAATATTCGACAGCCCACCGGAGACATGAGCATAAGGAAGATGTTGCTTAATTCTGCGCGTGGCATTGATAAAATCCACCGCATAATTGTTGTGCTCTTCAATGCCGGTAGCTACGGCAAAAATATTCGGATCGAAGATAATATCTTCAGCAGGGAAGCCGATTTTCTCAGTCAGTAAACGATAGCTGCGCTGGCATATCTCAAATTTCCGATCTTCGGTATCCGCCTGGCCCTTTTCATCAAACGCCATCACCACAGTCGCGGCACCATAGCGTTTAAGCAGGCTGGCCTGATGCAAAAATTGCTCTTCACCTTCTTTAAGGCTGATGGAGTTAACAATGGCCTTACCTTGAACACATTTAAGCCCGGCTTCGATCACTGTCCACTTGGAGGAGTCAATCATCACCGGTACCCTGGAAATATCGGGCTCCGAGGCAATCAGGTTTAAAAACCGTACCATCGCTGCTTCTGAGTCCAGCATCGCCTCATCCATATTGATATCGATGATCTGGGCGCCGTTTTCTACCTGCTGGCGGGCCACATCCAGGGCCGTTTCGTAATCTTCGTCCATGATCAGCCGTTTGAACTTAGCTGAACCGGTGACATTGGTGCGCTCGCCGATATTGATAAAGCTGGCGCTTGCAAGATTTGTCATAACTACCTTATATCCCGAAATTACTGTGCCCAGGTCAGAAATGCGAATTTTGGCCCGTGATCAAGGCGGGAGGGCGCAGTGTATAAAACATACATGAGCACTTCCAACACAGAGCACGGGCCAAAAGGCCATTTATGGACGGGCACTAACTGTTTATCAATGTACGAATGGCTCCAGACCGGACAAACGCAGTTTTACTTCAGGTTGTGCCGGCTTTCTTGGCGGCAATCCTTCAACGGCGTCGGCAATCGCTTTGATATGCTCCGGGCTAGTACCGCAACACCCACCTACAATATTAAGCAACCCTGACTCCGCCCATTCTCGGATATGCACGGCCATTTCGTCCCCTTCCATATCGTATTCACCAAATTCATTAGGCAAGCCTGCGTTGGGATGCGCCGATACCGCACATTCGGCGATGTCACTGATTTCTTTTACATATTGGCGCAGTAAATCCGGCCCTAACGCGCAGTTGAGGCCAAAAGATACAGGTTTAACATGCCGCAATGAGTAATAAAACGCTTCAGCGGTCTGCCCGGACAAGGTACGCCCGGAAGCATCGGTGATGGTACCGGAAATCATTACTGGCAGGCGGTGGCAGCGTTTGTCGAAGGTATTTTCAATGGCAAACAGGGCTGCCTTGGCATTGAGAGTATCGAATATTGTTTCCACCAGAATTAGATCGGCGCCGCCTTCCATCAAGCCATCACAGGCCTCTTCATAGGCTTCAACCAGTGAATCAAAATTGACATTACGCTTACCCGGATCATTGACATCAGGCGATATCGACGCCGTTCGGTTCGTCGGCCCCAGTACCCCGGCCACAAAACGGGGCTTATCGGCTGTACTGTACTGCTGTGCTGCTTCGCAGGCCAGCTGGGCTGCGGCCACATTGATCTCATGTACCAGTGATTGCATGTCGTAATCGGCCATGGCAATAGACGTCGCATTAAAGGTATTGGTTTCGATGATATCCGCTCCGGCGGCCAGATTCTGGCCATGGATATCGCGGATCAAATCCGGCTGCGTCAACACCAGCAAGTCATTATTACCTTTAATATCACTGTGCCAGTCGGAAAAACGTTCGCCCCGATAATCATCCTCTTCGAGCTTGCGGCGCTGGATCATGGTGCCCATGGCGCCATCGAGAATCAGAATTCTCTGCTTGAGGGCCCGGGTGAAAATACTTGAATCAGTCAAAAAAACCTTCCTATTCAAATGGCTATCAGGCTATATCTGACAGGTTGTAAGGGGTAATCTGGTACACATAATAATTCAGCCAGTTGGTAAACAACAGGCTACCGTGAGAGCGCCAGCTCATCACCGGTGGCTGCGCCGGATCATCATTGAGAAAGTAGTTGTCTGGCAGCTCGGGCTTAATCCCGGCTTTTAAATCACGGTAATATTCCTGCGCCAGGGTATCAGAATCATATTCCGGATGGCCCGTGACAAAAACCATGCGCTTGTCTTTGCTGGCAACGATATAGGCCCCGGCCTGCTCGGAGCTGGCCAGAATATCCAGTTCCGGCTGACTGTCGTAATCATCCAGCGCCACCTCACCGAAACGGGAATGAGGCGCGTTAAATATCGGATCGAAGCCGCGTAGCAGTTCATCATGCTCTTGTTTTACCTGATGGGCATACACGCCGGAAAGTTTGCTTTCACGCAGAAAACGGTTCAGCCCGAAATAATGATATACCGCGGCATGAGCCGCCCAGCAAAGAAACAGGGTGGACTGCACATGACGTCGGGCCCAGTCCATCACTACCTGCATTTTGTCCCAATATTTTACCTGCTCATAATCCAGCATCGCCAGGGGCGCACCGGTGACAATCAGACCATCATACTTTTTGTTCACGACATCTTCGAACTGATGATAAAACGCATCCATATGAGCCTTGGGCGTATTTTTAGGGGCTTCGGTATCAATACGAATCAAATCCACACTGATCTGCAACGGTGTGTTAGATAACAACCGCAATAACTGTACTTCAGTTTCTATCTTGTTCGGCATCAGATTGAGTATCCCGACCTGCAAAGGACGAATATCCTGATTGACGGCACGATTGCTCTCCATCACGAAGATATTCTCTTCGCTTAGAACATCCTGCGCCGGCAACTCACCGGGTATACAAATAGGCATGGGCTCTCTCCTGAGAAAAGATCTGACTGTGGCGATACTCACCACCACCGATCTTGCCAACTAAAAGAGAAATGTCAACATCTTTACGTCTAGACGTCTAAATGAATTTGCCGGAAGATTGTGCAAAAAGAATTACAACCTGACGCAGACTGGCTGGCATCATTAGCAGAGCTTTTGCAGTGGCCGGTTATGCTCTGCGATGGCTGGCTATAGTATCAACTATTAGTTACTCCAGCTCCTGAGTACTTCGCCAAAGATGGACCTCAGACTTTGAGAGCAATATCATTAATAAATAGCTTTGAGCTGCATGCACCGGTCGAAAACGGCCTTGAAAAATGGCTGAAATGACTGACCGTTTTTACCGAAATACGCAACAAAACACTAAATTAACAAGGACATATGCTATTTAAGTAACTAGTATGAAGTTAGTTATCAGTTTTTTCGACTCGCTAACGTTTCATTGATGAACGTAAAACGTTGGCTGATACGAAGAGTTAGAAAACATACTAATGTGCCCCTATTTGCCTGAAGAGGATCCGATAAATGAAGTTCATAAAAAACATCTCTATAAGTGCTCGATTGTGGGGGATCATCACCATAGCTATTCTTGGAATCCTGGCAATGGTGGTATTCATGCTGATCAGCCTGCGAGCACAGCTTATTCAAGGAGAGATGAAAAAGCTGGATGCAATCAATGATGTTGCAATGGGCTTTGTGGATGCCGCCTATAGAGAGTATCAAAAAGGCGCACTAAGCAAACAAGAGGCGATGCAGCATGCAATTGATAAACTAGAACAGATCCGTTATGAAGGAAGCGAGTATATTTTTGTCTATGGGCGAGACGGCATGCTGATAATGGACCCGTCTTTGCCTACTAAAGATCGGTTCAAAGCCAATTTTTATGATTTTGAGGATCCTGAAGGCACTCCCCTATTCCAACATATGATTGAGCGTACCCAAGACAGTAAACGCGCTACCGTTAATTACGTTTGGGAACTCCCGGACAGCTCAAAAATAGCCCCGAAAATGTCTCGTGTTGTAGCTTTTGAT
Organism: Lacimicrobium alkaliphilum; assembly: GCF_002591895.1. GTDB lineage: Bacteria > Pseudomonadota > Gammaproteobacteria > Enterobacterales > Alteromonadaceae > Lacimicrobium > Lacimicrobium alkaliphilum. The sequence goes on from NZ_NISX01000009.1 coordinate 73,577, forward strand.
CAGTGGAACTGGATTATTGGCACGGGCGTGTACATGAATCATGTGTCTGACCAGGTGTGGAGTCTCTTCTGGCGTATCTCAGGGCTGATTTTGCTTTTCTCAATACCTGTGCTGATTTTGTTTTTTGTCATTGTCAACAGCGTTGTTACTCCTCTGAAAGCCTCTATTGCCGCGATGAAGAACATTGCCGATGGTGATGGTGACCTGACCCGAAGGCTGAAGGTTGATGGTAAAGATGAGCTTGCTCAACTTGCTCAGGCTTTTAATGCTTTTGCTAATCAGGTACGTGACTTAGTAGAGCAAGTCAGCGGTTCAACCACAACGATGAACCAATCGGTGCTTCAACTTAATGGCATTATGAAAGAGTCAGAGACCGGTGTTGACAGGCAACAACAGGAAACCGATCAGGTTGCAACAGCCATGAATCAGATGACTGCAACGGCCCAGGAAGTGGCCTCGAGTGCCAGTAAAGCATCTAACGCCGCAGGTCAGGCAGAGCACCAGGTCGTTGACTCAAAGAATGTTTTGAATAAAGCAATTGAAGTGATCGGAGGCCTATCGGAACAAGTGAGCGAAGGCGTCATTGTTATCGAGAATCTAGGTAAGGATTCCGAAAATATTGGCAGTGTACTAGATGTGATTCGTGGCATCGCGGAGCAGACAAATCTACTCGCTTTAAACGCTGCGATCGAAGCTGCCCGGGCTGGTGAGGCTGGTCGCGGTTTTGCAGTGGTTGCCGATGAAGTACGGACTTTGGCCAGTCGAACCCAGAAGAGTACACAAGAGATTCAGGCGATGATTGAAAGCTTGCAGCAAAGAGCCCAGAAGGCTGTGACCGTTATCGACGCCATAAGTGAAAGGAGCCTGGCGACGGTTGGAGAAGCACGCCTGGTTGACGAGGCTCTGGTCAGTATTGAACAGGCAGTAAATACCATAAACAGTATGAATGCTCAGATTGCAAGTGCAGCAGAAGAACAAACCAGTGTGTCTGAAACAATCAACCAGAATATCTTTCAGATTGCAGAGATTACTGAGCAAACCAGTCAAGGGACTCGCCAGGCCAGCGATGCGACTCAAAAATTGACAGAACTAGCGGCTCAACTTGATGGTTTAGTTAAAGATTATAAGTACTAGTCAAGTTGAGCCGACTAGTCTTTTTATTAGAGCCCAAGTTCAGATAGACAATGTGGTTGGCAGGTGAAAAGCAAACTTTCGCGGGAATCGAAAGTGTGTTGAAAAACACTGATGTTATTAACTGATAAGAAAGCTGTTCCCGTTAATTTGTTCGAAAGTTCTGGTTAGCTTCAGCTTGTAAGTCTGTAGTGCAGAAGAGGGTTCAAAAAATGAGCAGTGCTCGCAAACTTTCTATAAGCAAGAGATTGTGGTTTTTGCTCGCCTCGACAGGCTTGGGTATTGTAGCCATGCTGGTGTTTTTATTTTTTAACATGTGGAGTGAACTGAATGAAAGTGAAAGGAAGAAGCTAGATGCAATAAATGATGTTGCTTTAGGATTTGTGTCTGACGCATACCATAAATATCAAAACAAAGAGCTCAGTGAGCAGGAAGCTAAGCTGTATGCTATAGCCAGACTTGATCAGATCCGTTACGAAGGTAATGAGTATATTTTCGTATACCGGCGTGATGGTATGTTGATCATGGATCCTTCATTGCCAGATGAGGAACGTTTCAAAGTCAATTATTATGATTTTAAAGATCCTGAAGGTACCCCCCTGTTTCAACATATGAATGAGCGTACCAAGGATAGCAAGCGCGCTACAGTCACCTATGTGTGGGAACTTCCTGATAGCCTTCCCATGATAGAAAACACCTTGCCTGCACCAAAAATGTCCCGGGTTATAGTCTTTGAGCCGTGGAATTGGATTATTGGCACGGGAGTTTATATGACTCATGTGACCGAGAAGTTATGGAGTGGTTTCTGGCGGCTTTCAGGCTTGTTTCTGCTTTTCTCAATACCGATATTAGTCTTGTTTTTGATCATATATAAACGAAGACTGGAAATCAGTGAGCAAAAGCAGAAAATTGAAGAAATCGACTATCAGAACGCGATTCTTGAGAAACGGGTAATGAAGCGAACAGAAGAACTATCATCGGCGCTAAAACACCTTGAGCAAGCGAAGGATGAATTAGTGCAGAGCGAAAAGTTGTCCTCGTTGGGCACTCTAGTCTCTGGCGTCGCTCATGAGCTGAACACACCAATAGGAAACGCGCTGACATCCTCGACTGTAATACTAGAGGCAGAAAACCGTTTCTCTGAGATGGTCGCTAGAAAAATCACCCGAAAGGACCTAGATGACTTTGTCAGGCGTGTCCGTGAGGGGGGGCAAATTATAGAGCGTAACATGTCCAAAGCTGCTGAATTGATAGTTGCTTTTAAACAACTGGCAGTAGATCAGACAAGCGCCCATAGGCGCGAATTTTACCTCAGCGAGATAGTGGAAGAAGTAAACCTCTCAATACGCCCAACACTGCGACGCAGCTCCTGCAATCTTGAAATAGATGTACCGGAGGACCTGCACCTTGACAGTTACCCTGGACCACTTTCTCAGGTGCTGATAAATCTTATCAGCAATGCAGTTATACATGCGTTTAAAGAGGATGAAGATAAAAGTATCCGGATCGTCGCTACCAATGAGCCAGATGGCTGGATTTCATTGAGTGTAATTGATGAAGGTTACGGTATTCCACCTGAGTTGCAAAAGCAAATTTTTGATCCATTTTATACCACTAGATTAGGCCAGGGAGGGTCCGGCCTGGGTTTGCATATAACGTTCAACATAGTAACTGGAATACTTGGAGGTAGTATTGATGTTAACAGTGAGCCGGGAAAGGGCAGTTGTTTTACCGCAAAAATACCCACAAGCAGTCCTTGCCCAAATAGCTGTTCCTGACTATCGATTACCCAAGGAAGGGAACTCAGTGTGATTTCTGCGATCAGATCAATCGCCAAAAAGAAATCATCGAGAACCACACTGATTATGAGCAGAATAACATCAATCGACAGAACCGAGCGACGCCGTTTACAAAAAAAATGTTCAAGGGAGTTCAGATCAGCGTCTTAGCCGCAGAGCCAACGCTATCTTATTGACTAGTCTGGGCTACAGTCGGCGCAGGACCACCATCCTGACAGTCTGTAATACTATTTAAAAATACTGATAAAATCATAAATATCAATTATTTAAATCTCACTTTCTGCGTCACAACAACGCAAAAATCTCAGTTTGAATGACACAAAATGCATACTCGGATCTCAGTATTAGTGTCACATCCCTTTAGAGGCGCGGTTGTCAGATCTCATTTTTAATGTCACTGTACAATTTTCACGTACATTATCTGTTTATCCCATCAAGCAGGGTCTTGATTGATTATGAGTGCAGCCACAGATACCAAACAAGAGCGAATTAATCTTCGCCTGAAACACAGTGCCAAAAACGCGCTAGAGCGTGCCGCGAGCTTTGAAGGAAAAACTGTCAGCAATTTTATTCTGACCAGTGCCCTGGCACAGGCCGAAGAAACCATCAGAGAACACGAGATGATGCGTTTGAATCAACAAGACTCCGAGGCCTTTTACGATGCACTGGCGAAGCCTGTTCGCTTTAACAAAAAGCTGATTGACGCCATTGAAGAACATGAGCAGCGTGTCTGTGGAGAATGAATGACCATACAAAGCTGCTCATAAGGCCACTGCAAAAAAATCACAACAGGACAGGATTTCATTGTGGCGACCCCTCACTGGATAACTATATTCAGAAACAGGCCCGCCAGGACATTAAACGCCATATCAGCAGAGTCTTCGTCGCAACAACAGTGTCTCAGCCGGATACTATTGTGGGCTACTATACCCTCTCAACCCTGTCTGTTGAATTAAGCCAGTTGCCTGCAAATCTCGCTCACAAACTCCCCCGCCACCCTGTTCCTGCTGCTCTTCTGGGCAGATTAGCGGTCAATAAAGCGGCCCAACGTCATGGTGTGGGTAAAATGCTGCTGGTGGATGCCATCACGCGAACCCTGGCCATCAGCAATGAAATTGCCATTTATGCAATGGTTGTCGACGCCATTGATCAGCAGGCGCAGGCGTTTTATCAGCAATTCGGCATCTCGCCTCTGAGTTCAAACGCCCGGCGCTTATTCCTGCCACTTAAGTCCTTATGAATAGCAGACGTTTCACACAGTAAACCCGATGTCTCACGTAGCACGGAGAGATATTTTTGTCGCACCTCATCGCTGTATGATATAACGACATTTGTGATACAATGTACAACATAAATACCCAAATGAAATACAAAAGGTGTGCTAATGAAAAGTGAGATGCTCAGTACCCGAATTGATCATGATACTAAAGTGGAGTTCACCACAATATGCGATCAAGTGGGCTTAAGCCCGTCTCAGGCCATCAAGCTTTTTGCCCGCGCCGTGATTAACCATGGTGGCATTCCTTTTGAGCTGAAAGTTCGCCAGCCCAATGTCACCACTCAGGCCGCAATGAAGCAGCTTGCTGAAGGGCATGGACATAAAGCAGAATCTGTTGAAAGTATGATGACTGATCTCGAACAAGGCTAGCAGCTTTATGTATCGCCTTGAGTACTCTTCGCAATTTAAAAAGGATTTCAAAAAAGTCATCAAAATGCCAATTTCTGATGTGCTTGAAGTAGGCAATGTGATCAAAACGCTTCAGCGAGGAGAGGCTCTCCATACCAGGTATAAAGATCATCCCCTGACCGGCAACTGGCATGAATTCAGAGATTGTCATATAAAACCGGATTTGGTACTGATATACCGAATAGATCAGAATCGGCTACAGCTTGCCAGAATTGGCTCCCACAGTGATCTGTTCTGAACTTCACGACCAATCCCCTGCTCTGCCCGCCGAATAACACAAAAACCCCTTTCACAACCCGCAGCCATTGGGTAAGGTGGATAAAACACTAATAATAATGCTGCCACCAAAGAGCAGCTCAAAAAGGATAAGCCTGTGCAGGAGCATAATGGCAACACCAGGGAAAAACACCTGTGGCTGATTGAACTGCTGGCCTGGTGGCAGGGCCATGTTAACAGCAGTGATCTGCGCGACACCTTCCGCTTCAGCCGCCAGCAGGCGCAAAAATATATCGACCAGTATAAAACCCGCTATCCTGCCAATCTTTATTACGACACTCACCAAAAAGCCTTTTTGCCGGGCAGGAATTTTCAGCAACACTTAATCAGCGGCGATGTCAGTGAGTACCTTGACTGGCTGAACCAGAGCGGCAACACAGACAACATCACCACCGCCAACCCCACCAACACCCCACTGACCAACGCCAGCCTGAGTCTGCCAAAACGCCAGGTGGCGCCAAAAATCATGCGCGCCCTGATCAGCGCCATGCAAAAGAGACAGCGGGTAGAGATCGGTTATGTGTCGATGAGTACGCCGGATGATATCGGCCGGGTAATTCAGCCTCATACCTTTGTTAAAACCGGTTTGCGCTGGCACCTGCGCGCTTATGATGAAACCCACAACGCATTCCGCGATTTCGTACTGAGCCGCTTTCGCGGCGAGCCTGAACTCTCCGGCCCCGCCACTCACAGCCAGCAGGATGACCCCGGCTGGAATACCCAGGTAGAACTGATTTTTAAACCGGACCCCAGACTTAAGCCTGCACAGCAGCAAATCATCGAGCAGGATTACCAGATGCAAAACGGCTGCCTGACCCTCACCACCCGCGCCGCGCTGGCTCAGTACCTGTTACAGGAAATGCAGATCAACCCCAAATTTCTGGCAGGCAGCCCCGAGGCCCAACAACTGATACTAGACAACTTAAGCGACATAAAACCCTGGCTGTTTGACAACTGATGAACACAACAATCACCTGCCAGCACAAAGCCGCAGGTTGCGGCTGTAGATTGGGCTACAGGTTGCGGCTGTAAATTGGGCTACAGGTTGGGCTGTAGGTTGGGCTGTAGGTTGGGCTTCAGCCCAACAACAAAAGCGACAACCCTTAAAGACAGAAACCTGCCAACAAAGTTAACTGGTTTTATTTCAGGGATTGCAGGCAGACAAATGAAGGGCAACACTGTTAACAGACAAAGCCTGAACGGAGTCTGGGAGGAATAACCGAATGAGCGAACAACAGATTGAGATATTTGAAAGCAAGGATGGGCAGGCCAGCATCGAAGTGCGCTTCGATGGCGAAAGCCTGTGGCTGAGTCAGGCGCAAATGGCGGAGCTTTTCGGTAAAGACTTGCGGACCATCAACGAACACATCAAGAATATATTTAAAGAACAAGAACTTATACCATCACAGGCAACTATCCGGAAATTCCGGATAGTTCGCCAGGAAGGTAAAAGACGGGTACAACGGGAAATAGACCATTATAATCTGGATATGGCCATATCCGTTGGCTACCGCGTTAACTCAAAAAAGGGTACCCAGTTCCGCATATGGGCTACCCAACGCCTGCGCGAATATCTTGAAAAGGGCTACAGCCTTAACCAGACAGTATTCGGCGCCCCCGCCTACCCGACCATAGAGAGTAAAGCCGCTCATCTGCTGTATTTTATAGTGAAGAATCATCCTTTTACCGATGGCAACAAACGCAGTGGTGCGTTTTTATTTGTGGACTTTCTGCAGCGCAACAACCGGTTAATCAATACCAATAATCAGCCCTGCATTAACGACACGGGTCTGGCCGCCCTGACACTGTTAGTGGCTGAGTCAAAAGCCGAACAAAAAGAAACCATGATCAACTTGATAATGAATATGCTGGCTTCGTGATGGCCGATATATCACCGATACGGGAAGCACCACCCTGTAGCTTGGGCTTCAGGTTGGGCTGTAGGTTGGGCTTCAGCCCAACAACAACAACAGCGACAACCCTTAAAGGCAGAAACCTGCCAACAAAGTTAACTGGTTTTATTTCAGGGATTGCCAGACAACATGCAAACGCCAACACTGACAAAACACAACGACGAGACTGACAGGCAGCACATGGCCCGCAAACAACAGGAAAAATGGGTTTACCAGCGCAAACCACTCAAATGCCCCAGGTGCGGCGCAAAGCAGATCGCCAAATACCTGTATGGCATGGTGGATTACCCCGGCATAGAACAGGATCTCGCAGAAGGGAAAATCGCCATCGGCGGCTGTGACATAACCAGCGCGCACGAAGGCTAATTCGCAAGAGCCTGGTGTTGTACTGGGTGTGGAGTGGATTTGTTTAGCTGGGAAACAAATATTTCTGGCAATACGATACTGGATTTCAAGCCCTTTGATGCAAATAAGCACAATATAGCTTAGTGGTTAATAGACATGCCCTTAGAAGAATACGTTGCTCACATCAGATTTACCGATGACCAGAATGTTGAAAGTCACTTACTTGAAGATCACTTGCGCAAAGTATCCAAGCTGGCCGGAGAATTCGCTAGTCAATTTGGCAGGGACTGGGCGTTTCAGGCAGGGCTTTGGCATGATATGGGAAAATATCAACAAAGATTTCAAACATATATCAGAAAAGCTGTGGGAGTTGAGAAGGAAAATGCCCATGTAGAGTCTGAAAAGCACCCCAAACGCTCACCCCATTCCACCGCGGGCGCTAAATATGCTGTAGAAAAAATTGGTGGAATTCCTGGCCATATCCTCGCTTACTTAATCGCAGGACATCATGCGGGGTTACCTGATTGGGATGGTGGTAAGGGAAGTCTGTCCTTTAGACTAAATGAATGTAGTGATGAATATGAAAGCTCTTTGGCGGCACCAGTCCCTGAAGATATCCTTCAACATAAGCCAATGCAGCCACCTGAATTTATCCGAGATTCCGGGAAGATAGCGCTGTGGATGAGAATGTTGTTTTCCACCCTTGTTGATGCTGATTTTCTCGACACCGAAAGCTTTATGTCGCCAGACAAAAGTTCAGCAAGAAAAACACTGTTGTCTCAGCACGCTTTGGCGAATCGATTTTTTTCTTATATGGAAGGCTTGCGAAAGGCACCTGACGGGAGGGAAATAACTGCAATACGTAACCAGATATATGATCAGTGCATTCGAGCCTCAGAGAGAGAAAGTGGAATATACAGCCTGACGGTACCTACAGGAGGTGGCAAAACACTATCCAGCCTCGCTTTTGCTTTACAACATGCAAAAAAACATGGAAAAGACCGGATCATTTATGCCATTCCGTTCACAAGTATCATTGAACAAAATGCCAAGGTTTTTAAAGAGATTCTTGGTGATAATGCTGTGTTGGAACACCATTCAAATCTGGATATCCAATCTGGCAAAGAATCAGCCCGAAACCGGTTAAAAGCGGAAAATTGGGATGCTCCGCTTATTGTTACAACCAACGTACAATTATTTGAGTCATTACATGCCTCGCGCACCAGCCGTTGCCGAAAGTTACACAATATTGCTAACAGCGTTATCATTCTGGATGAGGCACAGCAACTACCAAGAGATTTTCATGATCCTATCACTAGGGTCATGCAACAGCTTGCTGATCACTTTGGTGTTACCTGGGTGCTATGCACGGCTACACAGCCTGAACTGAGTCATCAGTCTGACAGCTTTGGACGGCTTCTTCTCTCAGGTCTGAGCAATGTGAGGGAGATAGTTGACGATCCTGTATCGCTCTCAAAGAAACTAAAAAGAGTGACAGTAGAAATGCCTCCGCCTGCCGCCGAGAAGAAAAGTTGGCAAGAATTGGCTAGTGAGTTGGATAGTGAAGAAAGCGTTTTAGTCATTGTGAATACTCGCAGGAATTGCAAAGAGTTATTTGCTCATTTGAGGGATGATGGCAACAAAGTGCATTTGTCTGCTCAGATGTGTGCAGAGCACCGCTCAGACGTGATCGAAGATGTTGTTAATAGATTAGCAAAACGTCGAAAAGGAGATAAACGTCCATTGAGGCTGATAAGTACACAACTGATCGAAGCTGGAGTCGATGTAGATTTTCCCGTCGTATATCGAGCTATGGCAGGGCTTGACTCGATTGCGCAGTCGGCTGGTCGTTGCAATAGAGAAGGAATGATGTCTTCTAGGGGGCGAGTGGTTGTATTCCGTCCTGTAAACCAATGTCCACCTGGTTTTCTGCGCCAAGCAGAGGATACCACCGAATCAATGTTGGCGGCAGAGATGTTAAATGACCCACTTTCACCGCAGAATTTTCGGCTATATTTCAGCCAATTAAATGAGAAAGGCAGCCAGGATAAACACCAAATAACTCAATTGTTAACAGCACAGAACCTTAACGGCAAGCTGAAAATTGACTTTAGAACAGCGGCAGAAAAGTTTCGACTGATTGACAACAATGGCGTATCCATTGTTGTGCCATATATTCCCCCTGGTCTGGATGAATCTCCCGTTGGTCAATGGCTCCAAACTTTAGATTCCATGCCGGACACAAAGTGGATCTATCGGAAATTGCAGCGCTTTACCATTTCGGTGCCGGAAGCCTATGCAATCAAGTTAGAGAAACAGGGGAGCTTATTTGTGCAGGCTGGCCTATTCGTTGCGGGAGAAGGATGTTATGACCCGCAATTTGGCTTGACATTGCCCGACGAACTGTCGGACGTAGAAAAGTTTATAATTTAACAAGGAGTAAGCATGACATTTTGTTTGGAAATAAAAGGGGACTACGCTTGTTTTACCAGGCCTGAAATGAAGGTAGAACGCGTCAGTTATGACGTTATTACTCCATCCAGCGTCCGCAGCGTGTTTGAAGCCATTTTGTGGAAACCCGCTATTAGTTGGCAAGTAGATAAAATTGAAGTGTTGAAGCCTATACGTTGGGTCAATCTGCGACGTAATGAGGTCGCTTCTGTTATTCCAACTGGCAACATCAAAAAAGCAATGAACGGGGGTGAACTCCCCTCTCTATATGTTGATGAAGATCGGCAACAGCGAGCAGGATTGTTTCTACGAGATGTTGCTTATCGGATCTATGCTGATTTTTCCCTCACCCAGCAAGCTGGCAGTGGAGAAAGCTACACCAAGTTTTCTGAAATGTTTAAGAGGCGTGCAAGCAAAGGTCAATGTATCAACCAGCCTTATCTTGGGTGTCGGGAGTTTAGCTGTGCTTTCAGGTTAATCGAAGATCCTGACACAGAACCTGCACCAATTGAAAGCTCTGCTCAATTAGGATGGATGCTTTATGACATGGATTTTAACAGTAACTCGCCCACGCCGATGTTTTTTAACGCTGTGATGGAGGAAGGCATAATCAATATCCCCCATCGGGATTCACAGGAGGTGCGTCGATGATCCTGCAAGCCCTTTGTGACTATTACGACAGAAAAAATACATTTAAGGAGAAGGCTCTCGCACCGCTAGGTTTTGAGGAAAAAGAAATCCCTTTTTTGATAGTCATCAATGCTGACGGAAAATTTATCAATCTTGAAGATACCCGAGAACATGATGGCAAAAAGCTACGAGGCCATCCTTTTTTAGTTCCCAAGGCGGAGGGAAGGTCTGGGGCCAAATCTTATAAAACGGTGAACTGTCTTTGGGATCATTATGGCTACCTACTCAACCAGCCTAAGCTGGATAAACCAGACAAACCGCCTTCAGATAAAGACATTGAGATGGCTGCTAATCAGTTTGAAGCATTCAAACAATCGGTGTCTTCGCTCAACGAAAAAGTGGATGAACCGGCATTAAACTCAGTTCTTCGATTCTTAAATAACGACGAGCAGATTACAGCTGTTAAGGCCCATGTAGCGTATCAGGAAGTATTAAAAATTAAGGGATGCAATCTGACATTTAAGATTGCCGGGGAAAAAGCGCTGATTTGTCAATATTCGGCAATCCAGGAGTGGGTAAAGTCAAAGCCACCTACTGATGGTGACTTTCATAAGGGCATTTGCCTAGTTACCGGACAGGATACTCAGGTAGTAAGGCTGCACAACCAAGTTTCTGGAGTAAATGCGAAACCTGCACCATTTGCAGCCATAAATGAGAGCGCATATAACTCTTACGGCAAAGATAAAGGATTTAACTTTCCGGCAGGTAAAGAATCCGTATTCAAATACACCACGGCGTTGTCCTTCTTGCTTTCCAATCGCTCGCCATCGAAATTCGTTATAGGCGACACTAAATATTGTTGCTGGTCTGCCTCACCAACGCCGCTGGAAGAAAATATATGCTTCTTTTTTACCGATAGTGCGGATGATCCTGAGAAGGGAAGCGAGGCTATTCGTAACCTTTACAGCACCATTCATAATGGTTCATATACCGAAAGGGATGCAGAACAGGATTTTTACGTGCTGGGATTAGCTCCAAATTCTGCACGCATATCGGTGAAGCTTTGGGAAAAAGGGACTGTCGCAGAGTTTGCCGAAAGGTTTGGCCAATGGTTCAGTGATCTTGAAATGGATGGTGTATCCCATTATGGACGCCCTGTCTTGAAATGGTTACTGAGAAGCTGCGCTTTGCGTGGAGAAGATAAAAATCTCTCGCCAGTGCTGATTAGTGAAACCGCCAGAAGCATTTTAGCAGGTTTACCATTACCAGCATCGTTGCTGAATGCCCTGTTGCAACGTATCAAAGCCGAGCAAGGAAGTTTCAAACATCAAACTGGTTACTTAAGAGCCAGCCTTTTGAAAGCTTATCTAAACCGTCAATATCGTCGTTATTCGCAACAACAGGAGGTGACTGTGTCACTTAATCATCAAGAGGAAAGAATTGGATATAACTTGGGACGGCTTTTTGCAGTTCTGGAAAAATTACAGGAAGACGCTAACCCAAGTTTGAACGCTACCATACGCGATCGCTATTACAGCAGTGCCAGTTGTACACCAAAATCTGTATTTGGCACTCTGATGAGATTGTCTACTCATCACCTCAAGAAACTGGAGAAACCGGCTTTTAAAGTCAGTGCCGAAAAGCGAATCGGGACGATTATGGAAAAAATCCTGGATTTCCCGAGCCATCTTAATCTTGAACACCAAGGGCTTTTTGCATTGGGGTACTACCATCAGAAACAAGATTTCTACAAAAAAACTGAGCAAGGAGAATAAGCATGACACTTCAACACCGTTACGATTTTTTATTTTTATTTGATGTAAAAGATGGCAACCCGAATGGCGACCCAGATGCAGGAAATCTACCAAGGATAGATGCAGAAACTGGTTGTGGCTTGGTAACTGATGTTTGTGTAAAACGAAAGGTTCGCAATTTTGTCGAGTTGACGCAGGGTGGTACAGAAAAAAATAAAATATTTATTCGTGAAAAAGCCATTCTCAATAATCTTATTGGAGAGGCCCATCAACAGGATCAGGTAAGAGCATCAGAAAAAGGTGAAAAAACAAAGGCAGCTAGAGAGTGGATGTGCTCCAACTATTTTGATATCCGCACATTTGGGGCTGTTATGTCCACAGGTGAAAATGCCGGTCAGGTTAGGGGACCTGTACAACTCACATTTTCTCGTTCTGTGGATCCTATTGTCGTCTCTGAACACACCATAACCCGAATGGCAGTTGCGACTGAAGGAGAAGCTGAAAAGCAAAAAGGTGACAACCGCACTATGGGCAGGAAGTTCACTGTTCCCTACGGTTTATATATTGCCCATGGTTTTGTTTCGGCTCATTTAGCAGCACAAACAGGTTTTAACGAGGAAGATTTAGAGCTGCTATGGGAGTCCTTAGGAAATATGTTTGAGCACGACCGATCCGCTGCTAGAGGCGAAATGACAGCTCGAGGCCTGTATGTGTTTCAGCACGACAGTAAGCTGGGAAATGCCCCTGCTCATAGCTTATTTGAGCGAATAAAAGTATCCAAGCAGTGTGAAGGCCCGGCTCGGAATTTTACCGATTATTCTGTCAGCATTGATGACCATCTGTGGCCTCAAGGTGTTACTTTAAATAGGAAAGTTGGCTAATTAGCGTGTATTGTTCATGATTACCGACAAGTTTTGTATCGCAGCGCGATACGATCTATAATCTACCATGATTATCGGATTCCGGCACAAAGGCCTGGAAAAGTTCTATCAGAGCGGCTCCACCCGAGGCATACAGGCGGCGCATGCTCCTAAACTGCGTCGTGTATTGTTGTTGCTGGATGCCGCGGCTAGCCCGGCAGACTTGAATCTGCCCGGGTTTAAGTTGCATCCGCTGAAGGGCAACCTCAAAGGCCATTGGTCTGTCTGGATCAATGGCAACTGGCGGGTAACCTTCCGATTTACCGGTGCCGATGTTGAATTGGTCGATTATCAGGATTATCACTAGGGGGCTGTATGTTGCATAATCCACCCCACCCGGGTGAACTATTGAAAGAAGATGTGCTGACACCACTCGGACTATCGGTAAAAGAAGCCGCAGAGCGCTTGGGTATGTCACGAGTGGCATTGTCCCGTGTGTTGAACGGGCGCGCTGCTGTCAGCCCGGATCTTGCAGTGCGTTTAGAGCGAGCCGGTGTCAGCACTGCTCGTGCCTGGCTGACTATGCAAGCCAATTATGATGTAGCTCAGGCCATGCAGCACGAGCACCCACCGGTCAGACGGCTGGATGAAAATGCCGCCTGAAAACGCTGGTTGAGTCATGGATGATATCAAACTAATCCCCCTTTCCGCTCTGCAACATTATGCGTTTTGCCCACGCCAGTGTGCTCTGATTCATAACGAACAGGTGTGGGCAGATAATTATCTCACGGCAAAGGGAAATCTGTTGCATCAGAGAGTGGATAGCGGTGAGCCGGAGAGCCGCAATGGAGTTCGCTATGAACGTTCAGTCATGGTTTGCGCAGAAAAACTGGGGCTGACGGGTAAATTGGATCTAGTCGAAAAAGATCTCAGCAGCGGCCAGTTAACACCAGTGGAATATAAAAAGGGCAAAGCCAAACCCGGAAATTGGGACAAAGTCCAACTCTGTGCCCAGGCGCTGTGTCTGGAGGAAATGACAAACCAGAAAATTACTACCGGTTACCTCTGGTACTGGCAAACCCGCAGGCGTGAAGCCGTTGAGCTGGACGGCTTGCTGCGCCAGCAAACACTGGAAGTAATAGATAAGGTCAGGGCGATATTCCAAAGCGGCGAATTACCTAAGCCCATTTACGAGAAAAAGTGCCAGGCGTGCTCCTTGATTGATATTTGCAACCCACAGCTGGTCGCAAAAGATAACAGCGCTAAGTACGTAGCCAAACTCTTTACCCCGGAGCAGGACGCACCATGAAAAAACTCCAGAACTGCCTGTATCTCACCAAAGACAAGCTCTATGCCCACAAAGAGAGGGAAGCTATTGTCATCAAGCATGAAAAGGAAACCTTACTGAAGGTTCCTGTCCATACTATTTCCAGCATTTACTGTTTTGGCCAGACTCGCGTATCGGCAGGGCTGATGGCCCACTGCGCCGAGAACGATGTGAACCTGGCCTATTTTGATTTATTTGGCCGCTATCAGGCCAGAATTCAGGGAAGAAAATCCGGCAATGTTTTGCTTCGCCGGGCTCAGTTCAGAACCAGTGATAATGCACCTGTACCGATCGCCCGTAATATTATTGCGGCAAAGATTCAGAATTGTCGGGGCTTACTACTTCGTCATCTGCGCAATCATGGCCAGAACCCTGTATTAACAGAAGCAGCCAGTGCCATGAAGTTTTCTCTGGAGCAAGCCAGAAATGCCTCGTCGCTCGATAGTATCAGGGGCATAGAAGGTGATGCGGCAGCCCGATATTTCAGCGTTTTTCAGCATTTAATCAAACCTGAACTACGGTCACAGTTTCGTTTTAACGGGCGTTCCAGAAGACCACCTAAAGATCCCGTCAATGCGTTATTGTCACTGATTTACAGCGTTATAGGCAGAGATATCAGCGGCGCACTGCATGCTGTCGGGTTAGATCCTCAGGTTGGCTTTCTTCATGCAGACAGGCCGGGGCGTGACAGCCTGGCACAGGATATTCTGGAGGAATTCAGAGCCTATATTGCTGACAGATTGGCACTTAGTCTGATCAATCGGCAGCAGATCAAACATACGGATTTTGAAACAGATGTCAGTGGTGCTGTCAGATTAAAGGAAGGCGCCAGAAAAACTCTGTTTACGGCATTGCAGCAACGAAAGCAGGAAACGATTCATCATCCTTTTCTGAATGAAAAAGTGGAGATAGGCCTGCTTCCACATATTCAGTCTATGTTGCTGGCCAGACACCTGCGTGGTGATCTGCAACATTACCCGCCTTTTTTAGCGCGATAAGGAGAGAGCTATGCTGGTATTAGTGACTTATGATGTGTCTTTTGACAGCGAAAACGGCAAACGTCGGCTCAGGCAAATAGCAAAGATCTGCCAGGATTACGGTATCCGAGTGCAATACTCTGTGTTTGAATGTGATGTTGATCCGGCGCAGTGGATAAAATTCAAGCAACAGCTTTTTAATGTATATGACAAAGAAGTAGACAGCTTACGCTTTTATAAGCTAGGCAAAAATGGGCAGAAAAAGATTGAACATCATGGCGCCAAACCCAGTTTTGATCTGTTCAAAGACGTTATTATTCTGTAACGCTAACCCTTAGTGCTCTTTAAAAACCCGGTAGATTAGCGATCGCCTGAATAGCCTGCGCAGGCTGGCATTGAACATATTCCTGTAGTGGGTTAGTGTTCTATGACGTGGTTTTGCTAAAAGGTTAGCGAAATCACTCTGTTTAGCCCTTTGCCAACGCGGCCTGCGGACTAAACTGTCGCCCCTCACGCAGGGGCGTGGATTGAAACACCACCTTTTGCTCAATCTCAGCGCGCAAGGCGTCGCCCCTCACGCAGGGGCGTGGATTGAAACTTTTTGCGCTCAAACAGAAGTGTTTCAACGCCTGTCGCCCCTCACGCAGGGGCGTGGATTGAAACATCTTTGCACTGGGCTGCCAAGTCTGCGGGCTCTGTCGCCCCTCACGCAGGGGCGTGGATTGAAACTGGCCCGTTATCGGCGCAATTACTACATTGTTCGTCGCCCCTCACGCAGGGGCGTGGATTGAAACTGCTGAATCCGGTGCCAATAAACTCTATTATGAAAGTCGCCCCTCACGCAGGGGCGTGGATTGAAACCTTAAAAAAATGCCCGGCGAACCGGGCTAAAACTAGTCGCCCCTCACGCAGGGGCGTGGATTGAAACACTCTTATGGGTTTCATGGTTTCATCCTTTTGGGTCGCCCCTCACGCAGGGGCGTGGATTGAAACTAACACCATGGCACATAGAGGGGCGTTATGTTACGTCGCCCCTCACGCAGGGGCGTGGATTGAAACCTTGATGACATACGCAACAACAACGGTATCAGCACGTCGCCCCTCACGCAGGGGCGTGGATTGAAACACAAAACCACATAGCATCCTACATCCATGTAAGAGCGTCGCCCCTCACGCAGGGGCGTGGATTGAAACAATACCCTGCGTTGCGTCGGCGCAGCCCTGACCGTCGCCCCTCACGCAGGGGCGTGGATTGAAACCATGATGATTACCTTTTGGTTGCTATATGCAACGTCGCCCCTCACGCAGGGGCGTGGATTGAAACTTTGCCTTGCTAACTATTTTCATCTCCATTAGAGTCGCCCCTCACGCAGGGGCGTGGATTGAAACTTTTTTACATGCGGTGTTTACCGCGCACCCCAAGGTCGCCCCTCACGCAGGGGCGTGGATTGAAACCAAATTAACCCCGCCGTTGTCCGTAATAGTAGAGTCGCCCCTCACGCAGGGGCGTGGATTGAAACCCGTGGTGGGCGTTAAGAAGTACCATTTTTAACTTGTCGCCCCTCACGCAGGGGCGTGGATTGAAACAGAAATCTCTCCGTCCTGACCTTTCCAGCTTTCAGTCGCCCCTCACGCAGGGGCGTGGATTGAAACTGCTAATAGGTCTTTACCAGCTTTGTATTCCTTGTCGCCCCTCACGCAGGGGCGTGGATTGAAACTTCACCCCTGGTTTCAGCGGTTACCAGCAAGACGTCGCCCCTCACGCAGGGGCGTGGATTGAAACCGTCTACCCCTTTTGGGTTATGCGTTGGCGCTTGTCGCCCCTCACGCAGGGGCGTGGATTGAAACTGTGCAATTACACCAGATTGAAAGAATGCCGTTTGTCGCCCCTCACGCAGGGGCGTGGATTGAAACGTGTGCTGTGATTATAACAGTTTCGCCGTTAGCGTCGCCCCTCACGCAGGGGCGTGGATTGAAACTGGAGCAGTCACCGTGCCGAAATTTAGCCGGGATGTCGCCCCTCACGCAGGGGCGTGGATTGAAACAAGATGAAAGGCGAAAAAGCCGCGCTTGCTAGGGCGTCGCCCCTCACGCAGGGGCGTGGATTGAAACTTCTGCGTCTTCGGTAAATTCAAATCCGCATTTGTCGCCCCTCACGCAGGGGCGTGGATTGAAACAGTGTCATACGCTGACATTATATCGTTTCCCCTAGTCGCCCCTCACGCAGGGGCGTGGATTGAAACCAGGGTAACTGGTTTGCTGCAGCATGGGCGGCTGTCGCCCCTCACGCAGGGGCGTGGATTGAAACAGGGCGTATCGGTTATTGAGTTCGACCTTGCCAGGTCGCCCCTCACGCAGGGGCGTGGATTGAAACCTGGCTATATGCCAGCGGCAAGGTGGGTATCTGAGTCGCCCCTCACGCAGGGGCGTGGATTGAAACTGTGAAGATGGGCCACTCTGCTTCGCTGATGTGGGTCGCCCCTCACGCAGGGGCGTGGATTGAAACAAGGGTAACTGGTTTGCTGCAGCATGGGCGGCTGTCGCCCCTCACGCAGGGGCGTGGATTGAAACAGGGCGTATCGGTTATTGAGTTCGACCTTGCCAGGTCGCCCCTCACGCAGGGGCGTGGATTGAAACTGTGAAGATGGGCCACTCTGCTTCGCTGATGTGGGTCGCCCCTCACGCAGGGGCGTGGATTGAAACAATCTGATCCTGCACATCAGGCAGCGTTTCACCTGTCGCCCCTCACGCAGGGGCGTGGATTGAAACTGGTGATGAAGCGTGATGAGCTGCTCGAATCGAAGTCGCCCCTCACGCAGGGGCGTGGATTGAAACAGACGGTTAGGCAAAGCAATCGAAGGACAAAGAAGTCGCCCCTCACGCAGGGGCGTGGATTGAAACTACAGTTTTCGTTGTTGGCATGGTCGTTTGCTATTGTCGCCCCTCACGCAGGGGCGTGGATTGAAACTGTCAATAACTGTACGCCGGGCGATTCAGAGCAGTCGCCCCTCACGCAGGGGCGTGGATTGAAACTTTAATTCACATCGCGGAGAACGCAAATGACTACGTCGCCCCTCACGCAGGGGCGTGGATTGAAACCAGCGCGCCGGAGTCATACACCAGGTTGCCGGTTGTCGCCCCTCACGCAGGGGCGTGGATTGAAACTGGCTCATCGCAGCACCTCGATGCGTGCGCGGTCGTCGCCCCTCACGCAGGGGCGTGGATTGAAACCGCCGGAAATGCCAAGTTCCAAATCTTGCCCGGGTCGCCCCTCACGCAGGGGCGTGGATTGAAACACCTCAGTTTTGGTTTTGGATTTCCCACTTGAGGGTCGCCCCTCACGCAGGGGCGTGGATTGAAACTGTGTCGCTTATCTTCTGTTTCCCAACGTATGAAAGTCGCCCCTCACGCAGGGGCGTGGATTGAAACGTCTGCATCAACCTGCCCGGCGACTGCATCAATTGTCGCCCCTCACGCAGGGGCGTGGATTGAAACAGCAAGAAAGCGCCCATCAATCACGCCGGGCTAAAGTCGCCCCTCACGCAGGGGCGTGGATTGAAACTTTCTTCGGTGCTCGCCTGCTCACCTGCTAAATCGTCGCCCCTCACGCAGGGGCGTGGATTGAAACCACGCTATCAGGCTGGAAGATTCCGTCGTTCTGCGTCGCCCCTCACGCAGGGGCGTGGATTGAAACCAATGGTAACAGATCCAACGATTGAAGCAGCCGGTCGCCCCTCACGCAGGGGCGTGGATTGAAACACTGGATGACAGAGGAAATATTCCCTGAAATGGCGTCGCCCCTCACGCAGGGGCGTGGATTGAAACTATCAGCGAATAGGCAATGAAATACACCTGATCGGTCGCCCCTCACGCAGGGGCGTGGATTGAAACAGAACCGGCTACTTTTGACTCAACAGGTTATGCGTCGCCCCTCACGCAGGGGCGTGGATTGAAACAACAAGAGAATGCGCCCATGCTCAAAGATACCCGCGTCGCCCCTCACGCAGGGGCGTGGATTGAAACATTGAAGACCGCGCAAATTTTACCAAGGAGTAAGGTCGCCCCTCACGCAGGGGCGTGGATTGAAACAGCTACAGGGTTCACTGTTGCGGCAATGGTCACAGTCGCCCCTCACGCAGGGGCGTGGATTGAAACTCAAGTCCCTGACCACCACTCCGACAGTCTGGATAGTCGCCCCTCACGCAGGGGCGTGGATTGAAACGACATTTATCATGGCAGGAGTAAATCATTGCGAGTCGCCCCTCACGCAGGGGCGTGGATTGAAACTTCTGCGTCTTCGGTAAATTCAAATCCGCATAGGTCGCCCCTCACGCAGGGGCGTGGATTGAAACAGTGTCATACGCTGACATTATATCGTTTCCCCTAGTCGCCCCTCACGCAGGGGCGTGGATTGAAACCATTTCCTGCACCAAATCATCAATCGCAGCCTGAGTCGCCCCTCACGCAGGGGCGTGGATTGAAACATCGCCTCATCCATGGTCATGATAGAGGTATCAAGTCGCCCCTCACGCAGGGGCGTGGATTGAAACAGTATCGTTGAGCCGGTTACATTGCCGCCGCCTAGTCGCCCCTCACGCAGGGGCGTGGATTGAAACTGGTCAACCTGGGCTACCTGGTGCCGCCCGTCTTGTCGCCCCTCACGCAGGGGCGTGGATTGAAACCAAAGTCCCTGACCACCACTCCGACAGTCTGGATAGTCGCCCCTCACGCAGGGGCGTGGATTGAAACGACATTTATCATGGCAGGAGTAAATCATTGCGAGTCGCCCATCACGCAGGGGCGTGGATTGAAACTTCTTGCCTTGCAAGTGCCGCTAACTGCTCTTCGTCGCCCCTCACGCAGGGGCGTGGATTGAAACAGATCGTTGATTTGATCCAAGGTCAGAACTGCAGGTCGCCCCTCACGCAGGGGCGTGGATTGAAACTTTGTAATCAGCACTCACCCGATAACGGTGCAGAGTCGCCCCTCACGCAGGGGCGTGGATTGAAACAGCATTAAAGAGCGCGACGAGTTTGGTAATTTCGTCGCCCCTCACGCAGGGGCGTGGATTGAAACAAACAATCAGCTTGTTGTGCAATGATTTTATTGGTCGCCCCTCACGCAGGGGCGTGGATTGAAACCATGTGTAGCAGCATGTGATCGCCGTCTTTGTAGTCGCCCCTCACGCAGGGGCGTGGATTGAAACCTGCTGGAGTTGTAGCCTCAGCACTCACAGCAAAGTCGCCCCTCACGCAGGGGCGTGGATTGAAACGGGTTGCGCTGGTGGTTTAAACAGCAAGGGTTTAGTCGCCCCTCACGCAGGGGCGTGGATTGAAACCGCTTCTGTACAATATATTTTAAGCAGAAATGACGTCGCCCCTCACGCAGGGGCGTGGATTGAAACCCTGATATGTATCAATGCAAGAATTGCGATCATTGTCGCCCCTCACGCAGGGGCGTGGATTGAAACACTAATAGGCGGCGGCGGACTTTCAATTCTAGCACGTCGCCCCTCACGCAGGGGCGTGGATTGAAACAGATAAAACAGGCTCAGATTGAGATGATTAGAACGTCGCCCCTCACGCAGGGGCGTGGATTGAAACTGTCCATATCGGCCAGGTAGCTTTTGGTCACCTGTCGCCCCTCACGCAGGGGCGTGGATTGAAACAAGCATAGGAGCCAACACCTCTACAACAGTCGAAGTCGCCCCTCACGCAGGGGCGTGGATTGAAACAGCGCCAGAACGACATGGTTGACGCTGCCGGTGTCGCCCCTCACGCAGGGGCGTGGATTGAAACTCTGCAGGTTCAGGAGCTGGAACGCAAGTTAGCCGTCGCCCCTCACGCAGGGGCGTGGATTGAAACATCATTATCAAGTTGTTTAAACGCGGCTCTGGGTCGCCCCTCACGCAGGGGCGTGGATTGAAACAAGTTCGAATCTTGTATGCCCTACTCTGTCAGCGTTGGTATTCATTGCAAATATTATGAATACAACTGCTTAACCCAGGGCAGTACTTCTTCCTGTGGTTCAAGGGTTTCACAGGCATCTACTTCAAATAGCGAGGTTTTTGGGCTGCCCTGTAGCTCTTCCAGTAACCCATAGATATGTCGGCCAGCACCGCAGTAGGATTCGCCGTAACTGCTGTCACCCAGTGCCACAACCGCAAAGGGGCGACCATCCAGTAAAGGAAAGCGTGACTCCATATCCAGAATCAGCCCTTCCAGATTCGGTGGTACATCTCCTTGCCCGGTGGTGGAACTGATAAACAAAAGTTCATCGGCCATCTGCACATCGTCCAGTTTTGGGTCATCAAACAACTCAGCCTTTACGCCCAGTTGTTCTAACTCTGCCTTCACATCTTCTGCCAACTGCTCAGCGTTGCCATACACACTGCCATAAAAAATGCTTACTCCGGACATTTACACTCCCAGTTATTTTCTCGCCAAAAGGTTAACAGTCTTTGCATACGTGGCTCAGACTCTGATTTGATCACTAATTTTTGCCCGCTTACAGGATGGTTGAACGCTATCTGACATGCAGTCAACGCCAGCCCCTGAAAATCAAACTGATTTCGTAACATGGCATTATGTTTACCGTCACCATGATTCGCATCCCCAACAATGGGGTGATTAATATGGGCCATATGCCGGCGCAACTGATGTTTGCGGCCGGTATGAGGATACAACTCCACCAGCGAGTAACGGGCGCTCTTATAAGGGCGCACTGCAAACGGCAGTTCGAATCGTGCCAGGGTATTGTATTCACTGGTAGCAGGTTGCGGGCCTTTATCTGTACGCGCTTTTTTATCCACTATGGCATCGAGTTTTTCCTTAAGCGCATGCTCAATGCGGCCACTTACCGGGCTGAAGCCTCTGACAATCGCCCGATATGTTTTTGCGACTTGCCCCTCGGCAAACATCGGATTAAGTCGTCTTGCCACATCACGACTCAGCGCAAACAACAATACCCCGGAGGTGGGTTTATCCAGCCGGTGAACGGTAAATACATGCTGGTCTAACTGATCACGCACCATCTGCATCGCAAAGCGGGTCTCATACTTATCAATAAGGCTTCGATGGACCAGCAATCCGGCCGGTTTATGTACCGCAACGATATGCTCATCCTGATAAAGAACTGGCAACATTCAGGGCTCCTGAGAATACAACTGATCGAAATCATGCAGAATTTGCATTAACTCATGATGCTGTGTTTTTTCTGGCCAGGCCTGTTCCGCCATGGGCAGCAAACTCATATGCCCGGGCAGAGGTTGCCGATGCCGACACAAAGCTTGCATGCGGGGAATAAACACAAACTGTAACCACTGTTCATATTTCAGCGTATCACAGCAAAAGGGTTGTGCACTGGCAAGCGCAGTGGCTGACGGTGCTTCACGTTGCCACATTTGCTGTTGCTCTAAGCTCAGCCTTAGTCGGCTGAGTAACAGAAATGTCTGGTTGTGCTTATTACTGTCTGTCGACATAGGATGCCTGTTACTGCTTCTCAGGGTATAATGCTGCGGCGCGAAACCCATGAATACGAAACGCCAAGGATAACATGTCAAACATCAGTACTATTAGTGAATTTCTGCTACACGCCAACAGCCAATATCAGGTTTTTGATATGAGCCGGGGTATAGAGGCCTTATCGGCGCAGCAATTTCTGGATATTGAAAATGGTCGGTTACCTTACCCCGCTCCCCGGCTTGGGGCCGCGTGGCTTGGCGTACTGTTCTGGCAGGCCGTGCCCGGGCAACATGCCATTGCCGACAATTCAGATCCTGAATACTTTATCTGGTTTCTGAAGTTTCCGCTGGATGAACAGAGCAAGCTGATTGCAGGCCCAAGAGATCACTTTCTGCGTATTCTGCTCGACGCCCTGGCTAGGCAGGCAAAAGGTGAGCCTTTACAAGAGCCGCCGGATCATCCCTACAGTTTTGTACCACCACAACAACAAATGGCGGCCTTCAACAGCCTGGTAAAAAAACATCTGGGAATGCCACCCAGCCCGCATTTTGAAAAGGCTCTCGCTTACATACGCGCGCCACAGGATATGGAGTGGAGCGAGCTCCCCTTGCAAGGCATCAGCGATGTGGCTGCGGCGATGGATGATGCCAATGTGGAACAAGCAGTATTGAACGGCTTTATGCTGTTGGCTGAAGAAGTCAGGCACCCCCTGTGCGAAGCCATGGAAAATCAACAACCCTCGTCAGCTTTTAGTCACAAAGTGATGGAATGGATAGCCACAACCCATCAACCAGAAGTGCAAATAAGCGGGATGCGGGCATTATCCCGCAGTAAAGAGAATCAGCGCGTATCGGAGCTTATTATTCAAGTGCTCGGCCAGTCGACTCTGAATACAAATTTACTGGTCACCATCAGTGGCAGACACTGGCACCGCCTGACGGAAAAAACCTTGTTCATGACCTATATGGAGACCCTGGCAAAGCAGGCACCAGAGCTGTTCAGTGCCATTTTTGCCGACCTGGTCCGAATCCCATTATTACGGGAACAAATGCTGGGTTTACTGCGAAGCCCGGATAAAAGCCAGCTGCTACTTAAAGCCATTGGGGCGCTATTCAGTGAGCAGGGCCGATGACATTATTTGAACTGATACTGATATTGCTGGTGATTATGATTGGCTGGCAGTTCTGGCGGATCCGCGCCATCAGTGAAAGAGCAAGTGACTATCTGAATCATTACTGTAAAAAACAAGGATTGCAGCTGATCTCGGTATCCAGACGGAAAACCCGCATCAATAGCTACCGGGGCAAGCTGGACTGGTACACAGAGTTTAACTTCGAGTTTTCCGGTAATGGGGAAGATGCCTACCAGGGACTGTTAACCATGCGTGGTCTTTATGTCACCCAAACAACGCTGCCGCCCTATAGAATTTAGTATCGCCAAGAGCACTGCAGACTGAGAGAGTAATATCGGCGACGCCTGGGAATGCCTCCAGCAACTCCGACATACTATTGCCAAGGATGACAGAAGTGCAGGTTATGCAGGAGTAATCATCTGCCCGTCCATCCCTGAACATCGCCGGGGAACGCTCCCTGCAACCCCGGCATACGACTGCCAAGGATGACAGAAGTGCAGGTTATGCAGGAGTAATCATCTGCCCGTCCATCCCTGAACATCGCCGGGGAACGCTCCCTGCAACCCCGGCATACCGTCCATCCCTGGACATAAAATAAAGGCGCGACTAAAAAGTCGCGCCTCTACCGATGATTACTTCCCTATAATGCATACCATTGCTGTATCAGTCCTTGTTTCAAATCCTTTTGTTGTCCTCTCCTTATCTTCTCAATCATCCTGACTGAGGGGTTCCTCCTGAACCGTTCCCTTTCCGTTTTCCCTTGTTATCGGCCATCCTCAATGCCGAAATTCTTCATCCTGAAGTTGTCCATCGAATGCGTCCATGACCCATCGTGTTTCCTTGTGACAGGGATAAAGATATAGCAAAGGGCGACGTTTACCATAGACCTACAAAAAACTTTTCGGATGGAAAAGTACACCGGGTCGGAGGAGGGGGAAATTAGACTTTATTTATCAGTGCTTTAGATGACTCTGTAGGTCTTTATACCGATGCATAAAGTCAGATTTTCCTACAGAAATGTAAGATATTTCGTACAAAGCGTAAGGCCTTATTCTTACGCTTTTTGAGTGGCGTTCCGGAACATCAGCTGGCCGCTAATACGCCCCACCTTAAGTTCGCTCAGATGATGATACTGACCGTGTTCGAAAAAGCTCAGACATTTGGGCAAGGTAACCAGTACGGCAACGCCTTCACTGCGGGGCTCTTCACTAACCAGGGTGTCGACCGCGCCCATTAGCAGATGGCCTAAACCACGATGCTGATGATCCGGATGCACTCCGATAAAAGAAAGAATGTGGTAACACCTTGCGGGCACATTGTCTTTAACCTTTTGCTCTTTTTCCACCATCTGCCGGGTTCCGAATAGCCCGGCGGTAAGCAACATCTTTAATCGCCAGTGCCAGAAACGACCCGGTCCAAAGCCTGCATCCGGACGCAGAACACACGCCACAGCGAGCAACCGCTGCCCCTCGAAGAGTCCAATCATTGGCTGACGAGCCTGCCAGAAAGTAATCAGTTCTTCACGGATTGCGCTGCGCAACCTTGATTCGTATCCTTCTTCTTCTGCTTTAAAAATCTCCACAAACAGAGGGTCATCATGATAAGCCTGATACAAAATCGATGAAGCGACCACCAGATCTTCTTCACGCAGGTAAACGGCTTTAATATCATCCGGGTTCAAAGGAGCTGTATTCATGCAAAAAGTCCGAGAGAGTTGTCTATAGTTATTGTATGTCTGTAACGGTAAAGAATAACTCAAGCGGCCGCCATTGTTAAACGCTTGTTAAGAAATGGGTGAAATATGAATATCGGTACCCCCACACTGAAGGACTTATTCAATCAGCTGGGACTCAAAGATGATGAGAGGGCCATTGATCAGTTTATTAACACGCATCAGGGGCTGGGCAGTAAAACGAAACTGGAGGATGCACCATTCTGGAATGCATCTCAGGCCAATTTATTGCGCGGTGCCTTGCAGGAAGACGCCGATTGGGCTGAAATTATCGATCAGTTGAATAGCAGGCTGAGATAAGGCATCCCAGCCATTGACTATATTAAAACGGCTATGCTGCCCTGATTATTTTATCGCTGCATAAGCACTCTGGCCCCATCCAATCAGCTCAGCGTCTTTAAATACAAGCGGTGTACACTCATCCATTGTTGTTACACCGTCACCCTCGTTTCTATGGGTACGGTAAAACAATACCTGGTAACTCCCGGCATCATTCTGATGAAATTCACTGAAATCAGGGGAACCAAACTGAGACGAAACGTGATCGAAACCCAGCCCTGGCTTGAGCTGTGCCACCATACGACGATTTTTTGCTTCCTTTTTCTGCCAGTTCCCATCATGGTGATCATCACCGCCTACGGAAATCACGCAGCCACTTAAGGTGAAAACCGTTAATACTGACAGTGCCGCTATTGTTTTTTTCATGTGTACCTCTTAACTGAAAAGGGGGGATTGCGCTTAAGCGATGTGCCCCTGAATGTGCCTGCACAGATTTAGCAAATTTAAGGCCAAAAGGTAACCGATTGAAAAATATAGACTTAATAAAAAATTATCACTCGATGTTCGTGATAAAATAGCCAATCTGACCAGTTTTTAGCAATACCAGCAAGAGACCAACACCACCATGCAGCATCACCACTACATTTTGTCACTGTGCCAGTCACTGGCAAAATCGGGGAAAACCCCCTCGGTGGCATTAATCAAGAGCCAGGCCAGTCACCCATTGCCGCTACCGGATATCCTCGCGGTGTTGCAGAAATGGAGAAAAGACCCAAATATTGTACACACCAACGCTGCTCCCGTAGCACCTAATGTGCTGTCCGCAGAACAAAGACTGACAAGACTGGAGTCCCGGGTGGAAAAAATGGAAAAATTGTTACAGCAGGTCTTAACAGAATTAAAACAGCCTCCTTACTCAGGCTGAACGACTGGTGTTAATTCGGCCAGAAATTCGGCCAGACTTTCTGCCAATATTTCTTCAGGCTCCAGACCAACCTGTTCAAGCATCACCTTTCCGGATGCGTTGTCCAGGCTGATAATAAAGTCGTCGTCATCGGTTACCGCAAAAAACAATGTCTCCGCTTGTTTCAGGCGTCTTTTCATCAACACATGACCCACCAGGTTTTGCAACAGACGCTCAAAATCATCCTGATTCCAGGCCTGCAGTAACTGCAACTCCCCCCTTTGTGTACTGGCGTCAAGCCCTTCGCTCCAGTATCGCCCATAGAAGGTTTTGATATCATCATGAAAGACCATATCCAGAGCACGTTCCGTGTCGCCGAAATCCCCTTTTTCCCGGCGTTTACAAGGCCTCCACTGAATCATTCCGTCAGGATTTACATCACCGGTTTCGCACTCCGACGGCCAGCTCGCATCCCATTGTGTTAATAAAGCCCGGCCCTGGTGTTTATAGGCTTCTGTAAACCCTCTTATAAAATCATCCAGGCTTTGCGACATACTGTTATTCATCTGCAACCTTATTACGCGATATAATAGAATTTTCTGACATTATACCATCTCCAAATCTCAGGGTAATTTATGCGCGACTCAAACACACCGGCTTCTCTTGCACATCTTAGTCTGGGTAAAGCTTCACAATACATCGATCAATACAGCCCTGAACTGCTGCAGCCCGTTCCACGCAGTCTGAACCGGAAAGATCTGGGAATCGTCGAACAGCAGCCTTTTTCCGGTGTGGATATCTGGAATGGATATGAACTTTCCTGGCTCAATCCAAAAGGCAAACCCTGTGTTGCCGTGTTACAGGCTATCGTGCCAGCTGACAGCCCCAATCTCATCGAGTCAAAATCCTTTAAACTCTACCTGAACAGTTTTAATCAGTGGAAAGTGGATAACGCAGAACAATTGCGCAATATCCTGCACCAGGATCTGAGCCGTTGCGCCGGTACCAGTGTTGAAGTAAAACTTTTTTCTCTGGACGACAGAAAAGCGTTTCAGGTTCACCCGGGTGAAGGTGAACTGCTGGATAATCTCGATATTGAAGTCACACAATACCAACCCCAGTCAGACATTCTGAAATGTGGTCATACAGTAGTTAAGCGCCACCATATCAGTCACCTGCTCAAGTCCAATTGCCTGATTACGCAACAGCCAGACTGGGGCAGTGTCAACATTCACTATCATGGCCGCGAGATTTTGCCAGAGAGCCTGTTGAGATACCTGATTACTTTCAGGCAGCATAACGAATTTCACGAGCAATGTGTTGAGCGGATTTTCTGTGACATTCTAAACCAGTGCCATCCCGATAAACTCAGCGTTTACGCCAGGTACACCAGAAGAGGCGGGCTTGACATCAGCCCCTTTCGCAGTAATTTTGAGCAACAGCCAAAATTTGAGCGACTATTGAGGCAGTAAGAAAGCGCGAAAAAACTGAAAAGAAAACAGAAACACTACAAATCCCCTTTCATTATTTTGAGAATTGAATAAAATAACGGCGGTTTTACAACTGATGGACATCACATGTTACACCCTGCACCTGAAAGACTGCCTTATTATCTGGTTAAACGTCCTCTGAATGACGATTAACAGGTATGTAAATTGATAATAAAAGTCAGCATTAAAAAGACGGTATGACCGTCTTTTTATTTTTCAGCAGCCCCATAAGACAATCACATCAATAGCCCTTTGTAGCGACGCGCTTCATATTTTCGCTAACATATTGTTATAAAAAAATATTCTTAACTAACTTATTAACTATTATACTGGGTGGAACTGCAGTCTGATCCTGGGTGAAACAGAAAATGGATAATGGGTCACAGGTAACAAATACAAAGCTGGATTTGACTAACCAAAACCAGCAGAAAGTACTGCGCAGCTTCAAGCATCAAATCGATACACTGTCTCAGTTTATCCTCAGATTGAGTAAGTTTTACGAAGGCGCTGTACCGGCACTGGACAAGGAGTTGCAAACCCTCAGGGGACATTTAGGTGGTAAAATTAATTTTACCCTGGCAGAAGTCAGCGTAGGTAAACTGACGGCGTTGTTGATGGAAAACAGCGACCAGGTCAGACTGCAGAATCAAAAATCACATAATCTTATTGAAAATGCCATTCAGTCACTGCAGGAAAACAATGGCCTGCCTGAAGCGCTAAAAGAAGATGCTCAGGCGTTTTTACGCCAGGTTCGCCAGAGCCAGGCTTCGGTTTTCACTTCATTGCCTCATTTTGAGAAAGCCCTGGAGTTATTTCAAAAGGCGCTGATCAATTTTCAGGCCCGCAAAGCAGAGCCCCCGCCCGGAGAAAGCCTTCCACTTCAGAACGCCACCCTGGTGCTACACAAAGAGATCACAGACGAGCTGAGAGAGTTGGTCTCACAGCTTACTACCAGTGCAAAAGAAGATCCTCAGTTGAAGAAAGTCCGTGATCAGTTAGCCAAAGGCCTGGATCATGAACAGCTACTTGAATGTTGTCTGATTATCATCCGCACGATCCTGCGTGAGGTCATTCATGAGCGAAAACATGCTGAACGATTTGTTTCCAGCCTTCACAGTACATTGGACAAAGTCAGCCAGTCTGTTACCCACTCGATCGAGAAAAGTGAGTCAACGTTCCAACTTAAAACCGACAACACGGCACAGTTAAAACAGCAGGTTCTGAATATCGAAGTCGCCATCGATGAAGCCGAGAATATCAAGTTACTGCGTAAGCAGGCTGGTGAATATCTGGCAAAAATTGCAGCCACCATCGATACGCGGGAGAAAGCGGATCAGGACGAGCAGCGAGTGCTGATGAAACTGCTCAACGAAATGAGAGATCAGTTAAGCCATCTGGAACAGGAAACCTCAGAGTATAAACAACGTTTATTGCAGCAAAAATACCGCAGCCACCACGACGAGTTAACCCAGATCCCAAATCGCAGCGCCTATAACGACAGAATTGAATTAGAATACCGCCGCTGGCGTCGTTATGGTACCGAGCTGAGTATGGCACTGGTAGATGTTGATCACTTCAAAACCATAAATGATAATTATGGCCATGCAGCCGGTGATAAAACCTTGCAGGTCATCGCACAGCAAATGAGTAAATGTTTGCGTTCAACAGACTTTCTCGCTCGCTGGGGTGGTGAGGAATTTGTACTGCTTTTTCCGCAAACGTCAGAGGGTGAACTAGAAGCTGCGCTGGAAAAAGTACGTTTACAAATTGCCAAAATCCCCTTCAGGTTTAAACAACAGAGTGTCAAGATTACGGTTTCAATTGGTGCCGCCAGTTTCATTGAAGGTGACGATGTGCACCGTGTATTTGAACGCGCCGATAGAGCTCTGTATACCGCTAAGACTCAGGGCAGAAATCGTAGCGTGATTGACCAAGGAAAAAAATGAAAAGAACAGTGCAACTTAACCCCATCGGTTCAATGAACCTGCTTTCACAACTTGAAGTGGATCGTCTGAAAAAGTCCACTTCCAGTGAACTCTATCGCCTGTTCCGTAACTGTTGCCTGGCCGTGCTGAACAGCGGCGCCCAGGAAGATAATTATGAGAATATCTTTTCCCCCTACGAAGATTTTGAAGTCAACCTGCTGCGGCGTGAGCGCGGTGTCAAGATAGAGCTTGTCAATCCGCCTGAGCTTGCCTTTGTAGACAACAAGCTGATCAAGGGGGTTCATGAGCATCTGTTCGCCGTACTCAGAGATATGCTGCATATGGGGGCCAGATATGAAGGCAACCTGTTTGTCGATCAATCCGAATCTACCCATATCACTCATATGGTGTTCGATATGTTGCGCAATGCCAATGCCATTCAGGCAGCGGGTGACCCAAATATGGTCGTATGCTGGGGTGGTCACTCTATTGGTGAGATTGAGTACAAATATACCAAAGAGGTTGGTTACCAGCTTGGCTTAAGGGAAATGAATATCTGTACTGGCTGCGGGCCCGGCGCTATGAAGGGGCCGATGAAAGGTGCCACTATAGGCCATGCCAAGCAACGCTATCGGCATGGCCGATATCTGGGTATTTCCGAACCCAGCATTATTGCAGCCGAACCACCGAATCCAATTGTTAATGAACTGGTTATCATGCCAGATATCGAGAAACGACTGGAATCGTTTGTCCGAACCGCTCATGCCATTGTCATTTTTCCGGGTGGTGTGGGTACCGCAGAAGAATTACTGTATTTGCTTGGTATTATGCTGAGTGAACAGAATCGCGAGCAGGTACTGCCTGTGATCCTGACAGGGCCTAAAGAAAGTGAAGATTATTTTAATACCATCGATGAGTTTATTGGTGCAACACTGGGCAGGACCGCCCAGAACCTGTATACCATCATCGTTGATGATGCATCAGAAGTGGCCAGATTAGTTCGGGAAAACCAGCCCCAGGTCACTGAATATCGTCGTCAAAGAGGCGACTCATACCAATTTAACTGGTCGCTCAGAATTGATCAGGATTTTCAGTCGCCCTTCTCTCCCAGCCATGAAAATATGGAGCAGCTTAATCTGCATCTTGAGCAGCCAAAAGCCGACTTGGCAGCTTCATTGCGACGGGCATTTTCGGGTATCGTGGCAGGGAATGTTAAAGCGGAGGGCATTGAACAAATCAGGAAAAAAGGCCCCTTCACGATTAATGGTGACGCCAGGTTGATGGAGTTGCTGGACACGATGCTCGAATCTTTTGTCGCGCAGAATCGTATGAAGTTGCCCGGGAAACGCTACGACCCATGTTATAAGCTGGTAAAATAATAGGGGCAGAAGGCATCATCGCTGCTAAGTGGTGTCCATGATATTCTATGTTTAAAAAAACAGTCTGGGAACTGGCCGTTTGCAGTTTTCACGCCTAAGAGTAATTGATTAAAAATGAATAATAAATTTATCAAACGCGCCGCCATAGGCTTTGGGATCTACCTTATTTTCGCAGCTCTGGTGTTAGTGTTTTACCCGGACGATCCGGACTCAATGGACTGGCGGGACAGAGAGCAGTACAACAAAGTACAGATGGGAAAACTGGAGCTGGGTACAAGCAGGCAACAAATCATAGAGCTGATGGGCGCCCCGGATATCAGTGAAGCGAAGCAGATTCAGGATCAACAAATTCAAATCATGTTTTACCGAACCCAGCATATGGAATCTGATGGCATAACGACGATGAATGAATGTACCCCCTTGTTGTTTGAAAATGACGTTCTTATCGCCTGGGGCGACGGCACCTATCAGCAATACACAGAGCGGCAGTGAGTGAGTCCCTCTCTGAAGAATTCAGCCGACTGTTGGCTGGGCTGGCTGAATTGGAAGAGCTTATTCAAAGTAGCGACAGCTCTGCTGTGATCATCTCCCATTGTTTCAGTCTGACCCGACACCTACAGGCATGTTTTGAGCAAGCTCCCGCCCCCTGTATGGCACAGGCACAGCTTATTTTCACCAGCTACACAGACAGCCAGAATTTGCGTCTGAAGCGCATGCTACTGGCATTGCTGTTCAGCCATTGCCACCGTTGGCATCCACAAAGCAGTAGTGGGCTGATATGTGCGGCAATGACGCTGGATGTGTATAGCTGGCCACTGAACAGCGACACTTTTATCCGACAAATTAAGCGTCTTGACCAGCAAGTCTGGGCCCATAGTCTGATCCCGGTCTCGCGTTTACTGCCGCTTCGCCAGAAAGCCGGTTTTTATCGGCGCTTTGCACGATTAAGTCACCCACAATTATTATTGATGGTGGTGGCACAAGTGAGTATAGCCGCTGAAAAACGCCCCGCTTCGCAACAATGGCACCACTCACTGCGAAGATTAACAAAGCAGATACCACCGGGTTGCTATGGGATGCTGGAGCCATTGCTGCCGATTTTGGGACTTATTCCGCCGGGCAGCATAATTCAACGGCAAGACAACACGAAAGCCATACTGTTATCAAAAACACGTGATACTTACCTGATCAAGGGCTTACAGCCCCATAGCCGGACGTTTAATCAGTACACTGAACAAATTGCAGTAGCTGAACCTGTTCAGCCATGTTCAGCATTGCAGGTAGAAAACCTGTCATTGCTGGACACTCTGTGGGATAAAGACTGGCAGAGATTGCACCAGGAAGCTGAAGCATCTTTGTCAGCGCCCCCAGCCAGACAGATATTGAGTAAGCCGCCGGCTAAATTACTGGCTATCCAGGACCTGCTCAGGCAAGAGGAGCCGGAGGTGGATAACATCAGTGCCCATATCGCGGCTGAAGGGTTTCTCGCCAGACAGCTGAAATACACTGCCAGCCATCGCTCTCGCATGAATCTGCAAATGGAAGAAGTGAAGCATGCGCTATTGTTCCAGGGCTTTGAACGCACCAGTAGTATACTGGTACAACAAGCCTTGCTGAACCGGCTGAATCAGCAGTACTTCCCGCTGCAGCAGCATATATTGCAATTGTGTGTCTTGCTGGGTCATATTCTTGAAGCACTGGGCGAAAGGCAGTCGAGAATACAGAATGAATCTCTGGTCACCCTGGGGTATTTTTTTTGCGCCGGACTGTTTATCAGTTCAGCCCTCAAACGCCGGGTCAGGCTTCCAAAACGCGGTCTCGAGCTGTTTTCACTGGATAGTCTTTTTACCCTGCCGGCGACGTCATCCAGGGCACAACAAAGTATGACGCTGGCCAGGTCCTGGCAACAGGACAGACTCAGTCTTGAGGCCATTCGCTGCCATCATCAGCTCCCCGAAGACTCGGAACTGAGTGGAATGAGTAAGACCCTGGCAACGCTATTGGGTCTGTCATTAATGATTTGTCGCCAGATTTACTTCGCTGACGAACCAGAACAGCTGGTCAATAGACAGTATCGGGAACAGGCACTTCAATACCTTCAATTGCAGCCGCAAGATATCAGGGATGTGATTATAGAAGTGTTTGAAAACAGCCAGTGTTACTGGCCATTAGAATAATAGT
The DNA here is from genome assembly GCF_002591895.1 of Lacimicrobium alkaliphilum. Taxonomy (GTDB): domain Bacteria; phylum Pseudomonadota; class Gammaproteobacteria; order Enterobacterales; family Alteromonadaceae; genus Lacimicrobium; species Lacimicrobium alkaliphilum. The sequence goes on from NZ_NISX01000009.1 coordinate 107,212, forward strand.
GATTCCCCGCAGAATTCGCGTTTTTACTGGAAGATAGCACCATTTAATGCTATAAATCGCGCCCGTTAGCACCCTGTAAATCAGGGCCTCCCGATTAAAAAACGACAGACAGAGGAACTCTCCATGACTCAACAGCGCATAACGGTAATCCGTGGCGATGGTATCGGACCCGATATTGTCAATGCCACCTTGCAAATTCTCGACAAGGCGGGCTGTGATTTCGCTTATGATTTCGCCGATGCCGGTCTTATGGCGCTGGAAAATCATGGTGAATTACTGCCCCAGCAGACGTTGGATCTTATCGCTAAAAACCGTATTACGCTAAAAGGACCACTGACGACACCTGTGGGTGAAGGCTTCACTTCCATTAATGTCAGTCTGCGCAAACAATTCAATCTCTTCGCCAACGTCCGGCCTGTATTATCTTTCAAGGGCACCAAGGCGCGTTACGAAGATATCGATATCATTACCGTGAGAGAGAATACCCAGGGTATGTACTCGGGTCTGGGGCAAAAAGTCTCTCAGGATGGTAACGAAGCTGAAGCCATGAGCAAAATCACCCGCGAAGGTGCCGAGCGCATTCTGACCTTCGCCTACGAAATGGCGCTGAAAGAAGGGCGCAAGAAAGTCACCGCTGTACACAAGGCAAATATACTCAAGTCTACCTCCGGACTCTTTTTGAAAGTTGCCAGAGAGGTGGCTGAGCGATATCCACAGATAGAGTCGACAGAAATGATCGTCGACAACACCTGCATGCAACTGGTTATGAATCCACACCAGTTCGATGTGATTGTGACCACAAACCTGTTCGGTGACATTATTTCTGATCTGTGTGCTGGTCTTGTCGGTGGTCTGGGTATGGCCCCTGGCGCCAATATCGGCGATAACTGCGCTATTTTTGAAGCCGTGCATGGCTCAGCTCCGGATATAGCCGGTAAGAACCTTGCCAACCCTACCTCTGTCATCCTCGCCGCAATCCAGATGCTCGAACACCTAGGCATGGCTGACAAGGCGGATAGAATCCGCCTGGCCATTAAAGAGGTTATCGAGTCCGGTGATCGTACCACACGGGATCTGGGTGGTAATCATGGCACCACCGATTTCACCCAGGCCGTTCTTGAACGCCTGTAATATCCGTCAGGAATTCAGGCCGGTTCCTGCCGGCCTTTTTTATTCGCAAATCCTCAAAAAAATCAATTTTCTTCTACACTAATCATTGCCGCAATAATTGCTACCCGAAAGTACAATGACGCGGTAACAATGACGCTTAGCGTCCCCCCTAAGGAAAAACAAGGTAAAGGAGAAATATATGAAATGGTTTATATGGGGTGTAGTGATGTTGGGTCTGATTGCCCCTTTGCAGACTCTGGCATCAACAAAGGATGTAAGTAAGGAAAAAGTGGCAATGGAAAAAGCGGTAATTAATCTTAATACCGCGTCAGCTAAACAGCTGATGTCTTTACCCGGAATAGGCAAGAAAAAGGCCGAGGCAATTATTCAGTACCGGGATAGTAACGGCGGTTTCCACTCGATTGACGATCTGATCAAAATTCAGGGTGTGGGTAAAAAGTCCCTGCAAGCTCTTCGCGGTAAAGTCAGCGTTAACTGAGTACAACCAGTCAATATCGGTACAGGGACGTACCGCTATCCGTGCCAACAGAGTTAATCCCCCTATACCTTGCTGTGAATTGAAATGGTATGCTTGGCAGATAATAAAATATCAGTCAGGACGATCCTTATGAAGCCTATTATTATGGCCGGTGGCGTTGGCAGCCGTCTTTGGCCCAAATCCCGAGCCGCCTTCCCTAAACAATTTTTACCATTAACCAACGAACACAGCATGTTGCAGGAGACCCTGTGCCGGCTTGATGGCCTGGACAGCGAAGCACCTGTGTTTGTCTGCAACGAAGCCCATCGCTTTATTGTGGCCGAACAGGTTCTGCAGTCAGGTATTGAGCACGATGGTATCCTGCTTGAGCCCATGGGTAAAAACACGGCCCCGGCCATTGCTCTTGCTGCACTGCACGCCATACAAAAAGGTCAGGATCCAGTATTGCTGGTACTGGCTGCAGATCACCTGATTGAAAATGTTACGGCTTTTCATCAGGCCATTGTCAATGCAGAGCAACTGGCGCTGCAGGATAAGCTGGTTACTTTTGGTATTGTCCCCTCCTCTCCCCATACCGGGTATGGTTATATACGCCAGGGCGATCCGATTACCGGTTCCGTCGAAGCATTCAGTGTTTCTGAATTCGTGGAGAAGCCCGACCTGGAAACAGCACAAGCCTATTTGCAGGATGGCGGATATCTGTGGAACAGCGGAATGTTTATGTTTAAGGCCAGTCGTTATCTGCAGGAGTTACAGAAGTTTGCCCCTGAAATCTATCAGAACTGCAAAGCGGCTATTGAATCAGAACAGCAGGACATGGACTTTGTCAGGATCAACATTGAGAGCTTTTCTCAGTGCCCCTCTGACTCTATTGACTACGCGGTAATGGAGAAAACCGACGCCGCAGCCGTGGTACCGCTGGATGCCGGCTGGAGTGATGTTGGCAGTTGGTCATCCCTGTGGGAGGTTTTACCTAAAGACGCACAGGGCAACGTTGTGCGCGGCGATGTGATTCTGGAGCAGGTCAATAACAGTTATGTCAACGCAGAACAGCGGCTGGTGTCAGTCATTGGTCTGGACGATGTGATTGTCATTGAAACTAAGGACGCCATGCTGGTAGCGCATAAAAACAGCGTGCAGGATATTAAGAAAGTGGTAGATAAACTCAAAGCCGCCAAACGTCCTGAGTATGAATTTCACCGCGAAGTTTTCCGCCCCTGGGGGAGCTATGACTCACTGGATCAGGCGGAACGTTTTCAGGTAAAGCGCATCAAAGTCAAACCCGGTGAAAAACTTTCCCTGCAAATGCACCATCATCGTGCCGAACACTGGATTGTGGTTACCGGTACCGCCAGGGTGAGCTGTGATGATAAAACCTTTCTGCTTACCGAAAACGAATCCACTTATATCCCTATAGGTACCACCCATAGCCTTGAAAACCCAGGCAAAATTCCACTGGAGCTTATCGAAGTGCAATCCGGTGCCTATGTGGGTGAAGACGATATAGTGCGTTTTTCAGATCGTTATGGCCGGGTTAAAAACTAAGGTGAAATACCAATGAAGTTAAGCTGCTTTAAAGCCTATGATATTCGCGGACAGCTGGGTGAGCAATTAAATGAAGCCGTTGCCTATCGCATTGGCAGGGCTTTTGCCGAACATCTTGAGGCCAAAGAAGTGGTGGTAGGTGCCGATATCCGTCTGACCTCTGAACCACTCAAACTTGCCTTAAGTGCGGGTTTGATTGATGGCGGCGCTGCCGTCACCGATCTCGGCATGACGGGCACTGAAGAAATCTACTTTGCTACCAGCTATCTGAATCAAAGCGGTGGTATTCAGGTCACAGCCAGCCACAATCCTATTGATTACAACGGTCTTAAGCTGGTCAGGGAGGGTTCCCGGCCGATCAGTGGCGACACGGGCCTTGATAAGGTGAAATCGCTGGCTGAGAGTTATGACGAACAGGACGTGGCCGTATCTCTGGCAGCTTACGCAAAAAAACAGATGCAAGGCGAGTTCGCCAAGGGTCAGGGTCTGGTGAACAAACAGGCGTTATTCGCCACGGACCGCTATCATAACCAGTCTGTTCTGGAGGCTTATACCGAGCACATGCTTGGCTATATTGACCCCGGTCAGCTAAAGCCGCTGAAGCTGGTAGTTAATGCCGGTAACGGGGCTGCCGGCCACGCCATAGATGCCATCGAAAAGGCTTTACATGGTAAAGGCGTGAAGATTGAGTTTATTAAAGTGAATCATCAGGGTGATGGTACCTTTCCCAACGGCATCCCCAATCCGCTTCTACCTGAGTGTCGCCATCAGACCCGGGAGGCAGTAATCGGGCATCAGGCGGATATGGGCATCGCCTGGGACGGCGATTTTGATCGTTGTTTTCTGTTTGATGAACAAGGGGATTTTATTGAAGGTTATTATATCGTCGGTCTGCTGGCACAGGCGTTTTTAACTAAAAACCCCGGCGCCGCTGTTATCTTTGATCCCAGAGTCTACTGGAACACAGAAGATGTCATCCTGAATGCCGGGGGACGCCCGGTGATGAGTAAAACCGGACACGCCTTCATAAAAGAAAGAATGCGCAAGGAAGATGCGGTGTATGGCGGTGAAATGAGCGCTCATCACTATTTTCGTGATTTTGCGTATTGTGATTCCGGCATGATCCCCTGGCTGTTGGTGGCCGAATTGTTATCCAACAGTGGTAAACCCCTTTCTCAGCTTGTGTCTGAGCGCATCGCTGCGTTTCCTTCCTCAGGGGAAATAAACCGGATCGTCGATGACGCCGACGCCACCCTGGCCAGGATCCTGAAAACCTATCAGCCCCTGGCCAATCGCCGGGACAATACCGATGGCATCGGGCTGGAGTTTGACAACTGGCGTTTTAACCTCAGAAAGTCCAACACCGAGCCGGTAATCCGGCTGAATGTGGAAACCAGAGCGGATAAAGCATTACTGCAGCAAAAAACAACCGAGTTATTGCAGCTGATTGACTCAAAGTAACGCCAACAACAGCCTGCAACATGACCAAATCACTGTTGCAGGCTATCTCTGACCAGTCTTACCATTTCTCCAATCTGAGAAGGCTCAAGCCAGCGGGTAACGATCATCAGTTCCTGTGCTTTATCCACAACAATAAAATTACCACCAAATCCTGCGGCATAAAATATTGAGCTGTCATCCACATTTTGCCATTTCCGTTCGCCCTGATTCAGCCACCACATAAACCCATAGCTGGCATTGGCCGGCGACGGGGCTGTCGCCTTCTGCAACCAGTTTTTTGACAGAATTTGTCTGTTTTTCCAACGGCCATTACGCAATACCATCAGGCCAAAGCGGGCCTGGTCCAGTGTCGAAATGAATATTCCACCACCAGAATGACCTCCCCCGGTGACAGACTTCATTTTCAGTCCATCCACTGTCACCCAGGCATCCTCATAACCAAACCACCTCCAGGTGGGAGAAGCGCCAATAGGATCCATAATATGCTGTTTAAGAACCTGTGGCAGCGGTTGACGGAACACCTGTAACAACGAGTACGCCAACAGGTTTACCCGTACATCATTATATTCCATGACGGTTCCGGGGGTATTCAGAGTGCGAAACTTCCACTCATCCAGGCCGCCATGCTGAGGTGGCCTGTCGGCCCAATCTTTAATACCGAACAGCGTGCCTGACCAGTCCGATGACTGATCAAGCAAATGCCGCCAGCGGATCTGACTATTGTGGTCACCTGCAAACGTGCCATCCCAGACTGTATCTGCCACCTTGTCCTCAGTGCTGCCAATCAGCCCCTGATCAACAGCGACGCCAGCCACAGAAGACAAATAGCTTTTCGTTACACTGAAAGTCATGTCGACCCGGTTAAGGTCTCCCCACTGAGCGGCAATGTAACCATTTTTAACCACCATCCCCGCTGGCCCGCCGCGTGGCTTCACCGGACCAAGCAGGGTATGAAAAGGCTCGCGCTCAAACCCCCTGAGAATTGCAATCCGTAAATCCCGGCTGCCAGAGTATTCATTTTCTCTGGCAAATTTTACCGCTTTTTCCAGCTTATCAGTTTCAAAACCCAGCTCGGCTGCAGCTTTGCTCTGCCATTCTCCTGATGCCGGAAAATACTGGGCATGAACCGCACCGGTGCCCAAAACGGCAATCAAGGTGAAAAGTAATTTGATCATTGTCCTAACTCCTGATTCTGTAGTCGCTGCATATCAATATGCATTATGCCGCCATCATCATACTCTGCTCCCTGCGGTACAAATTTCCATTGTCGATAAAAATTCTGCAGATGAACCTGAGCACTGAGCCTGAGCGATTTATACTGTCCGGCTCCCCGGGCTTTTTCGATGAGTTGTTCCATCAGGATTCTGCCTAACCCTTGCCCTCGTGCCTGCTCAGACAGCACAATACGCTGAAACCGATAACAGTCGTGAATGGAATCGTCCAGTAACCTGGCATAGCCGACCAGTTGATTATTTTGCTCCAGCAGTAAGTGCCATGCCCGCTGATCCACCCCATCAATATCAGCATAAATACTTTGCTGTTCAATGATAAAGACCTGCTGACGCAGTGCCCAGATTGACTGCAATCTCAGGTTATCCAGCTGTTCAAAGTTACACCAATGTATATGCAGATCCATGTAGCCTCTGGAGAAAGGGTTAACATCTTGATAGCATGGTACGTTAATTGACTGAATTTTCTAATTTTTACGTTTTTTGTTGTGTTCTGTTCAGTCAAAACAATCACAGGAGAGTTTTGTGGAAACTGGTACGTATATTGAAACAGGTACGCTAATCTCGCTCGCGCTTTATTTTATCGCCATGCTAGGCATAGGCTTATACGCTTATCGCACATCCACCTCCGATGTCTCCGGCTATATGCTCGGCGGCAGGAAGTTAGGCCCCGGTGTCACCGCACTGTCGGCTGGCGCTTCGGATATGAGTGGCTGGATGCTGATGGGCTTACCGGGTGCCATGTACCTGGCCGGGATCTCTCAGAGCTGGATTGCGGTAGGGCTGGTGATTGGTGCCTTTATGAACTATCTGATAGTCGCACCGCGATTACGGGTATATACGGAAGTGGCCAATGACTCTATTACCATTCCTGACTACTTCGCAAACCGATTCGAAGACAAAGGACGTTATCTGCGTATTTTTTCATCGCTGGTAATCATTATATTCTTCACCCTTTATACGTCTGCCAGCCTGGTGGCCGGCGGTAAACTGTTCGACAGCTCTTTTGGTATGGACTACAGCACCGGGTTGTTTGTTACGGCTGGCGTCGTCGCCGCTTATACGCTGTTTGGCGGATTTCTCGCCGTGAGTATGACCGACTTTGTGCAGGGCTGTATTATGTTTGTATCATTGGTGATGGTGCCCATTGTTGCCTTTAATCACCTCGGTGGCGTGGGAGAAGTCAGTACCGCAGTGAATGATATCAATCCCGATATGCTCAAGCTCTTTGTTAATGGCGCAACGGGTGAGGCTCTATCCGCATTAGGTGTGATATCTCTGCTGGCCTGGGGACTGGGCTACTTTGGCCAGCCACATATTATTGTGCGCTTTATGGCGATTCGTTCTGTCAAAGCGATTAAAACTGCCCGCCGTATTGGTATGAGCTGGATGATTGTTTCGATAATAGGCGCGCTGGCCACCGGGTTTGTCGGCATTGCCTATGTGGAAGAAACCAAAATGAAACTGGATGATGCGGAAACTATCTTTATCATTTTCTCACAGTTCCTTTTCCATCCTATGATTGGTGGTTTCCTTCTGGCGGCAATTCTGGCTGCGATTATGAGTACCATTTCATCCCAGTTACTGGTGACATCCAGTTCACTGACTGAAGATTTTTATAAAGCCTTTCTGCGCCGTGATGCTGGCGACAAAGAGCTCGTATTGGTAGGCAGAATTTCAGTACTGGTGGTGGCTCTTGTGGCGATTGCCCTGGCCTGGAATCCACAGAACAGCGTACTGAATCTGGTCAGTAATGCCTGGGCTGGTTTTGGTGCAGCCTTTGGACCGGTGATTATTGTCAGTCTGTTCTGGAAGCGTATGAACCGCACAGGTGCTCTTTCGGGTATGCTGGTCGGTGCAGCAACCGTATTATTCTGGATATACGCGCCGGTCACTATCGGGGGCGAAAGCCTGAGCAGCGTAATCTATGAGATTGTACCTGGCTTTATTCTTTGTACGCTGACGATTTTCATCGTTAGTCATCTTACTGCACCACCCAGTGAAGCGTTGCAAAACACCCATGAGAAAATGGAAGCCAGACTGAAAGCCGAATTAAGCTGACTCTGAAGCTTAGCCATATGTAGATAAAAAATACCGGCATTAGCCGGTATTTTTTATTGAAATCAAATTGTTACAACCAGAAAAATTGGTTCTGGTATCCTCAGCATCAATCTACTAGCATAGTGGTAGCGTTATATTCGGGGAATACATCAATCATGGCGTTTTTCGCAGCTCGTCAACCCATACTAGACAGGGAAAAGCAGTTGGTAGCCTACGAGCTACTATTCAGGGACAGTCTTGAAAATGTGTTCCCGGACGTCTGTGATGAACAAGCCACGTCTAAAATGATAGAAGGTCTGCAGTTTAACCTTGGGATGGATAAACTGACTGAAGACAAACTCGCTTTTATTAACTTTACTCAGGAATCTCTGCTCAATGGCTACCCGATGCTATTGCCAAAAGAATTTGTGGTAGTAGAGATACTGGAAACGGTGACGCCCTCCAGAAAATTGCTCGAAGCCTGTCGGGAACTGAAAGAACTTGGCTACACCATCGCCTTAGATGATTACGAACATAAAGGTGTATGGAAACATTTTTACCCTTATACCGATATTATTAAGATTGATTATCAGGTTACTCAGATTGACGAAATTCGCCTGATTAAAGACGCCATTAAAGATTTTCCGCACATCAAGTTACTGGCTGAGAAAGTGGAAACCCATGCCGAATATCATCAGGCCATGGAGCTGGGTTTTGAATATTTTCAGGGCTACTTTTTTAGTAAACCTGAGGTGATGAGAAGCCGCACACTGGACCCATCGCAGTTAACCGTAGCGCGGCTGATGAATGCACTGGCAGAACCTGAGCCGGATATTCCCGCCATTACCGAGGTGTTTCAGGGAGATGTTCATCTTTCGGTAAAGTTGCTGAGGTACGCCCAATCGCCCATTTTCAAACGCCGTAGTGAGATATCTAATATTAAGCAAGCCATTGTGTTATTGGGCTTGCAGGAGCTACGCCGTTTTGTATCGGTACTTTTTACCGCCCAGTTTGCAGACAGAAAACCTCCCGCACTCACCGTAATGTCTCTGGTAAGGGCGCGCTTTTGTGAATTACTCTCTACGATGCCCGGTGAACAGGCCACCGAGAGTGCCGCGTTTCTGACCGGATTATTGTCACTGCTCGAAGGGATGCTGGATGCGCCGTTGGCGGAGTTACTCGACAACCTCCCTATTTCTCAGGTGATCAAAGACGCGCTGATCAATGATCAAGGCAGACTTGCACAATACTTGCGGCTGATTGAAGCCTTTGAGCAGGCTGACTGGAGCGCAGCGAAAAACCAGTGCAGCAAAATGGAATTTGGCATTGACAAAGTGACCCGTCATTATCTTCAGGCGGTGCGCTGGGCCACGTTAAGAGAAACTGCTGGCTGACAGGTGCATCCGCCATCCTTGATACCCGCATTCGCCTGTCCAAAAGTACCGTAAAAAGGGATATCATTAAGGCTGTTTGCTATTTGTTATAGCGATCTCGCATAGCCAAAATCTGTCCGAACATGGTATTGTTCTATGCATAGAACGCATTTGCATAATACCAATTCCGACAACTTTAACAGGTCTGATCAATACCATGGACGCTAATATTCCAACCGTAACCCATCTCAAGCAGCTTGAGGCTGAAAGTATTCATATTTTCCGTGAAGTCGCGGCTGAGTTCGACAACCCGGTGATGCTGTATTCCGTTGGCAAGGATTCCTCTGTGTTACTGCATCTGGCTCGTAAAGCCTTTGCACCCGGCCGTATTCCTTTCCCCTTATTACATGTGGATACCACCTGGAAATTTCGCGAAATGATTGAGTTTCGTGACCGTATGGCTAAAGAGCATAAACTGGATCTGATTGTGTATAAGAATCAGGAAGGTATTGATATGGGAGTCGGTCCCTTTAGCCATGGCAGTGCCAAACACACTGATATTATGAAAACCCAGGCATTGAAAAAAGCGCTGAATAAATTTCAGTTTGATGCTGCATTCGGTGGTGCCCGCCGCGATGAAGAAAAATCCCGGGCTAAAGAACGAGTATATTCTTTTCGTGATGAAAATCACCGCTGGGATCCCAAGAACCAGCGCCCTGAACTTTGGAATATTTATAACGCCAAAGTGAACAAGGGCGAGAGTATCAGGGTATTTCCGCTGTCCAACTGGACAGAACTGGATATCTGGCAATATATCTACCTGGAAAATATCGACATTCCTTCATTGTATCTGGCCAAACCACGTCCTGTAGTAGAGCGTGATGGCACACTGATCATGGTGGATGACGATCGTATGCCCCTTCAGGACGGCGAGAAACCAAAAATGGAATCGGTCAGGTTCCGTACTTTGGGGTGCTATCCGTTGACCGGTGCAGTGCAATCCAATGCCGCCACCCTGCCTGATGTCATTCAGGAAATGTTACTGACCAAGACGTCAGAGCGTCAGGGCCGGGTAATCGATCATGACAGCGCCGGCTCAATGGAGAAAAAGAAAATGGAAGGATATTTCTGATGAGTGACAATATCGTCTGGCATGAACATAAAACCAATAAAACCGATCGTGCACACCAAAAAGGTCAAAAGCCTGCAGTAATCTGGCTTACCGGCTTAAGCGGCTCCGGTAAATCCACCATTGCCAATGTGCTGGAACAAAAACTCACTGCGTCGGGCAAGCACACGTACCTGCTTGATGGCGACAATGTTCGCCATGGCCTGTGTGGTGATCTCGGCTTTGCCGATAAAGACAGAGTCGAGAATATCCGCCGTATCAGTGAGGTAGCCAGGCTGTTTGTTGATGCCGGCCTGATTGTTATCACCGCGTTTATTTCACCGTTTAAAACAGACAGAAAGTTCTGCCGCAACATGCTTGAGCCGGGAGAATTTATTGAAGTCTTTGTAGACACACCTCTGGAGGTGTGTGAACAGCGCGATCCTAAGGGCTTGTACCAAAAGGCCCGGCAAGGTGATATCAAACACTTTACCGGCATAGATTCTGCTTATGAAACCCCTGAATCTCCGGAAGTGCATCTGAACTTCGAGGAAGGTGAAACACCTGAGCAATCGGCCGACAAGCTGATTGCAGCACTGACCGAAAAGGGTTATCTGTAATGAGCAGAGCACAACTGGCTGAACAGCTTACTCAAATCGCCCATCAGGCGGGCAAGGCCATCATGGATATCTATGCCCGGGATTTCGAAGTGACGGACAAACAGGATAACAGCCCCCTCACCGAAGCGGACCTGGCTGCACATCATATTATTGTCGACGGGTTAAAAGCCATTTCGGATTTGCCCGTATTGTCTGAAGAATCTGCCGATATTGCCTGGCAGGAGCGTAGTCAGTGGCAACAATACTGGCTTGTGGATCCTCTGGATGGCACCAAAGAATTTATTAAGAAAAATGGTGAATTTACCGTCAATATTGCGCTGATTGAAGACGGCGAACCGGTTCTTGGGGTGGTATTCGCACCAGCCCTGAATACGACCTATGTTGGCGCGGTTGGTGAATTTGCACGGGTCAGTAAAGCCGGAGAAATGACGGAACTTAGGCCAGCAATTCACCAGAACGACGAAATCTGGAAAGTGGTTGGCAGCCGTTCGCATCAGAGCCCGCAGATTCAGGCCCTGCTTGACCAATTGCCGGGTGACACAGAATTGGTGGCCATGGGCAGTTCTTTGAAACTGTGCCTGGTGGCAGAAGGCAAAGCCCATCTGTACCCACGCCTCGGCCCCACCAGTGAGTGGGATACGGCAGCGGCGCATGCTGTTGTCAATGCCGCCGGTGGCACGGTCTGCGAGCTTGAGGAACAGAAGCCCCTTAGTGAACAACAAAAACCGCTGCGCTATAACCAGAAAGAATCCCTGTTAAACCCTTATTTTCTAGTGAGCTGTTAACATGAATAGCCAAAATGATCTCCTCGAAAAGGACATTCTCAGTTATCTTGAACAACACGAACGCAAAGACCTGGTTCGGTTTTTAACCTGCGGAAGTGTCGATGACGGCAAAAGTACGCTGATCGGTCGACTGTTGCATGATTCAAAAATGATTTATGAAGACCAGCTTGCTGCCATCAGTAAAGACAGCAAGAAAGTCGGCACCACAGGTGAAGAAGTGGATCTGGCACTGTTGGTAGATGGTCTGCAATCTGAACGTGAACAAGGCATCACTATCGATGTGGCCTATCGCTACTTCTCCACGGACAAACGCAAGTTTATTATCGCCGATACCCCTGGCCATGAGCAGTACACCCGTAATATGGTAACAGGCGCCTCCACCTGTGAACTCGCCATTGTGATGGTGGACGCCAGAGGTGGTGTTAAGGTACAAACCCGCCGCCACTCGTTCCTGGCCTCTTTGCTGGGTATCAAACATGTGATTGTGGCGATTAATAAAATGGATCTGATGGACTATGACCAGAGCGTGTTTGACAAGATCCGTGAAGACTATCTGCAATTTTCCAAACAGCTGAATATCCCTGATATTCGCTTTGTGCCTATCTCGGCACTCAAAGGCGACAATGTGGTTAACCGCAGCGACAGCATGCCCTGGTATCAGGGTGAAACTCTGATGCAGCTGCTGGAAAATATTGAAGTCAGCAAAGACGAGACACAGCGGGATTTTCGCTTCCCGGTACAGTATGTAAATCGCCCGGATCTTAATTTCCGCGGCTTTGCCGGTACGATTGTTTCCGGCCAGATCCAACCAGGTGACAAAGTTACCGCACTGCCCTCGGGTAAGACTTCATCAGTGAAACAAATTGTCACCTTTGAAGGTGAACAGGAAATCGGGTACGCGCCGCAAGCTGTGACTCTGACCCTGAATGATGAAATCGATATTTCCCGCGGCGATATGATTGTTAAAAGCGATAATCAGCCGCTGCACAGCGCTGCTTACAAGACGCATTTGGTGTGGATGGCAGAAGATCCACTGATGCCAAATAAACAATATGAGTTCAAATTTGCAACTAAATCCGTTTCCGGCTCTGTACAGCGTCTTGACTACCGTATAGACGTCAACACCATGGAGAAAAAGGATCTGCTGCATCTGAATCTGAATGAAATAGCTGTTGGCAGCATCAAACTGACGCAGCCTGTCGCCTGCGACCCATACCAGCGAAACCGCAAAACCGGAGCGTTTATTATTATCGACCGCCTGACCAATGGTACCGTTGGTGCGGGTATGATTATCGACGCCGACAAATCCGCAGAGAAGGAAAATAACCAGGCTTATTCCGAATTCGAACTGGAATTTAACGCCCTGGTACGTAAACATTTCCCTCATTGGCAGGCGCTGGATATCAGCAAACTCTGAGTTGAATTAGATGGACATAAACCAGATTCTGGTTGCAGGGATTTTTGTTGTCACCATCGCGGCGCTTATTTTTACCGATAAGCGCCCATCCGCGATCTTTTCTATGGCCATGCTGGCATTGCTCGGCAGCGGTCAGTTATCGTTGTTGGAGCTGTCTCATGGGTTAACCAATCAGGGATTGATCACACTGGTACTGTTACTGCTGATCAGCAATGCTATCGACAAGACCTCATTACTGAAGTTACTGGGCAGAAAGCTTATCAGCGCCAGTTATACCAAAAGCTACTGGCGCCTGTTCGGATTAACCTTCTCAAGCTCGGCATTGTTGAATAACACCGCCATTGTTGCCAGCCTGATCAGCCCTGTCACCCAGAATCAGCACCATCCGGCTTCCAAGCTCCTGATTCCGCTTTCCTACTCGGCCATTCTAGGCGGCACTGTAACCCTGATAGGTACCTCTACTAATCTGATTGTAGACAGCTTTTTAGTGGAGCAGGGCCACCCTGGTTTTGCCTTTCTGGATTTCACCCTCTATGGCCTGGTTGCGGGTCTGTCCTGCGGCTTATTGCTGTTTCTGATGTCGCCTTTACTACCCAATATCAAAATCAAACAGGCTGACTACAAAGAGTACTTTATCGAGGCCAAGGTGGATGCTGATTCACCATTGATCGGCAAGAGCATCGAAGAAAACCATTTACGCAATTTGCCTGAACTCTATCTGGCTGAGATTATCCGTCAGGGCCACCTGCTGTCACCGGTTACGCCGGAAATCGTCATCGAAGGCGGAGATAAACTCATTTTCAGCGGCAACGTGAAACGGGTAGACAGCCTCAGTCATATACCTGGCCTCACCCTGTTTGCCGAAACCAATGGCCTGCTCAGAGAGAACCTGACTGAAGTCGTGATATCAAATCGCGCCAAGCTGATTGATAAGACACTCAAAGAAATCGGATTTCGCGCTATGTTCGATGCCGCCGTAGTGGCCATTCGCCGTGACGGTGAAAGTCTGTCAGGCAAACTCGGTGATATCAGACTGCAATCCGGTGATAATCTGCTTTTGGCTGTTGGTCCCGATTTTGACTCGCGCAACAACCTGTCGAAGAATTTCTTTATACTCACTGAGCACAGCCTGCCAAAGAAACTCAGCCCGATTCAGGAACGCCTGACCCTGGGTGGATTCCTGTTAACGGTAATACTCAGTGCCACCAATATCGTCCCTCTTGCAACCGGACTGGTTTTTCTGCTGGCTTTGCTGGTGCTGAGCGGCATCACCAATGGCGCAGAATTGAAACGCCACTTGCCGGTTAATCTGATCATGGTAATAGTGGGAGCGTTGGGGCTGGCCGTTGCACTGGAACAATCGGGTCTTATTGCCAGCATCAATGAGCTGGTTTTCCCCATGCTCGAGGGAAGCAGCCCCTTCGTAGCCCTGGTAGTGATCTATCTGCTGACCCTGCTGCTTACTGAACTGGTGACAAATAATGCCGCCGCTGCTCTGATGTTTCCCTTTGCCTGGGGCCTGGTACAGATGTTAGATGCGCCGGTACTTCCCTTCGCACTGGCAGTAGCATTCGCCGCCAGTGCCAGCTTTATCTCTCCCTGGGGTTATCAGACCAACCTTTTGGTGTTCAGTGCCGCCAACTATCGGCTTTCCCACTTTGTGCGTATCGGTCTGCCGGTTTCCGCCCTCTATTCATTGATTGTTCTGAGTCTGCTCAAATTCAGCTTTAATCTCTGAACCCGGATACCATTCATAAATCCGCTCAAACGGCGTTAAAATTCGCTCAAGTGCAGGAAAAACTTCACTTTTTCGGCTAGCATTAGTGGTTTACTACTAACCCGAAGGAAAGATGATGCCCCGTAAATTTGCCTTACTCTTTGCCAGCCTGACTCTTTGCCTTAGTTCGGCGGCCTGTGCCAGCACGCCTGAAAATATTGACAGTGAAAAAGCCGCTATTGAGGTCGAAGTCGTCACCTCAGGATTGCAACATCCCTGGGGCATGGCTTTTCTACCCGATGGCCGTATGCTGGTTACTGAGCGTACCGGCAAGCTCAGAATTGTCGATACTGATGGCAATAAATCAGCCCCCTTAAGCGGACTTCCCGAGGTTCTGGTAAAAAACCAGGGCGGCTTACTCGACGTCGCGATTGATCCTATGTTCAGCGAGAACCAGCGGGTCTATTTTAGTTTCAGTGAGCCGGTTTCCGGTACGCAGAAGAGCAGTACCGCTGTTGCCAGCGCCATTCTGGAAGAAAATGGCCTGAGCGAAGTGCAGATCATTTTCAGTGCCAGACCTAAAATCGATACCGGCCATCATTTCGGCAGTCGTCTTGTATTTGACCGCGAGGGGGCTCTGTTTATCACTCTGGGCGATCGCGGCTCGCAACGCCATGGCGCACAACAACTGGATGTTCACTACGGCAAAGTCGTACGTGTGCTGCCCAACGGCAAGGTGCCTGCTGATAATCCTTATACAAAAGATGACAACGTGTTATCGGATATCTGGTCCTATGGGCATCGCAATATTCAGGGTGCGGCGCTGCATCCGCAAACTGGCGAACTATGGACCCATGAACACGGCCCTCAGGGCGGTGATGAAATCAATATTGCCGAAGCCACAAAGAACTACGGCTGGCCTGAGATCACCTATGGCGAAGAATACGGTGGCGGTGAAATCGGCGACACTGAACAGGCCGGTATGGAGCAACCACTTCACTACTGGGTGCCTTCTATCGCTCCCAGCGGGATGGCCTTTTATACTGCCCGGGCTTTCAGCGACTGGCAGGGCAATCTGTTAGTGGGCTCACTGAAATTTCGCCAGTTAGTCAGGCTGGAACTGAGTGACGATAATAAAGTCACCCATGAGGAACGTATCGACATCGGTCAGCGTGTGCGTGATGTGCGCCAGGGTCCGGACGGCGCCGTTTATCTGCTCACCGATCATCCCGACGGCCAGATATTGCGCCTGACACCGGGCAAGTAATTGTAAATAAAAGAATTTTCACCACAGAGGCACAGAGAACACAGAGAGGTAAAGGGGATTAAATCGTTAATACCTCCGTAATCTCTGCGCCTCTGTCGTTAGTCTTGTATTTCTCAACCGGGTTCGTGCTTTTACTTCGTTCTGTCCTGCGCTACGCAAGCCAGCCTTCGGCTGTTCCACGTGTTCCCGACACTTTGGTCCTGTGGTGGTTTAAAAGCTTTTGATCACGAAAGGCATGAAAAACACGAAAAGGAGCAAAGCGTTTAACCCTTCCATCCTCCGTGCCCTCTGTGGTTAGTCATGCTTTTAGTTCGTGAGCCGAGTTACTTACGGCGCCAGCTAGTGCCTTGCGGGCCGTCTTCCAGTTCAATACCCATGGCCGTAAGAGCATCACGGGCCGCATCGGCTGCCGCCCAGTCTTTGTTTTTACGGGCATCGGCGCGAACCTGTATCAGACGCTCAATCTCGGCCACATCAGCCTGGTCATCGCCACCCGCTCCCTGCAGAAATTGCTCCGATGATTGCTGCAACAACCCCAGCACACCGCCGAGGCAGATTAGTACTGCCGCCAGCTTAGCCGCTTCACCAGCTCCGGCTTTATTAATATCCCGGGCCAGATCAAACAGTACTGAGTAGGCTTCAGGGGTATTAAAATCATCATCCATGGCCTGATTAAAGCGTGCCTGATAACCACCATAATCAGCATCGACACTGTTATCCGGGGCAACGCCCCGCAGTGCCGTATATAAGCGTTCCAGTGAGGCTCTGGCCTGATGGATATTCTCCTCAGAGTAATTTAACTGACTGCGATAATGAGCACTGAGCAGAAAATAACGCAATGTTTCGGCATCGTACTCTTTGAGCACATCGCGCAGGGTAAAGAAATTGCCCAGTGACTTGGACATTTTCTCTTCGTTGACCTGCACCATACCGGTGTGTACCCAATAGTTCACATAGGGCGTATCAAATGCACAGCAGGACTGAGCCACTTCATTTTCGTGATGAGGAAAAATTAAATCGGAGCCACCACCATGAATATCAAAATGCGCCCCAAGATGTTTGTGGTTCATCGCCGAACATTCAATATGCCAGCCCGGCCGACCCTTGCCCCAGGGAGAATCCCAGCTTGGCTCACCGGGCTTGGCGGATTTCCACAGCACAAAGTCCAGCGGATCGGTCTTATCGGTACTGACTTCCACCCGGGAGCCTGCCTGCAACTGCTCCAGATCCTGGCCACTGAGTTTGCCGTAGCGCTCGAAAGTACTGACATCAAACAGCACATCACCACTATTGGCCTGATAGGCATGGCGTTTTTCCACCAGACGCCGGATCACCTCAATGATCTCATCCATATGCGTGGTCACACGGGGCTCGATATCCGCCGGTAGCAAACCAATGGCATCAAAATCCTGATGCATATCGGCAATAGTACGGTCAATCAGAGTGGTAAAGGCTTCCTGATTCTCCTGTGCCCGCCTGATTATCTTGTCGTCCACATCGGTGATATTGCGCACATAATTCACTTCATAGCCTGCATGTCGCAGGTACCGCACCATCATATCAAAACTCAGATAAGTACGGGCATGGCCCATATGGCACAGGTCATATACTGTTATACCGCACACATATAACCCAACCTTGCCTTCCTGCAAAGGTTTAAAGCGCTCCTTTCGGCGGGTCAGAGTGTTGTAGATGTGCAGCATAGTTAAATCCTTGAGAATAAATCATATATAAGGTGATTAAGGCGCGAATTTTACCCTAAGGGCCGATTGGCTGCACCTGTAGTTTCCGATAAGACTTCAGGATAAGTTTCCTGAGACCGCCCTTTGGGATACAATAGAGCATCATATGGTTTAAATAAACAACACCAGCGAGAGTTCAAAAAGGGCGCAGGCAAGGCAAATTTTTGAAGGTTTAGTGGGCCTAAATCAAGAAAATTTGCCGCCGGATGCGCGTTTTTTGGGACTCGCCCTTCGGGAGCGCCTGAAAAAGCCCCACACTGCGTTCTGGTTGCTTAAAATAGTGTCGCTATTCCTGCACAACCACGCCTTGATTGAGATTTTTTCAGGCAGCTCTGGTGTTCGTTTTTTAAACCATATGGTGCTCTTTCACCCTATTTTTTCACAATCAGGACTTCACCATGAAGGTAACACTTAACACTAACTACGGTCCCATTGAACTGACGATGCTGGCCGATAAAGCACCAGCGACGGTAGAAAACTTTCTGGAATATGCTCGTGAAGGCTTTTACGACAACACCATTTTCCACCGTGTGATTGACGGTTTTATGATCCAGGGCGGCGGCATGGAAAGCGGTATGCGTCAGAAAGAAACTAAAGCACCGATTCAGAATGAAGCCAATAACGGTGTTGCCAATAATAAGGGTACCGTGGCAATGGCCCGCACCAATGACCCTCATTCTGCTACCTGTCAGTTCTTTATTAATATTGCAGATAACAACTTTCTTAATTTTCGCAGTGAGAGCATGGATGGCTGGGGCTATTGTGTATTTGCGGAAGTCAGTAATGGCATGGATGTGGCAGAGAAAATTCGCAAAGTAGATACGGGTAACGCCGGTATGCATCAGGATGTTCCCCTCGAAGAGGTGGTCATCCAATCTGTTGAGATCAACGAATAACCCCCTGATGCAACCAACCCTGTTTGTCGCTGACCTGCATCTGAGTGAAGACAGACCCGATATCACCGCGGCATTTGACGCTTTTATGTCTGAACAGGCACAGAATGCTGCGGCTCTGTATGTATTGGGAGATCTTTTTGAGGCCTGGATCGGTGATGATGATACCAGCGCGTTTAATCAGCATATAAAACAGGCTTTCCGGCGACTTACAGAAAGTGGCGTACCGGTTTATTTTATTCACGGCAACCGTGACTTTCTGGTTGGCAAAAAGTTTGCCCATCAGACCGGCATTCAGCTGTTGCCCGAACAGATGGTCATAGATTTGTACGGAGAAAAAGTGCTGATTATGCATGGTGACAGCCTCTGTACACGGGACCATAAATACATGGCCTTTCGTAAAAAATCCCGCGGTTGGTGGTGGCCTAATCTAATGCTTGCATTACCGCTGTGGTATCGCCGAAAAGTGGCGAAAAACGCCAGAAAAACCAGTGCTTTACATCAGAAAAACAGCAGCGAACAGATTATGGATGTGACTTCTTCAGAGGTCGACAGAGTGATGACAGAGGCCGGTGTCAGCAAACTGATCCACGGCCATACTCACAGGCCTGCAATACATAAGTTTCAGCTTGGTGGCAAACAGGCGCAGCGTATTGTACTGGGTGACTGGTACAGCCAGAGCAGCGTGCTGGAAGTCAGAGCAGATGGCATGCAGCTACACGCAAAATCCTTTTAGAGTTGTCTGACGGCAGCACCCATCAACGCCTGAAACGCATCACACTGCCTGAAGATGCGATGCCCAAAGGGCTGGTTTTCCACCCTGAGCCGCCGCTGTTGTTTATGTCCCTGTATGCCAGAATTATTCCTTTTAACAGTCCCCCTCGACATAAAAATTTCATAAATATTTCTTCTTCAGTAAATTAATTATTCATTAATGGCTGATTAACTGTGGGCTACCTTGTAACCAACCGGAGTCCACAAAGGATGTCAGAGAATACAAACAAACTGCGATACAGACGAGCTTGCCTGCTCGCTACCATAATAAGCACTATTATCACTGGCTGTGGAGGATCGGATTCAGACACACTTCAGCCTCAGAATCCTCCTCCCCCATCGGCAGAAACTCCGTCACCGGCTCCTGCGCCTGTCGCTTCGCCACTGAAAATAGGCTTGCTACCTGATACTCAGGGCGGAACGGATGCACAAGGACAGGCCCATGTTGCAATGCATCCGATGCGTGAAGTGCTTAAGCATCAGGCGGCAGCTGAAGTTGATCTGGTCATCGCGCTGGGCGATCTCACCGACCATGGCAGTACTCTGGAATTTTCAGAATGGACCTCTATTGCTTCCCAGTATCAGGATCAGGGAATTGAGTTTTTACCGGTAATGGGCAACCACGAACACAGTTTTGCCTACGCTGTTGAATGGATCGATACCATGAAGCAATACATCCCCGAGGATGCGGTGCATATGCCCGGCTCAGAGTGGGTGAACTATTACATCGTGAGGGATAACGTACTGATTTTTGGCCTCGCCTACTACAACCTGCCGCTGGCTTTTCAGTGGATTAAGGACACCGTATCGTCCATGGAAGAAGAGATTGAACACATTGTTGTCGCCAGCCATGACGGACTGATTGGTGCCAAATATGGTCAGACCAGAGAACAAATCGTGGACGGCACCAAGGATGATGGCTGGGTCTATGATGTTCAGCCTGAGATCCGTAAATTCTTCTCAGATCACGACGTGATCTATGTGCAGGGTCACGAACATCAGTACCAACGCTCTCTGGTAACCGCCAAAACCACCCTGCAAACCCTCCCTTCCAGCGCAACGCCTACTGGCGGTAACTACCGCATGGGCGCATACACCCAGATCATGGCCGGTAATGCCTCCTACAAAGGTTATGAGTTCCGTTATGGTGAACGGGAACTGGTACAGATGATCGTGTCACAGAAAAACGCCACCTACAGCGAAGGTAACGGCTCCGATCATTTTGATGTGAATTCATCAATCTTAACCTTTAATGGCCCTCGCATTGACTATCAGTCTTATTACGCAGAGCACCGTGCTAAAAGCAATGCGCCGGAATTTGCATTTGACGCACAGTGGCATCTGATGGACAAATTCTCGCGCAGCCTTAACCGCTGTGAGACCATGGTTTATCCCAACTCTGTACTGGATGAAACTCGCCCAGTACTGGTGTTCCAGAACCAATATATGAGTAACGATTGCTATGCCGATGACGGGTCCTTCGCAAGGCTTGCAGGCGGAATCAATAATACCTTTAACCGCACAGATAGCCGCACCCGAGACATGGGTTTCACCCCCGGAATCAGCCGCGCCGAGAGCTTAAATGATCTGATGCGCCTGGCCTATCAGTGGCTGTATATTCCCCATGAGCGCTGGAACCCAAACCTTAACAGCCCGTTGAGAGTGGTTCCGGATTATGAAAACGACGAACTGCTGATCCCCGAGACGACGATCGATCTTAAAGAGCATGTTACGCTGAGCTGGCTACAGAGCACAGAGCAGACTCAGACAGATATTCTGATTGTCAGCGGCACCCAGAATCAGACCGGTATCTATCAGGGCGCATATGGCGGGCGTAAGGATATTCAGCAGGACAACGGCCTGCCCATGTCACAAACCGATGGAAATGCCAAAGCGCCGGTTCAGCTACCGCAAGCGGCCACTCAGAGCTGGGATATAAGCGATGCGCAAGCGGATAGTTATGCCATTCAGTTTACCGGCCCGGAGGCGCTCGAGCCGCAAGACCTGATCCTGGCCTCGCGCTCCGCTGAAGGAGACTGGCAGGCCCTGACACCAGAAGAGTGCATTGTAGAGATGGGCTGGACCGATGATTTACTCTCTGCACCGCCAGCCAGGCCAGACGGCTGCGGGGATACCCCTCTGGTTGGTTTGGATACGACCTATGGTAACAGATGGTGGGTAGTGCTGAATCGTGATGCTGAGCTTGCGCTGATCTCCCGTTAAATCATAACACGGTCTCACCTTACCGGTGGTGAGCATCACCGCCGGTATTCAGGGAAACGTCAGACGCCGTCGGGCACACCGCTGTGAAAACGCAGTTGTGGATCCGGGCTTAAAATCAGCTGTGCTTCTGTTTCTCCAAATAACTGCACCCGCTCACTAATATTCCCGCCTGAGACCTTCTCTGCCAGACTCAGATAGTCCTGAAAATGCCGGGCCTCGGAACGCAGTAAAGACAAGTAAAACTCCCCAAGAGTTTTATCTACGAATGGCACCAAAGCGGCAAAGCGCTCGCAGGAGCGGGCTTCAATATAGGCGCCACAGATGAGTTTATCCACCAGTTTCGCCGGTTCATGGCTGCGCACCTTCTGCATCATTCCTCTGGCATAACGAGATGCACTAAGGTTCACATAGTCGATATTGTACTCTGCGAGTATTTCAAGCACTTGCTGGAAGTGATGCAACTCTTCTTTGATCAACAATACCATCTTGTCGATCAGCTCATCCCCTAATTCAAAATCCGAGTTACCGATCAATTTTTTCGATAAGCGTACTCTTGCAAAGTCAGCAGTGCCAATGCCCCGGTATACATAATCCTCATAAGGTTTAAGCCAGGCCAGCAATGCTTCACTGCCGGCATGATCGACGGCATAGGTACGCATCAGCCACATGGCGGTTTGCGCCGCTTTAAGCTCACAATTAGCGTGGTCTATGAGTATTGTGGAAAGATGCACCGGGTGGGTTGCCTGTTCTATCCAGGCTTGCGGCGTGGCACAATGCAGAAATTGACGTATTGGAGATAATAGTGGCTGACATCCGGGTTGGAGCATAAAATCCTGGTTCACTTATTCATATCAGTTATAGGCTGATTCTATCTCAGCCCCCCTTGGATTTCAGCCTGATTGAGCGGGCTGTTGCCTCAACGACTTATACCAACCCGCACAGATTATCGCGAAAAAAACCTCGGCTGCAGATGCTAAAAAACACAATTTTACTAACAAAAACAAAAGGGTATGTTACAACATAACATCATAAAAAGTTAATCCTTTTGCCTTAATTTGTTCATGGTTTCGTCATCTTTCACTCCTAGTCTGACTATCGGCCATTAACGGCCCCATTTCGGTTTGCAGAGCGCCGGCAAAACACCTCGTTCATAAATACAGAGGCGGCTGTTCTGTACCCACGTCGGGCAGTAGATACTAAAGGAAACCACGATGAACTCTAATTGGAAAATTGCGTTAAGTGCGATAGCACTGGCTGTTTCAGGGGGACTGCAGGCAAATGTGCTTCCAGCCGCTCAGGAAAATAGCCCCTGGTATACAGACGCACGTGAGAATGTTGAAAAGAAGCTGCAGGTCAGCAACAGCTTCAAAGCGAAAAATGTCATTTTATTTGTCGGCGATGGAATGGGAGTGTCAACGCTCACGGCTTCAAGAATATTTAAAGGTCAGTTGGCCGGTAACCCGGGTGAAGAGGAATACCTGTCATTTGAACGTTTTCCGCATACCGCACTGGTAAAGACCTACAATGTCGATGCTCAGACGCCCGACTCAGCTGGCACCATGACCGCGATGATGTCAGGTCTTAAAACAGACGCTGGCGTCATCGGCGTGGACGAAGACGTTGTGCGCGGTGACTGCTCGTCTGTGGCTGGTAATGAGGTGGTGACCGCACTTGAACTGGCAGAAATCAAAGGCCTGTCAACGGGTATCATTTCCACCGCCCGTATTACTCACGCCACCCCGGCGGCAACCTATGCTAAATCCGCGGACCGCAACTGGGAGGACAATTCAGATATGCCCGAAGAAGCGGTGACAGGCGGCTGTGTCGATATTGCGCGCCAGTTGATCGATTTCGAACACATTCTGGAGCAACGCTATAGCGGGGTCGATGTCGATGGTATCGAGGTCACCATGGGGGGTGGCCGTCGTCACTTTTTGCCTAAAGATGCGGCGTTTAACAGCCCGGATGCGGTCAGTGAAGTAGAAGGAGATCGCACCGATGAACGTGATCTCACCGCAACCTGGCAGGAATACTACCCTGAAGGTCAGTATGTTTTTGATCAGGCCGGTTTTGATGCGATAGACCCCTCGGCAACAACAAAGATCCTCGGTTTGTTCAACGAGTCCCATATGCAATATGAAGCCGACCGCGGCAATGATATCGCCGGTGAACCATCCATTGCACAGATGACGGAAAAAGCGTTACAGGTACTTGAGCAGAACCAGAAGGGCTTTTTTCTGATGGTAGAATCGGGTCGCATCGATCATGCCCATCATGCTGGCAATGCCCATGGTGCCTTAGCCGACACATTGGCACTGGAACAGGCCGTCAAAACTGCCTATGAAAACACCAACCCGGAGGAAACCCTGATACTGGTTACCGCTGATCATGGTCATGTTTTCACTATTGCCGGCTATCCCAAACGGGGCAATCCCATTCTTGGCAAAGTGGTCAATGTTGGCAGCGAAGAACCGGCCATGGCTGCAGACGGTATGCCTTACACCACTCTTGGATACACCAATGGACGCGGGTTTCAGGATCTGGGGCAACAAACAGACTCCGATGCAGCCTATGCCATGGATATTGCTGCCGGACGAATGGATATCAGCAACGTGGACACCACCACTGCCGGATATCATCAGGAGGCGCTGATACCTTTAAGCTCAGAGACTCATTCAGGCGAAGACATAGCCCTGCACGGTACAGGTCCGGGCAGTCAGCTGATACAAGGCGTGATGGAACAGCACCTCGTCTTTCATTTGATTAACCAGGCTCTGGGCCTGATAGAAGAATAAGCGGAGATTTTCTGATGAACCTTTTAAAATTAAGCATGATCACTACCGCTATCTTAGGCCTTTCGGGTTGTATGCTCGAAGGTGACGATGGTCAGCAGGGACCAGCAGGCAGTGCCGGTAGTGACGGATTAAACAGCCTTACCGTGCAGTCAGACTTACCCAAAGGTGACAACAATTGTCCCAACAGTGGCGTGAAACTGCAAAGCGGCATAGACGGAAATGGTAATGGTAGTCTCGAAGAAGACGAAGTCACAGATACCAGCTATGTTTGTGCACCGGGTGTTTCAGGCCTGTCAGCCTCAGAATTGCTGACCAGTGTCAATAACGACTGGTTCTCACAGGCCTCCTCACAAATACAACTGAATAAGCAAAACTGGCTGGATGCCACTGGCAGCAGAGAGAGTCAGGTAACAACCGAGAAGCTGACGAATCAGCAAAACCTGCAAAAAACCCTGACCTCACTGAAAGGAAAAGCAAAGAATGTGATTCTTTTTGTCGGAGATGGCATGGGCATTTCAACGGTTACCGCTGCCAGAATACTGGAAGGGCAGCTTCAGGGCAAAGCAGGAGAAGAGCATGCACTGAGCTTTGATCAGTTCCCGTTCGCCGGGCTGGCGAAAACCTACAATACCGATGCACAAACTCCCGACTCAGCCGGTACCATGACCGCGATGATGAGTGGTGTAAAAACCGATGTGGGTGTTATCGGCGTCGACGAGGATATTGCACGTGGTGATTGCAGCAGTGCCGCCGGCAATGAACTGGTAACCGCACTGGAGCTGGCAGAAATAGCGGGCAAATCAACGGGAGTTATCAGTACTGCCCGTATCACCCACGCCACTCCGGCTGCGACTTATGCAAAGTCGGCAGACCGTAATTGGGAAGATATCTCTGATATGCCTGCTGAGGCCGTTGATGGCGGCTGTAAGGACATTGCCGAACAGCTGATTCATTTTGAGAACAACCTCAAGGCCAGGTTTGATGGCATTGATATCGACGGTATTGAGGTGACCATGGGTGGCGGCCGCCGCCACTTCCTGCCTAAAGATATGGCTTTTAACAGCCCCGATGCCGTCAGCGCTGTTGAGGGCGACCGCACTGACAACCGGAATCTGACTGCAGAATGGCAATCCCTCTACCCACAAGGGCGATATGTCTACGACAAAACCGGTTTTGATGGCATCGATACCGAGACAACAGAACGGGTACTGGCGCTGTTCAATGAGTCCCATATGCAGTACGAAGCCGATCGCGGCAATGATATCGCCGGAGAACCTTCACTCTCGGAAATGACCGAAAAGGCGATTAAAATTCTTGATAATAACAATAAAGGGTATTTCCTGATGATCGAGTCAGGCCGCATCGACCATGCCCATCATGCCGGAAATGCCTATAACGCCCTGACCGATACCATTGAACTGGCCAAGGCGGTGAGAGTAGCAGACGAACTGAGCAATGATGAAGACACCCTGATTATTGTCACCGCGGACCATGGCCATGTGTTTACCATCGCCGGTTATCCAAAGCGTGGCAACCCGATTCTGGGCAAGGTGGTAAATATTGGCCAGGACAGCCCGGCAATGGCGGCAGATGATCTGCCCTATACCACTCTGGGTTATACCAATGGGTTAGGATACCGAAACCTGGGTGCCGAGACCGATGCGGATCAGGGATATGCCTATCCTGTGGATGCTGGTCGCAAGGACCTGACGGATATAGACACCACCACTCCAGGTTACCACCAGGAGGCCCTGATTCCTTTAAGCTCTGAAACCCATTCAGGTGAAGACGTGGGTATCTACGCCAAAGGGCCGGGTGCCCATCTGGTCAATGGTACCAATGAGCAAAATGTGATTTATCATATTCTTGACCTTACAGCCGATCTGAATGGCCAGGCCAGCAACGCTCTGAAGTAATACCATTGCCACCGGGAAAGGAGCCTTTGAGGCTCCGGCCCCGGCTAATCTGGCCCACACTATCAAAGAGAACAATATGCGATACCTGATCATTTTTACCCTGCTTACCCTCGGTTTTGTCCAAGAGTCAGACGCCGAAACCTGCAACCTTAACAGCAACACTGTTTACGCCGAGTACGAGATTGAAACAACGCTCCGCACCGACAATACTACCCGCACATCGCTGATTCTGGTCAGACAGGGACAACAGGTTGCTCATTATTACCCTCAGACCCAAATTACCGAAATCTGGGAGTCCGCTAAACCTGGCATTATCAAGAAAACACGGTATTTTGATGCACATCAGCGTGCCATTGAATATCAGCCAGGCGACATATCAGGCCAGGCTGGTCATACCGACTGGTCTCATCGCGTTCAGCTGATATCAGACAGCCTGCTGCAACACGCCACCAAAACCGGTTCGCAAACTACTGACTGCGGCATAAAGGAGCATTATCAGTATGACAAAAACGCACAGATTTCATTAACCTGGTTGCCACAACTGAAACTGCTCGAACGCTTCAGACTAAAAGGTGCCGACAGAGAAGAAACCTGGACACTGAAAACGTCCCATACTGATCCAGAGAAAATCGCTGCCTTCTTTGCATCACGCGACCACTATCTGAGTACAGATTTTGCCGATATTGGCGATGATCATACCGATCCTTTCCTGACCAAAATGATAAATCAGGGCTTCTTAGAAAAAGGTGCCAGTGGTTTTTATGATCAGCACGGGCGGGCCTTACAGGCAGAGAATCACCAACACTGATCTCTCTTCCTACAGCAAGGGTAAAGCATCAGGATACGTATTTATCGCAGACAGGACCGAACACAAAAACTCGTGTTAATTTATTGTTATTGATGTATCATTTTATTAACCTTGTGCTGATGCACAAGCTAACTAAAAACAGCTGTCTGCGCTTGAGAGGTAACTATGATACTAAACCACCTGTGGGGCCTGTATGCCCACCCCAAAGAAGAATGGCAGGATATTGAAAAGCGCCATGAGAGCCTGTCTCATAGCCTGACACATATTCTGATTATTGCTCTGATCCCGTCATTAACCAGCTACTACTCTGCGGCCCACCTGGGTTGGAGTATTGGCGTCGGCGATCTGATCAAGCTGACCCATGAAAGTGCCATGATGATGAGCATCGCCATGTACTTTGCCCTGATCGCCGGAGTTGTGGCGCTGGCCTATCTGATTCAATGGATGGCCACCACCTTTGATGCCAAACCGACTTTTACCCAATCACTGGAATTGGCCGCGTACACGGCCACACCGCTGTTTATGGTGGGTTTTGCGGCACTGTACCCGGTACTCTGGTTTGTGATGCTGGTGGGGCTGGCAGGCTTGACCTATTCAGTGTATCTGCTCTATTCAGGTACGCCCATCATTATGCATATACCCGAAGAAAAAGGCTTTATTTACGCCAGCTCGGTGGTCACCTGTGGCCTCGTGTTATTGGTGGTGATTATGGCCGCCTCGGTGATCCTCTGGAGTATGGGTATCGGGCCACAATATATGGCCGGATAGCGGTCAACATCTTACTGAAAAGGCCAGTCTGAGACTGGCCTTTTTGTTGGAAGAAATACGGGGATTCCCGCCAACAACACACAAAGACAAAACTAACCACAGAGGCACGGAGAACACAGAGGTATTAACGGCGGTAAAAATTTCGTGCTTTTACTCCGGACTATCCCTGTCCTGCGCCCTGCGGGCCACCATTAAACTACTGGCGTTAAAAATCGCTCCTGGCGATTTTTTCGTTTTTAGTCCGAGTCCATATTGTGCATTTCCAGATTGCACAGCTCCATTTGCGGAATCTGTTTGGCATTGTCACTGCGCAACATATCCAGTCTGTTCAGGTACTCCTGATCCACATCACCGGTAATATAGCTACCGTCAAATACCGAGGTTTCAAAACGGGTAATCTTAGGATTCTCTTCTCTGACTGCTTCCACTAAATCTTCGATATCCTGGAAAATCAGGCCGTCGGCTTTAATCAACTCACAAATCTCGTCAATTTCCCGGCCATAGGCAATCAGTTCATTGACTGAGGGCATGTCAATTCCATATACATTAGGGAAGCGAATCTCCGGGGCCGCAGACGCAAAGTATACCCGTCTGGCTCCAGACTCTCTGGCCATGGTAATAATCTGTTCTGAGGTAGTTCCCCGCACAATAGAGTCATCTACTAACAGTACATTTTTACCGGCGAATTCTGAAGAAATGGCGTTGAGCTTACGTCGCACCGACTTTCTGCGCTGGGTCTGACCAGGCATGATAAAAGTACGGCCAATATAACGGTTTTTAACAAACCCCTGACGGTAAGGCAGATTCAACTCCTGGGCGATTTGCAAGGCGATATCATTGGAGGTTTCCGGGATAGGGATCACCACATCGATATCCAGATCGGCCCATTCACGAGCTATTTTCTGCCCCAGCTTACGCCCCATATTCACCCTGGAAGCATACACCGAGATACCATCAATAAAAGAGTCCGGGCGTGAGAAATAAACAAATTCAAAGATACACGGCGAATGCGATGGCGTTTCAACACATTGTCTGGTGTGTAGTTTTCCATCTTCGGTCACATATATCGCTTCACCTGGTGCCACATCGCGCACAAAACTGAATCCAACCACATCCAGAGCCACACTCTCCGATGCCACCATATACTCATCACCTGATTCGGTCTGGCGTTTGCCCAGCGCCAACGGTCGAATACCGTGAGGGTCACGGAACGCAACCATACCATGGCCAATGATAGCGGCCACAACGGCGTAAGCGCCTTTAATTTTTTTATGCACCCGACTGATCGCCTCAAAGACATCATCTGGCTGGAGCGTCAGACCTGCGATGGATTGCAGTTCATGGGCGAAAATATTGAGTAGCAGCTCTGAATCTGAAGTGGTATTGATATGACGCCGTGCAATACGAAAAACTTCCTCAGAAAGCTCATGCGCGTTGGTCAGGTTGCCATTGTGAGCAAAGGCAATACCAAAAGGCGAATTCACATAAAACGGCTGCGCTTCTGCAGAGCTTGAGGTTCCTGCAGTTGGATAACGGGCATGGCCGATGCCAAAGTTACCGGTCAGGCGCTGCATATGGCGACTGTGGAACACGTCTCGCACCAGGCCATTCGCTTTACGCAGATGAAACATGCCATTGTCTACAGTGACAATACCCGCGGCGTCCTGTCCTCTATGCTGTAAAACGGTTAAACCATCATACAAAGCCTGATTTACCGGGCCTTTACCTACGATACCAAGGATACCACACATGCAAATTACCTATCAGTTAAAGAGCCGTTGCAGACTCTTCAGAGTTTAAAAAACTGGAATGGTTCTGGAGATACTCGAAGAACCACTCTATTACTACCCTGAATTCCGGGATCAACAAAGACTGCTGCCACCATGTTGAATCAGGGAATGCCGTAAAGGCGTCCATAAAGAACAGCAGTGCACTGACAATCAGCACTCCGCGTAATAATCCAAATACTGCACCCAATGCTCTGTCTGTGCCGGATAAACCTGTATATTGCACCATCTGCCCAACCACATAGTTAAGTAGCCCGCCCAACACCAGGGTCACCACAAAAAGTATGGCAATCGCTACAGCGCTGCGGATCATGGGGTCGGAGAAACTTGTCAGATAACTGCCCAAATCAAGATAAAACTGACTGGCGATAAAAAACGCAGCAAACCAGACTGCGAGAGAAATGGCTTCTTTGACGAAACCTCTGACCAGACTGATCAGAGTAGAGAGGGCGATAATGCCGAGAATGCAGTAGTCGATCCAATTCATGCCGTATTTCGATTGAAAATTGCCGGGCGCATTCTAACAAAAGGCCACGGTAAAATCTCAATTATCCGCGATCAAAAACGAAGCTTCTCTAATCTACCTCAAAGGCGGTAATTTTGCCTCTTAATCCGGTCAGCGTATTAAGGTCTGACAAACGCCGCTGCAATGCCTCTTTCTGCAAATCGGGGCCTACAAAGACTTTTGTCAGGGTACCGGAACTGGTCTGAACCTTGCGATTGAAAGCCCGGTAACCACCATTTTCAAGCTTAGCCATCAACTCGGCCACGTTTTTTTCATGCCGAAAACTGCCCAGCTGAATAACCCAGCCCCCCTGCCCGGTCGCAAGCTCATCTTTAACGGGATAATCTCCTTGTCTGGCACTATCCGGATCGGCCGTTTGTTGAGGATCTCCCTCCTGAGATTCGGGCTGGTGCTGCGCAACGACTTGCTCACCGGCAGTGGGAGGATCATCCAGAGCAACCTCATCGACAATCTCTACTTTGCGACTGACCCTGCCAGCAACTTCGTCCCGGGGAAAGGAACCTGGTTCCTCAACCTCCATAGCATCAGGTCGTTCCGGTAGTTCCACAAAGGTATCCTGATGAGAGACCTTTTCGCCATCGAAAATGTCTGGCAGAAAAATCACCGCCAACGCGACCAGAATAACTGTCCCCACAAGCCGGTTCTGAAAGGCGGAACCGCCTCGCTGCGTTGTTTGTTCCTTACTATCGGTCATTCATCCGACTCCATTACTTCAGCCAGGGTCAGAAACGACCCGAATACCAGTATCATGTCATCTTCAGCGGCGTTAGATCGTGCCTGCTGATACGCTCTGCGCACACTCTTATAAGTCGATACATTGTGTTGCTCCACAAGACAACTGGCAAGTTTTTCAGCCTTAGCGGCACGGGGCCCACTCAAATCAGCCAGATACCACTGCGGATTAAAGTCCGTAAGCAGTTCAAGACAGCCCTGAATATCTTTGTCAGCCAGCATCCCTACTACCAGATGCAATCGCTTCCAGTTTCGTAGCTTGATCTGCTGACACAAAAAAGCCACGGCCTGTGGGTTATGGGCAACGTCTAACAGGACATCCGGTCTGCTGGCGAACAACTGACAGCGTCCCGGCAAACTGATCTGTGCCAATAGATGTGGCAGGTCAATATTATCTATCAGCCCGGTTAATTCAAGAACCTGAAGTGCTGTAGCCGCATTGGCAGGCGGAATTGCGGGTATTGAAGCCGTCAGCTTTACCCTTTTATCAGAGCACCATACAAACTCGCTGTTGTTAATCTGAAAAGAAAATTCCCGGCCCTGCCAAAACGCCCTTGCCGAAGCCGTGTCAACGGCATTGATAAGCGATTGAGGAGGGTCTGGTTCACCAATCACGACCGCACAACCCTGACGTAATATACCGGCCTTCTCTGCACCGATCTGTTCTCTGTCGGTACCCAGATAATCCTGATGATCCAGCCCTATGGTAGTAATCACAGCTATTCCGGCATCGAGGATATTGACCGCATCCAGTCTTCCCCCAAGACCCACTTCGAGAATCACATAGTCTGGCCGGGATTGCGCAATCAGCACCAGGGCTGCCAGTGTGCCAAACTCAAAATACGTCAGACTGATATCGCCTCTGGCCTGCTCTACCCGGGCAAAAGCCAGACAATGGTCTTGCTCACTGAGCAATGCATTATTAATTCTGACCCGTTCCCGATAATCCAGCAAATGCGGTGAACTGTACACAGCCGTTGATTTTCCGGCCAGTAACAGTCCCTGCTCTATCATGGCGCAGGTGGTGCCTTTGCCATTTGTTCCTGCCACCGTGATGATATGTGTTTGATTGAAATCCAGAGCCAGACGGTCGAAGACCAGACGGATGCGCTCCAGCCCCATATCAATAGAGGAAGGATGTATAGACTCAAGGTAAGTTAACCAGCCGCGAAGATCCTGCGGCTGATTCGGTGCTGATGGGCTCATGCTCAGTGATGCTGGTGATGCAGCTTGCTCAATACGCTATACAGTTTCTCGCGCATCTGGCGACGATCGACAATCATATCGATAGCCCCTTTTTCGAGCAGAAATTCACTACGCTGAAAGCCTGGAGGCAAGGTCTCACGTACCGTTTGCTCGATCACTCTGGGGCCGGCAAAACCGATCAGAGCCTTAGGTTCCGCCACATTAACGTCACCCAGCATGGCCAGACTGGCAGACACCCCGCCCATGGTTGGGTCTGTCAGTACTGAAATATAAGGCAAACCTTTTTCACTTAGCCTGGCTAATGCCGCACTGGTTTTCGCCATTTGCATCAGCGACAGCAATGCTTCCTGCATGCGGGCACCTCCACTGGTAGAAAAGCATACCAACGGCATATTATGTTCGATACAGCATTCCACCGCTTTGACAAACCGGGCTCCCACGACAGAAGCCATTGAACCGCCCATAAAGGCAAACTCAAAGGACGCCACCACTACGGGCATGCCATTGAGTTTTCCCTTGACCACTACCAGAGCGTCTTTTTCATTGGTGCTCTTCTGCGCCGCAGTGATTCTGTCTTTATACTTTTTGGAATCTCTGAATTTCAGTATATCCTGAGGTTCGAGTTCTGCTCCCAGCTCTTCACGTTCGCCCTGATCGAGAAAGCTATTGATACGGGCGCGTGCACTGATACGCATGTGGTTGTCACATTTGGGACACACTTCCAGCTGTCGCTCCAGCTCCTGACGATAAAGCGTAGCACCACACTGATTACATTGGGTCCAGACACCCTCCGGCACATTCGCTTTTCCGGATGACGACTGGGTACGAGGTAGTATTTTCTGAATCCAGCTCATGGAGACCCTTCAAATGCTGTAAAAAATTAAATTTAGCACTGATTACCCGGCGGCAGGTAGTTTTTGCTATATACAGACTGTACGCCAAATTGGCGCCATTAAAGCATAAATCCGCCGTAAACCGAAAAAAAACTGGTCTTAGCAGTCTTGCAGAAATAACGGACCAGGCGGCTGATCAGGCAACTCAAACGTTGCCGGATAAGTTACCTCAACAAGATATAAGCCATTTGGTTTGGCTGTCGCTGCCGCTTTTGACCTGTCTTTGCCCTCGAGCAACTGTCCCATCCATTCAACGGGTTTACGGGAGCTGCCGATTTCCAGCAGTGAACCTGTGATATTTCGCACCATGTGATGTAAAAAGGCATTCGCCTTGATTTCCAATATCACGTAATCTCCCTGACGCCAGATTTGTACATGACTGACACGACGAAACGGAGATTTAGACTGACAGATAGACGCTCTGAACGCACTAAAATCATGTTCACCGGATAAGCACTTTGCTGCTTGCTGCATCCTGTCAACGTCCAGCGGCCGGTGATAATGGGTTACTCCCTGACGCAGAATACCCGGCCGGTGGGCATGATTGTAAATAATATATCGGTATCGTCTGGCCGTGGCGGAAAAGCGGGCGTGAAAATCTTCTGTCACCTCCTGTGCCCATTTTACCGCAATATTATCCGGCAAATTGGCATTCATTCCCATTGTCCAGGCCCGTATCGGCCGCTCAGCGTCTACATCGAAGTGCACGACCTGACCAGTAGCATGCACGCCCGCGTCGGTGCGACCGGCACACTGTAATTCAATGGTTTCATCGGCAATCCGGCTCAGGGCCGTTTCCAGCTCCTGCTGAATACTGTTTACTTCCCGTTGCCGCTGCCAGCCATAATAACCGGAACCGTCGTACTCGACGCCTAAGGCAATGCGCATGCTGCTCTGCTTTGATATTCAATTTGCGTGGGATTATACCCAAAGCAGAAAAGGATGCGAGAGGCCGCTATTAAAGATTCACCACGCAGGCACGGAGAAAACAGAGCGTTTAAATGGTTAAACACTTTGACCTTTTTCGTGTTTTTCGTGGTCAAAAGCTTTTAAACAACTAAACTCACGAACTTAAAAATAGCCTCTCGCAGAGGCGCAAAGACGCAGAGAAATAAAGGGTTTGGGTTATAAAGCCCTCCGTCTCAGCGCCTCTGCGAGATCAAGTTTAATTTTAATGCCATAATTAACAGTAAAGACGAGGAGTTGTCGAATTTATTCAACAACTAACCTGGGGCAGTCCAATAAATTGGTATCTACAGGATATTGCTCTTTCTGTGTTCTCCGTGTCTCTGTGGTGAAATGCTCTTTTGGACTTTTTGCGGTTGGCAGTGAAGATAATTACAGCAGTTTATCCAGTATGCCTTTGGCTTCTTCCTGCTGCTCTTCATCGCCTTTTTCTGCAACTTGTTGCAGCAGCTCTACAGCAGATTCATTGTCATCCATTTCAAGATACGCACGGGCCAGGTCCAGTTTGGCTCCCATGCCGTTGTCATTGTCCACATCCACATTTCCCTCATCCTCATCGGCAGTGGCAGTGGCATAGCCGTCCATCGCTGCATCAAGATTCAGCGGCTTTTCCTCATTATCCTCTTCTTCGGCTTCTACACTCTCATTCAACAGTGCGTCAATATCCAGAAAATCATCTTCTGTATCGGCCAGAGGCTTAGGCTCTTCTGGTTCAGCCAGTTGCTCGTTCAGCAGAGTTTCAATATCGAGGTCTGATTCCTGATCGTCTTCCTGCTCCATGGACTCAAGCATTTCGTCGAAATCTGAAGACTCGAGTTCATCAAGCAACTCATCATCGCCTTGCTCTTTATCCTGTTTGCCCTGCTCGTGGTTTTCCAGCCAGTCCCCAAGATCAGGTAACTCATTAAGCTCTTTCTCCAGCTCATCATCGACCTGCTGCTTTTCTTGCTGATCACTGTTGCTGTCGTGCTGAGCTGTGTCGACATCAGAATCGGCTTCATCGGCAGCCGGCTTACCTGGGCTCTGATCCTGATCTGAGGATTGCTCAAGCCCATCAAATTCATCGACGGACTGCTCAGTCAACTCTTCCTGATTCTGCTCAAATTCCGCTTCGAGCATGGCGTCGAGTTCCTGCTGAGAAGCGTCACTGTCCTCATCAGCCTGATCGCCGTTGTCTGTTTCACTTTGCTGCTGTTTATCAGCTCCGGCCTGCTCAGTCTTCTCAACAGGTTCCTGCTCCTTCACCACATCATCTGGCTTTGACGCAGCATCTTGGCTGTCACTTTTTTCCTCAGACTGAAGATCGGCCTCGTCTTGCTCTTCACCTGCATCATCGATACTGCCCTCAGCCACAAGTTCATCGAGAAGCTCATCACTCAGATCATCCTGAGCATCCGAAGAGGCCGAATCATCCTCGACATTCTCCCCTTCCAGCTCTTCAAGCAGTTCATCGGAAATGCTATCCTGAGGATCGCTATCTTCCTGCTGCTGCGGGGCTTGATCTTCTTCATCCAGTTCTTCGATCAACTCGTCAGAAAGCTCATCCTGCATTGTATCGGCTTGCTCGAGCTCACCCAGCAGATCATCGGTAAGCTGATCCAACTGCTGATTTTTTGCTGTGATTTCCTGATCCAGTTCACCCACCAGCTCATCACTGAGTTGCTCAGACTTATCCAGCTTATCAACAAAATCCTCAGGCTCATCTGTCTGTTTTGACACGGGCTCATCGAGCAACTCATCAATGCTGATTTCCGGTTTTTCATCTTCATCGCCACTGACGTTGCCCGCATCAAGGTCAGCCTCTTCCTCTGCTGGCTCAGCATCGTCCTGACTTTCGGATTGAGTTTGCCCGCTTTGGGCAGAGGCGTCTTCCTCATCATCATCCAGCTCTGAAAGATCAATGGCATCCTCATCGCTGTCCTCAGCAAACAAGTCGTCAAGTTCATCCTGTTTCAGAGCGTCCTGGTCATCCGTCTCGTCTTCCCTGGCGTCTTGTTGTTCCTTATCTTCAGGCACCAGCATTTCATCAGATAAGTCGTCGAAGTTTTCTAATTCATCTTCCAGTGCCGCATCCAGCGACTCTTCCAACTCATCAGTAAGAACATCATCAAGTAGCTCCTCGCCAAACAGATCATCATCATCGTCTTGTTCAGGCTCGTCAAAATCATCTGACATCTCGTCGGTCAGGGCATCGGAGAGGTCATCCATTTCATTGTCTTGTGCAGCAGGTGCCGGAGTTTCCACCTTTTTCACTTCAGCAGGCTCTGAGGCCGGAGCTGACTGTCGGCGTCTTAGCCACATAAACAAGCCGCCGAGTAATAACAGTGACGGGATGACCCCCGCAGTTATTTTCAGTGCTGTATGCTCATACCAGGCCTGTTGTTGTTCCCGCGCCTGTTGCTGCTCAGATCGTGCCAACAGCTCATTCTGCAGAGCCAGTAACTGGCCCATTTGCTGCTGTATTTCCCCTTCCTGCCCTATACGGTTGCGCAGCTCTTCAATATCCTCATTGACCGCATCCAGGCGTCCATATACCCGCTCGTTGTCATCCAGCAAGGCCTGCACAGATTCAATTGAGGCTGAAATTTGCCGCCTGAGCTGCTCAAATTCATTTCGGTTTTGCTGGTCCAGGTTGGTAAGTTTCGCTTCCAGCGCCTGTCGGGCAGCAGATAAATCATCAGTACTGGCGACCTGTTTGGCCGGCTTTATCGTACTCCCTGCTCCCGCACTACCTCTGGCATCACGCCAGCGTCGCTCATCATCTTCTGCGCGACGTTGTGCCTCGGCGGGATCAAATCGTTGGATATAGGCTTCGCTGGGTAGTTTAAGCATTGAACCATCAACCATAAGATTGAGATTTTGTTGCTCAAATGCGCCGGGATTCAATTCGTAGATAGCAGCCATCACCTGATAGATACTCAGATCATTATTCTGGCGATAACGGCGGGCGATACTCCAGAGCGTATCACTGGATTCAATGGGGCCATATTCCACTCCGGAGTATTGCCGGGTTGAATCTTTGGGCCCTTTTATCTGGACCTGTTGAAAATCTGAAGCCCACAGGATGCTAGACGACAAGTAACATGCCAAACCTACTATCAGCAATTGTCGCATTCTCATAGATGTCCTTGTCGCCCCGGAAAAAGAAAATCAAACCTGTCACCAGGCTTGTCAGTTATAAATTTATATAAGTAAGCCAGTACCGAATACTTCTTCTGTGGATTCTGACATTCCCCTGACTATCTCACAATACCCAGCAAATAGCGTTCCAACAGGAACTATAAACCAGATGGTTTAGCTGATCCATAAAGCCAAGGGTATTGATTAGTTAAAATCCTGTTATCCAGCATATCGGCCATTATAAGTTTTCATTGAACGGCTGACATAAAAAAGCCCGGCATTCGCCGGGCTGATTGTGAGTTGTACTGATCACATATAATCGCGAATCAATACTTCAGCAATCTGGACACTGTTCGTAGCGGCTCCTTTGCGTACATTGTCCGATACCACCCACAAGTTAATGCCGTTGGGGTGTGACAGATCGCGGCGGACCCGCCCAACAAAAACCTCGTCTTTACCGCTGGCATTGCCCACCTGGGTAGGGAAATCAGCAGGCTCGCGCATCAGCACAATTCCGGGGGAATTCTCCAGCAGGTTTTTAACCTCTTCAATATCAATAGGCTGGCGGGTTTCCAGATGGATGGCTTCACCATGACCATAGAACACTGGCACCCGGACAGCAGTGGCATTTACACGAATCCCCTCATCACCCATAATCTTCTGGGTTTCCCAGTGCATCTTCATTTCTTCTTTGGTGTAGTCATTATCCATAAATACATCAATCTGCGGAATCGCATTAAAAGCAATCTGGCGACTGAAGGCACTGGGCGTAATTTCTTTAGAACTTAGCAAGTCGGCTGTTTGGCGTGCCAACTCTTCCATCGCCGTTTTTCCGGCACCAGAGACAGACTGATAAGTGGACACATTAATACGGTCAATTCCTACGGCGTCCTGAATCGGCTTCAGTGCCACCAGCATCTGAATAGTCGAGCAGTTAGGATTTGCGATAATATTGCGATTACGAAAATCCGCCAGGGCGTGGGCATTCACCTCAGGCACAACCAGCGGAATATCCGGCTCATACCGATACTGAGAGGTATTGTCGATCACCACACAACCGGCTTCAGCTGCCAGAGGCGCATATTTCGCAGAAACACTGCCACCAGCAGAAAAAAAGCCAAGCTGTACCTGCGACCAGTCAAAGGTCTCAGCATCCTGTACCTGCACATCTTTGCCCTTGAAACTCACCGTACCACCGGCAGAGCGCGCACTCGCCAGAGGATACAGTGTATTGATTGGAAAATCTCTTTGTTCAAGAATTTCAATCATATGTTGGCCAACCAAACCAGTGGCACCTAAAACGGCAACATCAAAAGCACGGGACATGCGGGTCATTCTCCTTTTGCGGGGTTAACAGAAAATCCGAGGCCTAAGATTGCCTTTGTCATCGATGAATTTCCAGTGCTAACTGAAGCTGAAGCAAATTCTCTTCTTATAGCATAGTGCTTGCGGGTATATTCAAACTGCTCTGATGAGTCAACGTTTGCCCGGAAATGGGCGTCATCGCGACGAATATCGTAAACGGAAAATACCAGTCCACTCAGCGCCTGTTGAGATGCCAGCGTAGTGTCCGGTGTCAGTTCAGCCACATCAGGCGATGGCAGAAAGTCAGCCAGTTTATGCGCCACCGGTTTATTCAGCAACATCGCCAGATGTTGATAAAGCATTTCTGTACCCCGGGCTTTCCCCTCAAGCGTATGGCCTGCGATATGTGCGGTAGCGAGTTGGGTATAAGGTACCAGTTCAGTGCAGATATCCGGTTCATGTTCCCACACATCCATCACCAGCATCGGAAAAGATCCGTCTCGACACAGTTCCAGCAATGCCCGGTTATTAATCACTTCCCCACGGCAGGCGTTGATCAGTACCTGTTGCGGATCAAGACTGGCCAGCAAAGGCTCATCAAACAGATGCATAGTTGGAAATGGGTCTGATTCAATAAGCGGCACATGCAAACTGATAATGTCACAGGCCATAATATCTGGCATGCCCACAAAGTCTCTGGGATCATCAGACTCAGCCAGCGGCGGATCACATAACAGATATTCGATCCCCAACGCTTCCAGTTTGCCGCTAAGTGCCGTGCCCACGTTGCCCGCACCGACAATACCGACAGTTTTCTCGCTGAGTTCCCAGTTCTGCTCATCAGCCAGCGAAAACAAAGCACTGACAACATATTCAGCTACTGCCAACGCATTGCACCCCGGGGCTGCACACCAGGGCAGCTCACGAATTGTCAGATATGCCGTATCCAGGTGATTAAAACCCGCGGTGCCGGTGCCTACAAACTGCAATTGTTTACACTCGCCAATCAGAGACTGATTGACCTGCGTTGTTGAGCGCACCAGCAAAATATCGGCATCCTGAATGTCATCAGGTTTCACGGTTCGCCCGCTAAACAGACGCACTTCCCCCCAGTCACAGAAAAACTCTCTGGCATAGAGCAGGCTGTCTTCGCAGTAAATATTCATTTCAGTTTTATTTGGGAAATAGGGCGGCGTATTTTGCCTTATATGTACTACGCAGGCAAAGTCATTATCAGGGGAGTTGGCGTTGCCGGGCAGATAATGCCCGGCAAGATTTTTCCTGGCTTAACTAAGCGTTGGCACTGCGGCTATGTCTGGAAGTATTGCGGCCACGACCATTGCCAGCATAAGGACTGTTGCCGTTGCCACGGCCGGAACTGGCTCTGCCACCATTTCGGTTACGCCCCTGATTGCCGCGAGAGCGGGTTACCTCGGGCTCTGGTTTGGCATTAGGATCGGGTTCAAAGCCGGCTACCACTTCTCTGGGGAGCTGACGTTTAAGCAGACGCTCAATGTCCCGGATCAATTTGTTTTCATCCAGACTCAGCAGAGACACGGCCTTACCTTCATTCCCGGCACGACCGGTACGACCAATACGGTGCACATAATCTTCCGGCACATTAGGCAGTTCATAGTTCACCACATGAGGTAACTGATCGATATCCAGTCCTCTGGCAGCAATATCTGTAGCCACCAGTACGCGCACTTTGCCGGATTTAAAGTCGGCCAATGCCCGGGTGCGGGCGCCCTGACTCTTATTGCCATGAATAGCTGCCGAACTGAGACCATCTTTGTCCAGTTGCTGAGCCAGGCGATTGGCCCCGTGTTTGGTACGGGTAAACACCAGCACCTGCTGCCAGTTTTCAGAGCCGATCAAATAAGATAACAGTTTGCGCTTATTACCTTTGTCCACCGGGTGAATAACCTGTTCCACCGTTTCCGATGCGGTATTACGACGTGCCACTTCGATCAATACCGGTTTATTTAGCAAACCGTCAGAAAGACGTTTAATTTCATCAGAAAAGGTGGCCGAAAACAGCAGGTTCTGACGTGCTTTGGGCAACAGGGCCAGCACCTTTTTAATATCATGAATAAAGCCCATATCGAGCATACGATCCGCTTCATCCAGAACCAGAATTTCTACTTTTGACAAGTCCAGCGTTTTCTGGCTCACATGATCAAGTAGTCTGCCCGGTGTAGCCACCAGAATGTCCACACCGCGACGCAGCGCAGATATTTGCGGATTAATGCTGACACCACCAAAGATAACGGCACTTCTCAGTGGCAGATTCTTACCATAGGCGCGCACACTCTCACTGACCTGAGCGGCAAGTTCACGGGTTGGAGTTAAAACCAGCGCCCGCACAGGGCGATGTCCGCCTTTAGGCGCAGTTTCGCTCAGTCGATGCAGTAATGGCAGGGTAAATCCGGCGGTTTTACCGGTACCGGTTTGCGCGCCAGCCAGCACATCGACACCTTTGAGTATTTCAGGAATGGCTTTAGCCTGAATAGGCGTAGGCTGGGTATAACCTTGTTCGGAAACGGCACGCAAAAGTTCAGCCGAAAGGCCGAGTTCGTTAAATAGCATTGAGATAATATCCTTGACCTGCCTGTTCATGTCTGTGACATGGATACGGTCCGAGGCAGGAGATTCAGGTGTCTGCGGGAAAGATTCACAAGACAGGAGTGCCGACCGAAGGGCACCCAAAAATGAGCGCGTACTCTAGCAGATAAACCCTGAACTGTCTATGTTCCTGCTACAACAACAGAAAATGGCAGCACGCAGAAATGATATTCCTGCCCATTTAATGCTCCCGAACACTGGCCCGCGTTATATAGCAACCGGGCTCATTACCGGCTCTTGTCCCCCCTGACTTAACTGGTGAGCCATGGTTGTGCCCCCTGCGGTGCCACTGCAGATCACTCATGCTCGAACCATGGATCATGATCGCCAACCGGCCGTTGCTCCGGCGGATGAATTCAGCAAGTTGCTTATCGCTCAGAGGTTTGCCCTGACTGCGAAACTGCATGGAAATAGCCAGCGGATTATTGCTGGCATGCAAGTAATCTCCGAGCACCCCGTTTAATGCCGACAGCAGCACATCACGGCGCGGCGAAGATTCCGTCTCTTTCAGCACACCTGCAAGCGCAA
This sequence comes from Lacimicrobium alkaliphilum, assembly GCF_002591895.1. Lineage (GTDB taxonomy): Bacteria > Pseudomonadota > Gammaproteobacteria > Enterobacterales > Alteromonadaceae > Lacimicrobium > Lacimicrobium alkaliphilum. The sequence continues at coordinate 148,990 of NZ_NISX01000009.1, forward strand.
TCAGAGGTACATCCAGGCCATTACCGACCCACCGGGTAATGTTGCGAACACTTCTATACACCCCGCCCGTGATACCCCGGGCGCGGATGTGACCGGGCCTGCCAGATATTCTGCCGCCACTGAGAATGGTTTGGTGCATCGCCTCCACGATATCGGTGATGCCTGTAACCGCATCCACCGTTAACTGTTTAGCACCCTGAATATCAGCGGAGTGACAACCATACACTTTGGACATACTGACTCGGGGAAAGAGTTCGGTACACTCACTATAGCTGATAGCACTACTTACCCGTTAACAACTTTACTCTGTCGCATTATTTAACGGGCCCGCCGGGCGTCATACCCTTTCAGGCCAATCGACAGTATTGACCACCAATAACAGGGGCGGTCTGAATACCTGGCATTTCAATTCATGTTGGGATAAACGGCAAAGCTGTTGCCGGCTCGTTAAGGCTCTTTCGCATAAAGGGTATTGCTATATCGCTGGCAGGCACAGCGTTGCTAAAAACGTATCCGGGTTCACAAAAAACAGAATAAAAAAGGATAATCAGATATACAAACAGCAAGACAGCACTGCCATCGCTGGTTTGGCGATGGCAGAGGTCAGAAACGAATAGTTACTTCTCGAAGCGGCGCATTACCAGCGTAGCATTGGTGCCACCAAAGCCAAAGCTGTTAGACATTACCGTGTTTATACGGGCATCTTTGGCCTGAGTCACAATATCCAGCCCTGCTGCTTTTTCATCCAGGTTCTGCACATTTACCGAAGGCGCAATAAAACCATTTTCCATCATTAACATACTGTAAATAGCTTCATGCACACCTGCAGCACCCAGCGCATGGCCGGTCATCGCCTTAGTGGCGCTTATGGCCGGCGATTTTCCGCCGAAAACCTGCTGAATCGCTTCCAGCTCTTTGACATCGCCCACTGGCGTAGAAGTACCGTGGGTATTGAGATAATCGATCTTATCCTCAACCCCTTCCATGGCTTGTTGCATACAGCGCACAGCCCCTTCACCAGACGGAGCAACCATATCATAGCCATCCGACGTAGCGCCGTAGCCAATAATTTCAGCATAGATCTTAGCACCACGGGCAAGAGCATGTTCCAGCTCCTCGACAATCACCATGCCGCCGCCACCAGAGATCACAAAACCGTCACGATCGGCATCATAGGTTCTCGACGCTTTATCCGGAGAATCGTTATAACGAGTCGACAAGGCGCCCATTCCGTCGAATTGCATGGCCAGGGTCCAGTCCACTTCTTCACCGCCACCGGCAAAGACCATATCCTGTTTGCCAAGCTGGATCTGCTCCAGCGCATGACCAATACAATGAGCACTGGTGGCGCAGGCAGAAGAAATAGAATAATTAATGCCTTTGATCTTAAACGGAGTTGCCAGACACGCCGATACGGTGCTGCTCATGGTACGTGGCACCATATACGGCCCTACCCGTTTAACACCTTTGGCACGAAGGACGTCTGCCGCTTCCACCTGATTTTTCGATGATGCGCCACCAGAGCCGGCCACCAGCCCGGTACGCACATTAGACACCAGCTCTTCGCCAATGCCGGCATCCTCGATGGCCTGTTGCATAGCAATATAAGAATAGGCTGCCGCCTCGCCCATAAAGCGTAATGCTTTACGATCGATATGTTCTTTTACATCCAGTTCAATATTTCCCCATACCTGGCTGCGCAAGCCCATATCGGCAAACTGCTGGGAGTAGCGAATACCGCTTTTTCCCTCGCGCAGGGACTGCAGAACCTGATCTTTGTCGTTACCAATACTGGAAACAATCCCCAGTCCTGTAATCACCGCTCTTTTCATGCTTTCACCTTAGCGTTTAAAAAATTGCCCTTATGGTAATGATTTTGGCGTGCAAAGTGGTCTGCTCTTTCAATCATAGTGACTTCAGAATCAGACCTGCATCGTTGCCTTTATCATTCCGTGTTCAACTACTATAAAATACGCCCTTTGACGCACAATTGTCAGCCTAAATGACCATTAAAAACGCACAAATTAGTTATAACGACAACGGAACCCCGGTGGCAGAGGCCTTTGGTGATGTCTACTTTTCCGACTATAACGGCCTGGAAGAAACTCAATATGTGTTTCTGCTCCAAAATGACATGCCCGGACGCTTTCGTCTGTTACAGGATGATGACGATTTTACTGTATTGGAAACCGGTTTTGGCACCGGGCTGAACTTTCTTACCTGCTGGCAGGCTCTGGATGGCTTGCGTCACCAGCAACAACGGGGCCCCGGGCGCTTACACTTTATCTCAACAGAGAAATACCCGCTATCCAGACACGACCTGCAACAGGCCCTGGCGCAATGGCCGCAACTTGCACGATTCAGCCAGCAATTAACTGAGCATTATCCGGACCTCACTCCCGGCTGCCATCGTTTGGTTTTTAACACCGGGGAGTACCAGCTGATACTGGATTTGCATTTCGGTGATATTGAAGACGTATTACCGGATATGTACTGCCCCGAAACCGGGTTGGCCGACGCCTGGTTTTTAGATGGTTTCGCCCCGAGCAAGAACCCGGACATGTGGACAGACAAGCTGTATCGGCAGATGGTGCGTCTGGCTAAACCAGGATGTACTTTCGCCACATTTACCGCAGCAGGAGCCGTACGACGAGGTCTGCAACAAGCTGGATTTGACGTCAGAAAATGCCCTGGCTTTGGCCGTAAACGAGATATGCTCGCAGGCAGATTGAACCACAAGCCAGCACCGGATATTTTCAAGCCCTGGTATCAGCGCAGAGCTTTTCAGACACAGGAAATAGCCGTGGTAGGTGGTGGCCTGGCAGGAGCCAACCTTTGTTATGCATTGTGTCACCAGGGCTATCGGGTTTCCCTGTATACCGAGCGTCTCGCCGGCGACGCCTCAGGTAATCCGCAAGGGGGCTTTTATCCGCAGTTGCATACCGAGGGTAATATCAGTAGCCATTTTATGGCTCAGGCTTTTGGCTATGCACAGCGGCTCTACCGATACCTGGCCAAAACCGATGATTTTGCCCATCAGTTTTGTGGTGTGCTACAGCTAGGGTTTAACCCTAAAGAGCAAGCCAGGCTGGAGAAGCTGGCAGCCAGACACCATTGGCCAGACTCATTAATTCGCCCGGTCAGCGCCAGTGAAGCCAGCGATATCGCCGGCCTGCCTATAACTTATCCAGGACTCTTTATACCCAAAGGTGGCTGGATTAACCCCCAGGGTCTGATTCAGACATTACTTAAAGCCTGTGGCAATAAACTGCAGATACATACTGAAAAGCGACTGAATTCTGTAACCCGGCAAAAAGGCCAGTGGTATTTGCAGTGGCAGGACTGCACCGGAAACCAGTCAGAGTGCGTGGTACTGGCCACCGGAGCCCAAAGTATCACCAACAATCTGTTGTCAGAGCTTCCTCTGCGACCTGTGCGGGGCCAGGTGGAAGCGGTTCCTTCTCAGCCTCCCCTTGATGAACTGAAGACCGTACTATGCCATAAAGGTTATCTGACACCGGCCTTGAATGGTCATCATGCATTGGGCTCCACCTATGTAAAAAATGACCTGAATACGGATTACCGGGAGGAAGAAAAGCGGCAAAACCTGAATACACATTACAAAGCCCTGAGTGAGTGTGACTGGATACAACAGCTCACTGGCATACAACATGGCAGGGCATCTATACGATTGAGTACACCGGATCATCTTCCGATCATGGGCGCGATAGCGGATTTCAATGCTCAGCGTCAATCTTATGCCGAACTGCGCAAGGGGCATAAAGATAGCAGATATCCACCGCCTGAAGATTTACCAGGCTTGTTTGTTTTTTGTGGACTGGGATCCAGGGGGTTGTGCACTGCACCAATATTGGCAGAGGCTCTGGCTTGCCAGCTCAGCGGCAAGCCGATGCCGCTGGATAGCCGCACATTGGCCGCATTAAACCCTAATCGTTTTTTAATCCGGGAGCTGATACGCCAGCCTGGGTAGGCTCATGTGGCGGAAAGAAATGCGTCAAACAGTTTAACGATCATTTTTCTGCCAGCTTATCCCCGGTGACAGATAAAGGTAACGCAGCTATTCTCCCTGTCTCAGCTTCACACCATCTGTTAATTGCTGATCAGAAGGCAGTAATGCATCAACCACATAAAAGGGAATCAACGACTGTGCGCTGGCCACTACAGCTTTAGATTGCATTCCAAGAATACGGGCATTCACCAGGTAGCCTCCCTGATGTTTAGACAGCGTTCCGGTCAGCACATATTCCAGTGGAGCTTTTTCTTTCAGCTCAAGGTAATCCCGCGACAGAATAAAATCTCCCTGTTCCGTGACGCGAATAAACTCCGTAGATTTGTAATCGATCACCGGAATACGAAATTTATGCAATTCATGAATAAAAGACTCAGCCAGTTGATAACCAAGCAGATTGGTTTGCTGCAGGTCACTGTCCAGTAACGCAAAGTGCGTAATACCCACCGGCGTTGTATCTGACAGATACTCCATATTTGAAATCAAATCCTGGGTCATATTTTGTACATAGGCACCAATATGTTTAACCAATGGCTTACTTTGATAGAGTGCCCCCCGGTTGGCATAACCTCCACCACTGATGGCACCGAAGGGGTCCAGACCTGGCTGACTTTCGCGTACAAAAAGAGACGATGAAGGATCCTTATCGACACTGCGGGTCATTTCCGGCCCCTGATAGGTGCGAATATTAACCTGCTGACCCTGTTCGGAAGTCGGCGTATTCGTCTGTTGTGCCGACTGAGTTTGATCTAACCAGCTTGCGCAACCTGATAGCAGCACAGTGACGGAAAAAAGGACTGTAATTCTGTTCATCATATTACTCCGGTGCATCCTGGCGGTATAACATCCCATTGCGGGTTGTGACGTTTTGCTCACGCCAGAACAAATTTTCAGGGAAGAACTTGGTCGCTGCGGCTACCACAGCCTTGCTGTCCACCTGAATAATCCGGGCGTTTACAATGGCCCCGGACGCCTGTTCCACTATGGTGCCACTGATGTAAAAATCGACCCGTTGAGTGGAAGATAAATGCTCAACATTACGCGACAACACTCTGTCCGCCTGTTGCTCTACAATTATATCGTTGGTGACCTTAAAATCCTGAGGCTTATAACCACGCCGACTGGCTTCGGTGATCATACCCTGCTCAAGCTGATGCCCCAACAACATCAATGGATGCTGCTGACGAGGTTGGTATTTAAGTCCCGCAACGGGTACAAAGGTCGCCACAGCATAACTAAAGTTGTGGGCTGCAGCATATTTGGATTCAAAATTTTCAAACAACTCTTGTGCAAGCTCAAAGGTATGCAGTTCAATGTTTCCCAGCTCATCAATCTGCCGGGGAGGGACTTTTGCGCTGCAGGCCACCAGGGCAAGCGCCGCAATAAGACAACCAAAGTGTTTCATAACGCAGGTTCCGACTAAAAGTTTAGTTCGGTGTGAACACTGCAATAAATGCACCAATTCGACTGGTAAGCGACAAAACAACCTTCGTTGACTATTCTCCTTGCCCGCCCGGTTTTTTATTGGTAATGGTAGAACAATGTCACAATAAGGAACTTCACCATGCCGGACAACAATCAGCGTTTTATCAGCCGTCTTACCCGTGACACCTACGCCTTGATTCTGGCCGGAGGTAAGGGCTCGCGACTTCACGAGTTAACGGAATGGCGAGCCAAACCTTCGGTGCACTTCGGCGGCAAGTTCCGGATAATCGATTTTCCCTTGTCTAACTGCATCAACTCCGGGATTAAAAAAATTGGCGTCGCAACTCAGTACAAAGCACATTCGTTAATCAAACATCTGATGCGTGGCTGGTCACACCTGAATACGAATATGGGTGAATTTGTCGATGTTTTGCCGGCCTCTCAACGTACGTCGGAAGCCTGGTATGAAGGCACCGCTGACGCCATTTTTCAGAATCTTGATATTATCCGCGCCCAGGCGCCTAAATACATTCTGGTACTCTCCGGTGACCATGTCTACAAAATGGATTATGGTGAAATGCTCGCCTATCACGTGGAATCCGGTGCAGATATGACCGTTTCCTGCATGGAGGTGCCGGTAGAAGAAGCGGCTGGCGCTTTTGGGGTAATGACAGTGGATGAGCAATTCCGTATACGCCGTTTTGATGAAAAGCCCGCTCATCCGACACCATTACCCCATGATCCGACGCAAACACTGGCGTCCATGGGAAATTATGTATTTAACACCGAATTTCTTATTGAGCAACTGGTGCGTGATGCCAAGGATCCGAATTCAGAACATGATTTTGGCAAGAATATTATTCCCGCCATTATCGAGAGTTGTCAGGTACATGCCTTCCCGTTCAGAGATACAACGGGCAAACGCGCGTATTGGCGTGATGTGGGTACGCTGGATTCCTTCTGGGAAGCCAATATGGAGCTTATCTCCGTGGTACCCGAGCTCAATCTGTATGATGATAACTGGCCGATTATGACCTATCAGGTACAACAACCTCCTGCCAAATTTGTGATCAACGAGGCCGAGCGGGTGGGTATGGCTACCGATTCAATGGTCTCTGGTGGCTGTGTCATCTCCGGTGCACGGTTGAACCGCTCATTGCTGTTTTCCGATGTCAATGTGCACTCATATTCGCTGGTAGAAGATTCAGTCATCCTGCCAGAGGCTGATATTGGCCGGCATTGTCATATCCGCAAAGCAATCATCGACCGCGGCACGCATATCCCGCCTAACACGCAGGTGGGGGTTAACAAAGAAGAGGACCTGGCCCGGGGCTTCAGAGTTACAGAAAAAGGCGTCACGCTGGTTACCGCAGAGATGCTGGGGCAACAACTACATCAGATACCCATTTAAGGTATTGAGACAAACAGGAACGGTCAGTGCCGGATTTAACCGGCTACACCGGAACCTTATTTGTCAGACAGGCGCTGCCACAAAGTGATCACCTGCTGCTGGTCATCGGGTTCCAGTTCACTGTTATCAAAGGCCTTTTGCAGACTTTGTCGTATTGCCTGATCCAGCGCTTCGGTATTGTAAATTCCCATGTTCAATGCCCGGGATACCATCAAATCAAAGTGGCCATTCAGATAACTGGAAATAAATAACTCCTGCTCTGACCCCTGTGCGATGGTTTGATGAAAATGTTGTTCAATCTCTTCAATATGTTGCACAAACTGTTCTTCTGTCATTACTGCTTTCCTGCTTATTCCTTCTCTGTGTTGCTTATTGTGGTATCTGCACTGGATAGAGCACCTGATCGTGATAACCGGTGATCACCTGCATCAGGCCACAAAGCGCCTCGTCCAGAAGATGATCCCCGGTATCCGTAATCAGTGGTCGGCCATTGAGTGCATTCAGTTTTGATTTCGTCGCCACCAGTAAAATGTTTTCTTTACCAATGGCCCTTATCACTTCGCTGCTGAGTTGTTGATTGCCCCGACCAAATATATGACCCTGCCCGCCGATCAGGGTGATGATCAGCCTCGCTGGCTTGCCTTTTATAGCTTCCAACAGCTGCTCAGCAGTAGCGTCACTCAGCAACAGTTGTTGGTGTTGCACCAGATCCACCCCCAACAGTGTATTCTCCAGGCCCATGGACTCCATCACCGCTGCCACCGTAGAACCCGACCCCATCAAATAGATTTCATCGTCCATCTGCTCAATAACATGGGCAGCAATATCATCTAACACCAGTTCTTCTGATTCACGACCGCCCATTTTTACTGCCTGTACGTACTGTAGCTCAGCGGGTACCTGCATCTCACCAAAACGCCTGGCTTTAACTACGCCCTGGCGGAACCCCTGTTCATCGATATCCATTACTTCAGCCTGATGCAAGCTGACCAGCTCACCTTTAACCAGCTTTTCCACCACCCGACCGGCAGCTTTAGGGGTTACGCAATACACCCCTGAATGGATTTTACAACCGGCCGGGATCCCCAGTACCGGAAGGCTCTCATCCACGACTGCACAGATGTTGCGCGCGGTACCATCACCACCAGCAAACAACAACAGATCCACGTTGTGTTTTAGCAATTCACGGGCTGTATGCTCAGTATCCTCCGCTTCTGTCTGTGCAGGAGGCCGATAACAAACTTCGGTATCAAACCCCATCTGTCGCGACAGGTCTTCGCCCATCTCGCCGGCAGCTGTAATAATTTTCATCTGTGACTGATAAGGCTTTAATAACTCCAACGCCTGCGCTGTGCGCTCAGGAGCCAGTTGTCTGGCGCCCATGTCCAGAGCTTTTTGTCTGATTTCAGGGCCATCACTGCCTTTTAAAGCCAACGCCCCGCCAATACCGGCATAAGGATTAATGATCAATCCAAGCTTAAACATCGTTACTGACCTCAGAGATAAAATTCGCAGGACTGAGGGCCGGAGTATCATACAAGCCCTGCAACGCAGTAATAAACTGACCAGCCCGTTTTGGAAAACCCCGCTCCAGATACACCAAAACCTGAGCCCGAACCTTGTTGCCAAATGCCACCCTGTCGGGCTCCACCCCGTTAAGATTATCCGTGCTCACTCTGAAACCTTTGGCTGAGGCCACACAAAACGCCCATTCGATTGCCTGTGGTTTTACCTCTGCGCGCTCAAATGCAGCCTGCTGCTCTGCAGTGCGACCATCAGGGCAATACCAGTATCCGTAATCTTCGAGCAAGCGTCTGTCGCGGCCGGCAATACACCAGTGGGCAATTTCATGCAGGGCACTGGCATAAAACCCATGGGCAAAAACAATACGATGATATGAAACTCTCTCATCAGCCGGCAGATAAACAGGCTCATCATCACCTTTCAGTAGTCTGGTGTTATGGCTGGCGGCAAACTGGCCGTCAAAAAGGCGGATAAGATCCTGATAACGATGTTTTACTGCCAAGCCCTGCCCTTATTTCTTGTCTGATTCTGTCACATCAGCGACACCCATCACCGCATAGCTGATGAGGCCCTTTGTGCCCGGTGGTTCAGCTCAGAGACGGTGGATGAAGTACAAAAACGGCTATTGTAACCGCCGCAATATCGGGTCTCAATCTGAAGCGGGTAATACCGGTGTCGGACTGGATACATCAGCATTCTGGCCGCGATGACGAAGGAAATGATCCATCAAAACCAGAGCCAGCATAGCCTCAGCAATCGGCACGGCCCTGATCCCCACGCAGGGATCATGACGGCCCTTGGTAACCACTTCTGCGCTGTGACCATGGATATCCACCGATTCACCGGGCACACTGATACTGGATGTGGGTTTTAAAGCCAGATGGGCAACAATATCCTGACCACTGGAAATACCGCCCAGCACACCACCACTGCGGTTCGATTTGAATCCCCGGGGGGTCATAGCGTCGCGGTGTTCACTGCCTTTTTGATTAACCACGGCAAAACCATCACCGATTTCCACCCCTTTGACCGCATTGATACCCATCATTGCATGGGCAATATCCGCATCCAGGCGATCAAATACGGGTTCACCGAGGCCTACCGGCACAGCACTGGCCCTTACTGATACTTTTGCGCCGATGGAGTCGCCGGTTTTCTTCAGTTCACGCATGTAGGCGTCTAATTCGTCGAGCTTTGCCGCATCGGCACAGAAAAAAGGATTGTCATTAACAATCGACAGATCTTTAGCTGCTAGCTCGATGGGGCCTAACTGGGACAAATAACCATGAATCTCTATCCCCAGACGATCTTTAAGATATTTCTTGGCGATGGCACCGGCAGCTACCCGAATTGCTGTTTCCCGTGCACTGGAGCGGCCGCCGCCACGGTAATCCCGCAAACCATATTTTTGCTGGTAGGTGTAATCGGCGTGACCAGGGCGAAAGATGTCCTTAATTTTAGAGTAGTCTTTGGAACGCTGATCGGTATTTTCAATCAGCAGACCAATTGAGGTTCCGGTCGTTTTGCCCTCAAATACTCCTGAGAGTATCTTCACTTCATCGGCTTCCCGCCTTGCTGTGGTATACCTTGAGGTACCCGGTTTACGTCTGTCCAGGTCGGTCTGTAAATCAGCTTCGCTGATTTCCAGCCCGGGCGGGCAACCGTCTACCACTCCGCCGATGGCAATACCGTGACTTTCACCAAATGTGGTGATCGTAAAGAGCTTTCCAAAATGATTACCGGCCATAATTCCCGTCTATTAACTGATTAAGAGATTACTTTACATTATTGCTATTTAACCAGGCTTTGAGCTCCTGATTACTGATGGCAAAAATACCATGCCCACCTTGTTCGAAATCGATCCATACCAGCGGCAGATCCGGATACTGTTGTTGCACATGTACCATTGAATTTCCCACCTCCACAAACAGCCAGCCACGCTCACTAAGAAAGTCCGGCCCCTGTCTGAGCAGAGTGTGTACCAGATCCAAACCGTCATCACCGGCGGCCAGCCCTAACTGAGGTTCATGATGAAATTCCTCAGGCAGATCCGCCATGTCGTCTGCATCCACGTAAGGCGGATTGGCAATGATCAGGTCATAACACTGGCCACTTAAGTTCTCAAACAAATCAGACTGTATAGGAAAAACCCGATCGTTGAGTTCGTGATCCTGAATATTGATCTCCGCCACAGCCAGCGCATCCGGGCTGATATCAACGGCATCCACCTCGGCGTCTATATAAGCATTCGCCGCAGCTATAGCGATACAGCCACTGCCGGTACACATGTCTAATATGGTGTCAGGTTCAAAATCCAGATAAGGGGCAAAATGGCCTTGAATCAACTCGGCAAAGGGCGAACGTGGCACAAGCACCCTCTCATCCACATAAAAAGGCAAACCGGCAAACCAGCTTTGATGAGTCAGGTAGGCCAGTGGCACCCGCTCGTTAACACGACGCCGGGCGAGACTGACGATCTGTGTCTTTTCGTTCTGTGTCAGTCGCGCAGCGAACAACTCCTGCGGACTGTCATGGGGCAGATGCAGGCTTTGCAATACCAGGCTGACCGACTCGTCCCATGGATTGTCAGTACCATGGCCATAATACAATCCGGCCTGATTAAACTGACTGGCGCACCAGCGCATCAGATCCAGCAGGGTGCGCAGATCCCGCACTGCCTGCTCTGTCTCATCATGTTCTGTCATGCTTTGCATTCAAGTTCCCGAGAGTTTGTTATCATAGGCGCAAGTTTACCCGATACGAATACCTAAACACAGAATATATGGCCAGTTCAGTGGTAATTCAGAAACTCGTTTGCACGACGGTGGCTTGCAAATGCGTTCAGGCAACAACACATCAAAGCAACGCCCCACAGGGGTTGTTGAATTCCACTTTGTGCACGCCCCCTGCATATACCGTGTTCAGGTCCTGATCATCATGCCGAAAAAGTCCCCCCTGGCTGATGACGATATCACCCTGTTCCGCCAGCATATTGGTAAGGTGAAGCCCATAAAGCAGGACAAAATACAGCCTCTGCCACCGGCCAGCAAGAAGAAAACCCAAGAGGTTAGATCAAATAGGACTAACCAGCATGGGCCTGAGCAACGGGCTGCCCGTCAGGCGGCCGCCAGCTTTCAGTTCTCAGATGGTTTTGAAGCCTGGTTCGACCCCAATTTACCGGTGAAATATGTCAGACCCGGGGTCGACAATCATGAAGTTAAACGGCTGCGCCGGGGAGACTACCCACCCGATCTGATCCTCGACCTCCATGGACTGAAACGGGAAGAGGCCAAACTGGAAATTTCAGCCCTTTTGTATTCTGCACGCAAACAGCACTGCAGTTGTGTCTGTATTGTACATGGTCTGGGCGGCCATGTGCTTAAACGCCATGTGCCGAACTGGCTGATGCAGCATCCTGACGTGCTGGCATTTCATCAGGCCACTCTGGAGTGGGGCGGCAATGGTGCTCTGCTGGTGTTATTGCACAGTCACTGATTCCAACAACAGTCTTTGGGAGCGACAACCAGTCATGCCCGAGTGCCGTTATCGGGCATCCGGTGACATTTGATAATGGTAAATTTACCGCAGAGCCGCGGAGATAGTGAACCCTTCCATCCTCTGCGCCCTCNGGTGACATTTGATAATGGTAAATTTACCGCAGAGCCGCGGAGATAGTGAACCCTTCCATCCTCTGCGCCCTCCGCGACTCAGCGGTGAGGATGTCTTTTTGTGGTTTGCTTTTAGTATTCGTCGGCGATGGCCGGACCGGCATAGTTATCAAAACGTGAGAAGTGGCCCTGAAAGGTCAGCCGTGACGTGCCAATAGGACCATTCCGCTGCTTACCGATAATGATTTCGGCAATACCTTTTTCCTGACTGTTCTCGTTATACACCTCGTCGCGGTAGATAAACATGATTAAGTCGGCATCCTGCTCGATCGAGCCGGACTCACGCAGATCCGAATTAACCGGCCTTTTATCGGCCCGCTGTTCCAGACTCCGGTTCAGCTGGGACAGCGCAACCACAGGCACATTGAGCTCTTTAGCCAGGGATTTTAAAGAACGTGAAATCTCGGCAATTTCCAGGGTACGGTTTTCACTCAGACCCGGCACCTGCATCAATTGCAGATAATCCACCATAATCATCGAAATTCCGCCACGCTCACGGGCCAGTTTGCGGGCTCGGGTGCGTACTTCCATTGGCGTAAGCCCGGAGGCGTCATCAATAAACAGGTTGTCTTTTTCCTTGAGCATAGCCATGGTATTGGAGATCCGGGCCCAGTCTTCATCATCCAGTTGCGCAGTACGGATCTTCGTCTGATCAACCCGGCTCAATGAAGCCAGAATACGCATCATCAGCTGCTCTGCGGGCATTTCAAGGCTGAACACCAGTACCGGCTTATCTTCCAGCAACATCGCGTTCTCGCACAAATTCATAGCGAAGGTGGTTTTACCCATAGACGGACGAGCCGCCACAATAATCAGATCCGACGGTTGCAGGCCGCTGGTTTTCTTATCCAAATCCTTAAATCCGGTAGAAACACCGGTCACTTCTTTGCCTGATTTTAGCAAGGCTTCAAGACGATCGACGGTATGGGTCATTACCGTCTCGATATTCTGCGGCCCTTCACTGTTACCCGCTCGCTGTTCAGCTATTTCAAACACCCGGCTTTCGGCCATATCCAGCACATCCCCGCTGGAACGCCCTTCCGGGTTGTAGCCCGTTTCAGCAATTTCATGGGCCACACCAATCAACTCTCGCAGGATAGCCCGCTCTTTAATGATTCTGGCATAAGCCACTACGTTAGCTGCGCTGGGGGTATTTTTGGCCAGTTCACCCAAATAGGCAAAGCCACCAGCAGTGTCCAGCTCATCCATCTGCTCAAGCAAATCAGACACCGTGACCAGGTCCACTGGCTGGCTGTCAGAAAGTAATTTCAGGATGGATTTAAAAATGGTTTGGTGAGCACGATTGTAAAAATCTTTCTCAAGCAGGATTTCAGCCACCCTGTCCCAGCAATCCGGCGCGATGAGCATGCTGCCAATCACCGACTGCTCGGCCTCCATCGAATGAGGCGGGATCTTGAGCTTCTCGACTTTACTGTCTCGCTCTTTGTGAGAGACCACTTTCACTGGCTGAATTCCTGAATATAACGAGCTGATATTATGCGTGATTCGGCCCCGAGGTTAAAGCGTAACATCGCATTATTCACCGAACGGTGGCGGGCAGTACATACTACCCGCCATAAAAGCCTGCTCAGTTATTTCCTAACAGCACCGTGCCGCTTACCGTTGAAACACTGACTCGCCCACTGCCTTTCTCAGTGCTAAATTTAAGCCAGCGGGAGGGGCCATATTTGGCTTTGCCGGGTTTGTCATCAGTCAGCTTATTGCGTAATCGGCCACCAGCGTGACCTTCGATATCAAAACGCGCAGAAACGCCGTGCTGAAAACGCAATTCAATACTGCCACTGACACTGCTGGCATTGACCTCACCTTTTTCCGCCAGGTCTAATTTGACACGGGTATCGCCATTAACATTACTCACCCGCAACTGCTCTGTATGACCCATTCTCAGTTCACTTTCGGCATTTACTGTCTCGAGTTTCACTCTGGGCACCTGAGTGTCGGCGTAGATATCGCCGTTAACAGATTCATAGACAATTTCATCGCCGCGCGACCCCCTGTCCCGAATCTTGCCGTTAACCGTATCGAGATTAATATCACCGTTTAAGTTATCGCTTTGTATTTCACCGTTGACTGTACTGATACGGATCCTGCCCTGTAAATCCTGCACCCGGATATTACCGTTTACCGAACTCAGGTCTGCTCCGCCAAGAATGCCCCTGGCATCCAGATCGGCGTTGATATTTTCATACTCCACAAAACTACCTGCTGGCAGGTAGATCTCCAGGTCATCCTCCTGCTTATCCCAATCCAGCCAATCCCTGTCATTGCTATAACTACGTGGCATTTCTACTTCAATATGAATCTCATTACCCTTACCTTTAAACACAAACCCTTCGGCACGGCTATCCAGTGTGCCGGTGACTTTAACCTCAGGTTTGTCCCAGGTACGAATCACCGCCTTACCGGAATGATGTTCAATGCTGACCCGACCATTCAACTCCGCCGCAAGGAGTTTATCCACTGTCTCTGAGGCCATAAGGTTTGCTGTGAACAGCAGCGCAATACCCAGTAAGATGTTAGTTTTCATCGTATTTCTCCGTCAAATCTCAAATCTGCTGATATTTCGGTGCATGTACCCGTTCAATTAAATCAATTTGTTGCTGATGTACCTGCTGCAACATTTTAAGCAGCGCCATATTCTGTGGATCCTGCTCCAGAGCCATTCTTATAGCGCCTGCCGCCTCATCCAGCTCCGCCAGTTGTTGTTGCCAGTTATCCGTCAGCGCCGGCTGTTCTGCATACGTCGCCAATAAGGCGTTTTTCTGTTGCTGATGCTGTGTAGTCATCAACGTCGCTAATTGCTGCTCACCGTGGCTCTGCTGCCAATGGCTCAGAGACAACCAACCCAGCAGCCCAACCAGCATTACCGACGCCGCCAGACCGGACACCTTACGCCAGCTCGTGTGTGAGCCTTGCCCTGCATTCAGCGCATGCTCAATACCGGGCCAGAGATCGCGTTCAGGAGCACTTTCTTTGGGCAGTGCATTAAGCCCCTGCTGTAACTTCGATTCAAAATCATGATCAGACATTTTCAATCCACTCCTTGAGCAATTGTTTGGCACGATGTAACTGGGCCTTACTCGAGCCCACGGCCATATTCAACATGCCGGCAATCTCTTCATGCCGGTAACCCTCAATGGAATGCAGCACAAAGACCTGCCTTGCGCGCTCAGGTAACCGCTGAATGTACTTATCCAGATCCCAGTCACTTTGTGGCTCAGCATGTTGCTGTGCCAGTTCGGTTTCATCCTGGCTGAACAGTCGCTTTATCCAGCTTTTTTGCTTACGCATATAGGAAATACACACATTGGATGTCACTCCGTGAAGCCATGTAGTGAATTTGCTCTGACCGGCATAATTATCGATTTTGCGCCAGAGTTGGATAAACACCTCCTGCGTCGCATCCTCTGCCAGTGACTTATCGCCGCACAGACGCAGGCACAAAGCATAAACACGCCCCACATGCTTTTCATAAAGTTTATGGAAAGCCTGTTTATCACCGGCTTTAACCGCATCAATGGTTGCTCGCTCGGCTTTATCAATAAACTGCTCGCCAGCCTCGATCAGTTGTCCATGTGCTTGCAATGAAAGTGATTCCTGTTGTAGTTATCCGGGCATCTCGTCACTTACAGATGCCTCGTTTTTCTGTTCTTTGTAGGTTAGTCGTCAACATTTACACTAAGGTTTAAATGCAAAGGTAAAAAAATAACAACCTTTGTGCGTCGCCAGTGCTGGAAATCGACCACTGTTTCAGGGATGATCGTCACCCATAGTTTCCTGAATCTGCAGGCTCAAAGCAATGACAACAAAAAAACGCCCTTTGTATATTCCCCATGCCGGCCCTTCATTGCTGGAAACGCCTTTGCTGAATAAAGGCAGTGCGTTCAGCGCTGATGAACGCAAGGCTTTTAATCTGAACGGTTTGTTACCGCCTCGTTATGAAAGTATTGAAGAACAGGTAAGCCGTGCTTATATGCAGTACTCAAGCTTTGATACGCCGATCAACAAACATATTTATCTGCGTGCCATTCAGGACAATAACGAAACGCTCTTCCATCGTCTGGTACAGGAACATATTGAAGAGATGATGCCTATCATCTACACCCCGACAGTGGGTGATGCCTGTGAACAATTTTCTGATATTTATCGCAGTTCCCGGGGCCTGTTCATCTCTTATGCTGAGCGCGAACATATCGACGATATCCTGCATAACGCCACCAAAGGAAAGGTTAAGGTTATCGTGGTAACCGACGGCGAGCGCATTCTTGGACTGGGCGATCAGGGGATTGGCGGAATGGGCATCCCTATCGGCAAACTCTCACTCTATACCGCTTGTGGAGGTATCAGCCCTGCTTATACATTACCGGTAATGCTTGATGTGGGTACCAACAACGAAAAACTACTGAATGATCCCATGTACATGGGTGCGCGCCACAAACGTATAGGACAACAGGAATATGATGCTTTTGTGGAAGAGTTCATCCGCGCAGTACAGCGGCGTTGGCCCGATGCCATGATCCAGTTTGAAGATTTTGCGCAGCAAAATGCCACCCCTCTTCTGAATCGCTATCGTCATCAGGTGCGTTGTTTTAATGATGATATCCAGGGTACCGCCGCTGTAACGGTTGGTACCCTGCTGGCCGCATGTCGCACCAAAGGTGCAAAACTGTCAGAGCAAAAAGTCGTGTTTGTAGGTGCTGGATCTGCGGGCTGCGGCATCGCCGAACAGGTCGTTCAACAAATGTGCGCCGAAGGTCTTGAGGATAAGCAGGCCAGGGGGCAGGTATATATGGTTGACAGATATGGCCTGCTGACGGATGGCATGGAAGGGCTACGGGATTTTCAGCAGGCATTATGTCAGCCCAAAGACAGTATCAGTGGCTGGAGTTTCAGTGGTGAATTTGCTTCCTTGCTGGATGTGATCCACTGCGCCACCCCCGATATTTTAATTGGCGTATCGGGCCAGAACGGACTGTTCACCGAGCAGGTGATCAGAACCATGAAGCAACACTGCGAGCTGCCCATTGTCTTCCCTTTAAGCAATCCGTCCAGACAAGTAGAAGTAAGACCTGAGCAGGTATTCGAGTGGACAGAGGGCGAAGTGATCATCGCCACAGGCAGCCCATTTGAAGCGGTGAAATATCAAGGTAAAACCTACCCCATCACCCAGTGCAACAACAGTTATATCTTTCCCGGCATTGGTCTTGGCGTGGTCGCCACCAAAGCAAGGTTGATCACAGATGAAATGCTGATGGCCGCCAGCACCACTCTGGCGGCAGCATCACCACTGGCTAACACCGGCAAGGGAGGGCTGCTGCCCCCACTGACAGAATTGTTTAAACTGAGCAAAGATATTGCCTTTGAAGTGGGTAAAGTTGCTCAGGAACAAGGACTGGCACTAGAGATGTCCGATGAAATGCTTCGTAGCAAAATTGAAGCCAATTTCTGGACGCCACAATATCGCCAGTATCGCAGAGTGAGTATTTAGTACCTGAATTTAACCACAGAGACACGGAGAACACAGAGGCATCAAGAGTTTAATCCCTTATACCTCTCTGTGCCCTCTGTGCCTCTGTGGTAAATGGCTTTTTTCGTGCCTTTCGTGTTTTTCGTGGTTGAAAGTTTTTTTGCAGTGGATGTCGCTTGGCGTTATCCGGGCAACTCATTCAGTCAGTTTGTTGACTAATCAGTTCTGCCAGTGCCTGCATGGCCAGGTCTGCCTTGTCTGCAGGTACAAATAAGTGATCGTGAAAGAATCCAGATACCGGATTTACGCCCATATCTGATCTGGCCAGGTGAGAGGTAATGCATGCCAGAAAGCCGACAGCATCAAGTGCCGAGTGGATATTCAGGGTAATCATCCGGCTGACAAAGTCATAACGAAGACCATGTTCCTGTGCTTCTCGCAACTCAGTAATCAGTGTTGGTCCTTCCTGTTCCCGGAACAACATCTGCGGCTTAAGCCCGGCTGGTATAACGCCGTCGTTTCCCAGGCAGGCAAATACAAAAGTTCGGGAATCGAGCACCGGTTGCATCTGCCTGATTAACGTCACCAGTTGTCTTTCTGCGGCCATAGGGCTCCTCCGGGATTGATTCGTAACATGTTGGCACCATATACAATACATCTACCTAATTCTGACTGGAAATCATACAATTAGCTCTGATTAAAAGTATGACTTTCTGACTAACAAGGCTATGCTTAACGCATGAATACAGAAAATCGTCGTCAGTTTACCCGCATCACTTTCTCGGCTCCGGTGGAAGCCCGGCAAGGCTCCCAGAGATGGCAGTGCCGGCTGCTGGATATTTCTCTTAAAGGGGTATTAATCGAAGCCCCGGAAGACTTCTGTGCAGACCAGAATCAATCTGTATTATTGGTTGCTTCTCTGCCCGGGATCAGCAGCAGCCTGATGATGGAGGGTGAGATCAAGCATCAGGATGACCGGCAAGTGGGTGTTAAAATCACTATGCTGGATATTGACAGTGCTTCGAGACTGCGTCGCCTGATCGAACTGAATGTTGGTGATGACACCCTGCTTAAAAGAGAACTGGAAAAACTGGCCTCTCCTTCGAATAATTAATACCAACGGCACAGCTGTTAGAAAGAGGTCCTGACTTTCGTCAGGATGACGGTGCGCATCCATACGCCTACCTCTGAATACTGACAACTGAGGCCTGATAACTTGTCTTTAAATCGCCTCCAATGCTTCAGACAAACGCTTTACACCTATCACACTCATTCCCGGTATCGACTGCTTGGGCTGATTAGCACTGGGTACGATGGCGCGGGTAAAGCCGTGTTTGGCCGCCTCACTTAAACGCTCAACACCGTTAGGTACCGGACGGATTTCACCTGCCAGCCCCACTTCACCAAATACAATCAGTTCTCTGGGCAGCGCCTGATTACGGAAACTGGATATCATCGCCAGCAGTAACGCCAGATCAGCACTGGTCTCGGCAACTTTGACGCCGCCTACTACGTTAACAAAGACATCCTGATCATTCATCTGCACATTGCCATGACGGTGTAATACCGCCAGTAGCATAGCCAGACGGTTTTGTTCCAGCCCCACCGCCAGACGCCTTGGATTAGCCATCTGAGAGTAATCAACCAGTGCCTGCACCTCTACCAACAGTGGCCGTGTTCCCTCCCAGACAACCATCACCAGACTTCCGGGCGAGGGTTCATCTTCGCGGCTGAGGAAAATGGCAGAGGGGTTACTGACTTCCTTCAGGCCTTTGTCAGTCATTGCAAACACCCCCAGTTCATTCACCGCACCGAAACGGTTTTTCTGCCCTCTGAGCACGCGAAAACGGCTGTCACCGTCGCCTTCCAGCATCATCGAACAGTCAATACAGTGCTCAAGAACCTTGGGGCCGGCCAATGAGCCATCTTTAGTAACATGCCCCACCATCAACATGGCGATATGATGCTGTTTAGCGAAACGGGTCAGATATGCGGCCCCCTCGCGCACCTGAGACACACTACCCGGTGCAGATTGAATATCCAAAAGGTGCATCACCTGAATAGAATCAATAACCATCAATTCTGGTTTATGTTTCAAGGCCAGATCGCAGATTGTTTCAATACTGGTTTCGGCCAGCAATTTAAGTTTATCCGTCGGCAGCCCTAATCGATTCGCGCGCAGTGCCACTTGCTGGAGAGACTCTTCGCCGGTGACATAGAGCGCCTCCCGGCTGGTGGCGAGTTTACACATAGTCTGCAACAGTAACGTACTCTTGCCGGCTCCGGGAGAACCACCGATCAAAATAGCCGATCCCGGCACAACACCGCCGCCTAAAACCCGGTCCAGCTCCTTAAAGCCAGAGGAAAACCTGGGTAACGCCTGCAGGTCAATGTTCTCCAATGTTTGCACTTCTGCCGTCACCAGCCCGGTATAACCACGACGGCGGGCTTCATGACTATCGTGGCCTGAAGACAACAGAATTTCAGAGATACTGTTCCAGGCGCCACAATCGTTACACTGGCCCTGCCAACGGGGGTATTCCGAACCGCAGTCATTACAGACAAAGGCACTTTTTCGTTTCGCCACTGAAATTTTCCATTCTGGTTATCCAAAAGGACAGTATATCTTGTTGATCACCAGCGGGACAGACGGCACGGAATCTGCAACAATAACCAGCATCGCGCCGTTAACGGCGCAAGAAATACCCGTAAACACCGATAACAGATTATATTGAACAATAAGTGCAGGTCGTCAGAGCATGAGTCAGGGACTAGAGCAATATCAGGACATCATCGAACAACTAAAGCCTGTGGTAAAAGAGCCGGCTTTCAATCAGATATTGTCTCAGGTGGCTGCTTCGGTCCCTAAATCCAAGCGCTTTCTGCTGAAGATGGAACTCAAACGTCAGTCAAAACCCAGTAAACGAGCCATAGATCTGCGTGGCATGGTGGATGGCAAATGCCACCCCTACGAACATGAAGGCATCACTCACTTCCTCGATGATGTCGCCATTGAGGTCTTTGAACGCCAGGTTCGCAGCTTTGGAGGCTATTCCATCGGCGTCTATGAGGCTGTCACCAACACCGAGAATAATTTTCGGGTGATGCATCAGAAGGGACGGGAAAAACGGGTGGCACCGGACGCAGATCCTGCCCTGCCACCGGAAAAACAGTATCAGGCGCCAATTATCAGTTTTTCCGGGGTTCACCAACGCCGTGAAGAACGAATGAATTTTGTGGTGCCTGTAGAAGCTTTTACCGAACTGAATGAGTCCATTCATGCCACGAGTGTTGATATTTCCATTAGTGGGCTAAAGGTCAAAGTCAGTAAACGTCACCTCCTCAAACCCGGTGACAAACTAAAACTCCATTTCCGGGGACTTGAAGCAGAATACGACCTGCATCGTGGTGAAAGTGTCAATTATCTGGTGACAGATGTGGACCGCAGCCGGGAAGAACAGCGAGTTTGTCTGAAGCGCCTTTATGATAAAGAACAACAGGCCTTTGATTCATTTCTGGAGAGCTTTATTCAGGGCAATAAAAGGCGCTACAAGGTCAATATGGATAACACCATCGAGGCCATTATGGTCAAAGGATATGAGCAATACTATATTCCTCATATCACCTCGGTTCCGGTGTTCATTGAGAAAAACGAAGACAAACTAACGCCCAGATACCTGATCAGCAACGATTGTAATAAAGACAGCATTCAATTCTGGAATGACGAGACCGGTGCATTACGCATGGGCTACCTGTTCACAAGGCAACGACTGCAAAGGTTACTGGAAAAGCCTCAGGGACAACAAAGCACTTACCTGTATGTGTTTACCCATACTACCGAAGGACGGGTTTATTTTTACAGCGCCACACTGGAAGAATTAGAAACCCACCCTAAGATTAAAGAGGCCTATCTGGCGTATGGTTCCCGGAAGGCCAGCTGGCGGGTATATAAGCTGCAGCTGACGGATATGCACCCACAACAGTGTCACACGCCCCTTTCACTGCCAGATACTGTCAATGATCAAATCCGCCGCATGAATATGCCACCCTCGGCAAGGCTGATGTCAAAACTGAAAACCCTGACGCATATTGCCCTTCTCACCGACATCAGTAATGAGTGGAACACTCTGGCCTATCAGCGGCGGAAGCTGGCCAAAGGTCAGTTATCCGGCCTGCAGGTCTTCTGCCACCCACGCAACCGCCATCCTGCTGAAATCACGCCGTATCGCTTTCGTTATCAGGAACTCAGACGGGAAACCCGATTTATGCTGCGCAGCCCGGTTACCCTCAGTTTTGAAGAACTGCGCTTAAACGGCGTCACCGAAGACTTATCTCCCTCTGGCCTGAAAGTAGAAATGCAGAACCCTTTTCCACTGGCAATGGGTGAAGAGATGCAATTGTTGTTTCCTAAACTGCAGAAACAGATGCACAAATATGGATTGAGCAGGATCAACTATGAAGTGGTGCGTATAAGTGATGATGCCAAGGTGATCCACCTTAAACTGGCAGAACAGGAAGAAACGGCGAAAAAATTCTTCGATGACCTGATCCGCAGCAACAGACGCAAATTACGCAGTAAGGGTGAAGACCGAGATATGGCGGGCATTGGTGAGGCACTGCGCAATATTTATGCAGCCAACATCCTCAATATGGCAATTTTTATCCGCAAAGACGGCATAGAGTTAACACCGCAAGGTACAACCTGTCCAAGCCCACATCATTCGCTGTACACGCTATTTACTCATCTGGCCGAGCAACATAAGTTAAACCTGTATTCTTTATATAGTGTGTTGGTTGAAGGAAAAGGCTTTATAGAACAGGCCGTAAAACATCTCAGACCACACAACAAACCCGCCGGCTTTGAGCTTTTTATCGCCTTTGATCCCTCACAAGAGAGTATTCATAAGGCAATTCAGGTCAGAGTCGCGCAGCAATTCAGAGACGATACGCAAAGACGCCAGTTTATTCGGGATGCACTCAACAAGGGGAAATTTCTGGCAATACGACTATACCTTACGCGCACAGGCCGTCCGGATATCTCCTTACTCAACGCTGAACTGAATTATGTAGGCACCTATGCGGTACACAAAGCTAAAATGCTCGAAGAACAACTGTGGGCGATTGCTGCGGTGGCAGATATTATAGATGTTACAAGCGAAGCTATCTATCGTTACGGTTTATACCCTCTTTCCCTCAAAGCTCAACATTCCGGGGCTACCGCTGAACCTCAGGCAGCGCACCAGAGTGTAACCAGCGACTGAGTACAGGGAAGTGATCCTGTGGGCCATCTTCATGGGTTAATATATCGATATGGCCATAATCATGCCGATATCGGGTTTTTCTGCCTATTAAGCCACAGGGCTGCTCCTGCATATCCAGCTCACGGACAAAATCACACATGTCCTGATAGTGACCCAGAGCCTGATCATTTTTACCTGTAATAAACCAGGTTGGCGGTAATGTCAGTGATTGTGCGGCCTGGTGATAGTCAAACTCATCGTACCGATCTTTCCATTGGTCACACCTGACCCAATGAGAAATATCACTGAGATTACTCCGCGTCTCGTTGTCAGCTCCTATGCCTAAGGCTTTAACCGGCAGGTAGCCCTTTAGCCGTGCGATCAATGGCGCCAGCCGATACCAGAACAGGTCGATTTTCAACCACCGCTCAGGATTGTGTATACGGATGGTGCGTTTGCTGCCAATCAGCAGTTGCCTGCCAATCTGCTCAATCCAATGCGGCTGACGGATAAGGCACGCCATCAGCATCACGCCTCCCCAGGAGTGCGCTACACAATGAAAAGGCTTTTCAGTACGCGATTTTACCCATGCCATAGCCCGGGGAATATCTTCACAAATCGATTCATGTTGGCCATGCTTATGGCCTTTGCCAATGACTGGCTCGCTCAAGCCTCGTCCACGAAGATCCAACACGTAAACATCGAAGCCCTGACGAGCCAGAAAACTGCCGAACCCTTTACCCTTATGATTGTAAAATATTCGCCCATTTTCCATGGAGCCATGGATCATCAGCACCGCCTGGCCATTCGACTCCGGGCCGCTTAGCTGGCACAGATGCAGGCGATGATTATCACCCGGCAGGTACAGAGATTTGATAGAAACTGAATTCACACTAACATTGCTTAATCATCAAGCAAATATAACAATTCATCCAGACCCGCAAAACGTATCGCGGCGTCAGCCTGACCTAACACCACAGGTTTCGCTTTATAGGCCACTCCCAAACCAGCCTGTGCCATCATTTTAAGGTCATTGGCTCCATCACCCATGGCGACCGTCTGTTGCTTATCAATACCGAAACGCTGCGCCAATTCCTCCAGTGTCTGCGCTTTCACTGTTGCATCGACGATCTCGCCCTGTACGCGGCCTGTCAATCGACCGTCGATAATCTCCAGTTCATTGGCACGAGCAAAGTCCAGTCCCAGACGCAATTTCAGATAGTCAGCAAAAAAGGTAAACCCTCCGGAAACCAGTGCGACTTTCCAGCCATGACGTTTCAGCACACTGACCAGTTTCTCCAGGCCTGGCATTAATGGCATCGCTTCTCTGATCTGCCAAAGGGTTTCCTCACTGGCTTGTTCAAGACAAGCCACACGGTTTCTCAGACTCTCGGCAAAATCCAGCTTTCCCTGCATAGCCTGCTCTGTAACCTCTGACACTTGCTCACCGACCCCAGCCAATTTAGCAATTTCATCAATGCATTCCATCGCAATCATGGTGCTGTCCATATCCATCAGCAGCAATCCGGGTTTGTTCAAACGAGGGGGGCACGTGAGCAGATTAAGCTCCAGTTGATAAGCCAGTGCCAGTTTGTGTAAACGGTCCTCCTGCAGGCCCTCTGGAGCCATCGCAACGTTCATTACAACCGCATATTCCTGCTCGCAACCTGCTTTTACGACGGCATGGATTTCCTTTACCTGCACCCTATCCTGCAACGCCTGCTGAACGTTCAGTATCTTATCCAGAGTCAGCGCCTGAGCGCGTATAACTAACCTGGCCGATTGCCAGTTCTGTGACACCTCAGGGGGTTTCTCACCTCCCATGGAGCAGGCCATGCCTCCTAGCTGTTCCGCACTGAGGTTAGTGCAGACTTTTTCAGGCTGCAGTTGGGAGAGCTTCAGATCCGGAATTTCAAACAGCTGACGTAAAAACTGACTGGAATGCCGTTGGCTGGATTGTAATTGCAGTTCGGTCAAAATGATTACCAAGGGTTCGGGTGGATTGCAGATTCTACCCAATCGGCCCCTTAGCCCCAAGTGATAATTGGAATCATATATATCCACACAACACACCACCTGTGTTGTCGGTAGAATTCCATAAAGACCTGCTCAGTGCCTGTGGTATAGTAATCTCATTATGAAAGTATCCATTTCCTTTGACCAAGCGGAACAGGTCAGTCCCAGCACCTATTCCATCTATAAAAGGCTGGCCAACCTCGGGTTAGCTGTCGCAGCGCTGATTATCGCCGTCAATATCTGGTTTTTCAGCGCCGGACAGGACACTGAAGACCTTCAGGCTCAGGTCAACCAGTTGGGGCGCAGCCTGACCGCACAAGGAGCAGGGCTGGCGGGGTTAACCATGTCTTCGCAACAAACAGACGCAGTTTCCGGGCAGCAAATACTCATTCAATTAGCGCAAGATCCTCATGTTCGTGCCGCCAGCATTCATGATGCGAGGGGCAGAGAATTAAACCAGGCCGGGGAGCGTATTGCTGTGACCAAACTTTTCGCCAGCCAGGAAAATGCTGACAGTCTGGTTTATGTTCAGGAAATACTGCACCAGGGGAGCCTCCAGGGCTATATAAAACTGATACTGGACCGTTCACGGGTACTAGAACATCAGTCAGGATTGACGCAATACTACGCGCAACAAAGCCAGGTATTGATGTTACTGGCGTTTGCCATTGGGGTGTTACTGACCCGAGGCTTTTACAAACTGCGTTACCCGCTTTTACGACAACCCGAATAACCGTCGCGCATTTTCATCTGTTCGTTGCTCCAGCTCATCCAGCGGCTCTTCACGTATTTCCGCCAGTGCCAGGAGTACTTCATCAAGATATTCCGGGCTGTTGCGTTGCCCCTGACGCCCATTGATCGGCATATCGGGAGCATCCGTTTCCAATAAAATCGCTTCAATGGGCAGAGCCGCCACCGCATCACGGGTTTTGCGGGCTCGGGGATAGGTAATCGTACCGCCTATTCCCAACTTAAAGCCCCAGTTGAGATAAGCCTGAGCCTGTTCGATGCTGCCTGAGAACGCATGGATCACGCCACCCTGGTCAAAACCGGTGGTCTTCAGGCAATGGAGAATACGATGATGGGATTTGCGGTGGTGAACGATCACCGGTAACTGATACTGCCGGGCCAAGTTAAGCTGAGCACAGAAAATCTCTTCCTGTTGTTGCTGGCTGATACCGACGGTACCCCCATAATCCAGCCCGATCTCGCCAACCGCTTTGACGTCTTTTTTATGGGTATTAATCAGCTTTTCGAGAAGACTTAAGTCAGCAGGCTGGTATTGTTCAAGGAACCAGGGGTGTAATCCCAGCGCAAAGTCCAGTTCAGATTCCTGCGCACACAGGGCTGTCAGGTTTTGCCAGGTAGCGGAGGCCACCCCGGG
Organism: Lacimicrobium alkaliphilum; assembly: GCF_002591895.1. Taxonomy (GTDB): domain Bacteria; phylum Pseudomonadota; class Gammaproteobacteria; order Enterobacterales; family Alteromonadaceae; genus Lacimicrobium; species Lacimicrobium alkaliphilum. Next base: position 175,176 of record NZ_NISX01000009.1, read on the forward strand.
AATCACAATCCGCCCGACACCTTTGTTCCGGGCCTGCTCAATAACCTGTTGGCGATCATCATCAAACGCGGCAAAATCCAGATGGCAATGACTGTCAATCAAGCTGAGCTCCCCGGTTCAGGGCATCAGGCGTTCAATTTGCCAATGCCCCTGTTGCTGTAAACTGTAGCAAAATCTGTCGTGCAACCGATGCTCTCCACCCTGCCAGAACTCTATCTGGTGCGGAACAACCCTGAAGCCACCCCAGAATGACGGTAAAGTGACATCGCCCTCGGCGAATTTCTGTTTCACTTCGTTAAATTTAGTTATCAGCATCTGACGAGTGGAGATTGGCCGGCTTTGCGCCGAAGCCCAGGCCGCCAGCTGGCTTTCACGGGGGCGTGAGAGAAAATAGCGCGCCACGTCGGTTTTCGACAGAGGCTGCGCCTGACCGCAGATTTTCACCTGGCGCTCAAGCAGATGCCAGGGAAAATGCAGTGAGATTTTATTATTCCCGGCCAGTTCTTTTGCCTTACGGCTTTCAAGGTTAGTGTAAAAGACAAAGCCTTTTTCAGACACATCTTTGAGCAGCACAATACGTTGGGAAGGCTGCCCTTGTGCATCCACTGTAGCGACCGTCATTGCTGTAGGATCAGGAATACCGGCGTTGATCACATCCTGCAACCAGACTTCAAATTGTACGATAGGGTCTGCATGCAGATCTTCTCTGTGCAGACCGCCCTGAGTATATTCACGCCGTAATGCCGCAAGATTCTCTATCATTGACGACCCCTTTATTTATCGGAACAAATTACAAACGCTTCGTCATATTCGCTCGCTGTTGGAACGAGCAATACCCGCCAGCTCGAGCTCCTGTAGAGCCCAATTCATTGGGCTAATGGCGTCAGGCCCACCTTTGCAGTTCGAATAAATTCGACCCTACAAGGTTTAACTGTAGCTCGGAATTTCTTCCGACAAACGTAAACGCCAATCCGTCATTTAAACGTTCCGACAGCTACTGATTGTCACCGTAGCCCAGACTTCGCAGTGCCCGTTCATCATCGGCCCAGCCAGACTTTACTTTTACCCAGAGTTCCAGAAAAACCTTGTTGTCGAATAACCTTTCCATATCCTGACGGGCTTCCTGACCAATGGTTTTCAGGCGCTGCCCGCCCTTTCCTATCACCATCGCCTTTTGCGAATCCCGCTCAACCAGGATCAGGCCATTGATCTGATACACCCCTTTCTCCGACAGCTTGAATTGCTCAATTTCGACGGTAACGGAGTATGGCAGTTCATCGCCTGTAAAGCGCATCAGCTTTTCGCGAATAATTTCCGCCGCCATAAAGCGCGATGAACGATCAGTAATATAGTCATCAGGGAAAAAATGATCACTGGCAGGCAAACTTTTGTGCACCATATCGCGGATTCTGTCCACATTATGGCCCTGTTTGGCTGAAAGCGGGATTACCTGAGCAAAATCATGCTTTTCGGCCAGCCATTGCATTTGTGGCAGCAAGGTATCCCGGTCTGTAATCTTGTCAGTCTTATTGACCAGCAACCAACATTCAAGCCCGCTTTCTTTTATCTTGTTGAGCACCATATCATCATCATCGGTCCAGCGAGTGCCTTCAACAATAAACAACACGAGTCCCACATCAGATAGTGAACTTGATGCGGCCCGGTTCATAAAGCGGTTTATGGCCCGCTTTTCCTCACGGTGCAGTCCCGGCGTATCCACGTAAACAGTCTGCCGGTTGCCCTCGGTATCAATTCCAAGAATTCGATGGCGGGTGGTCTGAGGCTTACGGGAAGTGATACTCACCTTCTGGCCAAGTAATTTATTCAGCAGAGTTGATTTGCCCACGTTCGGCCGACCCACTATAGCCACCATACCGCAGTAATTCTGTTGTTCAGCTGTCATGGCTGAGTTTCTCCATTACTTTGCGGGCCGCCTGCTGCTCAGCACGGCGACGACTGTTCCCCTGAGCCGAGATCACCTGTTCCAGTGCTGCGACCCGGCACTCAACCACAAAAGTCTGTTCATGGGACTTACCCGTTACTTCCACCACTTCATAGTCAGGTAATGGCAGTTTGCGCCCCTGCAAGTACTCCTGAAGACGGGTTTTATGATCTTTGGGATGTTCGTTTGGATCGAGCTTTGCCAACCTCGGCGCATACCAGTTAAGAATCAGGCTACTTACCGTATCCAGCCCGGCTTCCAGAAAGATTGCGCCGATAATAGCCTCAACCGCATCAGCAAGAATGCTGTCGCGGCGAAAACCACCACTTTTGAGCTCACCGGGACCGAGCTTCAAAAGCTCACCCAGATTAAATTCCCGACCCAGTTCAGCCAACGTTTCCCCCTTCACCAGGGTAGAACGCATACGAGTGAGCTTACCTTCCGGTTGCGTAGGAAATCGCTGATACAATTCTTTGGCAATCACCATACCCAAGACCGAGTCACCAAGAAATTCCAGTCGTTCATTATGCTGCTTACTGGCGCTGCGATGGGTAAGAGCCAGCTCCAGCGCGCTAATATTCTCGAACTGGTAACCCAATATCTGGCTCAGTGATCTGTAGTCCTGCTCCATTTAATCAATACCACCTATACGGTCAAACCTTATTCCGGTTGGGATCCAGCCAGGAACCCAACTGCTTGGCGGCCGATCGAACTCAAAACTTATCCAGATGGCGACGGCCTTCCCGACCAGATTTTCATCGGGGACAAACCCCCAATAACGACTATCACGACTGTTATCTCTGTTATCACCCAATACAAAGTAATGGCCAGCGGGCACCAAAAACTCATCAGCCTGAGTTCCGGGCTGTGAATAATAGTCCTGTACTTGTGGCAGAACGGCAGGATTACGCAGAACGTCATGACGCTGCTCACCCAACTGTTCAGTAAAACGCTCCAATGGGATCATGCTCTGATAAAATTCACCACGCTTCTCAAATGACAGTTCCACTGGCTCCAGCTCCGGGCAACTGGCTCGCTCAGCTTGCTCACACGCAGGGCGTATATAAACCTGTTTATTACGGTAAACCACCGTATCGCCCGGCAACCCCACCACTCTTTTAATGAAGTCTACATTGGGATCTTCCGGGTATTTGAATACCGCAATATCCCCACGTTCTGGGCTGCCCATTTCAATAAACTTGCTACGTACCACAGGATCCTTCAGACCATAGGAATATTTATTCACCAGGATAAAGTCCCCTACCAACAGGGTCGGCATCATTGAACCGGATGGAATCTGAAATGGCTCATACAAAAAGGAACGCAATACCAGGACGAAAGCGATAACAGGAAAAATCTGCTGAGCCGTATCCACCAGATAGGGAACAGGGGCCACCTTGTTAATGGTGGCTTCATCCAGTTGCCCGCCAGCAGATTGTTCGGCCAGACTAAGTTTTTCTTTACGCTTTGGTGCCCATAATAATGAATCCGCCAGCCAAATCAGGCCCGACGCCACAGTAATAATCACAAGAAATATAGAGAAATAATTAGCCATTTACTTTCCTACCTTTAGCACAGCCAGGAAGGCATCCTGTGGCAGTTCCACATTGCCTATCTGTTTCATGCGTTTTTTACCTTCTTTTTGCTTCTGCAGCAGCTTTTTCTTACGGCTGACGTCACCACCATAACATTTGGCGATAACATTCTTACGCAACTGTTTTACCGTGCTTCTGGCAATAACGTGATTGCCTATGGCCGCTTGTATGGCAATATCAAACATCTGCCTGGGGATCAGTTCCCGCAACTTATCTACCATTTCCCGACCACGGCGTTGGGAATGTTCCCTATGGGTAATCAATGCCAGCGCATCAACCCGTTCACCGTTAACCAGAATATCCACTCTGACCATATCGGCGACCTGGAATTTCTTAAAGTTATAGTCAAGCGATGCAAAACCACGGCTTGTGGATTTAAGACGATCGAAAAAATCCATCACCACTTCAGCCATAGGCAATTCATAGGTTACCGCGACCTGATTGCCGTGATAAGTCATATGGGTCTGCACGCCGCGCTTCTCAACACACAAGGTGATGACGTTACCCAGATAATCTTTGGGCACCAGGATATTGGCCTCCACAACAGGCTCATGAATCTCTTCAATATCATTGACTGCAGGTAACTTCGAAGGGTTGTCTACACTCAGAGTCTCACCTTTTGTTGTTACCACTTCATACACCACCGTTGGCGCCGTGGTGATCAAATCCAGGTTGTATTCACGCTCCAGTCGTTCCTGAACGATCTCCATATGCAGCATACCAAGAAAGCCGATGCGAAAGCCAAACCCCAGAGCAGAGGAGCTTTCCGGCTCAAAAAATAACGAGGCGTCGTTCAATGCCAGCTTGGAAAGCGCGTCACGAAAATCTTCATAATCATCAGAACTAATAGGAAACATGCCCGCATAAACCTGAGGTTTTACTTTCTTGAATCCGGGTAACGCTTTTTCCGCTGGTTGTTTCGCTAACGTCAGGGTATCACCTACGGGGGCCCCCTGAATCTCTTTGATACCGGCAATCACAAAGCCCACTTCACCGGTGCGTAATACGCCGGTATCGGTTGCTTTGGGAGTGAAAATACCAATCTTATCCACCTGGTGTACCTGGCCATTCGACATAATCTTGATTTTGTCACCGGCTTTGAGCTGACCGTTGATCACACGCACCAGTGACACCACGCCCTGATAATTATCAAACCAGGAGTCAACAATCAGGGCCTGCAATGGCAACTCAGCGTCTCCTATTGGTGGCGGAATCTGACGCACGATCACTTCCAGAACCTCTTCAATTCCCATGCCGGTCTTAGCAGAACAGCGCACCGCCTGCAGGGCATCTATGCCAACAATATCTTCTATTTCTGCAGCCACCCTGTCAGGCTCTGCCTGGGGCAAATCAATCTTGTTCAGAATCGGCACAACTTCCAGATCCATCTCAATAGCGGTATAACAATTGGCCAGAGTCTGCGCCTCAACGCCCTGACCTGCATCTACCACTAACAGAGCCCCTTCGCAGGCAGCCAGTGAACGGGATACCTCATAGGAAAAATCCACGTGGCCGGGGGTGTCAATAAAGTTAAGCTGATAGGTTTCGCCATCTTTAGCGGTATAATTGAGTGTCACACTCTGCGCTTTGATTGTGATGCCACGCTCCCGCTCAAGATCCATTGAGTCCAGTACCTGTTCGGCCATTTCTCGGTCTGAGAGACCACCGCAGGTATGAATTAAACGATCCGACAGCGTAGATTTGCCGTGGTCGATATGAGCAATAATGGAGAAGTTGCGAATATGCTTAAGCTGCTTAGTGTTTTCTGACATGTACCTGCTACTTCGTATGCTGAATGCGTAGTTTAAAATTAAGGCCGCGATTTTACCCTGTTCTGCTCCGCTTTGCGATCTGTACTCATTACTATCAGTACAATTGGCTGGTGGCAGGCTTTAAAGCCAAATTTTTTGTGCGCGTTATACCTGCAACAGGAGCGCTGAACAAGGATGCCAGCTTGTGTTTCTCCACTACACTTATGCAGACATTATCCCTCTGAAATTCCGGCCGGAAGTGTACATTTATTGTCCAAATACAGCCCTTTATCGCTGAGTTATGCCATTCAAACACCAACATGTCGAAATAATTTACACAAAGTCGTGAAAACAAGTAAATTAGAATAAATAATCATTAATAATCAGTTGGATGCAAATAAGGCATTGAATTTGCTTAGCCTTAAAAAGGAACTGTTATTATGTAGTTCCTTGGATAGAATTAATTAACGAGGATGTTTATGAAGAAGTTTGTTAAAAATATCTCACTTGCTGCGGCAATGTTGGTTACATTTAATGCAAATAGTGCACTGTTGCATTTTGAAGGCAATATTGAATACCACAATGATGTGATATTAACGTATTTTACGATTGAAAATGATGCAACCGATGTCCGTTTATGGACCGACTCTTTTATGGACGGTATCAACTTTGATCCTATTACTGCACTGTGGCAGGCTGATGGCACGTTGATCAACGAAGATGACGATAATGACAGCATTAACCCTGAAACACAGACTACGTTTGACTCGGGTTTCACACTAGACTTCCTGGCCGCTGGCGAATATATCTTTAGTGTTGCGACTTACAATAACTTTGCCTCTGGCAACAACCTCAGTAACGGTTTCGATTTCGACGGTGAATCACCTATCGCCCTATCAGAATGGACTCAACCGGCCAATAGCACTGGTATGGGTAGCTATTGGAGCGTGTGGTTAGACGGTGTTGACAGCGCAAGCAATCCATCTGATCCGACCGAAGTGCCTGAACCACTAAGCCTGCTATTGTTTGCTGCTGGTTTACTGGGTCTGAGAGCCTGCAGAAAATAAAAAAATTTTACCAAGCCAATCCCCGCGGGTTGGCTTGATACTCCCCTACCCTAACCCAGGTCCACAGAAGAAATGCGATCTTTCGCTGCCGGTAAAATTCGCAACAATCTGGGCTGATAAATCTGCTTGTCATCCCGCTGCAACATACGGCGCACTTTCCAAAAAGCCAGGGCAGTGGTTGAAAAAGAAAACAATACCACCCAAAGCTCGCTCTGCAGTTCAATATACGGCAACGCATACTGCCCCAGTAAAGCACTGAGAACTAATGCGATAAGCGGTACCATATACATTAACGCCGATGCACCGAGCAGTGCTTCTTCTGGAATCCCCAACTTAACCTGTTGACCTACTTCAGCATGCTTACTCCACCTGAAAATAAGGGTCTGTGTCTTAGGTGATAAAGCCCGCGCAACAGTGCCTGTGCCACAATGATCATTGGCGACACAACCACCGCAGGTAGTTTTAATCATGGTTTCGACCCAGATATGATCCTTATCCACCGCTTTAATAGTGCCCAGTTCTTCAATCACGGGACGTTCTCCCTGACAAACTGATCGACTTGGCAATAGAGCTGGCGGTTTGCGGTGGAACTTTACCCACTACGGTAATTTCCATTTGTCCGTTTTGTAGTGACAGCAGGGTATTGGCTCCCTGTTGCAGCCAGCCATTTTCAGCCAGATCAGAGTCCAACTTTTGCAAATACACTGACACATCCACCATGCCGTCACTAAGCATCATATAATCAACCCACTGTCCTGTAAGAGGTAAACGATGAGTACTGCGGCGTACCTCCATCATTCCTGCTGGTAACCAGCCAAACTGCCAATCCGCATTCTGGCTGGGTCGATCAGCAGGGGCGATACGCTGAGGCATTTTCTCAGCTTCAATACGAGAGAAATACTCATCGGGCTGTGCGGTAACATTCATAGACGTCACCTGAACCTGCTCCAGTGGCTCTCCCTGCATATTCAGCATATCCAACCTCAAAATCAAAGCCGTCTGCTTATCAAGCCAAAGATTATAGCTATAACGACTTTTGTCCTTGCTGACTATTCTGAGCTGTTGTGCCAATCTGCCGGAGACCCGGCTGGTGCCCACCATCACAAAGTCATAACCCTTTGCCAGATTTGCTGGCTGTCGGAATAGCTCAGCAGGGATGGGGCCATTGATGACTTCGGATTGCAGGGAATAGGGGGGAACATTAGGTTCGAAGTAACTGACTTTATCAGCCACCCGAACGACTTCACGACCAGGGCCATTAAGCATACTTAAATGCTCCATCTCCTGATCAGCTACCAACGCATGGCGCCAGGTGTAAGGCTCAAAATCTCCATTGGGATAGAGTAAGACAAAGGATATCTGGTAATTGAGATTACGAAGTGACCAGGCCATTTTCTCCAGCCAGGCTTTAGCAACACGCTCTGCACCATCCTGCTGCTGTGCGGATACAGGTTGTCCTACAACAAGCAGCAGTATCATCAGTGCACGTAAACAACTCATGCTATTTTTGATTGGCTTCCTCATCAGTTTTGTTCTCACCTGTGCGCTCGACCTTCTGAGCTTTCAAGCGCATCTGGCGCTGATGATCATTAAGGTACGCACTAATACGACGTTTCTGTTCAATGCCATCTGTACGAGGCAGAGAACGTGTCTGCTCAAGGCTTACAGGTGATAACCCACCCGCCTGCATACCTGGCAATTGTAATGCCGGCGCAGAGCTGAAAGGTTGATCAGGTTTTGGTTGGTTAAGCTGTTGTACCCCGATAATCATAGCGGCGGCAACGGATGCTGCAATAGCAAACTGACCGCTATGGCGTATCAACGGCACGACACTACCGATAACAGGTATATCCCGCAGGCCTTTTTTCGGTGCCAGAATAGCCGGCTCATTTTCAATGGCCCGGGCAACACTTGCACTGATATCGAAGTTCAGTTGTGCAGGAAGTTCCTTGCGCATTCCATCACGAATCAGGTGGTAATTACGCCACTTAGCTGACAATTCCTTGTCATTGCAGGTTTCTCCGATCATGCCGGTAGAGGACTCACCATCCATCCAGGCTGAAAGATCTTCAAATTTCTTATCCGTCATAAACTCAGGTTCCTGTTAACGCGTCACCGTTTTTACTGTCTCAATCTGACTAATGTTGCAATAGAGGCTGTACGACTTTATCAATAGCTTCTCTGGCTCTGAAAATCCGCGACCTGACTGTACCCACAGGGCATTCCATCACTGTCGCTATCTCTTCATAACTCAGGCCTTCTAATTCTCGTAGGGTAATTGCCATACGCAAATCTTCAGGTAACTTATCTACTGTGTCAAATAACAGCTTCTCCATTTGTGCGGACATCAGTGAACGTTCCGGAGAATTATTCTCCTTCAAAGCGTCACTGCCATCGTAAAAATCTGCTTCATCAGCGTCAACATCATTGGCAGGCGGTTTTCGCCCTTGTGCCACCAAATAGTTTTTGGCGCTGTTCACCGCGATACGATACAGCCAGGTATAAAATGCACTGTCGCCCCTGAAATTTGGCAGGGCCCGATAGGCTTTTATAAAGGTTTCCTGAGCTACATCAGCCACATCCCCGGAATTCTTTACATACCTTGATACCAGGTGTGCCACCTTATGTTGATATTTCACTACCAACAGATTAAAGGCATTCTTGTCACCCTGCTGTACCCTTTCAACTAATTGTTGATCTGTGTATTGCTCGCTCATCCGAGCCACATCCCCTATTTACTACTATCTGATGCACTATGACTCAACGCAAGCACAGAGATAGACTGCTGTTTAATAAAAAAGTTCGAATTAATTTCAACAATGGCACTTTTACTGGTGTCCCTGGCTATTGAATCAAGGCGAATTAATGATTTGAGAGACAAATGGTGAATCTTTTTGCGCTTTTCAATAGTATCATGCCGCAAATAGTTAAAAGCCAATAAGTATACCCCATGACCCACGTCATTGAACACGATTGTGACCTATTGATTATAGGCAGCGGTGCTGCCGGTTTGAGTCTGGCCCTTAAGCTGGCCTCACAGTGTAATATTATTGTGCTGAGTAAAAGTGCGGTTAGCGAGGGGTCCACGCTCTATGCGCAAGGTGGTATTGCCGCCGTGTTTGATGAGAATGATTCGATTGATTCTCATGTAAAGGACACCATGGAAGCAGGTGCAGGGCTTTGCGATCATGCCACAGTGGAGTTCACAGCTTCCAATGCCAGGAATGCTCTGGAATGGCTGATCCAGTTTGGTGTGCCATTTGATCAGGAAACCGATGCCAGCGGTGACTCCCGGTATCATTTAACCCGCGAGGGTGGCCATAGCCACAGACGGATACTGCATGCCGCCGACGCTACCGGAAAGGCGGTACAAACCACACTTGTTGAAGCTGTAAGACATCACCCGAACATCCGCCTTTTTGAACGTTATAATGCGGTAGATCTGATACGCAGCCGCAAACAGCCTGAACATCTGCTCGGTGCCTATGTATGGAACCGCCAGGCAGAGCGCGTAGAGCATATTCGCAGTCGATTCATTACCCTGGCCACCGGTGGTGCCAGTAAGGTATACCAATACACCTCGAATCCAGATGTTTCCAGTGGTGACGGTATTGCCATGGCATGGAGGGTAGGTTGCCGGGTCGCCAATATGGAGTTTAATCAATTCCATCCCACATGTTTATATCATCCTCAGGCAAGCAACTTTCTGGTTACTGAAGCGCTGCGTGGTGAAGGGGCTTATCTGATCCGCAAAGACGGCAGCCGGTTTATGGAGGATTTTGATGAGCGCGGGGAGCTGGCGCCAAGAGATATTGTAGCGCGGGCCATTGATTTTGAAATGAAACGCCTTGGTGCAGACTGCATGTATCTGGATATTCGCCACAAACCGGCTGAATTTATCCTTAGCCACTTTCCTACTATCCATAAAAAATGTATGAGTCTGGGCATCGATATCACCAAAGAGCCAATCCCGGTGGTACCCGCCGCCCATTACAGTTGTGGCGGTATTGTCACCGATTTTAATGCCCGTACAGACTTGCGCAATCTCTATGCGATTGGGGAAGTGGCTTATACCGGGCTGCATGGTGCCAACCGCATGGCGAGCAATTCGTTACTAGAGTGTGTTGTGTTCGCTCGTGCTGCTGCAGATCATATACAGGCCAATCTGCATCAGCCTTCAATTAATGAACCTATAGCTCCCTGGGACGAGAGCCAGGTCAGTGATTCAGATGAAGAAGTGGTTATCCAACATAACTGGCACGAACTCAGGCTTTTCATGTGGGACTACGTAGGGATCGTGCGCACGAATAAACGTCTGGAGCGTGCCTCACACAGAATTGAACTTCTGAAACGGGAAATCAACGAATATTACTCAAATTTCCGGGTCAGCAACAATTTGCTGGAGTTGCGAAATCTGGTGACTGTAGCTGAACTCATTGTACGTTGCGCCATGCAACGTAAAGAAAGCCGGGGGCTTCACTACAACCTGGACTATCCGGAGAAAAGGAGTAATCCTGCACCTTCAGTGTTGACTCCCGAATAAACATCAGAACTATAGCAGTTCGTATTTTCCACTCAAATGTAATTTACAGCCATCGGCTGAGCCAAGGGTAAAGCTGCCACTATGATCCCCCTCCTGGCAGTTAAAACTAACTTCGCAGGGCAAAAATATCGGTTTGCGAAAACTCACTCTGACATCAAAACAGTCACCCAGCTTCTGTTCAATAGCAGAAATACAGCGGCCTTTTGTCCACATGCCATGAATAATCTGCGCTTTAAACCCAAAGAAACGCGCCGACCACGGATACAGATGAATGGGATTGTAGTCCCCTGACACTCTGGCGTATTGACGACCAAGACTCGCATCAAGTGTCCAAATCTCCCCGGGAGGTAAATTAGCTGAAGTTACAACAACCTGGCGTTTGGGTAAGTCACCGCTCTTAACCAGACTGATACTCTTACTTTCCCAGACCAAAGATGCATCAATACGTACCTCAGTCACCAGCGTCACCTGCCAACCCAGGCGATGACGTCTGAGGCCATCAAAGAAACAGCTGACATCCAGCTTTTCTTCTCGTCTGATGGCCCGGTATTGCCGGATACGGTTTTCCATATGTACCAGCCCCATCACCTTGAAGGGAAACCCCTTGTCCAGCAATAAAGCAAGGTGTAACGGCAATGCCAGACAATGCAACCAGGCCGGATGTACCCGATCCTGATAAGGCCATCCGATCAGATGGTGATACTCATCCATTTTTTCGGAGCCGGCGCTAAGGCCTTCACATCTTAGCGTTAATTCAGGTAAGGAGGGTATTTTGCCAGCATAAGAAGATTTGACCGCTGCTCTAAGTAACATAGGGGGAACAGCTGGCATCGATGCCGGTGTAAATTCCCTGATATTCATAGCTTTTACTCCTTTGTGTGACGCCGTTCAGATTCAGCGTCGACTTAACCAGTATCAGCCTGACGACGAAGGATAATCCGGGACAATCTGCGGTAGTTCAGTTCTGATAATTGATCCCTGAAAACTAACAGTCGTTCTGCGGGCCTGTGCGACAGCTTATCCTGCAGACAAATAAATAATACCCAGGCAGTTACTCTGGATTGTCTGGCCAGCATCTTTTCTTGTACCCCATCTTCAGCCCATTGCCAGTCACCGTTTTCGGAGACTAAAAATACCCATTTGGGTAGCCGTCTCATCAACCACCATAACACCGACAGGCCGCATAGAAATGATAACAGCAACTGAACATAATACTGATAGCTGAAGCTATCAGGCTGAACTAACCAGATACTCAGCAGAACCAGGCAATGAACAGCGAAGACCAGACGCTGACGATAAACCGATGACTGAATCTCTATTCTATACTTTGACACGGCTTATTATAATGTCCACCATAGCCGCCAGTTCGGGATCCTGACATTGCTTATGCCCCATAAACCAGGCAAAAAGATCCGGATCATCACAGGTAAGTAGTCGTTCAAACGTTTCTTTTTTGTGATCACTGAGCCCGTCAAAAGCCTGCTCCAGAAAAGGCAGTAACAGTACATCCAATTCAAGCATACCCCGACGACAGGCCCACTTCATACGGTTAATCCTTTTGGTGCTGAACATCTTTTCTCCAGATAGATATCGAAGCTACAACTATACCAATTCAGCTAACCAATTGCTCCATTCAAAACGCTCCGTTCAAAGCGCACTTGCAAATATACCAGCTATCCCCATATCTTAAATCAGAATCAACAGATTATAGATATTGATGACTGATAATAATTTACCCAACAGCACCAGAGATTTACCTAATGAATATCTGGTCAGACTCGAAGACAGAGCGGCTCTGAGATTGACAGGCCAGGACACTACAAAGTACCTGCAGGGGCAACTAACCCACGATGTTAACAAGATGTCCAATAGACAGGCTCTGCTGGCATGTCACTGTGAATTCAAAGGTAAAACCTGGGATATTTACACCATTGCCTCAGATGATAAAAGTACCGTTTTGATTGGTCATCAGGGGGCACTCGAGAAATCACTGGAACAACTAAAAAAGTATGCTGTATTTTCGCAGGTAGACATCAATTCTGCAGACGATTATGTGTTATTTGGTGGTAGTGGCGAGTCAGTTGAAAAATGGATAGGGAGACACTTTGGTCAGCTGCCGGACAAAAACCTGGCTATGATTAGCAGCCATCAGGAAATAGTCATCAGATTAGACAGTCCGCACATTCGCTATATGCTAATGCTGCAATCGAAGTCGGCCGAAACGCTTATAGAGGACGCTTGCCCATTATTCCCAACTTCTTTATGGAACTTAATGGATATTCAGGCAGGCATTCCCAGCCTGAATGCCGATACAAGCGGCGAGTTTGTTCCACAAATGATGAATATGCAGGCTTTGGACGCTATCAGTTTTACCAAAGGCTGCTACATGGGTCAGGAGGTGGTTGCCCGTACTAAATTTTTGGGTAAAAACAAACGGGCAGCCTTCATTCTTAAAGCACAAGAGCACTGCGAAATGAACCCGGGTGATTTGCTGGAAAAGCAAGTAGGAGAAAACTGGCGACGCGGCGGCACAGTACTCAGTTGTGTTGCTCTTGGAAAAGAAACCTGGATTCTTGCTGTACTCTCGACGGAGACTCAGGCTGACGAGATACTGCGCAGTAAGAACAGACCTGATGCGTGTTTCACAGTACAGACGTTACCTTACTCTCTTGAAGTCGAGGAGGATAAGTCAACGCTTAACTGATTTGATGCCTTTCAGTATATAAACATTGTAGGGTTCCACCTGAAAAATCAGGCTGCTGTATTAGTGACACAAATAGTGAGGACTGTTACAGATCGTCAGGAAAACAATTCGGTGTGACATGAATCAGCAAGATTGGCAGCGTCTTGTCGCTCTGGTAGAGCGACTGGCGTTGCAGTTATAGTAAAGTGGTGCGAAATTTTGCCCTTCCTGTTAGGTTTCTGCGCGCTTATTCCGGCAATCCGCTTCGCTCTTTGCAGGCTACCTTGCTGGTTTTTTTAGTTTCTCCATCAGGAGCCTGGCGGTATGCGACCGCCATGGATGGCGGAAGTGGCGGTTTTGCAGGAGCAAAAACCTGCCTACTTTACTCCGGGCCTCCTGCCCTTCGCCCTTTGGGCCATCGTCGTTCCTCCGATGTGCTAAAACGCTCCCGGCGTTTTAGTCACATGGGGGGGGGAAGGCGGATTCTGTAGCGGCGCAGCCGCGCCCGCCTGAACGGGAGGTGAGAATGCGTCATGCCGGGCATGTCCAGCACCTTTAAATTTTGCAAAGTACCATCCGTTAATATCCAGCGCTCAAAGGTGCTGGGCTTGCCCCGGTACCTTTATGGGTCTTGCAGAGGGGGATAATCAACAACACGGCCGCTGTTAAGAGGTCCTGATTTTCATCAGGATGACGAGTGATGGGTTA